>CALLRP010000043.1 GCA_938014335.1 uncultured bacterium
AAATTGGCCAAAAAATAAAAATTTTCACACCCGAAGAACCCCGTGGAATATTAGTTGGAATTGGAGATACCGTTAAAGGTTGTAAGGTACAATCCTTTGACCGTAATACCGTTACATTCGTCTATTTCTGGACAGAAGGAAAGGAAGAAATCCCTTATACAATAAATCGTGAGTAATCTATTTTGTGAAAGAATATTTACTCAATGTATTATACATAGGGATAAATATTAAATAAATATGAAGGCAGTAAATCGTAAATACAATTGGGAATATTAAAAAGATGGAAAAAAATTTCAATATGCAAAAAATATTCTTTCAGGGAATTATCTTCTGTTGTGTTTTCTTGTTAACGGACTTTTTTTCTTCTGCACAACAATCGCCGACCAGTCCTGTTGCCCGTCCTTCCACAAGAAATACAGGGGGCAGAACATCATCATCTGTCCGGGGACAACCTTCACGGTTTAATTTAAACGATTCTACGCCGGGATACGGGAGTGGTTCCATGCAACAGGCTCCATCCATGCGTAGTCGTGATACAAAGCAACCCCTGGGAGAACCTAAACCTGAAACAAAACAAAGAGAAGAAAAACGAAAAGAAGAAACATCATCACAAAAAGCCCAACCCTCCGAAACTAAAACAATATCAGGTACTTCAGGACAAAAAAGTGGGACTACTACGCAACAACCTTCTACTGGGGTTCCACCTGCAGGGGGAACACCCGTACCCACACCTCCGGGACCGCGTACCCCTTCCATGATGTCCGGTGGGGGACCCTCAGGGACACCATCAGGAACCACACCTCCAGCACCCGGATTTAAAGGATTACTTTCCAGCATCGGTCAAGCAGTAGGAGCCACCGGAACGCGACAAGGGACTTCTGTTCCCGGTTTCTTTGATATTTTGTTCAGTAGAAAATTGGAATATAAAGAATTACCCGATGTAGGAGAACCTCTCACCTTACCCGGTCCTATGGCTGTGGGTGAATTTTTAGAGGCTATACATCTCGCTACAAACTGGAATATTATCGTTTCAGATGGGGCTAAAGATTTACAAATGAATTTCTGGATTGTGGATAAAAAACCCAAAGAGGCTCTTGAAGTTTTGAAGTTTTATGATGTTTACTACGAATTCGATGAAAAAACAAATTTCATGCGTGTTTTTACAAAGGAAGAATGGTTATTAAAAACATTCGGTGATTTAAAACCACATGAATTTAAGATTCAATACGCAGACATATCTTACATGGAAGCTATTGTTTCATCTCTCCTCTCGGGTATAGGAAAGATGATAACAGATACACGAACTGGTGTTATTTATGTATGGGATATTGAAGACAATATTAAACAAATGGAGAAGACAATTAAAGAATTAGATGTCCCATTAGAAAAAAGGACTTTTGCAATCAAGCATGCGGAAGTTTCCGATGTAGAGTCGGTGTTAACTTCTATGTTAACTCCTAATGGTAGCCTGTTAGTAGATACGCGAAGTAGTAATATTTTCGTTTGGGATTCGCCTACTTCCCTGGCAAAAATGGAAGAGGTAGTTGCTCGTCTCGATGTTCCCATGGAAACACGAAGTTTTTCTGTCCAAAATGTCAACGTTGAAAATATTGCGGATGCTCTCGGAAATATGATTTCACAACGAGGTGTTGTTCAGGTTGATCCCCGAACCAATATAATTATCGTTACAGACCTCCCCACGCGATTAGAGCGTATTGATGAATTTATTAAGACATTAGATATACGACTTGAAACCCGCACATGGGTTATCAAATACGCAGATATTGATTTTATTGCAGACCAATTAGAGAATTTAGTCCCTTCGGATATGGGACAAATCGTAGTGGATGATATGACCCATCAAATTACAGTAACTGCATTACCCAGTCGTATCGCAGAAATTGATGAATTAATAAAAACCTGGGATATAAAACGGAAACAGGTTCTGATAGAAGCATTTATTGTCGAAATGGATACAGAGATGGAACGCTCCTTAGGTATCAATTGGTCTTATTATGGAACCTCCGGTAATGTGCCCATAATTCTCCATGGTGGCTCAGGAGTAAAAGATGTTGCCTCTCCATCGGGAAGTGGCGAATCGATGAGTGTGGGGCAATTACCTTCGCTGGTACCTCGTTTTGGTCCTTTAACAGTAGATAACAGTGGAAATATCACAAGACCTCAACTCCAAACATTACAAGGGAAACCTGTCATTGACCAATTTTTAGGAAACAATCTTGCAGTAGCATTAAACTACCTTGACCGTCAAAATAAAGCAACGATTCTTTCCTCGCCACGGGTTGTAGTTCAGGACGGCGAAGAAGCCATCTTTGAAAATGCTACACGCGTCCCATATATCTCCGGTACTGCAGGCGGATATGGTGGATATTCCCCCTATTACCCCCGCCAGACAACTACCAGTGGTACAAATACCAATCCCAATAATCCCTATAACAATTATCCTTATTATGGGGGGTATTATGGAGGTTATTACGGCGGATATAATCGCGTCGAATTCATTGATGTAGGTACTATTTTGTCCGTTGTCCCACGAATCACTGAAGAGAATAGTATCTTACTGGATATCAGTGCAGAAGATAGTTCTTACAAAGATAAAGAAATCAAAGCATACGACCAGACATCTACCGTTCCAGAAAAAACGATCCGCCATGCGGAGACACAACTTCGTGTCCAAAGTGGCGAAACAGTGGTTTTGGGTGGACTACGACGAAGCAGGAGTTCCCACTTAGTCACGAAAACACCTTTGTTAGGGGATATCCCGCTTTTAGGAAAATTATTCCGTAATCCATCGCGGACGGCCAGAAACGATAATCTACTTATATTCATTACCACAACCGTTGTTGATGAATTTACTCATCCCGAGGCAGAAATGCTTACCCGTGCAGAAGATAAAATCTCCGAAGATGTGCGTTATGAATCGCGCAATATGTGGGGCAAACTCCACGAACAAGCATATCCTGACCGTAAATCCGAAATACGAGTTTCTGTGGGAAGTAATGGCACCCTTTTTGTGGGTGGACAAAAAGTAAATCTTTCTGAATTATCTCAATTACTCGAAAATGAAAAAAACAAAGGAAAGAAAAAAGTTCTCCTAAGAAAAGCATTACGTACCCCTGAAAATGTGGTTCACGATATAAAAGGAATTATTGAAAAATGCGGTTTGCCAATTGAATATGATTATATCAGTGAACCTGTTGTAGCCCTACCGGGAGGACATCCACAAGAAACAGATGCTCCTATTCATGCTGTTGAGCCTACAGAAGAAAAAGAAGGGAATTAAAAACAAATTGTTGTTATTTTCAAAATTCCCTTAATAAATTAAAGTAAGAAGTATTCAAATTATTTAGAAAATTATTAAAGAGGAAAAATGGAGTCCAAAAATAAAGGTATAGATGAAAAACTGTTTCATTACCTCCTTCAATCCATCGAAAATACTCCTTATTACAATCTATTGGGTATTCATTTAGATTCTTTATCAGAAGGTGAAGCGGTAATGTATGCAGTTACAGAAACCAAGCATACCAATCCAATGGGATTCATTCACGGAGGATTGGTTATGTCTTTGTTAGATGCAGTAATGGGTAATGCCGTGCGAAGTTTGGGAATAAAATCAGTAACTGTGGATATGTCCGTATCCTTTCCAAAAGGTGCTGAACTTGCCAAAACTTTATATGCAGAAGGCAAAGTAGTTCACACGGGAAATCAACTTCTATTTGCAGAAGCAAGGGTATATTCCGAAAATAAGATAGTTGGATATGGAAAAGGAACCTTCTACAAAATTGGCAAAATAGAGATATAGACAAAATCTCTGATAAACACCTGCTTGCATGGACATATTCGTTGATAAATAATTGATTAAATATCTATTAAAGACCTAAAATGGAATTTAACACAGAACTTCCAGTGGAATATAGATAGGGAATTCGGAAGAGATTATCCCTTGCAGACCGCGTAGCGGTCTAACATCATAAGCTCCAGTGAAAACTGGGGATTATAAATAAAAAAATAAACCAACTACGAAATAGGTGAATTTCTTTATAAGACATTGAGTATTGAATGAAAAAAGGATTTGTTCTAATTAAATTAGAAGAAAAATCAATCTTTACTTACTGTTTTTCGTTTTAATTTCTCACTCACTGCATTTGTTACCGTTTCCGCTTCTGCAGTTTTATTCTGCTTCCTCAAAAATTGGACATAATTCAATCCAAGAAGTCGAAATAACTCTTCTTGTTTCGGATCATTTAAATTGTTCAAAGTAGATATGTTTTCCCATGCTTGTTGATAATATTGTTCTGCGGTCGCTATATCTCCTTGAATGCTTTTTATTTCTGCTAATAGCCATTGAGTTTCAGATAGAACCGTTTTGTTTTCTTGATTTTGTGTTGTGAGTTCCTCCAACTTTTTTGTTACCCAATCAGTCAAACCTTTTGAAATTAAGGAATCGAGATGGTCCCTTAAAATTTCTAATTTTTGTTCCTGAGATTGAACCGAATCTACCCACTTATTTAATGTTTCTTCAATAACATTTTTGGCACTCTGCTCATTATTATTTGCCTCCGATGAGAATAATTGTTTCAATTCATCAGGCATTTCCACTTGAACTTGCCCCTCTTTCGTTTTTTCACCTTGTGAATCCCCTGTTGTTTCTTCGTCGTTTTTTCCCAATCGAGATGAATACACTTTATCTATTTGTGCGGTTTCTCCACTTTTTTCTTCTTCGCTATCTCCAAATGTGTTATCCCTCTTGTTACTGACCAGTAAAAGTGGTTTATCCCTTGTTTTTCCTGGTGCTGCAGAAAATCTCTTTTGTGTGGATTTCTCCTTTATAGGTGAACCCCCTCCCGATGAGAAAAATGCCACTAATAAAAAAGTAAAGATAAGTAATATACTTACGGAAACAACAATAATTATTTCCCGTTTATTCATAAATATTCCTGTTTTATTTTTCTACGACCCATAATCATTATACACAAAAAAATTTATTAAGAAATTTCAAATCCCAATTCCTTCAAAGATTGAACTCCCTGTTTTACTTCTTCCACCGATTTCATTAGTAATACTTTATTCTCATCTGTAAGAGGTAATTCAACAATTTTTTCTACACCTTGTGCCCCTAATATGCAAGGGAGTCCCACAAATACTCCCGATATACCATATTCCCCTTGCGCATACACAGCACAAGGTAATAGTGCTTTTTCATCGCGGAGGATGGCTTGAACCATTCTTGCAGAACTTGCCGCCGGAGCATAATAAGCACTTCCTGTTTTAAGAAGGGCAACTATTTCTGCCCCCCCTTTCCTTGTCCGGTCAATAATTTGTTCTAATCGTTCCTGGGGTATAAGTTCTTTTACAGATATACCTGCTACTGTAGTATATTCGGGAACGGGTACCATCAAATCTCCGTGCGAACCTAACACCATTGCATTTACCTGCTTCTGACTCACCTGCAACTCTTCCGCAATAAAGGAACACATCCTTGCACTATCCAGACATCCTGCCATACCCATCATTTTAGATGGAGGATAATTTAATAAGTGAAAAGCCAGTTGTACCATAATGTCAAGGGGATTTGTTATAACAATTACGATAGCATGTGGAGCAAATTGTTTTATATACTCGCAAATATTAGCGATAATTTTCCCATTTTTCTCTAACAAATCCAATCGGCTCATTCCCGGCTTACGAGGAAAACCCGCTGAAATCACAATAATGTCCGCATCTTTCATATCCGAAAAATCATTACTTCCCTGTATAGAAACACTATATCCCCGCACAACACCCGCCTGCATTAAATCCAACGCTTTCCCTTGCGGTAACCCTTCTACAATATCTAACAATAAAATATCACCTAATTCCATTTCCGCACAATACTGAGCAAAAGTGGCTCCCACATTTCCGGCTCCAACAGATACAATTTTAGGACGACTAAACTTATTTAACATACTTTACTCCTTATTATTTTCCCAAATTGAAATATGCATCCAGTTATCGTTTTTCAGAAAAGAAGTGGGCTTCTGCCATAGCACATAAAGTGTGCCATATAGGTTGATGCCCTTCCTGTATTACTTTCGTACTCTTTCCGGGAACTTTAATACATACATCACTGTATTGAGACATTACTCCACCCGAAGCGCCTGTTAAACCAATGACGGTCCCATTTTTTGCCCTCGCCACACTTATAGCGTATAAACAATTCTTTGCATTACCAGAAGTAGAAATAGCGAGTAAAACATCTCCGGGTCGAATTAGCACACTTAATTCCTGGGCAAATGCAATATCTCGCATGGGACAATCATTCTCAACAGCTGTTTTTAAAGCACTATTCATTCCCAATGGAATGGCTCTTAACCCCGCCTCTAAATATTTAATCAGTTCTTCACCCGCATATTCTTTCGATAGTTTCTCAAAAAAATCATTACTTATCGGTCGTTTTCGTTCAAAACTCTTTACTAACTCACCTGCAATATGTAATGCATCCGCATATGAACCACCGTTCCCACAAGTAAATAAAGTCCCTCCTTTTTCAAAACAATTTACTAACATTTCATGTGCTATCAAAATATCATCTGCACATACCCTTAGATCCGGTCGCCGTATTAAAAAATCATCAAAAATTTCCTGTTCAATAAAAGATAATTGCATGTATCCAATCCTTATAATTTGTTGACAGATTATAAAAACGACATCATTATAACAATTTGAATTCTTTGAATAAACATTTGTTTTTCCCTAAGTTATCTGTCGAAAAACTTTAAATTTAAGTATCTATAACAGACCCCTAAGGGCTCTAATATCATCGCCCCCAGTGTAAACTGGGGGTGATGAGTAAAACAAGAGAACAACTACAAAGAAGTTGAATTAATATAATGCATTCATAAATAAACCCATTTTTATTTTAGTAAGTATAAACAAGAAATCCGTGCAACTGCAATGAATGAAGCATTTCTCTGACAATTGTGAGATTATCTGTATAATTCGTGTAGTTGACAAAAAGAAAAGACATTTGCTAAAATACTTATTCCCTGAAGCATAGAAATAGTTCGCTGGCGTAGCTCAGCAGGTAGAGCAGCTGACTTGTAATCAGCAGGTCGGGGGTTCGATTCCCTTCGCCAGCTCCACGAAATTGAATATATAATTTTGTGGTGGGCTGCCCGAGTGGTTAAAGGGGACGGGCTGTAAACCCGTTGGCTAGCGCCTACGTTGGTTCGAATCCAGCGCCCACCACCAATTTGAGATAAAACGCAAGGTAGCGTTTATAATATATACTCATTTGCGGGAGTAGCTCAGTTGGTAGAGCGTCAGCCTTCCAAGCTGAGGGTCACGGGTTCGAATCCCGCCTCCCGCTCCATAACTTGCCCACGTAGCTCAGTCGGTAGAGCACTTCCATGGTAAGGAAGGGGTCACCAGTTCAATTCTGGTCGTGGGCTCCATTAGTTATAAAAGTTTTGAGAATAAGTTAATAGAAAGTTAAAACAAAAAACAAAACTCAAAAAGAAGGAATACAGCGATGTCGAAGCAGAAATTTGAGCGGAAGAAGCCGCATGTAAACATTGGCACGATAGGACATGTGGATCATGGGAAGACGACATTGACGAGTGCCATAACGAAGATATTGGCGCGGCAAGGATTGGCGGAGGTGA
>CALLRP010000044.1 GCA_938014335.1 uncultured bacterium
GTAAATCGATTAAGCAAGGCGGATGGAGATGCAGAGTATGAAGTGGTGTTGAGTAACTTTGAGGGGAATGGTGAAGTGGCGTTGCATATTTTACCGGGTACGGCGATAGACAGTGCGGGCAATTATGCACCCGAGTATATCGGTGGATATACCCTGACGGTCAATGCGAGTTCAGGCTTGCCGATATCGAGCAGTGGAATGTTAGCAATATTGGTGTGGCTGATGATAATGAGCGTGATATGGGTATTATATTCTCGTCGTCATTCCGTAGGATAATAGGATAATGTGAATAAAGTAGGGGCGTATGGCAATACGCCCCTACTTTTTCTAATACTTAATTAGGGGTGGGATACCAACATTATATTAATTAAAAGAAATGGGGTATTTCTATTTTATATTAAATCGAATTAAAATTTTAATTTCAAATGGATAATAAGATATATTTATATTTTGTTTATTGCTGAGGGATTTATATAAAATTAAAGAAATATAACAGAAAGGAAATGGTTATGGATGCACCTCATCAAAATTCAAAAAATATTTCATTTTGTTCTCGTGGTTGTTCTCGCAGACAGTTCATGATGGCCTCTGCAGGTATGATAGCCGTAGCTAATCTACCGATTTATGGAAAATCTGTTGTTGACCAGGGTCCCTTGTCAGAGTTGCAAATCAAGAGCAAAATTAAGGTAGGGAAAATATATGTAGGGATTCCTACCCCCGGCTGGCCTATGCATAAGGTGGACTTACAAGCGGAAGTAAATCGGTATGAACAAGAAATATCGAAACTTAATGAAAAACTTGCAGATATCGAGTTTGTTGAGGGTGGTCTTGTTACTAATGAGAGTGATCTTGCAAAGGCTAAAGAGAAATTTAAGGATGTAACGGGTATATTGGTATTGCATTTAACTTTAGGGACAGGCGGACTTGTTTCGGGATTGTTTGACCTGAACAAGCCAGTGATGATATTTACTATGCCTTATTGTGGGCATGAATGGCATATTGTTCCATCCTGGCAAAGGGAAGGAAAACCAGTTGATATACTTCCTAGCAGTCAACTTGCAGATATAGCAGAAACGGTGAAGCCCTTCCGTGCGATTCAAAGATTGCGAGAAACTCGAATACTGCATGTGAATTATGGCGAAGCAGACCCTGCTTATTGTTTGTCAATTAAGGAGAAGTTTGGGACGGATATTATTACGGTAAAACTTCCAGAACTTCAAAAAGCCTATGAAGAAGCAGATGAGAAAGAAGTGATTGAGGATGCGGAGAAGTGGCTTAAAGAGGCTGAAAATATTGTAGAACCTACGAAAGAGGATGTAATGAAAGCTTCGAGAATGTATATTGCCATGAAGAATCTGATGCGGAATGCAAATGCCCAGGCTCTTACCATGAATTGTTTGGGTATGGGATTGATAGATAAAGATATGGGATATCCCTGTTTAGGTTTTGTTCGTCTTAATAATTCTTTGCTTGCAGGGGTATGTGAGGCAGACCTGAAATCTACAATGACACAGCTTCTTTTCACTTATCTTGTGGGGCGTACGGGTTTTGTTACTGACCCCATGTTTGATTTCTCAAACAATACGATTATCCATGCGCATTGTGTAGCTGCTACACAGATGAAGGGACCTGGCACAGAGCCTTCCCCTTATATAATCAGGACGCATATGGAAGATAATCGTAGTGTCTCGTTGCAGGTAAAAATGCCTGTAGGAGAAAAGGTTACTATGGCACGATTAATTGGGACTGATAAGTTACTGTATAGTTTAGGTGATGCGATAGATAGTCCACTTGAAGAACGAGGATGTAGAAGTAAATTAACAGTGAAGGTTGAAAATATTGATAATTTTCTTTATAACTGGTCTTGTGGACTTCATCGGGTAATCTTTTATGGTGATCATACAAGAGATGTGGAACGCTATTGTCGTTTAACAAGAATTAAAATATTACGCGAGGGAATAGATAATCTCCATCAGGTTGAAGGTCTTGAGTGGAATCCGAATGTCCATGCGTGATTGGATAAAGATGAACAAGAATAAAGTTTTGAGTTGTGTTTAAGTTTTAGAACGTGTATTGCGTTTATTCAGAAATTTGTATTTTGTATTCTTTATATGAGACCTCTGAATAAATGCTCTATTAAATATTTTAATATTGTATAAATTTATTTACCTATTTTTAGTTGATAATCTAAGGTTGAAAAAATATTATTTATTTTATTTGAATATTTTTTATTTATTGTAACTCCGAATTATTTAATAGTGAGGGGGATACCTTTTTAACAAGAGGTATCCCTTGCCTCACAATCAATCCGTTGCGCTGGTTATTGGAAATGTATGGAAGCTTGCTAAAAGATTACCAACGATAAACAAGTCCTACGACTTGAGCAACTGCTGGATTAACAGGTGCTTGACTGGCTCCGGTAGGATTGCTGGGATTTTCTGCAATATAACGGATAAACTCTACATGTCCATCCATGTATAAAACATTGGAGCCACCGGGTATATGGTTGAATCCTTCGGTAGCTGTAGCAACATGGTCAAACATAATCCAGACGGAGCTCTGGGCTTGTGCAGAAGCAGCGGGATTATTAATGTCGGTAATCAGAAACCTTTCAATACCTTCGCGAAGGCGATATACTATAGAACCACCACCGTTTCCATTACCCGGGCTCACTTCTACATCTTTATCAATGTAATTAGGCCAGTTGGCAGGAGTTGCTACAAGAGGAATGATCGTTCTTGTAACAAATTCGACTAATTGTGCGGGTCCGTTTAACGGTTCGGTTAACCAGGGTGGAATGGGAGGGAGGGTCATAGGATTTTGGTTTGTTTCGGCACGGTCAAACACCCACCCTAAGTATAGATAACTTTCATCAATTGCGGCGGCACCGTAATTAGCGTCATTACACAGAATGCCGAATGTGTTTTCTCCCGTTGCATCATTGGTTACATCATTTATTGTGCTTTGTGCATCGGAGGGACAAAATACAATAGCGGGATCTGTGCAATATTCCGGATACAGTGTTGTAGCGTCGGGACCCATAGCAAGAAATAAGGCGGAATGATAAGGACCTAATGCAGGGTTTGCAGAATCGCAATCTCTGAATATAGGTTCTTGACCATTTCGGACTAAAATTCGGGGGAACCGTTCCCCTTTTGTTTCGTTTGCATACATCTTAAAGATGATGCCCCATTGTTTAAGGTTGTTCTGGCAACTCGAACGGCGTGCTGCTTCACGGGCTCTTGCCAATGCAGGCAAAAGGATAGCGGCGAGAATACCAATAATAGCAATGACAACAAGTAGTTCGATAAGGGTAAAACCTTTTTTCATAAACACTACTCCTCTCTTGAAAGTTTAGATTGATGGACTACTTCACACTTGCGAGCTCGCTTTTAGGAATTAACGAGAATAACTCCCCATGATATAAGGTTAACACATCTTGAGAGGCCGTGTCAAATTCAAATTTTATGGTTTTATCAATAGATTAAAAAAGAGTATAATAGAAGTAGATTTTTAAAGGTGAGGCACATAAATGAAAAAACTTACTTTACAATTAATTATGGAATATTTAGAGCGTTTTGGATGGAAGAATTATGAAGCGGTAAATGAACCATCGGAGCAGGAGGGAATTATTTATACGGGATGGCGGGCTTCTGAAAATAGTCCTGTGTATATGTTGAGTATCGATCCTATGATTGAGAAAAAATGTATTTCTTTTCGGACACAAAGTTTAATAGAGGCACCTTATGGGAAAGTAGAAAGGGACTGTTTGTTGAATTTGTTATTAGCATTACACTGGATTAATTTCCGAATTATTGTGGGTAAATTTTCATATGAGCCGATGCGGGGAGAAGTTCGTTTTTCTATTGATTTGCCGATAGATGAAAATACTTTATCGTATGAACAGTTTGTTCATTCGTTAGGTCTAATTGTAGAAATTGTTGAGACCTACGTTCCTTTAATTAAAAAAATAAAAAATAGAGAAATTACCGCAGAGCAATTTATACAACATGACCTTCGAGGGGAAGTCTTGTTAGAAAAACGGGGGATGAGTGAGAGTTTGAGAGACTTGCTTAAAGGGTTAGGTAGAATCAGTTGGAATTAAGATTAATTTTTATGGGGGGTATCCCTCAGAATGAAGTCTATATTCAACATCTTAACGATTTATAAATAAGTTTAACTACTTCGTAGTTGTGTTATTGTTTTTTTATACCTCTCGTTTTTAGTGGAGACTATGATATTAGACCGCTTCGCTGTTTTTTATTGATTTAAAGATTTATGAACAAAAGATAGGGATAGTATTTAATTATAGACAATTTTTTAGAAATATAAAAATAGTGATAAAAAAGTTAATGTTAAAAAAACGGGGAAGTTAAAGTCTAACAATAAGTTATAAAAAGATATTGACAAATTTTTGAATTTGTTGTATAATCTTACTTCTTTTATAAAGTGATAATATTTAATGTTAGTAATTTAAATTAATGGATAAGGAGGAAAAGATGACACTTCGTTTTTCAACAACACTTGGGATATTTGACACGGTATATGATGGTTATTGTAAGGAAGGGTACCGCGAACCTATTAAATTTATAGAGGCATTGACGATTATTCCTAAGTTAAAAAATATTGGCGCGGTAGAAATTCGTCAAACGGATATTACTAATGATCTTCCCGTTAAGACAGTAAAGAGAATGTTAAAAGATTATGACATTGCGTGTTCTGCGGTTTCTGTTGATTTTTCGGAAAGTCGGAAATATGCATTAGGAGCGTTAGGACATCAACATCCGAAGATGCGTAGTTCTGCTATTGATGAAGGTCGGAAAGCGGTAGATATTGCTCGCGGATTGGGTACTACAGAAGTGGTTCTTCGTTTGTATACGGACGGGTCGGATTATCCTTTCCATGTGGATTATATGAATCAATGGAATACGATAATATCCTCCGTGAAAACAATAGCTAAATATGCATCACCGGATATTAATGTATCCATATTATACAAGGCACGTGACCCGCGTAAGTATATTACGGTATCTTCTGCTGGGAGAGCCCTTGCAATGTGTCAGGAAATAGCCATGAAGAATATTGGTGTTGCTTTGAGTTTTTCCCATTCTATGATAGCGGGAGAGATTCCTGCAGAATCTATTGCACATATTTCGCGGGCGGGGAAATTGTTCCAGGTATATTTAAATGATACTTGTTTGCTATCGGATGATATGCTTGTGCCTGGTGGGTATCATTTGTGGGAACTTTTGGAGACTTTGTTTTATCTGAGGACGACGAAATATAAGGGTTATATTAATCTTGATCTGCGTTCAAGTCGAATGGAACCGATATACGCTTTGCAAATTGCTATTGGTAATATCATGATATTGGATAAGAAATTAGAAAAATTGGACATAACAGAGTTGCGTAAAGCACAAAGAACTTTAGATGCGACGGAAAGTCAAAAAATCATCCGTCGGGTTATGCTTATTTAATGTAATCTGAAATATAGCCGAGAAAAACAAAGGTAGGGAGATAGATATCATTATCCTGCTTTTGCCCATTAGGATTCGAAGAAGAAAAAGCCCCACAATTTTATTCGTTGGAGGAGTGAGATTTGTGCTCCTTTTAAATTAGCACCTTCAAGGTTTGAATCGGAAAGATTAACACCGTGGAGGTTTGCCTTTTCAAGATTCGCTCCTGTAAGGTCTGTTTGTTGCAAATAAGCATGATTATAACTGGCTTCGCTGGAATGAACATGCTTTAAAATTGCAGCACTTAAATTGGCTCCGGATAAGTCTGCTTCTACAAGTAAGGCTTCGTGGAGGTTTGCTGCAGATAAATTGGCACCGACTAATTTTGCTTTTCGAAAATCGGCATGGGATAATTGGGCTTGTTTTAAGTTGGCATAGGTGAGGTCTGCACTTAAAAATTTTGCGGAGTTTGCGATGACTTCTCGTAAGTCTGCACTTTTTAGTTTGGCTGCACTGAAATCGGCATCTTTTAAATTGGCACCTCTTAAGATACCCTCGTGTAATTTACAACGGAATAAGACACAATTCATTAAATCGGCGTAGGTGAGCTTTGTTTTTTTCATTGTACAATCTGTAAGATTGGCATGGCGAAGTATTGCTTTTGTTAAGTTGGCTTCCGAAAGGTTGGCATCCGTCAGGTCGGCGGAAGTGAGATTGACACCTTCTAAATTGGCACCTTCTAAATTAGCTCGAATGAGTCTTGTCCCCATAAGACACGCCCCTTTTAAATTGGTACACCTTAAATCTGCGTCCATCATGTCTGCCTTTGTTAAATCCAGACCTTCAAGGTTAAAATGGGGCAGGGTGATACCTGTAAGGTCAAGGTGGACATGTGGATTTAAGGCTCTCCACCGACTGATGGCTTCTGAACCTTGTTTTACTATTTCTACATGGGAAATATTCGCCATAGTATTAATTCTTCTAAAAATTGTTAATAATATTCTAATTTAATTATATAAATATTGATTATAAAAATCAATATTATTATTGATTTTTATATTTTATTTATGAATATTAATAAATAATAAATATGGTGTATTTCGTTTGGGTTACTATGTAAGTCTATTTTTATGTGTAGTAATATAATATTTTTATACGAATGGAAGAGTTAGAGGCTATTTCGATAAAATATAAAGCCTTTAGTAAAAAGTAATTTGAGGAGTTTTGTTATGAGTAATGCAAGTATTATCTGGCAGGAAGCGAAAAAGTATTCTGAAATTTTTTATCACAAGGCGGAGGGTATAGCGAAGATTACTATTAATCGTCCACATCGTCGAAATGCATTTACGCCGGTTACTTTGGATGAGATTAGCGATGCACTTGCAGATGCGCGATTTGACTCGCAAATCGGGGTGATTATCCTTACAGGGGCGGGGGATAAAGCTTTTTGTTCGGGTGGTGACCAGAAATGTCGAGGGGAAGCAGGTTATGTAGACCCGAGAACCGGATATCATCGTTTGAATGTGTTGGATTTATATCGTCAGATGCGAAGTTGTCCAAAACCAATAATAGCAATGGTGGCGGGGTATGCGATTGGAGGAGGAAATATTTTGGCGATGGTATGTGATTTGACGATTGCGGCTGATAATGCTATTTTTGGGCAGACAGGGCCAAAAGTGGGTTCGTTTGATGCGGGATATGGTTCGGCACATCTGGCACGGATTGTAGGACAGAAGAAAGCAAGGGAAATATGGTTTCTTTGCAAGCAGTATAATGCCCAGGAAGCATTGCAGATGGGGCTAATAAATACGGTAGTTCCGTTGGAGGAATTAGAGGCAACAACAGTGGCATGGTGCAGACAAATTTTGAAAATGTCACCGATTGCTTTGCGTTGTATCAAGGCGGCAATGAATGCGGACGAAGATGGGCAAGCGGGATTAACTGAATTGGCAGGAAATGCTACGATGTTGTTTTATATGACTGAGGAAGGGCAAGAGGGACGAAATGCTTTTCTCGAAAAGAGAGAGCCGAACTTTTCAAAATTTCCACGCAAACCATAATTTTTGTTGTAATATGTCATGTCTACTGAAAAACCATCACTTCTAAAAATTTTGATTTTAACGGCACGACCAAAAACATTGGGGGCGAGCATTGCTCCTGTTTTAATGGGAATAGCCCTTGCTGTTAGGGAAGAAAGGTTTCAGGGGTTTTCTGCTTTGTGTGCCTTACTGGGGGCCGTTCTTATTCAGATATTAACAAATTATGCCAATGATTATTTTGATTTTTTAAAGGGGGCTGACCGTGAAAATCGGTTAGGTCCCATACGAGCTACCAGTGCTGGATGGCTTACCCAAAAGCAAATGCAATTAGCCCTGATTGTTCTTGTTTTTATGTCGTTAATTCCTGGAGCGTATCTGATTTATCGAGGAGGTTTCCCTATTTTGATAATCGGAGTGATTTCGCTTCTTCTTGCATTTGCATATACCGCGGGACCTTTTCCGCTTGCTTATTTGGGGTTAGGAGATGTGTTCGTTCTTATTTTCTTTGGTCCTGTGGCGGTGATGGGGACTTATTATGTACAGGCATTGCATATATCCTGGGATGGATTATGGGTGGGACTTTCTGGGGGTTGTTTTTCAGTAGCTATACTTACGGTAAATAATTATCGTGATATGGAAAATGACCGTATTGTTGGGAAACGAACCCTTGCAGTTCGTTTCGGGGGGAAGTTTGCACAGATAGAGTATGGAATGATGCTGTGCATTAGTGTAGTAATTATTCCGCTGATTTTAGCATTAACCAATGTGGAGCAGAGGGATATTTTGTTGCTAATGGTGTTAATAATTCCCGCATTATTTTTGATACGCTCTATAATTCAACTTAAAGGAACTGAGTTGAATTTATTATTAGCCAGGACTACAAAATTGTTATTGGTATATAGTGTTTTATTTTCAGTTTTGTGGATTATTTAATGACAAAACCCGTTTTTATCCGAAAATTATGTTTATATGAATATGAAATTCCATTGAAAACGAAGGTATTCATTCGAGGTGTCTCTTATGCAACTAAAAAAGGGTTGATTATTGGAATTGAAGATAAAGATGGAAATAAATCATGGGGTGAGATTTCTCTTTTACCGCCGACAGAAGAAAGAATAAAAAATTGTGTAAGATGGTTTGAAGAAAATTATAATTGTATTTTAGGAAATGTAGATGTTTCTTCTTACGAGATACCTCCCGAGGTAAAATTTTCTTTAATCAATGCTATTGAAGAAATTGATTCTGAGAAAAGAAATAACGATGAGATAACTATAAAGACGAATGCTCTTCTTGCGGGGGATTATAATGTTATTATTAAAGAGGCAAAAATGAAAAATGAGGTGGGCTACTCTCTATTTAAAATAAAATTGGGAGCGTATTCTGTAGCGGAGTCGGTTGATTTAATCACACAAATTAGAGAGATTATTGGGAGAGAAAAATATATTGTTTTAGACTTAAATTGTAAATGGGAGCTAAGTAAAACATTGGAACTTGAAGAAAGAATTTTGAGTAAAAATATCCTATATATTGAAGACCCTGTTAGAGAATTGGATGAATTGCCTGACTATTTTAAATTAAGTCCTATTAAAGCGGGGATGGATGAATTTCTTGAAAACGGGGATTTACAAATAGAAAATATTTTTGAGGAGTTCTCAGAAAAGATAGTTTTTGTTATAAAACCTTCTGTCCTGTATGGAACAGAAATTTGGGATAAAGTAGTAAATAATAAATTATGTAAAAAAGTTTTTACTTCTGCATGGGAAACAGGCGTGGGTCTGCGGGGAGTATTAAAGGAAGTCTTCAAGTATATTGCAAATGTAGATTTTGTCGGTTTAGATACTTATTCTTTCTTTAAGTACGACATTATAGAGCCCCCATTACTTATCATGTGTCCTCAAATATCTTCAAAAATTCTTAAAGAGAAATTTGTCATTATTGAGCAAAGAATAAAATTAATTCAAATATGGGAAAAGTAAAGAATGTGGTTTTTCCCTTATGGTTAAGGGTAATTCAGATGTCCCGCCTGAACATAACCCACAGGCAAGACGCCTGTGCTACTTCGTTTGGAAAAACTTGAATGATAAATGAGCCCTCTGCATAAAGTGTTTTTTACTGATATGCTTTATCTATTCATCTCCTTCATCTTTGGTTCCATTTTTTTTGTTTATTTATCCCAGTCTTTACTGGGACTATGATATTAGACTGCTTCGTGGTCTGGAAAGATAAATATCTTTCGATTCTTTTTGCCTATAGTAATAGACCTCATGTAGGGTCTTTTTATAGATATTCATCTATCATTTTTTTCCCCTAATGAGCTAATATAAAATGAATATTTTAATCTGAGATTTCAAATGTTTTACGGGTAATCCAACGAATCAATGTCAGGGGGATATTCTTTGCTCAAGGATTTCCATTACATATTTTTGAATAATTTTTATGAGGCGGTGATGCGTTTGGAGCGTTCGGATGGGATGGGTTCGGGTTTTTTTACGAAAACATGTTCCATAGAGGGGAATTTTTCTAATGGATGTTTGGACTCGCTGTATAATTGGATGAGGTGAATGGTGAGGAGTAAGCGAGCGATTCTTAATTGTCGTGCATTTTGGTAATAGATACGAAAACCATGATGGCATGCTTGTTGGATTTTGTTACGGAAGGTGATGGGGGTATCGTTATGACGCTGTCCCCATGACCAGAGGTCGTCAAGGGTATTTTCTGGAGGTAATTTTTCCATTTCTTTGGCTTCGAGCATTTCATAGCATTTTATTAATCGGTCGAACCAGAAGAGTATGGCACGATATCCTTCTTCGGATATATCAACTTCTATTTGTGCCTGGTCTATAGTTTCTTTGGTTTGTGTGTGTAGGTATGCCTCACGGTCAGGATTGGGTTCGGGAATCATACGGACCCGCATGCGTTCGAGAGAGTCTCCATAATTGAAACTTTCTAAGAGAACAGGAATGTCAAATTTGTGGGGGGAGAGTAGGGGATATTCGTAGAGGAGTTCTGCAGAGGTTTCGTCTTGCGATAGAACTCGGTCAATTTCTGTGTCAATCTGGAAGCAGCTGATTCGCCAATCGAACCACATATCGTGGAATAGAGCGATAAGGTGTTCTCCAATGCCTTCGGGTTCATGTTGAGTAATTGCCATATCCACTAAATCTATGAGTCGTTCTTCTAAAAATTCTTGTGTTTTCCAGAAAATACGATAAGAGAAAACATGATGAAGTATAAGAAAGCGGTCTATGATGATGTTTGCTTTTTCTTCGGCGAGGTCGGCAATTTGTTGGAGTTTTTTTACCCAGGATAGGTTCCAATCGCGTAATTCTCGAGCCATAGTACTTTTGGGAGTAGGAGGAATTTCATCGAGGGAACCGTTATCTACATAAGGTGCTAATATTAAAGGAGCCATTTCCATTTGGAACTGTGCTGGATAATCTGCCCAGAGGATTAATGTTTGGTCAGGTATTGAATAAAGATGGAATTTGCTGAAATCGGTCATCAAAATATAAGGGGAATGTTTTTCGGAAAACTCTTCGAGTAATAGTCGGGACAGAGGACAAAAATCAAGGTTTTTGTTTTTTATTTTAGAGGGGAGGGTAAAGAGATGTTCCGGGACAATTGCGATATGAAGCCCTTTCCCATTTTCTGTTGTGAGAAGGAAAGAGAGCGTATTTGTGTTCTTAATAATTTCTGTTTCGGGTAGAGGAACAAAGGATTTCCAACCTAATCGGTGGAAGAAATCTTCGATGTATCGAAAACGCTCTATGCCTTGTGATGCCTGAGCCCATTTCCACCAGGATTCAGGAATCTGCAAGGAGGCACGATTATGCATAACACTCATAGAACATTCTCCCCTTTGGGTATATTCAATTTGTTATTTTCAATTATTCTCCATAAAAAATCTTCCCTGTTACCGAGCAAATCAACTGCACTTTGTAAGAAGTCGAGTAATTCGGCATCCTTTTGTTCCATTTTCTCGGTGAATTTGTTAGTAGTGAGGATGGAGAGAGGAATTCCTTCAATAAATTCAGGGAAAGTATCGCCGTTTGTTGTGATAATTAGGAGTTTATTTTTGTCTGGATTAAAAAGGATGAGACGAATGGATTTATTAATATTAAGATTTGTTCGAAGTCGATCCATAGGTGAGCATACTTTTAATACAAGAGATTGTAGAATAGGAACCAGGGGGTGGTTCTGGTCAATTTGATACCATGTCCTGTTGCCTTCTTTCCATTGATAGATAAGACCAATTTGAGCGAGTCGTTCTAATTCTCTCTGGACAGCGCGGAGAGGTAATTTTGTTGCACTTTCTACCTGGCGTTGGTAAAACATTCTACCCAAATTTGTAAAAAGTACTAAAAAGACTTTTGTTCGTGCTTCAGAGCCTAACAAAGCCTCTAATGTAGTTAAATTAAGTAAATTTTTATTTTCTTCACTAATTAATGTTTGCATTCAATATAGAAATATAATTAGTTAATTATAAAAAACATTTATTTTATTCAATTTTATATACAATATATCAAAAAAAGGAATGAATGTCAAATTATTTTTGATTGTTTAATATAAAGAATTAGTTTTATATATAAGCAATAATATATAACCACTAATTATTGTAGTAGTAATAATCTTTTTTGTCGTTGAACATTAAAAATATCTTTATTATAATTTGTTTATTCAAATAAAAGGAGATTAGATATATTTAAAATCAATGTTATTACGGAGATTACTATCCACTAATTCCCTATTCGTTATCAGAGAAATATTGGATTGCATGGCAGTTTAATTTGCGAAGTAAAGGAATCTGTTTTATCAGGCTTTTCGTGGTCATGAAGTATAAAACAGAACAAAACAGTTTTTTTTACATTACCTCGATGTTGATGATGTTGATAAGGAAAAGAAATATGAACTTATCTCGTTAAATAATGAAAAGGAACTTGTAGAAATGTCCGGGGAAGAATTAATGAAAAGGGTATTATTTTAGGAATTGCAGAAAAACCGAGTGTAGTCCTTATTTTCTACAAAAAGATAAATTAAAAATATTCTATATCAAAACATCTTTATTACAGATACTTTTACGTTAAATTTCTATTATGTATGGTTCTGGGATATGAAATTTTTCTATGAAGACAGGGAGAAATGTTTTTGTAAATTCTGCAACGGTGGGACAGGTAAAATTGTTCAATTCGTTTTTTAGTGAGGTAACTTTTTTATCTGAAATACCGCAAGGTATGATCCATTGAAAAGGAGTTAGGTCGAGATTGATGTTTATGCTGAATCCATGCCAGGTAATACTGTTTTTTACTCCAATTCCGATAGCGGAGATTTTTCTATCTTGAACCCAAACCCCTGTGAGAGATTTTATTGTATGGGCAGAGATATGATAGTGAGCAAGAGTGTCTATGATAGTTTCCTCTAATTTTCGTATGTATTGGTGAAGGGTCATTTGGTGTGAGGCAAGGTTGAGTATTGGATAGCCCACTAATTGTCCCGGCCCATGATAAGTTATGTCTCCTCCGCGGTCTGTGTAGGTAAAAAAGATTCCTCGTTGATTACAAACTTCTGGTGGAATAAGTAAATGTTCCTTTTGGAATTGTCGTCCTGCAGTAAAGGTAGGTGTATGTTCGAGCAGGTAAAGGCATTCGTTTACTGTACCTTCTTTTAATTTTTCTTTCCATTCGGATTGGAGTTGATAAATGATTTCATAATTTTGAGGTTTTTTGTAGATGAATACTTCAAACATTAGGGAGCATACTTTTTATGTAATAGATTTGGGGGATTGGGTATCTTGGAAATCTATTTCGGGTTTGAGGGGAATTCCTATCTCAAAGATAGCTCCTTTGGGTTGACGATTGTGGAAGTTGACCCACCCGTGATGTCCCATTACGATACGTTGAACGATAGACAACCCCAGTCCCGTTCCTCCTTTTTTCATTGTAAAGAAGGGTTTTAATAGTTCATGTTTTTTTATTTTTGCGGGGAGTCCGGGACCTTCATCTTCTACGCGAATGATAATATATTCGTTGTCTGAGTCTATGGAGATGCGAACCCACTTTTTGTCTTGTTCTAATTGCACTTCAATAGCATTACGGATAAGATTTGCGATGGCAGTAGATAATTTGTCTGCATCTGCAAATATAAATTGCAATTTTTTGGGGATTGTGTCTATTTCTATTGTTGCGGAATATTTTTTAATGATATGAGAACAGATAGTTATCGCTTTTTCAATAACAAACTCTGTAGTTTCTTTATGTATAAATATATCCTGAGGTTTTGCGAAACTGAGAAATTGATTTACGAGTACATTTAATTGTTCGGTCTCTTTTAGTATGAGTTTCAGATTGTTCACAATTTCGGGTTTATCTGCCATTTTTTGCATTAAGAATTCAGTCATGCCAGAAATAACTCCCAGGGGGTTGCGGAATTCATGTACTATACTGGCGGTCAGGGTGCCAATATGGGCTAATTGTTTGTTTATTTCTGCCTCATGTTGTAGTTTTTTTATTTGTGTTAAATCGGTGAATAGAAAAACGGCCCCCATAATTTTTGTTTCTTCTATAATTAAGGAACTGGTTAAACCCAGGATTGTCTCTTTCTCAGTATCAAGGGTAATCTTCCTTCGTGAGATGGGTTCTTGTTTTTCGAGTAATTCTTTATAGATTTCAGCAAATGGATATAGCTCGGTGTGATTAAAAATGTTTTCTCCGGGGGATAAAACATCGGATTTTATATTTAAGTGTTTCAAAGCGGAAGGATTAACAATGAGAATAATTCCTTCATTATTAATGACAAGGACACCGCTTTCCAGATTTTGGATTACGCTTCGGTATATATAGTCTATAGAATGATTCATAAATTATTTCTCATTATATACATTAAGATTATAATTTTTTAGGATTGTACTTCAATTTTTTCTAATATGTCTGTAAGTTGAATGAAATCATTCCATGTTAATGTTTCAGCACGACGAGTGGGTTCGATTCCTGCTAATTGCAGTGCCGTCAAAATTTGGGAGGGAGAATAGTGTAATAAGGGAGAACTCTTTAATGCGTTTTTAATGTTTTTTCTTCGTTGAGAAAAAGAGGAACGAACAATTTGAAGTATTTTTTTTCTTTTTTGTTCTGGCATGAGAGGGGGAGTAATTTTTCGCAAACGGACTATACAACTATCTACCTCAGGACGAGGAACAAAACAAGTACGGGGGACAAAGTGTACTAAATCTACATGGTATAGGGATTGGACTGCAAGGCTTAATACCCCATAATCTTTGGTGCCGTATCCTGCGGACATTCTTACTCCAACTTCATGTTGGACCATAACGACAATGAGTTCAAAATTTATAGGGGATTCTAAGAAGTGGAATAGAACGGGGGTTGTAATGTAATAAGGGAGATTGGATATCATTTTATAGTGTTTTGCGTTAGGTATAAATTCCTGGATAAGGTCTTCTAATTCATGATTGAGTATATCACCGCGAAATAATTTGACATGAGGTAAATGTCCGAATCGGTCTTGTAAACAGGGTATAAAAGAAGGGTCTATTTCTACAGCAAGGACTTTTCCTGCATATTGAACCAAATGCCATGTAAGAGCCCCTAATCCGGCACCTACTTCAATGACTGCGTCATCTTTACTCAGGTGGGCTGATTTCACCATAATACCATGAATGTTGTCATCTAAAAGTAAGTTTTGTCCTAATCGTTTCTTGAAGCGGATATTATATTTTTTGCATAAATCTTTTAAGGGGGGTTTTTCTAATTGTATTTTAGCATTGGGAAAAACAGAAGTATTGGCTGGTGAATTTTCAATGTGTTTTACCATACTAATGCTTGTCTACTAAAGTAATCATAAACTGGGCTTTTTCTGAGACGGGTATTTCGAGACGGAAAGGAACTTTAATTTCTCCTTTTTCATCTTTGGCATTAGGGGGAAGTTTTACAGGGATGGTTATCATCACTTGGGGGACAAAATTAGGAGGTAGGGGTTGTTTTTGTGTGTAGTATTCAATGGGAGCGTTTAGGATGTCATAAGTAACTTCTCCAATTTGATAGTCTTTTGAAGGGAGTTCGAATTGACCGGCCAATATCCATAAATCTTTCGTTTTATCGGGACGGGTTATGGTTCCACTGAGTCCAAAGGAACCTTTGATAGAAAATCCTTCCTGGTCAACTAAGGGTGTTTGTTGAATAGAAAAAGGAAAACCTGAATCTGCCGTTCCAAAACGCAATGTGGTTTTGGCTTTTTTATCTTTGGGTATTTGGGCTACTTGATTAGGAGTTGTTTCAGTGGGTTTATTTTTTGTGGTAGAGACAGTAGGTTGTTCGGGTGGATTGGGTGGTGGATTGGGAACTGATGATGCATTAGATTCTACCATTTCCGGGGGATTTTGAGGAGTAGGTTGACTGGGAATACATGAAAAGAAAATACAAGAAAGGAGAAGAAGGGTGAAAGAGAGACGAAAGAAATGTTTCATTCATCAAACCTTTGTTTTATTTAATGTTTGTAGTTTTTTACTTGTTGTATGCGTCTAAATATTATATTATAACGAAAATATACAATTAATAAGTAGTTGCTCCTAAAAAGCAAAGTAAGTAGTAAATATAAAGGGGAAATAAGGAAGGGGAGCATTTACTAAAGTAGATTTTTGCGTCGGCGGTTTTGTCTCCATCTGCCCGCCCATTGATACATTGGCGAGATATAAGGTCCTAAACAGGGCATGAGCGATACGAATTGGAAGAGTTTTACTTTAAATCGTGGCAAGAATATTTCCATAGGTTTTTTTCGGAGAGCCCGTTTCACAATCGCTTTTTCAATATCATGAACGGTCAAAATTCGGAGACCTGAAAAATAGAGTTCTGCAGCATCTACATTGAGTTGATTGTCTAACATTGGGGTTTGAACGGTAGCAGGACAGATTACAGTAACAAAGACGCCTTTTTTGCGGAGTTCCATTGCAACGGATAGGGAATAGGCACGGACAGCATGTTTACTTGCAGAATAGATAGATAGCCCCGGGACAGGGACAACACCTGCAATGGATGAAATATTGATAATATGTCCGTGTCCGCGTTCGACCATATGTCGTGCGGATATTTGGGTTCCGAAGATGGTTCCTTTAAGATTGACATCAATTTGAGAATGGATTTCTTTTAGGGGCGTTTCTGTTGCCCATGAAGAGAGAAGTAAGCCAGCAAAATTTATTGTAACGTCAATTCCTTCCCACTCTTTTACTGCTTTGCTGAAGACTTCTTCCCATTGTTCATATTTTGTAACATCTAATTGAAATAGTCGGACCTGAGAGGGGGACCAACCTTCTTCGCTGGCGATTTGTTCCAATCGCTCTCCGGCGATATCGGTTGCGACTACACGATGTCCCTGCCTTACAAACACAGTGGTCATGTGGCGGCCCATTCCACTGGCACAACCTGTTAAAAAGAAAGTTTGAGGCATTTAAATATCTCCTGTAGAAGCAGAGCCCCTCTTTGCGATTGGGTTAAAGGGTAAAAAGGAAAATCCCTGTAAGTATGGCTAGTACTTTTACAAGAAACCCCATTATCCACAAACCAATATATGCAAGGTCATCTAAGATTTCCACAGTTCTATACTCCTCATATTCTTAAAGTTTAAAAGAGTTCGTTGTATCCAAAGATAGCAAGGAATAGAAGAACTACATCCATAAGGAAGATGAATAAGACTGTTAAAAACTCAACCATATATACACCCTCTTTATTTTTTTGTTTTATATTTTTATTCTTTGAGAGTAAGTATAACAAAAGGTTAAAAACCATGTAAAGATTTTTAATTTCAATTATATAATTTTTTCTTAAAAGCGGTGAGGATATTTGCGACTACTTGTTCGTGGGTTTGTTGGTTGCATTCTATGAAGATTTCTGCCCATTGTTCGTATAGGGGAGTTCGTTCTTTGTATAAGTCGAATAGGGTTTGTCCTTTGGTTCGAACGAGACCTCGTTCATCTACACTTTTTGCACGACGGTTAATTTCTTCAAATGGATATTGTAAGTAAGCAATAGTCCCGAGTTTTTTTAAGTGTTCCATTGCTTTGTCACTATATACGACACTCCCTCCTGTGGCAATAACACATTTTTCGGGATGTATGGATAAAACATATTGTTCTTCTATTTGTCGGAAATTTTCCACACCTTGTTCGTCAATAATCTGTTGAAGTGATTTTCCTGTATCGGATTGTATTAATAAATCGGTATCAATAAAATTCCATTGTAAGGATTTGGCTAATAATACACCCACAGTGCTTTTTCCGGACCAGGGCATACCAATGAGGACGATATTATTTTTTTTCATAATTATTTTTACTCCACATTATCAGTTGAAATGTAAAATTGCAAATATTTTATATAGATAAAATGATGAAACGAAACTTTATAGTTGAGACCTCCGAAACGATTTATTTTTTGTCCCGTATTTTATAAATAATTCAATTACTTCGTAGTTGCTTTTTTTATCTCTTTCCCCCCCGTTTTTCACTGGGGGGCTATGATGTTGGACCCTTTTGTGGCCTTTTTTATGTGTAAATCTAAAATTTTTTAAATGAAACCCAACACTAAATAGGAATTCATTCCGAAATTTTAATTAATGTAAAGGAATGAATTCTTTAATTTTTATTTGTGTTTTTTCTTTTTTTCATACGGGTAAAATGGAAAATTAAATTTTCATTTTTGTTTAATTCTATAAGTTTTTTTACCCCGCGTCGTATGGTTCGGTGAATATTTGCTGGATGACTTTGAAATTTTTTAGCAATAGTTTCAAGAGTCTGCCCTTGGAGATAGTAATGTTCTATATATTTTCTCTCTTTAGGGGTTAATTTCCGTTCCATTTGTTTTCGTACCCATTGTAAGAGATGGGCTTTCTCTTTGCCCCATTGAAGTTTTTGTTCTATTTCTTCCTGTGTTTCATACCATAGAGATTGTGTCTCGGGAATTTCCTCCAGAAATTGAGACGATACAAAAACTGTATTTCGGAAATAGTCGGAAGTGTTATTTTCTCTTTTATGGTTTTTACGACGATTGATTTTAGATTTGTCTTTTTTCATTATTCTACTCCTTCTTTTTTTGAGTTTAAGATACTGAGCAAAATTTTATAGGGAGTAGGAAGAAAAAATATTTTGATTTACATTTATTTTTTTATTATCTTTTCTTTGCATGATAGGTAACGGAAATATCCCTGAATAGAAGATTTTAAAAGAAAAAAATAAAATACAAATGCCTTATATTTGCTATATAGTGAGGGAAAACAGCGAATTGCACAACATATTGTGTATAAATATAGAATATGGTCAAAAAAATATATAAAAAAAATTTAAAAAAATGAATATTTTTGCTTGACAAATAGTTTTATAATGTGATACCATAGTTCAAATTTAATATGAAAGTTCATCGCCGCCAATTCCGAAATCTGCGAGCAGAAAGGAGGAATGCACGATAAAGAGACACCTCGCTGGAGTTGGAACGGACGATGTGGTCGATAAAGTTATTAACATATAGGTGTCTGTGAGGGCAGGCACCGGAAGCTTAAAAATTACCTCATATTAAATTGAAACTTTATGTAAGGAGTAAAAACTATGCGTAAAAGCATGTTAGTGATTGCAGTATCTTTAGTACTTCTTGGTACAATGGCTTATGCCGAACTTCAGAATGTAGAAGTCGGTGGAAAAATTCGTATTCGTGCAAACTGGTTAGATTATGATGATGGTGGTGAATCCAGCTTCATCGAACAGAGAACCCGTTTGAATGTGAAAGCAGATTTCACGGATGAAGTGACTGCATTCATCGAATTAGATAGTTATGACATTTGGGGCGAAGATTTTCGTTCCCAGAACTACATTACGGGTGTAGATGCTCGTCAAGCGAGTGTTGATGATGTAGAAGTTTATCAAGCCTACATCGAAGCCCGTGAAATGTGGGGAACCCCGCTTCGTGCCCGTGTTGGTCGTCAAGAACTGACATTAGGCAGTGGCTGGCTTGTTGGCACAAATGACAAACGCTGGAACTTCACAGGTCTTTCCTGGGATGCACTTCGTTTGAGCTATGTAACCGACATGGTCAGTGTTGATGCCATCGCAGCCAAATTAGTTGAATCCATGGGCGATTTCGCAGAAGATGATGTTGACCTTTATGCTATTTATGGCAGTTACACAGGTCTTGAAGACATCGTCATCGATGCTTACTGGATGTATGTCCGCGATGATGCAACTGCTCTTGAATCCGACCTTCATACATTAGGTCTTCGTGGCGCTGGCAAAGTGGGTGCCTTCGATTTTGAAGCCGAAGTTGCCTACCAGTTAGGTGATGCGAATGACAAAGGTTGGTGGATTTTTGGCGTTGACCGTGACTACAATGCATGGGGTGTTAACTTAGAAGCAGGTTACACCTTCGACATTTCCTGGCAGCCTCGCATATATGCCGGTTTTGCATATCTTGAAGGACCGGATTATGACCACAAGTGGTTTGCCAAAGATGAACTTGATTTTGCTTTCAATCGTTTATTCTCCAACTGGGAATACAGTGATTTCTTAGATCAGACACAAATCACCAATGTATTCGTTTATCGCCTTGGTTTAGGTGTCCAGCCTACGGAAGCAGTAAAACTGGCTTTAGAAGGTCAGTATTATGTAGCTGATGAAGCTGGTAAAGATGACGAATTAGGTTGGGAACTCCAATTAACCGGTGCTTACAACTACAGTGAAGACTTAGTCATTCGTGCTGGTTATTCCCACTTCTTCGGTCAAGAACTGCTTAAAGACCAGGATTTCAACTATCTGTTCGCAGAAACCGAAATCAGCTTCTAATCAGTTCGTTAGATTTGAAGTTTAAGGGTTAAATCCCTTATTGCCCCGCAGGGTCAAACGCCCTGCGGGGTTCCTGTTTTTAGGGATACATTTGATTATAAATATTTCATTTGAAAATGAGTATAGAATTCTTATATCGTTTTATATATTTCTATGGAAGATGTTTTTAAATAAAAATTTACTAAAAGAGAAAGGGTTCTGCTTTGAGTGAAGAGAAAACCATAAAAGCAACAGAGGCTCTCGATTTATTGTATGAATTTGAGCGTGAGCCGGTAACGGATGATAAACTTCAACCGGGTAGATATTTTGCGGGTTTGTTTGCAGGTGAACATGTCGCAGGGACAGAGTTTGTTATTGGTGCTTTGTTCGTAAGTTGGGGTGTGAATGCTTACGACATTTTTGTGGGTTTACTGCTGGGTAATCTGATGGCGGTGCTAACATGGACTTTGATATGTGCCCCCATTGCAGTTCGCACGCGATTAACACTTTATTGGTTCCTCCGTAAGGTAGCAGGACCTGTGGTAACGACGATATACAATGTGTTGAATGCATTTTTGTTCTGTATATTAGCGGGATGCATGATTACAGTATCTGCATCTGCGGTTCGCGTCCCCTTGGGGATACCTCCACAAACGGAATGGATACCTACGGATATTCGATTTGTCCTTGTTGTGATTGTAGTCGGTGCGGTGGTGGTCACTCTGGCGATATTAGGATTTAAGCGGTTGTCGCAGTTTTCTGTAGTCTGTTCGCCGTGGATGTTTTTAATGTTTATTGCGGGTGCTGTTGCTTTATTACCTACAGCGGGTGTGGACATTCGTAATGGGAATGATTTTTGGCAGATTGCAACCCAGAAGATATGGACAGGTGTCCGTCCGGATGGGAAAGAACCTATTTCGTTTTGGCATGTAGCTGCTTTTGCGTGGATATGTAATCTGGCAATGCATGGAGGTTTGTCCGATATGGCAATTTTCCGCTATGCGAAGTCTTCTGCTTATGGATTATTTTCTGCTTTTGGTATGTTTTTGGGGCATTATCTGGCATGGATATGTGCAGGTGTGATGGGAGCCATGTCTGCTTTGTTGCTACAGAAAAGTATTACTCAATTGGATTCAGGTGCAGTAGCAACAGAGGCATTGGGTATTTCGGGTTTAATTGCAGTGGTTCTTGCTGGATGGACGACTTCCAATCCCACTTTGTATCGTGCTGGATTGGCATTGCAAGCGGTAACACCTGGCTGGCCTCGTTGGTTGGTAACATTACTGGCAGGAGCGGGGACAACTGTTATTGCATGCTCTCCTTTCGTGTTTACAAAATTACTTGATTTTGTTGGTTATTATGGCTTGCTTTTGATGCCATTAGGGGCGGTGGCATTTACAGAATATTGGATATTCCCCAGAATAGGACTTACTCGTTACTGGATAGAGAAGAAACGGTTAGCAATGAACTGGCCTGCCCTGTTAAGTTGGTTAATTTCTATAGCGGTGGCTATTACATTAGAGAAAACGGGAACTTTACACCTGTTCTTTTTATTTGTTCCTGTGTGGATGATGACTTCTATCATATACATAATTCTATCCATGCTGATGGGTGCTCGTGATGTACCTGCGGATGCGGAAGAGATTATCCCTACGGCAGAAAATCGGAAAGCCCAATCTGTAACAGGGGCTCAAAAACAGGGAGGGACTATTTTACAGAATGATCCGGTGTTGCTTGTTTCAGGTGTCATTGCAGGACTATCTCTGGTAATTTGTTTAGCCCTTGCAATTTCGGTGTTTTTAAGAGGCACAAATGGGTTTATACAAAATCTTCAATCATTTCACCGAATTTTGATTTATCCCACATTAGCATATTTTATTACAGGAACCATATTTATTATCCGCAGAGACCGTAATAGCAACAATACATAAATTAAAAATTTTTTTAGTAATAATTTCAGAATATTTAGTTTTATGAAATCAAAAACCCTGCCATTGGCAATCTATTTAACGGTTTTTAGTTCCAGTTTAGCAATCATGTTTTTACAATTGGTTGCGGGTAGGGTTATAGCCCAATATTTAGGGCAAAGTTTATTCACCTGGACAGGGATAATCGCAACAACACTTACAGGGATTGCGTTAGGGAATCATCTTGGCGGGATACTTGCGGATAGATTTTCTAACATTCGTACGATACCCATCGCATTTTTATTAGCATCAATTGCTATTTTTTGTATTCCTTATATGAATCATTTTTTAGGTGGGCTGGCATTTCTTCAGAATCTTATCTGGGAATGGCGTATCTTTATCCATATCTTTTTGCTTTTTATTATTCCATTCCTTTTATTAGGCACAATTTCACCTGTGTTAACACATTTACTTATACAGGTGAGTAATCGACCGGGGACCAGTGTGGGGATTTTTTTTGCTTTTTCTTTATTAGGAAGTCTTATAGGAACTTTCCTTACCGGTTATATTTTGCTTGCACACTTTTCCTATACCACATTACTTCTTATTTCTACCTTGATTCTTTTTTTTATATCCGTTGCATACCTCATAGTTGGGATTTTTATTAAACCCAAATTAAGAGAGGATAGAGTAAGTGATGCGGTTACATTAAAAGAAAAGGAGGTTTTAAGGGGGAGAGAGGGTCAACCTTTTTACAAATTACTTCTTACATCTTTCTGGGCAGGTGCAGGGATAATGATATTGGAAATTGTAGCTGGAAGATTGCTTGCGCGAAATTTCGGTAATTCTTTATATACATGGACTACTATCATTGGTGTCGTTTTAGGTTCTCTTTCGGTGGGGGGATATGTAGGCGGATATTTGGGACAGCATTTTAATCCACGAAAAGCAACCACTTTCTTTCTTTTTCTTTCAAGTATATGTATCTTATTTATTCCTTTATTCCATATGTTATTGCCATGGAATCCTTTATTATGGGGCTTTTCCTGGCCCGTTCAAATATTAATACATTCTATTATTGTTTTTGGACCTGCGAGCGTTGCTTTTGGGGCTTTATCTCCGCTTTTAGTGCGAATGATACCGCCGGAACAGGAAGGAGAAATACAAGGGAGGAAAATTGGAAAAATTTATGCAATGAATGCAATAGGTGGAATATTGGGGGTGTTGATAACGGGGTATTATACAATTGCGTATTGGGGTTCGAATATAACGCTATTGTTTATTGTGCTGATTTCTGCTTTATTTGTCTTATGGATGACAAAAAATAAGTGGATGGTATTTCCTTATGCGGTGTTATGTGTTTTATTACTATTCAGTGCAATGGTTCCTCATCATCCATGGGATTTTCTTGCTATACAGATGGCATTGAAGCCCTACCGGACAAAAGAGGTGATTCTTGAAAAAGAGAGTCACTACAACTATATCCAGGTGCGAACGCCGGACCCGGAACGCCCATATCTACGCGAGTTAGTCTTAGATAAAATGGTTCATAACCAAATTGATATGAACCAGCCCTTAAAATTAATGGGAGTATACGAACATTTCTTTTCGACTGGGATTCATTTCGCTATGAAAGATGCCTCGCCTAAAAATATCCTTGTAATAGGTGGAGGAGGCTATACTTTTTGCCATTTTTTGGAGGTAAAGTATCCACAATGTAATGTTGAAGTAGCCGAAATAGACCCGGAGGTCACACACACCGCACATATTGCCTTTGGATTACCTAAAGATACCCGATTATCTATTTATCATCAGGATGGTCGGAATCGTATAGAAGATTTAGTAAAAAAAATGACGGAGGAGAAACAGGAAGGGGTTTACGATTGTGTTATTAACGATTCATTCAGCGACTATACTGTTCCATTTCATTTAACGACGAGAGAGTTTGTAGAGAAAATTTATACTGTGTTATCTTCACATGGTATTTATATGTGCAATATAATAGATTGTTTACAATTTGGCTATTTCATGAGTGCTATGTATAAAACCTGTAAAGAAGTATTTCCTTACCTTTACATGTATACAACTGCAGATGACCCGATGTTACGGGATACTTTTATTTTAATTGCCTCCAAGAAGTCTTTACCACCAGAAGAAATGTTGGATTGGGTTAAAACAAAATATGGTTCTCAAGGATACTATATTAGTGAATCAAAAATGCAAGAACTTATTTCTCGGACAAATGCTCCTGTGCTTACGGATCAGTTTGCTCCTGTTGAAAATCTATTAGCCCCGATGGTTTCATTTACGGAAGAGACACCTTATTTGCGTCGATTAACACGCATTATCCAGAAGGTGGAGAAGGGGCATATCCAGCAAGCCATTCAGGATTTAATGATGATACTACGGCAAAGGCCTAATTTTAATGCAGCTTCCATCATATTGGCGGAATTACTTCTACAGGAAAATCGTCCAGCTGAAGCAATTATATGGGCAAAAAAGGTCGTAGCGAGCATCCCTCATGAAGCTAAAGGGCATGTTGTTTTAGGACAGGCTTATGCTCAAACTGGAAATACATCATCAGCAATAATAGCATGGGAAAAAGCAATTGAGATAGACCCAAATCTACACCATGTTAAGGTGAACCTTTCCAGTTTACTCATTCAACAAAAACAGTTCGATAAAGCAGAGCGATTGTTAAAAGAAGCATATGGGACAGAACAGTCCCTGGAACCTTCTATTTTATTAAATCTATCTTCCCTCTATTTTGTACAGGGGAAATGGACAGAAGCATTGGAGAATTTGAGCCAGTTAGAACGATTGGAGCCGAAGAATTACTTTATCAAAGAACAAATGGCGATTGTACATTATTATATGGGTGATAGAGAAAAAGCGCGGGCTCTTATCCAGGAATGTAAGAAAGCCAATTATCCTATCAATCCTGAATTCCTTCGGTTATTTGAATAGAATGGGACATTGTTGTAAAGTTTGGAGCATATATTTGATAGTTTATTATGGGTATATAAAGTGGAGATATTTTTAGATACTTATGTTCTCATAATTTCCGCATTTTTTACTTGCGGTTCTTTCAGGTCGGGATGCCAGACGATGTATTTTATTTCTTTCTGGGGATTAAGTGCGATAACCTTATAGTTTCCTTTATTATCAATAGCGTGGACAGTAACAGCATTAATAAAACCTGTTTTCAATTCAGCCAAATCCATCACAGATTCGTAGACCGCATCTGCTAATGATAATCCCATTTTTAGGTAAAGTACCACAGACCTTGCTGTGCCAGCACGGATAGTCATTTCGCCAGTATGGGTGCAAGCACAGGCTCCATATCGACTATCTGCGTAACTCCCTGCACCTATGATGGGGCTGTCACCTAATCTGCCGGGGTACTTCCAGGGCCAACCTGCTGTACTTGTTGCGGTTGCTATTCTACCGGAGTAATCCTGTGCCAGATACACAGTTGTGTCGAAAAGATGTTCGGGGTCGTTAGGTTTGTCTTTTATATCCAGCAGGCGTATATGTGGAAATTTTTCTTTTTGTTCGTAGGTTAAATGGTCATTTAAAAATTCTTCCCATGAAGTTTTTGTATACTCCGTTTCATTTACATATTTTTCAGCACCGATTTCTTCGGCAAATCGTTCGGCTCCTGCCCCAACTAATATTTCATGTTCAATATCTGTCATAATGTGATACGCAATTTCTATTGGATGTTTGAATCCTTTGATCGCACCAACTGCTCCGCTTCTTCGTGTATTACCATCCATTACGGCAGAATCCAGTTCCAATTGCCCTAAAAGGTTAGGGAGGGAATTAGCCCCAACAGTATGTATTTCAGGATTTTCTTCAACCAACTTTATGCCCTCGATAATGGAATAAATTGCATTGGTTTTGTTTTTTAATAATTCAACAGTTCGGGGAACACCACTACGCCCTTCATAATTTGTGAGTAATATCATAATTTATTCCTCTTTTTTAGATTGTCATGGAGTACTTGTTTTATTTCGATAAAAATCATAAGATTAAAAGTAAGTCAATTATAGATGGAATCGTTAGTTCCTATTCTTGTTTTTTTGTTTATCCCCATCATGGAATTGTATCGTATCTGTTTGACCTCCCTGGATTGTGTACCAATGTGAAATGTTACGGTGGTGAAGGGGGGTATCTATTTGTGCGTTCTGGACATCCTTTAAGTATAAAATTTCAGTAGTATTGGAGGTATTTTTTTCATGCCAGTTAGAGAAGATAAAATCAATGACATCTTCTGCCCAGATTGCAATTTCCGGTGAGGAATGTTCAAAATAGTTTGTTGGGTTACCGCGTTCGTCCCAAAGAATATCTTTGTATTTATGTGTGGTGATTCGCCAGAAGGGAGCGACCGTTTCGAATGAGAAATTTTGCAATTGGACATTTCGAGCGTGGCGTATGAAAAATGCATAACTGGGTAAAGCACCAAACATTAATGCTTCTGGGTAGCGTGCTATTTCCTCCGGCACAGGCTCATTGATGGGTCGTAATGGGTTGGAACCGTTGAAGGAGCAAAATACATTCTGTATGAGCACATTCTCCACAGGATAATCGGGTATTCCTGCGATGATGTTGGGATTACTGGCACGAGTGGCTACAATATTACTAATAGTTATGCCTTTTATACTTCCGGGGGAAGTGGCTCCATCTCTTCCGCGATTTCCAAGGCGTATGAATATCGGTGAACGAACCCAGTCCATAACAATACCCGTAATGGTTATTCCCTCAATGTGAGCCCCATCAACAGATTCAATGGCAACGCCCGAAATTCCCGGTCTTTGTGCTGATAATAAGCCCTGAATGATGGAATTGCTGAAATTAATGCGTCTGAAATCTCCCCCGGATTCCGTTCCTAATTTAAATCCATTACAGCGGGTAGATAAATGGCAATTTGTTACGGTAATATCCGTGCAGGGGCGGTGATAGCCTAATGAAAAACTGCTTTTGGGTACTATTGCGTCGTCTACTGTTTCTATTCTGCAATTGGATATAAAAACGAATTGGCAACTATCGGGGTCAATCCCGTCGGCATAGCCATTTGCAATCTGGACCTTATCGATTATCACCTGTTCGCAACCTAAAAGACTTATGGTATAGTTTGGGCAGTTCCTTATTGTTATCCCCTCTATTCGTATGTTTTTACAATTCTTAAAAGCAAGTGCTTTAGGTCCCCCTCGCTTTGTAAAGTTTGAGTCTATGGTGCCAAAACCTGTAATAGAAATATCATCAATGTTTTCGCCCCACATCAGGGAATGATGAAAAAAAGAAGTCTCATGGTCGGCATCATTGGGGAAGTCTAATTCTTCATATGGATCGTAATCCTCTCTTTTTTGACTTCCTAAAATAACGGCACCCGGTTCAAGATAGATATGGAGATTGCTCTTTAAGTGTAAACTTCCAGTGAGATAAGTGCCTGATGGGACAATTAATGTACAACCTTTTTCGCTTGCAGTATCTATGGCTTTTTGGATAAAAGTTGTATCAAGCGTGTTCGCATTTCCAACTGCACCAAAATCACGAAGGTTTATGCTTTCACTATAAGCAAATGAAGCCATTAATATCATAAGAGAAAAAAGATAGTAGTTCCATTTTCCAAGTGAATATTGTTTTTTCATTAAAAATCTCCCAAAAAAACAAATGTATATTTTTATATACAAAAAAGATTTTATTATTCTTTGAAATATTATATACATAAAAGTCTGAAGAGAAATAGTTTCAATCGGGATTTCTATGCAGAAGTGAATACCTTTTTCCAAACAGTGACTTTCAGAGAAGCAATATGAATTAATGAATTTCCTTGCTATTGAATATTTAATTAGAATTACGCCATAATACATGTATTAGACAAAATTTTGAGGAAGCATAAATATGCTTTTGGTTCTCGTGTATGTTCATGTAAGACAAGATTGTATAGATGCGTTTCGTGAAGCATCAGAACAAAATGCTCGGGAAAGCCGTAAAGAAACGGGAGTTGTTCGATTTGATATACTTCAACAACAGGATGACCCGACAAAGTTTGTTTTGTATGAAGCATACAAAGATGAAGATAGTGCGAAGGCTCATAAGGAGACAGCGCATTATGCGAAATGGCGTGATACGGTTGCACCTATGATGGCGGAACCGAGATATAGTGTAAAATATAGTTTTTGTTTAGAGATATAAAAACCTTTGGAGGATTTTTAAGATGCTAAAGAGATATAAGTTAGTTAATAGTGTGTTCGTTATTTTGCTTTCCATGGTTCTTTTATCAGGTTGTGCAAGGACATTAAAAGATACCAGTGGATTTGCAGAGGAGCAAGTCATTACTGTCAAAGCACCTTTTGAGAAAACATGGCAGGCAACAAAAGAGACTTTGCGTGAATTAAATTTAGATATATATACTCGTGATAAACGAGGAGTTTTTGTTGCATATGACCAGCCTAAGAGAGAATGGATGCAGTTGAAACGGGTAAAGTATGAGATTCAATTGGGTCCTGTGACTTCTGAGGAAACTCGTATTTTTGTTTCTGCAATAAAACAAATCTATGGAGTAACCTTACTTACCAATCCGGATTGGCATGACCGTAAAATGACAGGGAAATCAAAGTCGGAGGAAATCATCAATAAAATTATAGAAAAATCAGAAGGGAAGGTAGATACTCCTTCAAATGAAGTGAAAGTGCAGGAATCGAAACCTTCAGAATAATATAATTCCCCGTTAAAACTTTAATATCTAATTTAGTAGTAGTGACAATGTTTAATTTTTTCTTTGTTTATTTTATTATTTTTATTATAAAATTTATATTTTTTATTTGAAAAAATTATTTTAAATAAAAATTATTTAACAATATAATTATAATATTGACAAAATATTGACATTATTCTGGAAAATATGTTATAATTTTTCAATAAATTTAAATAAAAGGGCGTAGGTATGTTAAATGTTATAAAAAAATTTTTCAGTATTCCAATTTAGCAGATTCAGAAATTATTTCGTCTGATTTAGTCGTAGGCAAAATAACTTCCCAGTGTAGTAATACGGTACCATTAGGTAGCATCATCAGTCAATTTCCAAATTGGGGTGAAAGAGTTCCGATAGGTAGTCCGGTGAATTTAGTTATTTCTACAGGACCGTGTGATACTGTTGTTCCGAATGTTGTAGGGATGGAACAGAGTTCTGTAGAAACAGCGATAACAAATGCAGGATTAGTAGTAGGAACGGTAACCCAACAATGTAGCAATACAATTCCTGCGGGAATTGTAATGAGTCAAAGTCCAACAGGTGGAACATTCGTTCTTTGGGGAACGACGATAGATATAGTCATTTCCTCAGGTTTGTGTCAAGAAGGGGAAGGCACACTAGAAGGAGAAGGGACCATAGAATATTGGATAGTTCCTAATATAATAGGCTTTTCACAATCTGATGCGAGGAATTTAATAGAAAGTGCAGATTTAGTTGTAGGGATGATGACGCAACAGTGTAGTGATGAGATTCCTATAGATTATGTTATTAACCAAAATCCACCTGCGGGACAACAAATACCTATTGGAAATCCTGTAAATATTATGGTTACATCAGGTCCATGTACAACTCTTGATGCTTGGATAGATGGTCCTGGATATATTGTCAAGATAGTTGGTGATAATCTTGAATTGAAGGTGATTGTTGTAGGTGCTCATGGAGATGTGGTATATCAATGGTATTTTAGTAGAGCAAAGAATCTAAAATCACCAGAATTAATTGTTGGAGCAAATACAGATACGTTTTATATAGAAGAACTTCAATTAGAGGATTCCGGCTTCTATTGGTGTCAGATTGCGGATGATTATGATGTAATTGATACTCCATTTGTGCAACTACATGTAATTACGGGACTAAATTTGCATATAAATTACATTTTGATTTTGGGGATTATCATTACTACGAGTTTGATTCTTGCAAGAAAGAGATATCAGCATAATTAAAAGTGAAAATTTGAAATTAAAAAACGGAAGCCAGAGATAAAAAATTGAGGGATGAGATTTGTATCTGTGTAAAAAAATTGAATAATTTAGTTGAAACAAATTAAAGATATACAATCTTATTTATTTGAGTAAGAAAAAACAAGTTTGATAATTTCTTCCGCGATGGTTTCGGAGGCAAGGGGTTTGGCTATTTTTTTTGCGGAGCTGGACATGTTTTGCAGGAGGAGGGGGTCATTCATTATTTGTCGTATAATGGGCAATAAGGTGTCTGCGGAGCAATCTTTATCGAGAAGGACTTTACTTGCACCGATACTTTCAAGAGAACGGGCGTTATATTCTTGGTGATTATCTGTGGCATAAGGGAAGGGAATAAGGATAGATGGTTTGCCCAATACGGTAATTTCCGCTAATGTTGAGGCACCGGAACGAGCCGCTACTAAATCTGCGGTGTACATCAACTCTGCCATATCTTCATAAAAAGGATAAATTTTTAATGGTATTTTTGATTGTGATACGCGGTTTTTATATTTTTCGTAGTCATTTTGTCCTGTAATCCAGATGATTTGAAATTCACCGGGTTCTAATTTATTCAGCATATCCGAGACAGCAAGATTTAATGTATGCGCTCCCTGACTACCTCCCATTATAAGAACTGTTTTTTGTTGGGGATTGAAACCTAATTTAGCACAAACTTCTTCTTTGGGTGGTGGGGTCAGGAAAGCATGTCTCACAGGGTTACCGGTAATAATGAATTTTTCAGATGAATATATTTCATCAGGGAGACTATCCGACAGAGGAAAACTTAAAAATACCTTTTTTGCTTTTTTTGCCAGAATTCGGTTTGCCATACCTAATCGAGAATTCTGCTCATGTAGGACAGTGGGAATGTTTAGGATTTGTGCGCACCATACGATGGGGAAAGAGACATATCCCCCGACACCGATAACAATCTGGGGCTGGAATCGTAGTAGTATCTGGAAGGAACGAATAATGGATAATCCTAACATAAAAGCAGTAATTCCCTGAGAAACACTTATTTTTCGTGGCCAGCCACGGATAGGAACACTTCGGAAGGGGATACCTTTTTGTTGACATATTTTTTCTTCAAGATTACCTTTCTTACCAACCCATTGCACCAGCAATAGATGGTCTCGCCGTTGCAATTCTTCTATTATGGAGAGGGCAGGGAAGATATGCCCTCCTGTTCCACCACCTGTAATGACAACCTTCATGTGAAGCCTCTATCAATATAAATTAATTTTCAATTTATTCAAATAATGTGTCTATTGTTCTGGTTTCTTTTCTTGAGGAAATGCATTTGGGTCTAATTCTTTTAGGACGCTACGGTATCCTTCCATATCTTCCAATCGCAAAAGCAAGAGATTGGCTATGCCGAGTCCATAGGTTTTAGGAACCATTGTTCGGGTGTTCTTAGGTGTTTGTTCTACTCCTTCGAATCGTAGGGTATGTATCCCTTCGGAAAGTTCATGGATGTCTAAATAAACGGGTGCAATATCGTAACCGGGAGCAGAGAAATCAATGGGGGTGCCGAAGGGTTTTCCGTCCATATAGGGTTGAAAAACTCCACTGAAGAGAGAAAATATCATATATGAGTCAATACGATAAGTGCCTTTTTGCATAATTTCAAAGTCGAATTCGATACTTGATTTTGGAGTAAGGGGAATATATAAAAGGAAAAATTCTGTTGGCACGATTAAAATGGAGGGGTCTGCTCGATAAACTAAAGTGTCGAATTTATGGACTTTATATGGGGGGATTCGTTTCTCTGCGGGGGGTATGGGGTCGTCCCATGTGGATGGGATTGTTTGATACCAGAATGCTACTGAGCTGACCCAATCTTTCCGTTCTATGAAACCTGTGAGGTCCATTTTCGTTATGGGAGCCTTTTCGTTCATGATACTGCCTTTATGTTCAATGACCACCTTCAAACTTTTTTCGAAATGAACGGGGTCGGGAATATGCCAGCGATATATGCTCACACGGTCTCCTGCGAAAACTCCTTCATACATGGGGACGCCATAGTAGGGTGCATGAAATTCACGAAAGCCCCATGCATCATTAAAATAATCCTCTGTACCTGTGCCTTTTAGTTGAGGCATTTCTGCTCCGTCAATATAGAAGAAGTCATCCCCTTCACCGAACCAACCTGTTTCCATCTGTAAAACGGAATAAACAGTGCCTACATAATGCCCTTTCCCCTGCGTCTCCAGGATAGTGTAATTGCCCGGTTGGGCTGGGTATTCCTGGCGATAGCGGGCATGGAAATATGGGGTATCCGGTGTCCAATCATTAAGTTTTTTCCAATCCAGATAATAATAAAACGAACCCACGCGAATATTGGACTCGTTGGTTACAGTTACTTTGATGTGTTTTTGAAAGGGCATAGGCCAGAAACATACTCGAGCGCGACCTCGTGAAGTGTTAACAACGGGTTGAGATATAAAATCTTTATGAGCTGACAAACCCAACCCAAAAAAATCTCCAATGGGTGCTTCAACACTGGGTTTCTCTAAGCCGTTATAATAGATTCGCAAGACAATACTGCGCGGGTAAAAGGGGTTTTCTGTAGCAATGGTATTCCAGAAATGTGTAATTATACCCGGACCGTCTTCGTCCATCAGAACTAATGTTTGATTGGGTTCAATTGGACGAGCATCTCCGTTTTTTTCGATGTCCTCCGCAGAACTACTATTTCGCATGCTTTGTCCTGCTATGGGTTTTAGGAGATTCTCTAAAGAAAAATTGGCAAAAGAACTGTTAACATTTACAATCATCATAGAGAGTATAAAACAGAGTGCTAAAAAAGAATTCATTTTAATGGTTTGCATATCTGTCCTTTCCATTTAAGAGTTATTTATTAGTATTATTATCTTTTTATTTTAGCAAAAGTTCCCTGAGTTGAGATACTCTTTCTCCTAAATGAGTCATAGCGGTTTGGATGGGTTCTGGAGAAGATAGGTCAACATCTATGGATTTTAATTGTTCTAAAGGATATTTGGCCCCCCCCATACCAAGGAATTCGAGATATTTCTTCTGTATTTTTTTATCTCCCTCGATAAATCGTTGTGCGATGGCAATAGCAGAAGAAAGTCCTGTTGCATATTTGTAAACATAAAATGCATGATAGAAATGGGGTATTCGGAGACATTCTAATTCTAATTGGGGGTCTATTGTTAGAGCCCCTCCGAAATAAACATTCAGGAGTTGTCGATATTCATTCCGAAACACATCAATGGTCAAAGGTTGTCCTTGTTCCGCAAGAGTATGAATTTGTAATTCAAATTCCGCAAACATGGTTTGTCGGATTAATGTGGTTCGGATTTCATCAATTTCACGACATATAAGTCGGATACGCTCCTCTTTTGAGGTTGACTTTTGTAAATAATAATGGACAAGCAGTTGTTCATTAACAGTGGATGCTACCTCTGCCACAAAAATGGTGTAATGGCTATAATGGAAAGGTTGTTTTTTGTCGCTAAAATAACTATGCATGGAATGTCCCGCTTCATGGGCTAATGTAAAAACAGAATCCTCTAACTTATCTTTATAATTCATCAAAATATAAGGAGGGCAACGATAGCAACCCCAAGAAAAAGCACCACTTCGTTTTCCTTTATTTTCATAACGGTCTACCCAGCGATTTTTTAGAAGTCCTTCCTCTAATGTTTGAGTATATTCTTTACCTAAGGGTGCCAATGCTAATGTGATGTCCTGAACGGCTTCTTCATAAGTTCTTTTCTTTTGTTTTTTGTCTGCAAGGGGAACAAATAAATCATAAGCGCGAATATCTTTTATTCCTAACACTTTTTTCCGTAAATTGAGGTATTCAACTAAGGGGGTAATGTTTTCTTTTACTGTTTTCAGCAAGTTGTGATATACCGCGGGAGGGACATTGTCCTCAAACAAAGCACTTTCAAGAACCGTGTTAAATTTCCTTGCCCGTGCGTGGAAAACATCCTCCAGTACCGATGAGGACAGAGCCATAGACAAAGTATTTGCATGCTCATCATACGCTTTGTAATATTGAAAAAATGCTTTCCGTCGTAGGTTCCGATTTTTATCTTCTAAAAGCACGCGGAAGTTTCCGTGAGATAATTCTATTTTATTTCCTTTGTCATCTGTAATCGTTCCGAACTTCAAATCTGCGTCGTTTAGTTGTTCAAATATTTTCCCTGCACTTCCGGCGCTTTCTATGTGTAAAGCAAGTAAATACTCCTCTTGTTCAGAAAGGACATGTGGTTTAAAGCGACGCAATTTTTCCAGTGCAAACTTATATTTTGCTAATTCCTTGCTTACAAGAAATTTCTGAAACTTTTTATCGGGGATGGATTGAATTTCAGGGGTAATATAACTAACAGATTGAGCCAAAAGCATGCTTAAATATTGCACACGACCTGCAAGGGCTATATATTTTGTATTTGTAATATCTTCACATACCTTTAAGTTTGCATATACACTCAATCGTTCGAGTAGTTGTCCCGTTTTACTATCCAGGTCAAGACATGCCCGCAATATTTTCGGTGACAATGCGAGTTTTTTCCGGAATTGGGCGAATTTAGGTATTTCCTTTTCCAATTGTTGATATGCTTTTTCCCATGCGTCGTCATTAGGGAAGACAGGGGACAAATCCCATGTGAACTCTATTGGGACTTCTGAACGCATTGGCAGTTTTTCTATTTTTGAAGAGGGCATAAAATTTCTCCTTAATATCGTGATTACATTTTAGTTAAGTGAGGAATACAATGAGGTATATATGATAGGAAATAAAATAAATAAAAAACAAAAGAATCAAATTATATTTGAGGCTTCTAAATGAATTTTTTTTATTCAATATTACAATATTTTATAAATCCATAAAATGGGGCGATTCTATTTTCTTCAATGGGTTTAGAGTTACGGTATTACCAATTAAAATACAGTGTATCCCATCCTGTGAAATGAAAATCTAATATATTCCAGTAATGTGCGAGAAAAAGAAGTCCATAGCAGGAAAGAAGAGACATTAAGTCAATTATTTTTTTCACATCCAGTGTTTTTAGAGTAATAATAAATCGTATAGTAGCAAGGATTGTTAATGAAGCCAATATAAAAGGGATTATCAAAATAAAAAATAATCCTAAGGGTGTGCCATAACCTAATGTTTGGGGTTTTAGGAATATGAATAAATATCCACCGAAACATAGAATATATAAAAGGAAGGTGAATGTTAGTAGTTGTAAATAGTTTATCTTAAATTTATTTTTTCTTTTTCCTAATAAATGAGTAATGCAGAGAAGAAAAAAGCGATATATAACGGTCCATACATTAACTAAATAAACTGTAATACATGAGAAAAAAACAATATATTGAAAGAGTTTTGTTTCCCAGAAGTAAATAGGCTCATAAACATCATTTCCCATAACTAACTGATACGGTTTTTTCTGATAACTTTTTATAAAACTTATTCGGGGTGAAGTTGCCATTTCTCCATACTTATTTTTTCTACTCCATAACATATCTCCCATTTCTTCGACTTTCCATTCTCGGGATTGAAAAGCGAGGTATTTCAATGTGAGGGTCCGTTCTACTGCGTTTCCATAGACATAGTATTCGTGTGTTAATCCCGGAAGGAAAGTAGCTAACTTAAAATAATCATTTCTGCAATAGCGGTTGTGACGATAGAAACCTGTAATTGGGGTGTAGAAAGACTCATCCACGAGTGAGGGATGTTTGCGGGCATTTTCAACATTTTTCACAGGCAAAGTGAAATTTTCAATAAGCATAGGAATCAATTCATTGATGAATGTATGAGTTCCTTTATTAATAGATATAAATAGTCCGAATTGTTCGTCGGGTATGATTAATGTATGACTGCTAAAACCCCATGTTAATCCGGAATGTTGTAATACTTTTTTCCCATTGATAAATCGTTCTTCCCAACAACAGGCGTAGCCGGGGAGTAAAGGGTGAAGTTTATATCTGGGTGTAAACATAAGTGTGACAGTTTCGGGCCGTAGAATGGGGCGATTTTTATATAATCCATTATTTAGCATTGCGATTAAGTAATGAGAGAAATCTTCAGCGGTAGTGCACAGACTTGAAGCGGGTGAAGTTTGAGCAAAATCCATTGTAATTACTTCTGACCTGCCCAAATATTCAAGGTAGGGTTGGGGTAGTTTTAAGTTTTCAGGATAAGTACCGTCAAATCGGCTGTTTATCATTTCAAGTGGTGTAAACAAATTTTCTTTCATGTAATCATTAAATTTTTTTCCTGAAACTTCCTCCATAATGTATCCTAATAAAGCGAACCCATGATTGGAGTAACTAATCGTTGTTCCCGGGGGAAAAACAATGGGGGGAAGCCTTTTTGATAAGTAAACACCCAGAGGTAAAATGTGGTCTTGTATTTTTGCTCCCATTCCTAAGAAACGGTCATCAAAGCCTGCGGTATGTGTTAGAAGATGATGAATAGTAATAGGTTCACTAAAAGGGTACTCGATTTGGAAATCTCTCAAATACATGTTTGTATCCATATACAGAGAGAGTTTTCCCTGCTCATAGAGTTGCATAATCCCCGTAGCAGTGAAGAGTTTTGAAAGAGAAGCAACGAAAACAGGCGTTTGTAAGGGTGACATAGGCTTATCAATATCAAAACCTAATTTCCCATAGCCTTTCAATACGACAGTATCCCTATTTACCAAAGCAATCACGGTTCCTGAAACATGATGCTTATCTAATAATGAGTGGACATGTTGATCTAAAAATTGGGTTACCTTTTCTTCCGTAGATTTTTCATTAGCAAAAATAGCCATGGTCAAAGCCAAGATAAGCATCACTAAAATATATTTAGTAAAAGGTGTTCGATTCATTTGTTTCCCTTTAAGAATATGACATTGTAGTGCTATATATTGTAAACTTTTAATCTCTATGAATGGTAGGAGAATCTTTGCATGGAATATAAAATGATATTTTTAATAGGACCGCCCCGTTCAGGGACGACAATGTTAGAACGGATGCTTTCTTCTCATTCCCTAATACAGGGGGGTCCCGAACCGCATATCTTGACGCCTTTGGCACATTTGGGAGTCTGGGCGAAGGTAGATAAAGCTCCCTATGACCATATCCTTTCTGCGGAAGCACAGAAACTTTTTGTCGAACAGTTGCCTAACAAAGAAAATGACTATTGGAAAGCGTGTCGTGCTTATTGTGATGTGCTTTATGGTCAATATTTGATTGCCAAAGGGAATAAAAAAATTTGTTTGGATAAGACGCCTGCATATTCGTTGATTCTGCCTTTTATAGCCAGAGTGTATCCCGATGCGAAATATATCATATTAACTCGCCACCCGTTAGCAACCTTTTCTTCTTTTGCGAATTCTTTTTTCGATGGGGACTATAAAATTGCCAATGAACATAATCCGATTTTGAATCGATATATCCCTGCCATAGCAGACTTTCTTCGCAAAAGAGGAGTAGATTTGTATCACATTCGTTATGAGGATTTAGTTAAGAATCCAGAAGAACAGTTTGAGAAGATATGTGTTTTTCTCGAGATTCCCTTTGAACCGGAAGCAATAGATTATGGAAAATCGGAGGAAGAAAATCGGCAACAAGGATTGGGTGACCCTCTGGGAGTAAAACAACATACTCGCCCAACCACAGGGTCATTAAAAAAATGGGTGGAAGAATTAAGCACAGACTTGGAAAAATTAAAAATGATGCAGAATATTATTGGCCAGATTGCGGATGAAGACCTGGAAATTTTTGGATATCCGAAAGAGACCTTATGGAAACCACTCGAAGAAGCAAAAGATAAGAAAATTAAACTAAAAAGACAAAAATTGAACCGATATCTGTTAGAACGCAAAACTATCATATTCCTCCGTTCACAGGCACGGAAACATGCTTTATTCCGTAAAGGTTTGGAGAAATTGCGTTTGGCTTGTGATGTCTTACTAAGGGAGTAATTGATTCAGTGAAATGAAGTGGATGGAGATTTATTCCCCTCTGGGAATTACCCTTTTTTTCCACCAAAAAAGACCTATGATATCGAATAGTGTCTTAAAGAGACGGCCGGAGATGTTGTATTTAGAGGTCCCATATTTGCGGGGATTGTGAGCAACAGGAATTTCAACGACACGGAAGCCTGCGGAATGAACTAAAAACGCATAATAGCGATGAGAGCCGTTGAAAGGGATAATATATTCGATGCATTCTCTACGCAGGGCTTTTAATGCACAGCCTGTATCCCGTACGGGGTTATCCAATATCCATCGGATAATTCGGTTCGCTTGTTTGCTAATCCATGTGCGGAGCCATTGGTCTTTTCGCACTTGACGATACCCCTGAACAAAATCCGAATTCGCTAACTCTTTGAGCAGTCGGGGAATATCGTTCGGGTCGTTCTGTAAATCCCCATCTAAGATAACGATACATTCTCCGCGTGCTACTTTTAGCCCTGTCCATAAGGCATAGGATTGTCCCGAATTTTTCTTTAAGCGAATCGGAACCAACGAAGGATAGGAATTCTTTAAATTCTCAATGACTGATGGCGTGGAATCATCACTTCCGTCATCTACAAGGATACATTCGTAATTTATATCTATCGTTTCCTTGAATACATGGTCTATCCTCTCTACCAAAAGGGGTATATTTTCCGCCTCGTTATAGCAGGGGATAACAACGGAAACAGATGATATAGAATTTGTATTAGATGTATTCATTAGAAAATATCGGTTTTAACTCTAAATTAAATATTAATCACTTCCAGACCTGGAATACTGGATTCCAATGGAACCGTTTCCAGAGAGCGAGCCCCCAATAACATAAGTTCATAGCGAACTTTTGCTAAAGGTGTTTCTTTATCGTCGAGACATAATTGAACACTAAACTCGGCATAATTTGTTCCACGATTAATCGTGGGTTCATCCGCAAACAAATGTTTTTCCTTGAGGTATTGGGTTATTGCATCGATTGCTTCGACCGGAGCATTAAAGAACAAAAGGACCCTTCTTTCCGCATGCATGGCACCGTATAAATTTAACAAGAACATGCGGGCTATTTCATATTTTTCTTTATAATCTTTTAAATCTTCACGAACATAAATTGCCGACTCAGAACGCAATACTTCTTCGCCGATTTCAAGTCCGTAATTTCGTATAGCAGAACCAGATTGAGTTATTTCCAGTCCGAAATCTACCGAGTCTTGATATACTTTGGCTTCTGTCTTGCCCCAGGTTTCATAGATAACAATTCCCTGTTCGATTCGGGGGGGTGTCTTAAATTTTTGAATAGAAAAATCTTTAAATTTATCACCGAAACCCAGTGTTTTACTCTTTTTTTGGAACCAATCCAGAGCGATATAAGGCATCTCTGCCACCATGGTAACAAGTAGTTTCTTTTCTAATAAATTAGCAAACCACTCTTCGTACGGAATGGACTGTGGTCTAAAAATAATTACTAAACGCACGGCACCCCGTCCTAAAGATAATATTCTCTTTAATGGACATGACTGATTATATTCCGTTTTGAGTTCCAGTGTCCGTTCTAAAATCCAGTCATCACCTGCAATAGCAAGGTCAATTTCTCCAATAGATAGTTGCGTTCCAAATTCCTGGGGTCTCCCATCCCATCCGACTAAGAAGGAATGTAAGGGAAAGGATGTAGGTCCTCCCTGGTCATAACCTTTAGTTGGGAAGCCTGCATTTTTTAGTAAGATAACTAAATTTCCACCACGATTTGGGTCTGCTAAAGAACCCGCTGGCATTCCAATAATAAGTTTATTATTCATTTCCTTATTCCTAATAACTCGTATTGATATTTAACGATTTTCTGCTAAATTAAGTCTGTCATTTCAGGGGGTGGCACAGAAGGATTCCGCTCCTGTTTCAAATAACCGATGGCGAAGGGATATAATGCGATACTAAAAAGCACTCGGGCATATTCCCATGAAAAATGGAACCATCGGGCGTATAAATGAAACCATGTTAGTATAACGAATCCTAATACTACAATGAAACTTATCAATGTTAATCGCTTTAATCCTGCATTCCATGGTTTCAGTCCTGGACGGGGTCTGCGTGATAGAAAAAAGCCCAAACCAAAAAGGATAAGTCCCACAAAAAACAAACCCAATTCCCCCCGATTGAACCAATAAATCCATTCTTCGCTTTGTAATCGGTCCAATCCGAAAAATTGGTTAAGCACAACCCATTTTGCGATTGTGCCTAAAAACATAATAATGGCTCCCTCTAACTGTAAGCGAGAAATACGCCCTGGAATCCATCGCCATTCTTTTACTGCCCCGATAATCAGTAGAATATAAACAATAAATACGAGCAACGAAAGTATAACATCTCCCCCATAAAAAAATAGATAATAAATCATCATAATTAAAACTCCTGCAAAAAATTATTATGGTAGTATTATATTTTAATTAAATTTATGGTTTGAAATTAAAAAAATTCCTGTTTAAAGTTTTAAAAATAAAAAAATTGTCTGCAAAGTTTGAAAAATATGGTATGATTTGAGTATGTAAAAGATTCGTTTTCAGTATAAAACAACTTTAATATAAGGATGAGGGCTATGAGTTTTAAAAAAATATTTGTGTTATAGATAGGAATTATAATATTAGTTTCAGTCCAGGGCTGTAATCCACTTGTTATAGTGAGTGTAAAATCACTGGATTTTGGGTCTACGGAAACACAGAAGACTTTTGAAGTCTGGAATAAGACTTCATCTACTCAAATGAGTTTTGAAATTACGAAGACAGCCGACTGGCTGACTGTTGCCCCGACAACAGGTTCAAGTAATGGACCTTCCAGTAAAGTAACCATAACAGTATCTGTTTCCCGTTCAGGATTACAACCCGGGTCATATTCGGATACATTGAAAGTGAAATCCCCCCAGGATGGTGAAGAATTGGTTAATGTTGCAATGACAGTAGCAGGAAGTCCAGAAGGACAACAAGAAGGGACTGCGGAAGGAACGCAGGAAGGAACGCAGGAAGGAACTCAAGAAGGAACGCAGGAAGGAGAGGGAGAAGGACAAACACAACCCAATATTTCTATAACAGGCTGGGTTACTGATACGAATTCAAATCCTATTGCGTATGCGTTGATTAAATTGGTCAATACAAGTTTTGAGGTATATACAGACCCAACAGGTCTTTACATACTGGAAAATGTTCCCAAAGGGGGTTATGTGCTCTCTGCATCAAAAGAGGGCTATGCTCCCTATAGTGTTGAAGTGACGGTTGGCGATAACTTACCTGTGACAGTTAATATAGTCCTCATCAAACAAACAAAAATACAAGATGTCCCAAATATTGAAAATGGCGCTATGGTTACCGACCCGAAAGGGAATGAAATAACAATACCTCCTGGTTCGGTATTTGATGAAATAGGTAATCCCGTAACAGGACCTGTCGAAGTTTATATAACTCCCTTAGATTTTACCCAGCCTAATGATATTCTGGCATTTCCAGGAGGTTTCCAGGGAGTTTCTACAACGAAACAAGGTGAACGAGTTGATTTAGAATCGTATGCATTAGCTGATTTCACATTAAAGAAGAATGGCAAAGAGGTAAAATTGGATACTACGGCAAAGGCAGACAATCCAGCAGAGATAAAGCTTGATATCCCTGATGATTCTCCTCTTAATGCGGGAGATAAAGTTCCTTTATGGTATTTTGATGAAGAACAAGGTATATGGGTTGAATCAGGAGAAGGGACTGTTTATGATGAGAATGGAAATAAATATTACAAAGCTACTGTTCAACACTTAACCTGGTGGAATTGCGATGCTCCGATTACAGATAAGACTTGTATTCAAGGCTATATAAAAGATAACCAAGGGAAACCTGTTGTTGGAGCTGTAATTAAAGCAATTGGAGATTCATATAATGGTGTAACAACTGCTTATACAGATATTACAGGTTTCTTCTGTGTGAATGTAAAGGGGAATTCTACCGTTATTCTTGAAGTATATTTACCAGGGGCTCTAATACCGGTATATCAACAAACAATTAATGCAAATACAGTAGGAAATTCATGTGAAACGGGTGGATGTATCGATTTAGGAACAATAACGGCAACGTTTAATAGTTGTGTTCAAGGAACAGTTACAGATAGTAATGGGAATCCACTTGGGAATGTGACCGTTCGTTCATCTATTGGAACAGAAGCCATAACAGATAGGTCAGGACATTACTGCCTTGAAGCGATAGGCGATGTCCCTATTACAGTGTATGTAATTACTCGACCCCCAGTAACAGTTCTTGCAAAAGTAAATACCTCATGCAGTGCAGGTGATTGTGTTGTTGCGGATATAAAGGTAGAGTATCCCAAAGATGGTTCTTATGTTGGATTTATGAATGTAAGTTCGAACAAACAATTAGCTAATTTACAACAGAACCAGTATTTAATCTCTTCGTCTGCTATCTTTGCCTCTTTACCACAGAATCCAATACAAATACCTAATGACCAGTGTTCTGTTCAGACTTTCCAATATGACCTTTCACAAGAACAACCTCCACAAGAGAATTTACCCCAAATCAACTGGTCCGGACTCGACCCGGGGGCACCGGGTTTGTTCCAGTGTTCAGACCAATCAGTAGATTTTCTAAGAATGTCAGATACCTACATTCAGGAAACAGGGATGATGCAACCGTGGATGTATTCTATCTTTATGTTGGATTATATAAGTCCTATTTATACTACACAGCAATCGCCTACATTTGAAGCCTCCTGGCCTGGTGGGTTTGATATTGGAGCCTTTTCTGTCAATGGACAGATTCCACCCGCATTAGTTATTGCATCGCCACAAATAAAACAAACCACATATGGTTACACATTTGAGTTTAACCCTGAACAAGATATGAATTTGGAATGGAATGCTCCTACGACACCAGTTCCTGGAAGCTTTATTGAGGTAGTTCTAACAGGGACTACTTATACTTTTGAAGAGCAATCAGAGACTGTTCATGTGACATTGATTAGTTGTGTCCTCACGGATGATGGCTCCCATGTAATTCCTAAGGAATTGCTCCAACAAATTCCTACGGGTCCCATCACTCAACCTGCATTCATTTCTTTGACCATTTCTCGTTGCTATGTGCAAGAGTTATCTGTGCCATTAGTAAAAGGTGGAAATGGGAAATTTGTAGTTAACTCAGAAACGATGGTAAATGCATATAACGCGAGAGATATACCCATTCCAGTAAAATAGAACATCAATTTTATTTGAATAAAGGACTACGCCCTACGAAAATATCGCAGGGCGTAGTTTTTTATGATGTCGTATTGAGTAGGATACAATTTGAAACAACTCCTATTGGGAATGTAGTTTATTAAGTGGAAAAAATATAAACCTAAATTTATAAGGATACAAATATGAAACTATTTTTCCCATTTCTATTCTTACTCCTGTTAGTCGGAAGTATATATGCTGATAGTATTCAACCCTATGCGATTAATGTGACTGATTTGGGTGCAAAAAATGACGGTTCTGCGGATGCGACGCAATCGTTTCAGCAGGCGTTGGACAAAGTCAGTGATATGGGTGGAGGTATGGTTCTGGTTCCAGCGGGGACTTATAAGATATTGGGTACCTTAAAAATACCTGCGGGCGTAACCTTACAGGGGACATTTCGGACACCTCCTACATCGGAATATCATAACAAGCCGAATTTAGTCGGGTCTATCTTACATGCGTATTTCGGGCGAAACGACCCGAAAGCGGAGCCCTTTATTACCCTTGCAGGGAATAATGCGACATTGGCGGGGTTTATTATAAAGTATCCCGAGTGGTCCAAAAAAGATGTGCCTCCGGTCCCTTATCCACCTACGGTCTACTCTCATGGGACAACCGATGTGGCAGTATATGACTGCTGTATCATAAATCCCTACGAGGCACTTCATTTTCAGGATTCTGCCCGTATGATGGTTCGGAATGTCTTCGGCTATCCTTCCTATCGTGGGCTTTATATAGATGCTTGTTATGATATTTCTCGTGTGGAGAATTGTCATTTTTGGCCCTTTGGTGTCGCATACAATCCGAACGACCCGTACTGTCTCTGGATCAACGAGAACGGGACCGCTTTTGAATTTGCTCGAACGGACTGGCAATATGTAACCAACACTTTTTGTTTTGGGTATGGTGTAGGATATAAATTTTCCAGGACGAAAAATGGAGCATGTAATGGGAACTTTCTCGGTATTGGAGCGGATTGCTGTCGTAGAGCGGTGTTAGTAGAAGATTGCCAACCGTATGGTTTGCTTATAACGAACGGCGAATTTGTAGGTCGATGGGAGAGCATCGACTCGGCAGGAATAGAGATACTACCTGACGCTGGCTACGGCAAAGTGAGTCTGAATAACTGTGCTTTTTGGGGACCCCTGGACCGTTCTATCTGGCATCGAAGCGCCAAAACCCAATTAACGGTTATTGGTACTCATTTTTGGGATTGGGATGTGAATGGGAAGGGACATCCTGCGATACAAATAGACCGGGGAAAAGCAATCGTGCAGGGAAATACATTTCATTGGGGTTTGTCGCATGTGGCGGTGGGCAGGGATGTGGTATCTGCTATCATAACGGGTAATCAGGCGGAAGGCGGACTTTATATCATGAATTATGCAGGCAAAAAGACACAATTGGCTTATAATGAAACTCCTCCCGACATGCCTAAAAAAGATATGCTAAAAAATTATATTCTTGACATCGGGGGGATAGGGGACCGAAATTTTTTGGAGAATTGGCATGGTTCGGAATCTGCCCCGGAATGGGGGAAGCCGGGGATATCTAAACGATGGAGCAAACAAAATTCTGCGATAAGACTTCCCATCTTACCGAACAAAGAATACACGCTCACTCTGGATGTTTATATTCCTCCGCAAGCCCGGCAGGGCGATAGTGCCATTTTATTAAATGACGAAGTTTTGGCTTCATTAGTGGATAAGCAAGGACTACAAAAAATCTCCGTAAAAATACCCCCACAAAATCAGGAGTTTGTAATTTTTAACATTCGTAGCCATGCATGGGTGCCCAAAGATTATGACCCGAACTCTAGCGATACGCGTTCCTTAGGGATAGCTGTAAGCCAGATACAGATGAAAACACGGATGGGACCGAAAGAACCGTTTATTTTGAATAATCTTTTCAAAGCCATATCCAAATAAGACGGATTATAAATAAAATCATAAATATGATGAACTGGAATATCTTGGAGGGGTTATTTATTTGTAATTATTCAATAGAATTGGAGGATTTTATTGGGAGAAGATGATAAGAGAGGTTTTTTCCCTATTTTTTGTACTTGTGTGTGTTCGCACTATACGATATTTTTTTCTTTTCACCACAGAGAGCACAGAGAAGCACAGAGATTTAGGTGTGAAGAAATGTTTATTAGCATTTTTTATTGGGTTTTACCTGCCATTTCGAGGATAAATTAAGAGTAAATATATTCCATCCGTATCGCGTTTTTCTCTATGTTCTTTCTCTCCGTGTCCCTCTGTGTCCTCTGTGGTTAAATTTTTTTTCTTCAATGTAGCGCAGTCATTCCTGACTGTGTTTACTGTGTCTCTTGCTTTTTCTCTGTGTATCTCTGTGTCCTCTGTGGTTAAATATTCTTTTTTTTCACCACAGAGAGCACAGAGAAGTATGGAGGTCACATGGTAGGAAATGTTGGTTCCCATGGTTTGATGGGGAATGACATAGCAGGTAAGGAAGATTTAAGGAGCACGGATGTTCCTATTAACGAATAATGAACAATGACTCTAATCGGATTTTAGGGCAGGACGGGTGAACATACCCAGAAATAATTTGATGTTGGTTGGAATTAGAAGGGCAGGATTATTTATTCCTGCCCTCCCTTGATGCATTTTTTAAGTTGCGTCAAAGTTAAATGGATAAAGAGTTATTTATTGTGGAAAGCAGAAGCCATCTTCACCTGGGGAATTCCCACAATCACGACTGTAACCTCCTATATTGAAAATCTGGATAAGCCTAAGAAGTTCAGTTAAACTTATTTTCCAGTCTTGGAGATTGTAGTCACTTGTGTGAGGTCTGCAATTTGTTTGAGATAGGTCATAACCGGGGGCATAACCATCTTCTGTTGGTTCTGTAGCACAATGATAGCCGAAGGAATTGAACAACTGGATAACTCTTAATAGTTCAGTCAGGTCAATTTTCAAATTTTGGTTGGTATCAGCAGAGTGGTAGGGAGGAATAGGTTCTCCTTCTTCAACCCCTTCAGATGTTCCTTCTACAGTACCTTCTGAAGAACCTTCTACTGTTCCTTCAGGTGTACCCTCGGAAACTCCTTCGGGCTGACCTTCGGCACTCCCTTCTGTGGTACCTTCGGTCAAACCTTCTCCCTCTTGAGTTCCTTCAATTATTCCCTCAGGTTGTCCTTCAGAATCTCCTTCTATACTACCTTCAGTTATTCCCTCTACAGAGCCTTCAGATGTTCCTTCGGGGGTTCCTTCTATAACACCTTCAGTTATTCCCTCTACAGAGCCTTCAGATGTTCCTTCCGGAGTCCCTTCGGGTGAACCTTCGACACTACCCTCTGGAATTCCTTCCGGAGTCCCTTCGGGTGAACCTTCGATACTACCCTCTGGAATTCCTTCCGGAGTCCCTTCGGGTATGCCCTCTATCGTTCCTTCTCCTTCAGGTGTTATATATGGTTCAAAATCATAGCAATCCAGAACACCATTCTGATTGATATCTACTGCGTTGAGTTGTTCTTGTGTGATGGAGGAATTTAATGTCTGCAACTCATAGAGAGTTAATACTTCATCCCCGTTTGTGTCAATGTCTGTAAATAAATTGTAAATTACGCTCACATTTGAAAACTCACTTACACTTAATTGCCCGTCGTTATTGGTATCAACGAGATACCATCCTAACAAAACGGTATCGCTCCAACCGGTGATTGCTTTTAATTCATCTTTAGAGAGAAGCCCATTTTTATCAGTATCACCAAACATGATAAGGATGTAGTAATAATGTGTTATATCAGTAATATCGCAAGGAGGTTCTCCCTCATATACCCAACTATAATCTTCGGGACAGGGAGGGCATCCCCCGCCATCCATGGTCTGAGTTATATCCAGAGCGGAGAGCACGAAAGTATCATAGTCTTGAGGTGAAGCGACATGGGCATTATATTCGCCTTTGTTACAGACATTATCAAAATCGGGGTCTCCATCCGAGGCGAGGTATTGCCCGGCGGAAGTATCGTATTCATCAATAGTAAAGGTTCCCCAGAAGTAGATATAATCAATGATTTGCACAATTCTGTTAATGAACGCTTGTTCGCCGGTCGTAAGGACACCTGCAATGACAGGAATGAATGTTGAACTGGGAATAAGTTGGCCTATGAAAGGTAACGAGTTAAACTTTGTTTGAGCCGTTACCTTATTATTCATATAGGCATTTCGTACACAGCAAAAGATAGGTAAATCGGGATGAGCCAGAACATAATCCAGTAATCGGGCTTGTGCTACATCTGCCATGCCGTTGCCATCTATGTCAGCGGTATCAGGATTAACGCCTAAAAAAGAAGCAAGGTTATACAGGTATCTCAATGAACTTTCGAACTCCGAACTTATAGGAGTACTACTACATGTACTCCAACACCATTCCGCATAGCAGGATTGTGGAACAGGCCCGATTAGGTCCCAACAATCTAAATAACCATTGTCATCTATATCTATCTCGTCGAATTTTGCCTGGGTAATTTTGCTACTTAATTGTTGTATTTCACTCAAAGTGACCTGGTTGTTTCCATCGGCATCTAAATGTTGGGGTAACAATCCGCCCAGTCGATTACTATCTACAAATTCCTGATAAGATAGGTAGCCGTCCCTATCCTTATCAACTAACCACCATCCTAAATCGAGTAAAATACCATTAACAAATGCCTTTAATTCATTTTTGGATAATTTTCCATCGGAATTGGTATCGCCGAACAGCATGAGCAGAGCGTAATAGTTCTCATCGGAGCGCATATCGCATTGAGGACCGGGTGTTCCTTCTCCTTCACCGGAACCTTCATTGGACCCCTCTCCTTCACTACAATCTGGACACCCCCCATAATAGTCTTTGATATTGGGATTAACAGCAGCAGAGACAAACACATCAAAATCATCTGGGACCGTGTTGACATGAGCAAGATATTCACCTACATTACAAACGCTATCCAGGTCAGCATCTCCTTTTGCGTTAAGATAAACGATGTTGGAACCATCAAGTTCTAACATAGAAAGGTCGGGTAAATTGGGTATTATCCATTTTAAGGCACTAAGAATAGTGTTGATAATTTCCTCATTACCCATGGTTGCCAGAGCAGAAAAGAATGTTTTTAAGTTTTCCAGGTCGGGGGGGCTGCCGAGATATGATGGCCAACCGGTATTAATTGCCAGTGCAATGGCTTCAACTTTCACTCTGTTGGCTACATAGGACCAATAGATACAATTGCGGGTGGAGACTGCATTAAGAGGGTTCATTTTCATGATTGTATCAAATAATCTTGCTTGAGCTATATCTTTCATTCCATCAAAATCGAGGTCAAGTGTATCTGGATTCCCGCCTAATAATGGGATTTTTGTATATAGCTCCCGCATTGAATTTTCAAAGCTTTCAGTGTAAATCAGACCCAAAAAAGCATTACATGGGGGGATATTACAATAGTCGGGTTCCGAGTTCTGGGCAAATGTAAAATGGAATGGAGATAGAACTACAATTGTGATTAAATATAATATCGTGAACTTATATTTATGAGTTATTTTCATTTTATTAACCTCCTTAAAGTCGTTAATTGGTAATTTGTTTGTTAGTTTATTTAGTAGTGAAATGTTGATGGGGGGTCAATTCTCTCCGGAAAACTCTAACCAATTAACATCTAAGGACAAATATTCCTGCAATCCCTTTGCCCCATGTATGATTATTTGTATAAGTAGTTTCTCTTATATTAAAACAAGTCCATAAAACAATAGTTTGTGTACTCGACAAAAAAAGAGAATTAGAATTGGAATGATGTAATTTCACAAACTGTTTATTGTTCAGATGGATATCTAAACCTCTATTTACAACTGCTTCTACTATCCTTAATTGTGTTTTGCCCGAACCTTTACTGCCTTCTGAAAATTTTGAATAAAGGACACATAGGTCTTTTATATCAATAGTTCCATCTTGATTTACATCAAGGTTATGGACATTAGAGATATATTTTGAATTAAGAATAGCAGATAGTAATTTTTCCCATTTTGCCACAGATAATTGGGCATCTATTTTTTGTGGGACAAATAGCCCACTTATAATGAGGATTATGATTGCTAATTTGCTTTTATTTAATTTTGATAATGTATTCATAAGAAAAACAGCTAATCAATTTAAATAAATTATAACATAAACAGTTAAATTTTGGAAATAAATTTTGGTAAGAACTGTCCATTCAGGATTTTTTTATTTATGTTTTTATCTTTGATTGTTTTTATTTCTAATAGTCGAAGGGATTAATTTCATGGGACCGAATTCACCTACGAGGCGGTCGTCAATGGTTGAAAATAGGTCGGATATATTGCTGATAACAGTTACATCATTAAACATACCCATTCCAAAACCATAGCCCATAGGCATTCTTCCTATTCCTCCTCCGGGAAATGGAGTTATACCATAGTTCATCATACCTGCTCTGGATGGAAAACCTCCCCCTGAAACGGATGGATTCCTTAAAACTATTTTAGGTAGACTATCCGTGTTTCGAGGATTATAAAATCCATACACCTTATTTTCTATTCTACGAGGAGATATATTTGCTTGGTAAGGACCTCCGGGTAGGGCAGAGGTGGCATTATATCTTTGAAAATAGTAATTGTCTGAAAAATAATCTTGTGAAGCAGTTTTTTTTCGCTTTAAAACAAACTCAGATGATTTTTTAATTGGATTTATGTTGTAATCCCCACTTATTTCACTATTAGATATTGTTTTTTTTGCTTCCGCAGGTTTTGTGGAGACGGATTGTTTTTCATCCCATCTTTTTTTTAAGGCAATCCTTTTTTCGGGTTCATCAAGAATTAATGTAGCATTACTAATATCTTTTTTTAATACACTCTCAATGGCTCCTGTTTCTGGGAAGAGGATATAAAGGGAATGTATTCCTTCCATAATATAAACGTCCTGGTAGGTCTTTTCAGGGGTAGTGAGTTTGTCAGCCATGGCATATCCAGAAAACAGGATATATGATGACAAGGTAATAACAATTAATATTTTGTGTTTGAAAATATAATACATAATGTTATTCTTTTTATTTGGTCCTTATATTATATATAATATCATTTTAATCCATTTTTGACAATAAAATTTTAAATGGTAGGTTTTTATGGCGGGACAATTTAGGGAAATTGTAAAAGAATTAGTTCAGAATATAGAAACTGTAATACTGGACAAGAGTCATGTGATTCGTACCGCTCTGGGTGCATTTTTGGCGGGGGGACATATTTTATTAGAAGATGTGCCCGGAGTTGCTAAGACCATGCTAGCTCGAGCCTTAGCCATTTCCAGTGGTTGTTCTTACACACGAATTCAGTGTACTCCGGACTTATTGCCGACGGATGTAACTGGGGTGTCTGTATTTAACCAATCCACACAGAATTTTGAATTTCGTCCAGGACCTATTTTTAATCAAGTAGTTGTGGCAGATGAAATTAACCGTGCCACGCCACGAACACAGTCGGCATTGTTAGAAGCGATGGCAGAAGGACAAGTGTCAGTGGACGGAAAGACTTATATACTGAACAAGCCATTTATTGTATTTGCAACTCAAAATCCTGTAGAGCATGAGGGGACATTTCCGCTACCTGAAGCTCAATTAGACCGTTTTATGATAAAGTTATCTATGGGTTATCCTGGAATGGTTGCTGAATTGGACATGTTGGAGCGGTTGCGTGTAGTTCATCCTATTGAAAGTTTACAACCTGTAACAGACCCTCCAACCCTTGTCCAGATGCAAGCAAAAGTTCGCGATATTTTCATTCACCCCAAAGTGCGTGAGTATATGTTGCGCATTATAGCACGAACACGAGACCATACCCATTTGCTTTTGGGTGCCAGTCCCCGTGCCTCACTTATGCTGTTTCGCTGTTGTCAAGGATATGCGGCGGTATTAGGGAGGGGATATGTTATACCGGACGATGTAAAAGCGTTAGTTTTCCCTGTATTAGAACATCGTCTTATCTTAAATCCGGAGAGTCGTTTGAGAAAGATAACCGTTTACTCTGTTTTGAAAGAAATCCTTAATGAGGTCCCCGTGCCATCAACGGGTGTTCATCAGTGGAAAACGACGTAAAATTTGACTTAACTTTGAGGATAGGTTTGTGGTATGATTATTAAGAAAATATTAAACAAATGAAGAGTTTAGAGGGGTAATGTTCTGGATTTTCAAGAAAAAGAAAAATGATGTTTCCTCCCAGTCAGCCGTATCGGAGTTTGACGACCCTAATAAATCTGAACTTGAAATTCGTCAGGTGGGTCCCTATGAAATTCTTGCTCCCATCGGAAGTGGGGGTATGGGAACTGTGTATAAAGCCATAGACCGTAGCAAAGATTTAACTGTTGCGATTAAAGTGCTCGACCCGCGTTTCGATGAAGATCCCAAACGGCGGAAACAGGATTTCTTGGGAAGGGAAGTGATGATAGCTGCGTCTTTGAACCATCCCAATATAATCCGTATGGATAAAAATATCCATGAAGCAATTGATACGATGGGCAGGACACGACGGTGTATTGTTATGGAATTTATAGACGGGTATAATCTAAAAAAATATATTATAGACCGCAATTTGAATATCCGCCAGATGATAGATATATGTATTAAACTTTGTTATGGATTAGATTACTTGCATCAGCATGGGATTGTGCATCGAGATGTAAAACCAGCCAATTTCTTGTTCTCAAAAGATGGCAAACAGGTTAAAATTGTGGATTTTGGACTATCTAAGACCAATGCGACATGGCGGGGCTGGCTCATGAAAGAGACAGGGGGAACTCGTATTTACATGTCTCCGGAACAAATATTAAAAAAGAATTTAGATGCACGCTCCGATATTTTCTCCTTTGGGATAACGATGTATGAACTTTTTTCTGGAAAGCATCCTTGTGAAGCAAATGACCCCAGAATTGTAACTCGACAATTAGTAGACCCTCATCATAAATTTGTTCCGCCATCAACCTATAATCCTCAACTTACTCCTGCCTTAGACCGTATTATATTAAAATCACTTCGTCGTAATTTAGAAAATCGTTATCAATCCATGACCGAATTGTTATTAGACTTAAAACGAGCAACAGAATCGAGAATTTAAGGAACTATGCCAAAACAATATTTTTCATCAAAAAAGAATACAGATAAAACGCTATTGCGAATTTTTGTTGGCGTAATGCTGTGTCTAATAGCAGGGTATATTATTTATCGGTTTATTTATAGTTCATCAAACTTTATTTCTAAGGAAAAAATTGTAGAGAAACTGATTCCGACTTCTTCTGCTACGACAGCGGAAGATGCTTTAGAACAATTTAAAAAAATGTTTGAAGAAGGTCATTTTGATGAATTGCGTTCTGAATTGAAAAATTATGTAAAGAAGGAAAAAAAGATAGAGAATCTAACAGAAGCATATCTGATATGGATAGAGTTGGAACTTAAATGTGAAAAATCAACGGATGCTTTCACGGTCGCAGAAGAAGCCATTCGAAAATGTGAAGCCAGTCCTCGCCTACCTTATTTGAAATATCGGTATGCTCAACTCGCAGAGACCACAGGAAAAAAAGATATAGCCCGCTCTGCTTATCAAGATATTCTTGACCGCTCTTCTCGGGGAAATCGGGCTTATGGATATTTAGGATTAGCCCGATTGGAAGAGCAGTCAAATGAAAAGATTAAGGCGAGAGATCTTGCACAAAAAGCAGTAATGGATGCGGAATGGGATTCGCAAATTTGGAATGAATCATTAGATTTATTGGGAAAATTAAATGTGGAAATTATTTTTTCTAACATTCCGACACCTGAGAGTAAAGTTTATGCAGTTCAGCAAGGGGATTCTTTAATTACCATTGGTAGTAAACTCAATACTCCTGTCGGTATGCTATGCCGTGCGAACCAATTAGATGAGAATACAAAACTTCGATTAAACCAAACATTAAAATATACTCCGAAAGATTTTCGACTCCTTGTGGAAAGGTCGAAGTGCCGTGCTTTCTTAGTAGATGAACAGGGGATATTTAAGCGGTATAAAGTAGGTCTCGGTAAGCCCGGTCACGAAACAACCTTAGGAGCCTATAAAATTGGGAACAAGCAAAAAAATCCGACATGGTTTAAGCCTGGGGAAGGGGCTATCCCAGCAGGTGACCCTCGAAATGAATTGGGTACGCGATGGATGCCTTTGGTTCCTGCCGAACCTGGACTCCCTTCTGATTTGGGACTTCACGGTACGATTGCACCTGAAACTATCGGTACCTATTCCTCAAACGGATGTGTTCGCTTCTATCCCGAAGAAGTGGAAGAAATATACGATTTGATTGTTCGTTCGACCCCTGTTATCATCAAGGAAGAGATAAAATATGAGGATGTATATCCTCTGGTGCAGGTGGATAATATTTCTCCAAATAATGAAACAATAAATCCGACCACAGAAAATAAAAACACAATGTAATAAGACCTCATACAACAGGAGCCAAAGGAAAAAAGGGAAATGAGTAACAATGTAGAAAACATGACACTCAAAGAACGAATTTTTTCTTCCGAGTTCCAATCTCTTCCTCCCCACCATGCACTTATACCTATTAATAATGCAATGCTGTTTTATACACTTTGCGATGAAGCCCTAAATCAGATAGGTCGTTTCGGAGGGAAAGACCTTATAGCCATTTGTGATGCAGAAACTATACGGCAGTTACGAGAAATAGATAATTTTCTTTCCAATATTAGGAAAATGCATGTTTTAGGTATGTCTCCTTCTCATTGGGATGCTCCTGTAGAAATGCATACCCCACCTCCTTTTTTTAAGGATGTGGATCGTTTATTTGTGTTGGTATCATCAAACCTTGCTATATCCTTTATAGGGACAATTATAAAGACTAATAACAACAATGATAATAATAATTTTGATGGGGGCTGGTCTTACCATCGTACCTATATTCAGCATTTACTTCATCTCTTTGTCCCTTCGGTGTTACAAGAATTTGGTTTTTACAAAGAAGACCTGGATAAATTAACTGAAATTACCACGCGTATCATGTCTGTCCAAACAGAGTTACTATCTGGGCATGAATCGTTAGTTGAAATGGATAAAAGTGAATTAGCAACAGTTTTGGAAATATTGAAAGTTATATCATCCAAGAAGAGTGCCCGTGATGTTCTATATGTTTTTGTGGAGCAAATATCGAAAGTAGTTCCATCCGACCGCTGTTCCATAGTGCGTATCTGGGGACGTGAGGATACAGTTCATGTGCTGGCTTCGCATGATGATGCTAACCTATATGATATGACAGTGCCTTTGTCTAAGTATCCTGAAATCAAAAAAGCCTTATCCATTGGCGATAAGGTGATAATTAACAATGTTCGGAATGAGCCTATAATGCGTCCCTGTCTGGACTCTCTTCTCCAGAAAGGGATAAATTCCATATTGGTAATACCTATCGTTTTACATGACCCGGAAGTAGGCTCTCTCTTGCTCCGTGCAGTCCGAAAAGATGCAGGATTTGCTTTACGGGAGATTAATTTCTTTGAGATTGTAACCAATGCGGCAGGGAGTGCATTAGAGCGGGCGCAATTGTTTGAATCGGTTCAGCAAGCAAATAAAACATTAGAAAAACTGGCTATAACAGATGGTTTAACAGGAATTTATAATCATCGTTATTTCCGTGAACGGCTGGAAGAGGAAATTCTTCGCAGTCTAAGATATAATGTGCCTTTGTCCTGTGTTTTGTTTGATATAGATGATTTTAAGAAGTGCAATGATACATACGGACACCTATTCGGCGATGCGGTATTAAAAGAAATTGCAAATAGAATGTTGCAAATAGTTCGCCGAACTGATATTGTAGCCCGATATGGAGGAGAAGAATTTATTATCATCATGCCACAAACCCCCCTCGATGGGGCATATGTACAGGCAGAGCGCATCCGAAAAGCTATCGAGGAAAAGCCTTTTGAGTATATGGGAAAATGTGTGAGTATTACTATCAGTGGTGGTGTTGCAGAAGTGATTCAAAACGAGACCTTAACTGTGGAAGATTTGCTCCGCATAGCAGACCAGTGCCTTTATCAAGCTAAACGAAGTGGTAAAAATATGGTTATTACTCCAAAACAACCTAATCTACCCTAAATAAGGAGGAAGTAAAATGGTTTTTAGAAAATCAACATTTTCAATATCCCTTGGAGCGTTTTTACTCATTGTGGTAATAAGTTCTTGTGGGACTATTCGTTCTTTTGTCCGTATTGCACCGGATTATTCCGCATTACCGCAAGAAGAACTTATGAGAACGGCACAATACATTGAAGAAAAAATCTGGGCAGGGGAACGCGAACCCGATCTGTCAAAGGTTACGAGTGTTAACTTAGACACACCTCAAATCAAACAGGCAATTCGAACACGGGCAGTCCGCCATGAACTTATCAAAGACCTGCTCGAAAAAGGTTTTGTTTATGAGCAGAACAATGGATTAATTGCCATTCAGCGGAATAGTGCCTATAAAAGAAGCACAACCCGCCAGCAACGCGACAAAAACGCTCTTGTTGTAATGGGTGAAAACAGTGACCGCTGGACTCTTTACGAAGGTATCATGAAAGCCAATAACTATCCACCCAAATCCCTTTCCGCCATTCAAGACACTTTCTACCGTGCCCGTATCCAATGCCTCCAACAGGGACACAAATACCAAACCCCCGAAGGAAATATAGTTCAAAAGTAAAATTTTGATATCGGACAAGTCAGACAGGTCAGATCTATGTGACAAAAGAATAACTTATGTTGCTGGTTGCCAGACCTGGACGCCATGGGGTTCAATACCGTATGTAAGGGTATTGTCTTTTATCTCGACTTCGGTTTGGGTGTAGAATTCACGGTATTTTTGACCGGGGGATAGGCAGGAAGAATTTATGTGGTAGCGGATACCACATTCATGCCATTCGTTGACAAGGATAAGCCACGGTTTTTGCTGATACATTTTAATCAGGGCAAGGACACCACGGTCACCGGAACCGAAAATTTCATCTTGAGTGACTGTAACGGGATGAGTTGTATCTTCAGCCGATAGCACAGGTTGTAAAGATTTAATCTCTTTGGCAAAGGTGATTAAATCAGCCCAGAGTTGCATATCTCGAGGGACATAATAGGTTCCCCAGAACAGGATACCGCGTGCCCCGTTAACAATGCAATCAAATCCCATAAAACGGATTTCATTCAGCGTCGGTGGACGGAACCCTTTTTGTTCACTGCCGCTACGTTCATAAACATCTCCCTGTAACATGCCCCAATCAAAGCCCTGAATGACCATCCACACCGGTTTCTTAGGGTCAATTGCCTGCATACGACGGGTGTAGGCACCGACAGATGCTATGGTCTGGTCCATCAGATCAGAGTGGCGTAGTTTCGGGTGCATGGGCACGGGATAAATGTCACAACCCACTATATCTGCACATTCGCTAAATTTACGTAAACTTTCCATGGAATTGCGTGGTGCATGATTTGCCCATACAGGATGTTTGGGGTCTAATTCTTTAATGACTTTATATGCTTGTTGGAGTTTTTCTAATTCTTCCGCCTTAAACTTTTCTATGTTTGCCAAAGAATAATCGGCGAAAGGTGAAGTTTCGCCGATTTTCTGCCAGATTTGTTTTACAATCTCTTCGCCCTCTGTCCATAGACCTTTACTGTAAAGTTCTGTTGCTTTTTCCAGTTGGGCTATTAGTTCTCTTTTTAGATCTTCATCAGCAATTTCTGACAATTTTTCTCTGCTCATTTGTGGCTCCTTATATCGTTTGGCCTCATGATTTCGCAGATATATATTCCATAGGGCTTCATCGGGCATTTCCCATACAAGGAATGAAGGATGGCTTGCACATAGATGGATTAACTCTGTAAGTTTCTGATTTCGTGTTTCTACTTCTGAGGAAGCAATCGCAGAATGAATATTGGTCCAGACCATTAATCCATTTTCTTTGGCGATATTTAACTGCTCCTCATTAGGGCTGATGGAGATGAGATTATACCCTGCATCGGCGAGTGTTTGTAGTTCATCCGGATTGTCCATCTTCGGACTGTACAGTCCTAAAATGAAAGTCCTTTTACCATCTACGACAAGCATTCGGTCCTTTGCAATGGTTGCCTCGACCGCATAAGAAATACTACACAATAATTGTGCGATGACCACTGCACATGTTGATATAAAAAATACGCTACTGTTTTTCATAACTTTCCTTTCTTTTGTTAATGATGTTCTCATAGGATTCGTGTAAAAGTAATATAGCAATAAAAACGAGTAAAAACCAAAAACAGTTGATTTAATGAGAAGTGTGAGATTGGATTCTTTGGTTGAGCCATACAAAAAAGAAAAGTATACCCACAACAAAGGCGGGACCTGCAATAATTACAGCAGAGGAAAATGAAAGAAAAAGATAAAAATCCTATTAAATTTAATTTTCGTTACAATTGTTTGTATAATGAAATAAAATCGTATCAAAATTCGTCTAATTATATGAAAAGATAAAAAAGGAAATGTGGTATGAAAAAAAGAGTATGCCTTCTTTTCATGGTGGGTACTTTATTGAGTATTAATTGTGTTTTACAGACAAAGCATACCATTGAAGCGCATATCACACTTGATATTCGACATATTCAGGAACAGGCAGGTAATCTTCTCGATTATGTTGAAAAGAAAACAGATGAATTACCTGTTAAAGAAGAAAATGATAAAAATAAAACGAGTTGGTTAGGTTCGGGATTTCATTTATTTACCCCTGCGTATGCAGAGGCATTAGCGACGGTATCTCCGTTAGCTAAGGAAATTGCAGATCGTATGCGAGAACGGTTTGAACAAATTGAACAGTTAAAAAATCAGGGCTGTTTAGCAGAGAATAATCGGGGCTATTTGGAATTGAAGGAGTGTGATGCATTAAAAGAGGCAGAAAAAAAGAATGAGATACAACGATTACTGTCTGATGAGAATAAAGACCGCAAAGCATTATACAAAGAAATTGCTAATTTGAATAAAAGTATTCCTGAAATGTCTATATCGAAAGTGGAATCTATTTATGCTTTGGAACGAATACAAAGGGCTAAATCAGGACAAATGGTTCAGTTACCGGAAGGAAATGATGATTTCCAAAAAATCAAAAATAGTCCTTTAGGTCAAAAATTAGGAGAGATATGCATTCCGGGTGCTTGGGTAATAATACCATAAATAAAAAAAAAAGACTCTTTTTGTCTTTTTTATATAACTCTATAGTAGAAGAAAATTTTATATTTGTTCGTTAAAAAAAAGACCTTGCACTTTCTGCCAGCGTGATAAGAACTTTAGCCATTCTTCCGGTGGGATTTGACGAATGACCTCATTTTTTTGAGCATCGAGAATTTGAATGACAATTCTTTGATTTTCTTCGTCTATCTTTAAACGAGTGCTTGTTATAGGAGGCTCTAATTCCTTCAAAATTTCCTTTCGGTTGGTTACCACTTGTTCAAAAAGTTCTCTTTCAAATTTAATTCTAGGGTCCGCCTCGCTGGGAGTTTTGTTATCAGAGGTTAATTTCTGATTTTCTGTTCCCCCACCTTGTTGAGAAGGAATGCGAGGCGGAGCCTGTAATGAAGTTTCTCCTTGCGTAACCATAGGAAGAGCCGCAGTATTTTGGAAATCAATACGCGACATACCCATAGTGCTCCGCCTCCTCTATTTTATCTCAATAGTGCTAATGCGGTCTGGGGAACAATATTTGCTTGAGCCAACACAGAGGTTCCGGCATTCACCAGAATCTGGTTGCGTGTAAACCGTATGGTTTCCTGAGCTATGTCTGCATCGCGGATGGCACTTTCAGAAGAGGCTGCATTCTCTTCTTGAATAGCGAGAGTATTGATAGTGAATTCCAGTCGATTCTGATAAGCACCCAATTTACTCCGTAGCGTATTCACACTCTTCAGAGCATCATCTATCTTCGTTATAGCTGCAGCAGCGGAGTCGAGATAAGCAAGGGTAATACCACTTACTCCTAGAATGCTCGCATTTGCCGCATCAATAACAACGGTTAAAGTTTGTCCCTGATTTGGTCCTGCCTGAAGGGTCACACTGTTAGTAGCACTTAATATTCGTAGGCTGTTGAACTCCGTATCATTAGCAATCTTATCGATTTGTGAAATCAATTCTTGTGCCTCTGTGTTCAATGCCGAACGATTATTGCTACTCAGAGTCCCATTTGCTGCCTGAACTGCAAGTTCGCGAATGCGTTGTAATATGTTTGTGGTTTCGCTTAATGCCCCTTCTGCAGTCTGAACTAAACTAATCCCATCTTGAGCATTTCGTTGAGCCACATTCGTTCCGCGAACCTGGGCTCGGAAACTCTCCGCAATAGCAAGACCTGCTGCGTCATCTGCAGCGCGATTAATTCTCAATCCACTGCTTAACCTTTCTAAACTTTTATTGAGGTCAAGAGTGGATTTTCTTAACACCCGGGCTGTATTGAGTGCCGGGATATTTGTATTGATCCGAAGTCCCATAGTTCTTACCTCCTTGAGTGTTTCATAACTATCCCGAATTCCTTTTCTTATTAATTATCAGATATATCTTCATCCTATTCACGCCTGACGAAAATATTATGCTGATAATTATTTCCAAGTAGGAGGCAGGGAAATAAAAGACCCTGCCTCCGAGCGTAGCATTTTACCTCAGCAACTGTAAAGCTGTTTGAGGAACAATATTTGCTTGTGCCAATACGGATGTTCCTGCATTCAGCAAAATCTGGTTTCGGGTAAAGCGTATCGTTACCTGAGCAATATCTGCATCACGAATAGCACTTTCGGATGCGGATGCATTTTCCTGCTGGATTGCAAGGGTGTTTATTGTAAATTCCAAACGATTTTGATAAGCACCCAATCTTGCCCGCAGGGTATTTACCGTGCCTAATGCTGCGTCGATTACGCTAATAGCAGAAGCGGCTAATACTGCGGAAACAACATTTACTAAACTGACACCCAGCGCTGCTGCGGTTGCAGAAGCCATACTCAAGGCAAGGGTCTGTCCGGAATATATACCTGCCTGAATCTGTATAGCACTGGTTGTGTTTAGCACTGCGATGCCATTAAATTCGGTATCTGTAGCAATCGCATTGATTTGCTCAATCAATTGATTGATTTCACCTTGTATTGCTGACCGATTGGCATCGCTTTGTGTACCGTTCGCCGCTTGGACTGCTAGTTCACGCATGCGTTGCAGGATATTTGTTGTTTCGCTCAACGCACCTTCAGCAGTCTGAACAAGACTGATACCATCCTGAGCATTTCGCTGGGCTACACCTGTTCCCAGTACCTGAGACCGAAATGCTTCAGCAATAGCAAGTCCTGCTGCATCGTCCGCAGCACGATTGATACGGAGACCACTGGAGAGTTGTTCCAGCGTCTTATTCAGGTCTGCAGTCGTTCTGCGGAGTACACGGCTCGCATTGATTGCCGGTATGTTTGTGTTAATTCTTAAACCCATAAACTATTTCCTCCATGAGTTGTTATCCCATCCATAGATTTTTTTGTCCAAAAGTATTCAATTTTTTACAAATCTTTGTTTTCCACAAATTATCTTAACAATTGTAATGCTGTTTGTGGAACAACATTAGCTTGTGCAAGGACAGAAGTTCCCGCGTTCACAAGGATCTGGTTTCTTGTAAACCGAATGGTTACCTGAGCAATATCCGCATCACGGATAGCGCTTTCGGATGCAGCTGAATTTTCTTGCTGAATGGCTAAAGTATTGATTGTAAATTCCATCCGATTTTGATACGCACCCAGCGTTGCCCGCAAGGTATTTACAGACCTTAATGCATTATCCACCAGCGTAATTGCGGACTCAGCGAGTGCTCGAGAGGATACGGCCAAATTGTTTACGCTCAATATCGCCGCAGTAGCACCGCTGATTGTTAAACTCAAAGTTTGTCCTTGTAGATACCCGGCTTGCATTACAACCGATTGCGCTCCTGTTAATACCTTTATGCCATTAAACTCTGTATCTGTTGCAATTTTATCAATCTGGCTTATTAATTGGTCTACCTCTAATTGAATAGCAGCACGGTTGTTATCACTTTGAGTTCCGTTTGCCGCTTGCACTGCCAGTTCGCGAATACGTTGCAAAATATTTGTCGTTTCGCTTAGTGCACCTTCGGCTGTCTGAACTAAACTAATACCATCTTGAACATTTCGCTGGGCTACCTGGGTTCCGCGAACTTGTGAGCGGAACGCTTCTGCAATTGCCAGTCCAGCAGCATCATCCGCTGCACGATTGATTCTTAACCCACTGGACAATTGCTCTAATGTTTTGTTCAAATCCAGTGTGCTACGGCGTAACACACGAGCAGCGTTTAACGCTGATACATTGGTGTTAATACGAAGTCCCATAGTTCATTTCCTCCTTGAGTTACTTATTTTTTGGGCTTTCCTTGCCCTTGTTTGTCCCATGTTGATAAACCTTTTTACTGTTTAAGTTATGTATTACCTTAACAGTTGCAGGGCTGTCTGTGGAACGATATTCGACTGGGCAAGCACAGAGGTACCCGCATTAACCAAAATTTGGTTCCGGGTGAAACGAATCGTCTCCTGTGCAATGTCCGCATCGCGAATGGCACTTTCCGAGGCAGCCGAGTTTTCTTCCTGAATCGCCAGGGTATTAATTGTAAATTCCAGACGATTCTGATATGCACCCAGAGTAGCGCGCAGAGTATTTACACTCCTTAGAGCGTTATCCACCAGTGACAATGCATCTACCGCACCCGCCATAGTGGATACATTTACCGCATTAACAGCCAGGTCGTTTGTTTTTGCTCCACTAACAGTTATTGCCATTACCTGCCCACTGAAAGCACCCACCTGTAGGGTAACTGTTTGGGTAGCACTCAATACATAAATTCCATTGAATTCAGTATCGGTCGCAATCTTATCAATCTGTTGTAATAACTGTTGAACTTCTGTGTTAATTGCAGCACGATTATTATCGCTCTGCGTGCCATTTGCTGCTTGCACTGCTAATTCGCGTATCCGTTGTAAAATATTCGTGGTTTCGCTCAAAGCACCTTCAGCCGTCTGAACAAGACTTATACCATCTTGAGCATTCCGCTGAGCTACATTGGAACCACGAACAATTGAACGGAACGCCTCGGCAATGGCTAAACCTGCCGCGTCATCGGCTGCCCGATTAATTCTCAGCCCACTCGATAGCCGTTCCAGCGTTTTGTTTAAATCCAGTGTGGAACGCCGTAAAACTCTTGCCGCATTTAAGGACGGTACATTGGTGTTAATTCTAAGACCCATAACAAATTCCTCCATGAGTTGATTTTTTATGCTTCCTTGCTTTTGTTGTTTCGATTGTCCCTTAATCGAAACAACTTTTTAATGCTCGGTTTTTTGTCGCGTCCCTACGACATCCCCTTAGCATTTATATTCAATTTTTTTCTCGCTGGTCCGAACTGACATTTATAGGTGTCACCTCCTTTCGATGTCTTCGGACACCCTTTTGTGTTTCCATATTAAATTGTTTCTTTTACCGCTTTACATCTATTTTATCGGCAACTTTAGAAAAAACTTTAATAAAATTTTAAAAATTTTTTAAAAATTTACCTAAATTTAAGTAAAACCTGATTATTAACATTAAAAATCTATAATATCAATAATAAAATTTTTTATGATTTTTACAAATAATTAACCCAAAATTTCCCATATCGATTAAAAATAAACTGTTGACATTTTTTTGCAAAAATTATCAAATTTTATGGATATAATGTGGCTTTTTTTATTGTGTACACTACATCCTGTGTATAATTAAGATTGTGTTCTCCCTTTTTGAATCGCGTCTACGGGTAGTTTCTTTCGATATTTATCCATGTAAAGACCTATTTTTTCAAATGGAATAGGAGCAAATCCTACGTTTTGTGTTTGGATAATCTCTTTATTAATTGAAAAATCCCCTGCATGTATTTTAGGGAATAATTCCTGATTATTGGTTTCAATGTTGTCTTCGTATACAAAGTTAGAGGGTTTTCTTAAAACTATCTGGTTACAATTTATGAAGATATTTTTCTTCGCTGTATTTTTATTGTTATCTTCGGAAAGATTTGCTAAATATGGATATCGATTGAGATATAACTCTTTATCTATTACTGGACTGTCTAATGCATCTTTTATGAAATTGAGCCAGTGTTCTTTGGGCCATGGAGTGCAACTAATTCCAATTCGGCAATTTGCAAAAATACAATTTTCTATAAGGTTATCTTTTCCTCCATGTATTTGAATGCCACCAAAGTTCCCAGCCGAACTGTGATAAAAAATATTTCCATAGATATGGACTCCACTTATTGCATCATCTAAGCGAATGCCAGCGTGACCGCAACCGGGTTGTTCTGTTCCTTCTTTCCAATTCCCGATATGATGCCAATAATTATAGCGAAATACGACTCCGCCATAGGTTGGAGTTCCCCACATATCAGCACCTCCCTGGTCATCCGATTCAGTAAGGACATTAAATATCTCATTAAACTCTAATACCGTGTCATTTACATCGGTTCGGAAAGCACTACTAGGGATGTCGTGGACTAAATTGTGAGAAATTTTATGGCCGACACCATGCATATATACCGCAGGATTATATGTATGGTCAATACGAGCCAGATGAGAGAAATAGCAATTGTCAACTACAATGCCGCTGGGAGTTAATGTTTTACGGTCTCCGCCATTGAGATATATTCCCCCTTTCCCCAATCGATGAAAATCACAAGATTGAACACGGTGGTTTTTTCCCATACTGATGGTCAATCCATACCCACCCGATTCTTGAAAAGAGCAACCGAGCATTTGAATAGTATCACCATCAAAAATTTGGACTAAATTACCCGCACCTAACCGGAAATGAATTCGTTCAAAAGAAATATGCTCTGCATTATCAAAGATAATCATCGGTTTTTCAAAAAAAGACAATTCAATAAGGGCATTGTCTATGTTGGAAGGAGGGTAGAAATATAGATACAGATTTTCTCTGTCTATATAATATTCACCGGGCTGGTCCAATTCGCATAAAAGGTTAAGTGCATAGTATCTCGCCCCTTCTCGGTAGCCATAAGCCGACCCGGGTTCGGCTAATAAGACTTCTTGCGTTTCTGCATTCACAGATTTGACATTCTCATAGGAATCTGCCCAGTCATAATACCAGTATCCATATAGCAAAATGTTAGTCTCATTAGCCCACTCGTTGAGGGGACAACCTTCTAATTTCAGTCGCACATTTTTCATACAGTTCTGGCATGCTTCTTCATTTTTTTCGCCCTGAACACCGGCAACCTTTATGAAGTCTTTATTGGGGAAACGAGACAGGGTCATAGGGATTTTGTTGAAAAATAATTCAGGACAGGGGTATGTATTGTAATTTTTATAGTTTCTATCAGGGGTGCGAACCTTTAAACTTCCGAATCCAGCTAACTCTAAGGGAGGCAACTGAACTATCCCATACTTTCGTAAATCAATCAAATATATCTTATCTTTTACATCTGCTTTCAGTCGTTCTGAGCCGGGTTCATTTCTAACCTTTTGAAATCCCTTTAGACAAATTCCCCCATTGAAAACTACATAAGCGTTTTCATTAGCGCAGTAGACAATAGGGGATTGAGAAGTTCCACTGTCTTCACTTGTGAAAAGTACGGTGTCGGTTATGTGGTGTTCTCCTTCTTTCAAGACCACTTTGACACCCCCTTGTGGAAGTCCTTTCGTTTTTTTAATTTCCCGTATGTGGTCTCTTGCCTGTATCAGTGAGGTATAGGGAGAGAGCCTCGTACCATTCCCCTGCCCATCTACTCCCGGAGCTACATAAATTGTCAGCGAATTTGCATCGGGAAGGAAAATAGAGAAAGAAAGGACTACGATTAACCCTAATGCATATAATCGGCTCATACATGAAGTCATACAGATTCTCCTTTATAATGTATTTATAATGTAATGGTTACATTTCAATCACCAACCGTACTATATCAATTCAACTATAATTTTTTATATAATAATAATTCAATTTCTCTATTTATTTCCGAAAACGAATGATTTTTATCGATTTTCCTGGATTAGAATAAACCTTGTATATCACTTGAATTTACGAAGGGTAGAAGCACATAGGAAGCATGGTCTTTGTCATGGTAAATCTGCTGAGTGGCTTTTAAAGTTCGAGTGTGCTGTCGGAAGGGTTCGCCAGTGTTAGGATTAGGCTCATAACGAGGATTACTTGCAGAGATAATTGTAATTCGTATTCGATGTCCCGGTGCTATCACTAACGCCGTATCCCAAAGGTCGATTTCATATTCGTATATTTTGTGGGGTTCAATAAAGTTTTCTTTTTCGATACTTTCTCTATAGCGAGCTTTGACCATGCCTTCATTCATAAGCATAGACCTTCCATCGGGATATACATCGCAGAACCTTGCTCCAAAGTCTGTGTCTGGCACATCAGTTGTAGCATATAAATGCACGGTTATAGGTCCCATAAGTGTTAGGTGCTTTTGTAAGGGGGGAGAGGTAAAAACCAACAAATCACTTCTCTTTTCTATCTCTCGCTGGTCATGGGGACCTGAAGGTGGATTAAGATTATTGCCTCCTTTGGAGGGGGTAGGGTCGAGGGGGTCATATGTGTAGGTAGAATAACTCGTTTCTTCTGTGGGTGATTCTAATGAAAGGCTTCCATTGGCTCTGAGAAACATTTTTATAGGATGAGTACTCCACGGTAGATTATTATAAAACTGGTATGTATTTCCCTTTTCACCTGGGTTCTGGGGGTCAGCTACGATGAATAACCCTACCGACGGTTTGTTATATAAGCCATTGTCTATTCCTTTAAGCCAATAGTCAAACCACTCTCGTATACTACCTATTTTTTCATCAAGGTTTATTTTTTCACGATCTTCAAGAGTGAGTTCTCCGGGAGGGGCAGCATGAGCAAGAGGTAACATAACCAGTTTACACTTGCCGAATGTGGGAGAATGCGTATGGGTATGTAACAGGTGGAAGAATTCGGTGGAACTTCGCTGAAACAAATCGAACCAGCCCCCCACGATAAAAACCGGCACATTAATATTATGGGCTCGGGCGCGAGCATTTCGTTGTTCCCAGAACGCATCATAGGAAGGATGTTTGATAATTTCGGACAAATATTCTTTAGCAGGTCCCCATTCCTCTATTGTATTTTTACGGTAACAACCATAGGGGAATACAGTTTCATAGAAATTGTCCGAACCCGCTACCAGGTAAGCACACTGTACCCCTTCGGGATAAGAGGAAAGTAATAATTTAGCTGAAATTGAAGATGCAGAAAAACCCAAAAGACCAATTTTCCCGTTACACCATTTTTGTTTTTTTATCCATTCTACCGTATCAATTCCGTCTTGCTTGCCGGGACCAACCCATCCATCACTACCAAAGACCTCCCACTTCCCCTCGGAGCCTACGGTGCCCCTCAGATTTTGCACAAGAATAGCATACCCATTTCCTACGAGATGTTGATGCATTCGTATAACTCTCTCACGATTGTAGGGGGTCCGCTCTAATAGCACGGGAAAAGAACCCATTCGGTTGGGTAACCACAATTCTGCCTTGAGTTTTACCCCGTCACTCATAGGAATGTCTACAGAAAGTCTTTTTGGGAAAAGGTTGCAAGAAAAAAGGGAAACAAGGAGTACCAATATAATTATGATTTTAGAATATACCTTCATGTTGATACCTCTTTCTGAGTTTGTAACCCATTTGCTAATGCCCTCCGCGATATTTTAATCCCTTTCTCTTCCCATTTTTTGGGAAAGGGGAAGTAATGTTTGGGTATCTTTATTCCTGAAATCCTTTCTTTCAAATAAAAAACAAGGTCCTTCTCATCTCTATCTTCTGAAAATTCTACAAATGCAACGGGGACACATCCGTATTCTGCATCTTCCATCGGCACAACCACCACTCTGTTAACAAAACCACTGGATAGGATTTCATTTTCTATTTCTTCAGGTTGAATATTTTCACCTCCACAGATAAAAATATTGTCTTTCCTCCCTAAAACTTGAAGGTAACCATCCTCGGTCCATTGCCCCATATCTTGAGTGGCAAACCAACCTTCTTCATCGAACGGCTGTTCCAGCGTATCGTTATTCCAATATCCCTGAAATCTACAGGGTCCCCGAACATGTATATTCCCATCTTCTCCTATTTTTACTGTATCCGGAATTAAAGGTTTTCCGCTGGTGAGCAGATGGGACAAATTATCGTTTTTAGATGTGGTAGTTACCTGAGATGCCATTTCGGTTAAACCATAAGTTGTATATAACGGCAAGCCCATTTCGCAACATTTACGAACGATTCCTTCGGGAATCGGTCCTCCACCTAATAATATACTTTCCCATTTATTTTTCATCAAACCATCTTTTCTATCCAGTAATCTTTTCATGAGTGTGCTTACCACAGAAAGATGAGTTATATCATCGGGAATATCATGACTCCACCAGTTTATATTTTCATCTGGGATATAAACACTTCCTCCACCTACAATTGCACGAAATAGAATGGATAACCCCGAAACATGGAATAGAGGTAATGATAAAAGCCAGGTATTTCCTACTTGAAATGGCAAGTTTTTATTGCTATGGTATGCATTAGTTAACAGATTGGTAAATGATAAGCAAACTTTTTTTGGCGAAGAGGTACTCCCGGAAGTCATAATAATAAATTTACATTCTTCATTAGACGAAGAGAATGGAGGATGATTTGCTTTTGAGTTTTTAATGTCTTCGAAGGTGAAAATAGGTATGGGAGATAAAATATATTTATCGACATATTTCTTTGGACACAGAAGGAACTTTGTTTGTGTTTCACTTAAATACTTATAAATTGTTGGGGGAGGGTCAAAAGGCGACAGTAAAATAATTTGAGCATCAAGTCTTATTAGAGTACATAGAATTGTAAGAGTTTCCACCGATGGGACAGTAATAATACTTACCTGTTTCCCTTCAAAAGATGATAATTTTCTTGTATAGATTTCTATATCTTCCCAAACCGCTCCATATGTGATAGAATGGTCGTAACTTCTTACAAAAGGATATTTTGTGAATTGTTGAAAATAATATTGTAACGGATTTGTATACACGGCATTTTATTAACAGTAGATGGTTAGAATTGTTCAATCTTTACCACTGGACAACGATATTAACCGTTTTTTCTTTGGCACTGGCTTTATATTCAATCCGCAGGTCTTTCATCGGGTCGTAGGGATACGGTTTTGTATTTATCATAACTTGCTTTATCACATCACTGCGTGGCACAAAAACAACCGTTGGAGCCACGTTTCCATCCGGTTCATAGGTTAATTTAAATATGTTCCCTTTTGTAAACCATGACGGATTTTTCCCCGCAATTTTTTGAGGATAGGTTTGTATTAATTTACTTAATACGGGTTTTGTATTTCCTTCCCCATCTAATATTCCGTATGGATTGTCTGTATCTCGGTCGTAAGAATCATATACCCACCCTAAATGATATATATTCATAAGTGAAAACCAATCATCTAAAAATTGCATAGAATGAACCAGACTCAATCCCACGCCAAAATCAGTTATTAACATAGGAATGCCCCATCGACGAGACTCGCGCACCCTCTGTGAAAGGGTAGTATTCATAACCCATTTATTCGTTCTTCCGTAGGTGCTGGTTTCGTTTTCATAGAAGGGGTCATAATAACGAACTGCATAGACTGCGAATGTTGATGGTTGGAACTGTAGTGCGGTAGGTATAACTACACTTGCAATTAACATAGGTTGGAAATAGAGGGCTGTTTTGAAGTTATTGGATATTTTCATTTTTTCAATACGCTTATAAAAATCAGTAAGTATTGTTTGTTCAAAACTGGCGCCAATGTGAGGCCAGGGCTCATCAAATATTTCGAGACCGATTAAGTTTGGGAGTTTATCCACATTGGAAAGGACATATTTCACCATGTCTACATAACTATTTTTTAGTACTTCACTCCGCCAGAAATAATCAAAACAACTCATAACGGGTTTTGTGAAATAGTTTTTATAGGGAGGAGAAACGGGTGTAAATGAGTACCCCCCATCATGAACAGCCCAGTCAGGGAAACCACTCCCTCCAAATTTTCGATGATATAAATCTTGATGAATACATAAAAGAACATCAATACCTAATTCTTCTAACCATTTTATACGTTCTAAAGTGTCCTGCATATATTTATGGTTATATGTCCCTGAAACGGGCTCTATTGCTTCCCAAAAGATTAAATAGCGCACAAGATTAATTCCCCATTCATTTAATCGTGCGAAATCCTCTTTTTTTTGCCAGGGGAGGAAATCTTCGGCGTTTTTTGCAGAGCGAGAAACAGTAATACCATGATAGATGGTAATTCTACCTTGTTCATCTAATAGGTATGGAGGTTTAAGGACATCTTTTCCTTCGGACTGTGCATAAGTAGAAGTAGGGATAGGATAAAAGAGCCAAAATAGTAATGAAACCACATAAAAATGAAAAACTCTAAAAAAAATTTTTTTCATCCAGATGTATCCCTTAGATTAAAGTCATTCATCTAATTCATTCTAATAGATTATAAAATTTTAATTCATTTCACTACTTTACAACAACAGAGCATTTGGTTTATAATAACATTTCTCGTGGGGTCGTAGCTCAGTTGGGAGAGCGCATGACTGGCAGTCATGAGGTCGGGAGTTCGATCCTCCTCGACTCCACCATTATTTTTTTAGGGCAAGGGCTACAAGTAACATATGGGTTTGGTGTTATATATTTTTTTGTAGGAAGTGATTTTTATTACATTATTTTTGTCTTACTCATTCCCATTACTCGCCATTGAAACTTTTTTCCCTTTTTTAAGGAGCCATATATTTCGAAAGTATATGAAGAGGGTTGTTAATAGTCCGATGGCGTATAACCATTCTTTCTGGAAGGAATAGGAAATAATTTGTAGGAAGGAAGCGATTAAACTGAGGTACCAGAATATTGGAGGGATGACGCTTTGCTTTTTCACCTCTGTGGCTAACCATTGAATAAGAAAACGAAAAGCAAATAATATTTGTCCCATCAATCCGAGAAAAATCCAAAGACTATACCGTACTACATAAGGTCTTGCCATTTCACGAACATGGAAAAACTTTTGATAGAAAACATACCCCACGACAATTGTTGAAACAATAAAAGCGAAGAGGACTAGCCCATGTGTGAAATAATAACGGATTGAAGTAAGTGTATTTTGTTTCCGCCAGATGTGGATTAGATTTCGAGCATACACTAACAGATTGAAACCATAGCTGACCACTCCAACAGGGGAGAGAATATACACGCCGTATCCTAATAATAAAATGGAGCCGATGGAACTCATATACCAGAAGACAATAGGTATAACACTTCGCCCCAATTTTTCAGACCATATCCACTGGATATAGAATCTGCCAAAAAAAATGATGGCGCCGATTATGCCAATGGCTTGCCAAATAAAATTCCATTCAGAGAAAGTTATCATGAAAATTAATCCTAAGAATCTCCAAAAAGATAAATGAAAATATGCTGTATTCTAAACAAATACGAATAAAATATTAAAATGTGCTGATACAAAAAGGAAGACAGATCTTTCAAAAGGGATAGATATTATTAAGACGAAGAAAAATATGTAAATATTTATCTTATTTGATTAATCCTAAGTATTTTCCTAACCAGTAGGGGAATAGATAAAAAGTGGGTGCCCATTCGGTTTTCCCTCCATCACCTTGAATCGCCTCCCATCGGTTTTTATCCCAGCGTATAACTCCCGTTTCTCGTGGAGAGAGCAATCGAGAAGTCTGAATCACTTCTAAAATAGGTTCACGAACAAGATGAATGTCTTCTCGTGCTCTATTATCCACAGTCCAATTGATAAGGTCATAAGGGATTTCCCTTAGTGTCTCAATAGATTTATCTAAATGGGGGTCGTTACCCATACACCATGCATAAATAAAATTGAACAACGGGCTGTTCTCGTTTTCTATTCCCTTATACCAGTGCTGAATACTTTCCCGATAGATTTCCAGCCAGTGTTCCTCTTTTTCATATCGGAACAAAGCAGGATAAGTAAAGGCCAATAATTCATCATCTATATGTGTTCGTGAAGAAGGACCATAGTTCTTTGCCTTTTTGACAAGGGATGCATAATTTTCCTCAATTAAAAGGTGTTCATACTCCTTCTGATATTTTTCATTACCTGTGATATGATACGCTGCTTTTAAATACGACAGAATTTCTAAGGCATTAATCCCTCTTTCATTTGACCAATCGGGGTCATGTTTAATGCGTTCCGGTGCCCATACACCCCAGCGTGTGTGTGTTCCATCAATATCTTTGAGCACATATCCATCTGCAATGATTTTATCCATAACACGGGCAACAAGGGATTGTAGAGTTTGTTTGTCTTCATCATCTGCACATAAATCGTAATAAATTGCCCAACCGAAGAAATGAGCGGTTATTTCATCGCTACTTGTATCACCCTTCCAGAGCCATTTGCCGTCACGCGATTTTCGCCAGCGAACTTCAACGGGTTTATATCTTGGGTCCTGAACTCGCATCAATGCTCTTCTTTGATGGGATATTTCTTCGTTAGAGTCACGAACTTGTGTCCAGTCTGAAGGGACAACGGTTCTTGCTATAAAGCCCGGTAATTCAGTTACCTCTTCTAAAAATACAATGGCTTTAAAGATTTGTTTTGCTCTTTGCCGAACCTGTTCATCTTTTGTAACAGCATATTGAAGGGAAAGTCCTGCAAGATACATATTTGTATAACCACCATCATTATCATCATCTCCCGGTTCCCATGTTGAAAGGTCACCAGGGATATGCAGATTACAGTATTCAACGATACCGGGTTCGCGGGTGTGTCTTTCTTGTGCTACTTTTTCAAAATAAGCAGCTTTTTCTGCTAAAGTTTTTTTAGAAATTGTTAATCTACTTATTCCTTTAGATGTACTGACATATATTTCATCTTTGCAAACAAAAATATCCCGAACCTCATCGTCTAATAGCCATCGTGCACTACGAAATACCATTTTATTTTTAATATCGTCTTCTGGTAAGCATACTAAACCATTATTTGTTCCTATCCAAATTTTACCTGAAACCTCGTCATATACAATTTTTGTAATCATTGCGCCGGGGAAATCTTTATGTAGATATTTCCTAATTACTTTTCCATTTTTTAATACTGTAATACCGCCTAAACCACCTACCCAGAGTTCATCTTTTTTGATACAAACAGAACTCAAATTATTGGAAATCAGTTCCCTTTCAGGTTGTGCTTCGGAAAACAAATCTTCGTTGTGTTTGTAATGTGTAATTTCTTGTTTGTCTTGTAAACAGATGAGTCCTATTTCCGTAGCAATCCATATATTCCCATGACTATCTACTGCAATGTCTCTTATACTCCGAGGAATAGGTCTATCTATTTTTTCCCAATCTCCGTTTCCCTCACGAACCCAAATTCCTTCGGGACTCCCTATAATAATCTTTGAGTCCTTAACCTTTACAACCGAAATTGGAATAATTCCTAAACTTTCCGCTTTTTTAATCTTGTTATCCTCCATCATGTAAAGACCCTTCCATGTTCCCAAATAAATTTTCCCCTCTTTATCCATATCCATATTAAAGATATGTCCATCTTCAATGTATCCCCTCGATATATTTTCCCAGTTGGGATTTTGTATAGGGTTAAACTGATATAAACCTTCGCCTGTACCCAATAACAGAGTCTTAATACCGAGGTCATTTTCTTTGATATAAATAGGTAAAAAGTTCTGACTTATGTTTGATAATTCAACTTGTATAGGTATGGGAGTATGAAAATAATGTTCATAAGGAATATCGGATATCGTATTCCCTAAAAGAGTTAAAGAAAGCCAAATAGCTAAGTTAGACAGAAGAGTCATATTACCTCCTTATGGATGAAATAGTTTCAAACTTGTGATTATAGTGAAATTAGATTAAATAATTCATAATAAAAATATTTCGAATTAGGTATCCTCTATATATGAAATAAAATCTGTGGACATTAAATCAATTCGATTTAAAATTTCGATTCTATATATAGTATTATGTTAAAAATTTGCAATGTAGGAAAGTAGGAGAAATTAAGATAAGGAATGAGACAATGAAGAAGGGCTTAACATTTGGAGTTATTGTGGGAAATAGAGGTTTTTTCCCCGATGTCTTAGCTAAGGAAGGCTATGCTGAAATAAAGGGATTATTAAAGAAATTAGGTTTGGGCGTGGTTATCCTAAACCCAAAAGATACGAAATATGGAGCAGTAGAAACATGGGAAGATGCTAAAAAATGTGCGGATTTATTTCGCAGACATTGTGATGAAATAGATGGAATTATTGTTACATTACCAAATTTTGGCGATGAACGTGCAGTCGCCGATACGCTTCGTATGGCAAACCTTCAGGTTCCCGTTTTAATTCAAGCGGAACCGGACGATGCTAATGAAATGGGTATTAATCGGCGAAGAGATTCTTTCTGTGGGAAGATGAGTGTCTGTGCTAATTTAAATCAATATCGTATTCCCTTTACGCTAACTACATTTCATACAGAGTCGCTCAGTTCTAAAGAGTTTACTTTAGACCTGCAATCTTTTGCGGGTACATGTCGTGTCATTCGTGGACTAAAAAACGCTCGTATTGGTTCCATGGGTGCCAGACCATCCGCTTTTAATACTGTTCGTTATAGTGAAAAACTGCTTGAAAATTATGGTATTACTGTAGAAACTATTGACCTATCCGAAATATTAGGACAGGCGGAAAAGATATCTACCAATGATAAATCCCTGCAGAACAAATGTAAGAAGATCTCCGAATATATTGCAATAAAATCCACACCCACTCAGGCAATAGAACGCATGGCTCGTTTTGCTATTGTAACAGAACGATGGATAAAGGAAAAAGAATTGAATGCAACGGCGATACAATGCTGGACTGCGTTAGAAACCTATTTTGGTGTTGTTCCCTGCACCTGTATGAGCATGTTAAGTGAACAGTTAATTCCCAGTGCGTGTGAAGTAGATGTTTGCGGTGCCGTTTCTATGTATTCATTATCATTAGCATCGCAAAGACCCAGTGCATTATTGGACTGGAACAATAACTTCAAAGATGACCCCGACCGATGTGTGATGTTCCATTGTTCTAATTTGCCTAAATCGTTTTTCAAAAAACCCGAGATGGATTATCAAGCCATTATTGCAGGTTCTGTAGGCAAAGATAACACATACGGCACTGTGACAGGACAAATCGTTTCTTCTCCTATAACATTTGCCCGTATGGGGACACGAGAAGATTTAGGTGAGATACAGGGCTATGTGGGAGAAGGGGCTTTCACAAATGACCGTATTAAATCTTTCGGCGGATACGGAGTAGCAAGAATTGAGAATCTTCAGTCATTACTTCATTTTATATGTGTTAACGGTTTTGAACACCATGTTGCTGTTACTTTAGATAAAGTAGCACAGAGTGTTTATGAGGCATGGGAAAAATATTTAGGTTGGGATGTTTATTATCATAGTAGTTAAAATTAATGAATAGAATGAATATTAGGAGAATGGTTGCATATGTCAAAAGAGTTTAGCCGTGTAAAGAGAACCCTATCACGACAATCCCCTTTAATTATCTTCGCCATTCTTTGTATTATTCTTGCGGTTATATCACCTGACTTCCGTAAATACGAAAATTTAATTAGTGTGGCTTATCGCACTTCTGTTATAGGTATTCTTTGTGTCGGCGAGTTGTTGGTGATTCTAACTGCAGGGATTGATCTGTCTGTGGGAAGTGTATCTGCATTTGCAAGTATGAGTGCTTGCTTGATTATGAAATACTTGCACCAAGCCCAATATCCTAGTTTTATGGTTATCTCTCTGGGTATTGTAATTGGTATTGGTTGTGGTGCTTTTGCAGGTTTAATTAATGGATTACTTATTACTCGTGGAAAAATACCACCGTTTATTGCTACTTTAGGTATGATGATGGCGGCAAGAGGTGTTACATTAGTTATTAGTGGAGCACAGACTATTTTTGGCTTGCCTGCGGGGTTTTCATGGTTAGGGGGAACTTTATACTGGTGGATTCCCGTTTCGATTACAGGTGGATTGGCTTTGATTTTTGCCTTTGTTCTAACTATGACACGGTTTGGTAGAGCCTTGTATGCTATCGGAGGAAATATCACAGCAACAAGGCTTTCGGGTATTCGTGTGGAACTCGTTCGCACAATTGCTTATGTTCTGTGTGGGGCTATGGCAGGATTGGCGGGGCTTGTCCTTGCTTCGCGAACCAGTGTTGCTGACCCGAAGGCGGCAGAGACCTATGAATTAGATGCTATTGCCGCATGTGTTATCGGTGGAGCCAGCTTGATGGGAGGTGAAGGAGGAGCCATTTCTGCATTGGCAGGGGCTTTGATTATTATGGTACTCCGGAATTTTTGTAATATTGAAAATATCAATGCATATTGGCAACAGGTATTCGTTGGTGCTCTTCTTGTTATTCTTGTCTTTTATGATAATCTAAGGAAACGACTTTCCGGAACGATACAAAATTAAAAAATCCTAAAATCGTTAAAAATTCGAATATTTTCTCGATGAAAAAGTATAACCGATAATGCGGTATATCATTTTTGCGATGGTGAATTGAGGATGGTGTAGATACGGTATGGGGCTTAACTCGCTCACATCAAAGCCCACGATTTTTCTACACTGAGATAAGATTTCAAAAAACTGGTTAACCCATTCCCAACTGAGTCCTCCGGGTTCGGGCGTCCCTGTTGCTGGGATAACACTCGGGTCAAAGACATCACAATCGAAGGTTATGTATACATATTCAGTAAGTTCTTTTAAGATTTTTTTAAATATTTTTTCTCCCTCTCTCTGTATTTTGTGAGCATAAAAAGTACGAACCCTTTTTCCAAAGTTTTCAGCAATTGCGGGCTCTTCGGGGGCTTCACTTCGAATACCTATTTGTACCAGTTTGGTTATGGGTTTATCTAAAATTCGTGCCATTGCACAGGCATGGTTCCATTTATCGCTAAGATAAGCGTTTCGCAAATCACTGTGAGCATCGAATTGAATTACTGTGAGGGGTTGATATTTTTCTGTATGAGCATACACTGACCCTACTATGCTTGAATGCTCCCCTCCTATTGTAATAACAAACTTGTCTTGTTCTAACCAATAATTTACTTCCTCTTCAAGAGATTTTGCTAACTTTTCACCAGAAGGTCCTTTAATTTTTAAGGGGGTTAAAGTTGCGATGCCTCTGCAAGTCTGGTAAGGCTCAAAACCTAAAACAGTATCATATAATTCAACTTCATGGGAGGCTTCAATAATTACAGAGGGTCCCTTTTTTGAACCTTTACCGAAGGTAGATGTTTTTTCAAAAGGAACGGGTAGAATAATAACCTTTGCAGTATCTGGATGAGAGTATTCTCTAGATAATGCGAGAAAATTTTCTTTTTCTCCCATGTAGGTTCTTTTTTTCTGCATTCATTTATTCCTTTAACATTCTTTATCTAACTCTTCAAATACGCATTTCATCAAAAAAGGTAAAACAAGGGTAGCATCTGCGAGAACTTCTGCATATCTTCCACCTTCCTCGATAGGCACAAACTTGCCCCAGCTGACACCTTCGGAATAGGTACAACCGGATAAACCGCCCCAGTGAACCGGTTCCGGACAAATACGAACACCATATTGGAAGCGAGGTTGAGGGATTTCTACATCCAGACGAACTGAGGTGATATCGTAATAAGGACCAATCTGCTGAGCCCAATTACGGGGGACACCTCCGCCAATGGTTAAAATACCTAATTTTTTTGCTCGTCCTATTAAGCGGGCATAATGTTGCAAATCTAAAAAAGGATTAAAATTAGGAACAGCCTGAAACAATTCTTCGGGGTCCCATTTTTTGTTTTGTTTTTGCTTCTGCTGAATGGTTTTTCTCATTGCCCATGTGGAAAAGTCCAGCCCCATTTCGCTATCTGTAAAAGCCGGGATATATACAGGCACATTTTTCTGATAAGCACTTCTTAAAATACCGGGTCCGTGATTTAATCGTTCTAATTCCTGCCCAACAGCACGACAAAAAAGATGAGAACACCACACACCCTTTTCCGGGGTAACTTCATCCAGCACACGACCTACAACTTCACACACATCGTTGAGGTTTGCTTCCATTTCCAGTGTGTCATATACACGATTATAACCTTTTTCAAAAAGTTCTTTGTCATCAATATTAGGATTCACTGCATAATGAGTTAGCCCGATACTTTCTGTAACGCCATGTGCAATTAGGGCACCCGTTGCAATGACTGCGTGAATTAATCCACGGTCTATCATTTCGCAGATAATCATACCTTGTTTTGCAACGGTCATAGCGCCGGAGAGTGTTAACACGACTGTGCATTCCTCATCACGGAACATTTTTAATAAAACTTCAAACGCTTCTCCTAAGGTACGTCCACCAAAAGAAGTTTTCCGCATGGCTTTTATTAAATCGGGAAAATGCGAAACTTTGGAAAGGTCTAAACTTTCCAAAGGCATTAATCCGTCTTCTCGTCCATCATGCAATTCACGGGTCATCTATTTTTCTCCTTGAGAAAAGTTGGTTATGAATTATTTCAAATAAAAAGATGTTCCCAGAAACACTTATTATACAAAAAATAAGATAGACACACCTCTATTGTGCTTAAAATATGTTTTGTAATTCCATCTTAAAAGGGTATAGACAAACTTCTCTACTACACCTTGATGGAATACTCCCACTAAGCTCTTAAAAAAAGAATATTATTGTCCTGCCATTACGAAGGACTCAATTTTTGTAATTGCAGGTGAATTATCTTCCTGTACGGGAAACCTCGGCAATTCACGAATCGTAACATCACCTAAATCTAATTCTTCGCGGATGTAACGAAAAACAGTTCGAGGGTCTGTTTTCCCACAGGTAAAGATGTCCATTGCAATGAGTCCTAAATCCGCATAAGTATGTGCGGAGCAATGGCTCTCATCCAGCATTACCAAGGCGGCAAATCCAGGGGGTGAATCACTACCAAACTTGTAGCGAACTTGCGAAATTACGGTCGCGCCGGCTCTCTCTGCTGCACGAGCCATCGCATTTAACACTAGCTTGTCATTTAAGCATAGGTCGCGCGACACATTCCGACAGTCAATAATAAGATGCATGCCCTTGTGCAATTCATAAACCCTCCTATAGGGTTAATGGTTTAGTTGGTACCGCGTTGCCGCCTTACGCTGGTCGCCTCACTAAGGAGCTTAGGGCTTGGGGTCGGCTTGTGTCGCCTCCATATCACACGGAGATATGCAGGCACATAAGTTTTAAATTGGTAGAATGTTACAAAATTTAATACGAAAAATCAAATTAAAAGTTACAAAAATTTTTAATTTTTTCTAATTTTTTTTTTACCTTAATGAAAGCCTCAATTTATAAGGGTTTTAAATAAGTTCATCACAAAATATTTTAGATATATCTTTAAGGAATTGTACATTCTTTTGTAAATAATTAACAAAAAATGAATAAAAAAAATAATTTTAAAGAATTTTTATCATGGATATAAATGATAGAAACTTATGAATAAATAGGTTGTTTACTAACATATTATATCCATTCAACTCCTTCGCAGTTATTTTTATTTTTTTACCTATTACCTCCCGTTTACACTGGGACTATGATGTTAGAACCTTTAAGAGGTCTCTTGCAGATATTTAATTTTTGAATAGATTAATTATTATTTCAGGGATTTCATGTAAGTATATAAATTTATTATCATTCAATTTTCCTTTGAATACTGATATGGGTTGGAAACTTTTCTTCGTTTCAATTTATAGCATTGGAAGCGTCAATATTACTGGTTAGAACATCTTTGCCGTTCGAAGAATTTGCTGGGTCTCTCCCAATTATTTTTAATTCTTTAATACGACTAATTGGAATAGGTTCACCCCCGACTCAACTGTTTTTTTATTAGAGGATGCTTTACTATATTGTCAAGAGGTTTTTTATGTATAATTTTCTTTTATAGATTGGAGAATACGGGTATCTATTATGAATAATCCTCTTGTACGTGTTTTGGTTTTAAATTGGAATGGGATAGAACATTTAGGGGAATGTTTTTCATCCCTGGTGGAGGGGTGTCAAAGAAAGGATGTGGAATTTGTATTACTGGATAATGCCAGTACGGATGAATCGGTTATTTTTATTCGAGAACGGTTCAATCAAGACCCGCGGGTAGTTGTGGAATGTTTGGATAAAAATTATGGTTGGTCTGCCGGAAATAATCGGGGAATAATGAAATCTATTGAAAAGGGGGCAAAGTATATTTTTTTATTGAATAACGACACAAAAGTAGAAAAAAAATGTATTGAAAATCTTATTGAAATGTCGGAAGCCAACCCGGATATAGGTGGCCTGGCTCCTAAAATGCTACTTTATAATCAGCCATGGCTGTTAAATTCCGTTGGATTGGAATGTTCAATAATTGGCTCTGCATGGGACCGTGGTTTAGGGCGAATAGATAGTCCGCGATGGGATGAAATTACGGAAGTGATTGGAATTTGTGGCGGTGCTATGTGGTTAAGGACCGAGGCGATTAAACAAGTAGGATATTTGCCAGAGGAGTTCTCGATATATCTCGATGACCTGGATTTGTGCCTTCGAATTTGGAATGCGGGTTATCGTATTCTGACCTGTCCCAGTGCAGTTGTGTATCACAAATTTAGTGCCACATGGGAAGGTTCACCTGAAAAAGTAAGACAGAAATATTTCTTGAATACAAGAAACCGGTTCTACCTTATGGAAAGAAACTTTCCTACTAATCGGTTTTTTCGTATCTTATTTTGGACAAAGTGGGGTGAAATGAAAGCAATAGGGAATGCCTTAAGAAAAAAAAAGTATTGGCGGATTATGAAGCATATTCAATCATGGGGAGATGCAATTTGTTATATTCCTAAAGCACGAAGGTGGAGGAAAGAGAAAGCAGATGGGAAACAGAGATATAAAGACACACCGCCTTTCTGGAAATTGATTCAAAAGGAAATGCTATTCTGTCCGGAGGTAGAACTTCCCATAAAAGGTTGGTATAAACCTGTCTTTATTTCAGGGAAACCATTTTTCCCTATGAGTAAGTATGCGGAAATAGAGCATAAAGGGGGAAAATTTTCGTTTTTATGTGGAAATATTTTTTCAGAAAGTGATGAGATCAATATAGATGTAAAATGTAATGGGAAGGTTATCGAACATCTCCAAACAGCTAAGGTGAGTAAATATTCTTTTGATTTACCTCAAGGTAAAATTTCCTTTGAGGCAAAACATATATTAGAAGCGGAGAAAATAGGGAAGAGTTATGATACGGGAGGATGGTTCCAATTTGAAAATTTAATTGTTCCATAAACATTATATAAGATTTCAAAATATTTAAAATTAACAAGGACGAAAAGTAATGTTGGAAAACAACAAAGAAACACAGTTGTTGAAAAAATTATTCTGGCGTAATTTTTTTCTCTTTTTCATTCTCATAATTGTTATAGGTATTTCTTGGTGGCTTGGTTCTGTTGTGGGACAGTATTCCTTGCGCGATTTAATGACAAAGCCTTTGCCCCCTGTCCCGACAGAAGAAGAAAAGAATGGTATGAAACAAGATAAGGAGGGAAAGTCCCCTTTTTTTATTTATGTGGGAGGCGACCCTTGCAATGAAGTTGCTCAAAAAGAATTTTTACATGCGAAAGATGCGGGAATTTTTAATTATATTATTGATATGCCATTTCCTTGGCGGGGTTCTGATGATCTGCCCGAGTTGTTTCGTATTTTACAGTGTATTAATGAAATTGACCCTCACGGGAAGTATTGGATTTTTCTTGACCTAAACCCCCCTGAATTTTGGTATCAGGGGAAGAAATCAGTGAATATGGTTGTAAATGGTGAAATCCAACCTTACGCTTGTTTTAATGCCCCTGCATGGAAAAGAACTATTGAAGAATCGTTTGGTTTAATGGTTAATAGCCTTCAATCCTCTAAAATTGGTGAGCAAATAGGAGGATTTATCTTAGGTTTTTTGAAAAATCGGTGGTGGATTGCACCCGGCTTGGATGAATCGGAATATTCAATGATAAACTTTAATAAATGGATACAAAACCATTACCCCTCTTCTGAAGAGCGAATTCGTTTGTTTGGAGTGGATACACTTGAATCGTCAGTAGTTCTTGAAAGACTACATAAAGAAGCAGATACTTCTTCCCATTATTTAAATCCTGAAACACATCGTATTTTGATTGATTATCGCCGATTTTTTAATGAAAGTTTGGCAGACAGTATTGGCTTTTGTGCAATGACTTTGAGACGATTACTGCCGGATACCAATAAAAAAATCTATATTCCTTATGGATTAAATATGGAAACGGCAGATTCTACCACAGGACAATTTTCTTTAGATACAATTATAGAAAGTGATGTGAATGGTTTTGTTTTACCCATTTCATATACAAATCGTGGACTGGGAGAATCCGGAGGACCCGCAGGCACCCTTGATAGTATATCGCTCCATGGGAAAGATGTCCTTCTATTTGATGATACACGAACAGGTATTACTTTTGATGTTTCTACTCAGCAAATGGTGCGTGTTAAAGGGATTCGGACGGAAAATATTTATGCAGTTCAAAAACGCAATTTGGGTTTGGCTCTTGTTCATAAGTCAGGGTTAATTTGGACAGACCCCGAAGGAAAAGGTTGGCTTTTAGACCTGGAACAATGGAATCTATTTAAAAAAATGATTCAGATTGCATCTAAAGTATTAACACAGGAGGGTAATTTGCAAAAGTTAAGACTTCAACCTCGCACAATACGTGGAATTTCGGGGGATTCTTTAATGCCAGAAAATGAATCATTGCCCCGTTTGCAGGTGGGAAAAGATAATACGGAAGAGGTGAAAACAGAATATCCTGCAATCGTTCCCGCTGAAAATATTCTATGGGAGCCTCTCGCGATGATACTTGATGAGCGGGCTATTTATTTGCTTACACAAAAAGGAGTAGAATTCTATTCATCAAGTATTGCGAATGCCCGTGACCAATTATTAAAGGTAGGATTACCTGTGGAATTTTATTTGATGCAGGACCTATTGGATGAGCGTATCCCAAAGAAATTAATTTATTTTATCTTCAATTTATTTCCTCCAACCGAAAAGGAAGTTCAAACTTTGCATCACATTTTTGAGACAGATAAATCTATTGCAATATGGTATTACCTGCCAACGTGGGGTGCCATTCCTGACAATACAGAGGTAGTTAAGCAGTTAATGCAAATGAATGTGAAATTATTTGATACCGCAACACCCGCAGGTTCTATTCTGGATCTGGAAGGGAGATGGTTAGAGAAAGGGGAATCATTCGGAGAATCTATATCCATGGAACCGTTATTTTATATTGACGATGAGAATGCGGATGTAATTGCTCGATATCAATCTAACAATAAACCCAGTATTGCCGTTAAAACGATAAACGATAAATGGGTTTCTGTATTCTATGCAGAACCCGCAGTAAATTATCTTGCTCTTCGAGAGATACTATCTATCCTTGAAGTGCCTACAGCAATTGCAGAAGGCAGTGTAGAAACTCAAGATACATTACTTGTAGGAACGAATACCCTGATTTTGCATACGAAAGGAATAGGAGACCGAATTCTACAATTTAACCAGTTTGTAAATATTGAAAATCTATTTCAACCCGAACAAAAATGGTTTGAGAGGGAAACTTTACTCCTTTCATTAGGTAGTGGAGAAACAGTATTTTTATATTTCCAACCTCAATAAAACTGAAACCAAATCAAATGAAAATAGTCCATTTCATTTAGTATAATGAAGTATTATGTCTCTTTCTGAACAAAAAATTAATAAGGAGAATTTAATATGAAACCTTTATCAAGAAGAAGCTTTCTGAAAAGCACCGCGGTATTAGTCGCGGGGACGATGGCAGCGGGAAAAGTTTTTGGAGCAAATGAACGCATCGGAATTTGCACAATTGGTTTTAATGGTCAGGGCGGAAGTCATATAAAAGATATTTTAGAAAAATCAAATGAAGCCGAAATCGTGGCGTTATGCGATGTGGATAAAAGAGTTTTAGAACGCATGGTAAAGGCAGTAGGCTCAAAGCAGGGAAAAGCCCCCAAAGCATACGAAGATTTCCGTGAAGCTGTACAAGACCCCAATATTCATGCAATTACAATAGCAACCCCAAATCATACACATACATTAATAACGGTTACTGCATGCAAAGCGGGCAAAGATGTGTATGTAGAGAAACCTTTATCCCATAATATTTGGGAAGGGGCACAATTGGTAGAAGCGGCAAAGAAGTATAATCGTATTGTTCAACATGGGACACAGAGTCGTTCTGATAATACTTTAATTCGTGATATGGCTCTTATTCATAAAGGTTTTATCGGTAAGATTATGCATTCCCGTGGTTATGTATATAAAAATGGAAATCGTTTTGCAATAGGACATGGTGAACCAGGAACTCCGCCAGACTACTTAAACTGGACACTCTGGCAGGGGACCTCACCCGACCATCCCTTTATGAAGAATAAGGACCGTAAAGACAAGCCCGGTTTATATGTTCATTATGACTGGCACTGGTTTTGGGAATATGGAAACGGCGAAATTGGAAATCAAGGTGTGCATGAGATGGATATAGCCTGCTGGGGGCATAATCGCGGATTACCTATAAAAGTATATAGCACGGGTGGAAGATATGGCTGGGACGATGATGGACAGACACCGAATACACAGGCAACATCTTTTACTTATGAAGACGGCTCTATGGTTACTTTTGAGGTCAGGAATTTGGGCTCATTCCAAGAAGCAGATGGTGGCGATTGTGGCAATAGTTTCTTCGGTACCGATGGTTATTATGTCCGTAGGAAAGGCTTCTTTGATTACAAGAACAAACCTATCCCTGTAAATGACCCATTGCCAGAAGATTTGGATAAATGGGACCGTTTCTTCCGTGCAATTCGTTCCCGTAAAGAAGAAGATTTACCTGTTACTCCATATGATGCTCATATTTCATGTGTACACTGTCATTTAGGGAATATTGCATATCGTGTGGGACGCTCATTAGAATTTGACCCGAATACCCTGAAATTCAAAGATGAAGAAGCGAATAAATTAGTCAAGCGCGAACAATACAGAGAAGGTTTTGAACCTGTCGCATAATTATAAATTTTATTTTAGGGATATGATTTTTTCATATCCCTAAAATTTTTTTAAATTCGACTTGACATTTGGATTAAAATATGTTAATATATTGTTAGTAACATGCAGGTATAATAAAAATAAATCTCTAATACAAGGAGAAAGACAGTGAAAAAATTAGTAGCTCTAACACTCGTAGTTCTGTTAGCTCTTTGCACCATGGTTGCATTTGCTGATGGTTCTTCTTCCACCCAGCAGACCCAGGTGAGACAGGTAAGAGGTCTTGCAGGTGGTGCCGGTGGCACAGGTGGTATTGCAGGACTTAGTGGTGGTGGTTCAGCTGCAGGTGGAGCAGATGTAACAGTTGCTCGCTACAACTAATCATTATATCAGTTTTTAAATAAGCCAAATTTAGAAGGGGATGAGGGGGTTTTTATCTGTTTTTTCAAATGCGGGGTGTAGCTCAGCCCGGTTTAGAGCGCTTGGTTCGGGACCAAGAGGCCGGTGGTTCAAATCCACTCACCCCGACCATCGGTTATGATTTAGTTTTCTAATATTTTTTTGAAAAGTAATAGGAGTGTATTAGCAAGGGAAAATAGTAATAAACTCTGTATTCGATATTATTTATATTAAGGAAAGTACTTTTCACTATACAAAGTGCATAGGGAAAATAAAAAGTTAACGGTTCCTATTCATACAAATAAATCAGATTTTTAACTTTATTCAGAAGTGTTTTTTACTTTATCAAGGATTTTTACAATCAGGTCAAATAAAGAGCCTAACATTTTAATCCCACTATTCCAGACTTCAATTTGCTGTTGTTTTTGAAGTGCAGAATCGGCAAGCATAGGGAAAGATTTTAGGGAAGTCGTTGTTTTAATGTGTCTCATATTCTACTCCTTTTTAATTTTATACATTTAAAAGTCAATTTGGAACCGTGTTTGTAAAATTCCCAAGTTTCCATCGTAAAGGTCATGTTCAATATTTGCAAAAGTATAATTCAGATAAATTCTTGTATTAGGATTCAGATACCAATTTACTCCTAAAGTCCAATCTTGTTCTTTTCCTCCACGAATCATGCCACTATCTAAATCAATCCAGGAGTAACGCAAGCCTAATTCCCATGCTCCCCATGAACCTGTTTTAGGTGAAAAATTATTTTTGGGCTTGATTCGTGTTAATAACCCTGTTTTATTGTTGTATGCTCGATTTTCTCCCGTAAGGGAATAGGTTGTATAAATATACCCTCCTTGAAATTCGCGTGTGCCACTAAAGTTGGTATCCACATAGGACAAAGCATGTTCTGCCTGAATGGAGAATGGACCGTATATCCACAAGAATTCTGTGCCTATCAAATCAACATCATCTGCAACTGCATCTGCAATTCGAAATCCTGTATATCGGTCAGTATCCAAATATGAAAATGCAAGGGCGCATTCTGGATTGGCTCGATAGCGGAAAGGTGCCCCATCTGGATTGCGATGACTATATGCCAACCCCAAATGTAATAGTTTCCTTCCCTTGTCTTCATACCACGGTAAACCGACTACCCGACCCGTAACCGCGTATCCCTGGTCATCATCACTATCATTGTCCGATGGAAAATCATCTGTTTCTTTAAATACCCCTGCTTGCCAGATGAGTCTGTTTTGCAATTGAGAATTAAACAACATAATGCCAACATTCCGTTTTGGATTGAATACATCATTAAAGCCTCGTTCCATAAAGGTGTTATAATTCGCATTGGTCATTCGTTCCATTCCAAATGGTTCACGAAAATGTCCTGCCTGGATATTGCCTATATAAGGAATGTTTGAGACTCCGATGTAAGTATCTGTAAATTTGGCTCTCCCTTCCATTTCTTTATCACCTGCAAAATCAAATTCCATTCGATAAAAAACAGATTCATATATTTTACCGGAAAAATCAATCCGAGCCCGACGAAATTGTGTTCCATCTTGTTCTTCACCAAATACAGAGACTAAATCACCATCATTATCAAAAAATGCCCAATCTAATTGAAGTCGTCCCCCAACCTGTAATTCAAATGAGCCGTCATTACTTTTGAAAGATAATCGGTCTTTCCATTCCGATATTAATTCAGGGGAAGATTTATTTTCTTTTTTTACTTCTGTTTTTTCAACAGGAACAGTTTCTTTCGCTGATACAGTTTCAGAAGGAGATTCAGTAGATACAGTCTGATTTTTCCCTTTTAATAAAGATTCTAATTCCTCCACTTTCTTTTCAAGTGTTTCTATTCTCTGCATTAATTCTGTTTCTCGTTGTGTAGCATCTTTTTTTGTCTCATCTGAAAAAATAGCACCCGTTGAAACGAATAAAATAATTGACATAAACCCAACAAATATCACTTTATTTATTCCCATGATGGCACTCCTTTTTTAAAATTATAATAGCATGAATTATACCCGGATAAAAATTTTTTTATTAAAATTCAGTCAATTTTTTATGGAGTTCTTTTACAGAAGAAAAGACGAAATCAGGTTTTTTTTCTATTTTGTTTAATTGTTCAAGTGTTGTTTCACCAGATAAAACAAGAATGGATGTAACCCCTGCCCGATAAGCCATTTCCACATCAGTATATAATCGGTCTCCTACCATAGCGGTATATTGTGGTTGCATGTTTAAGATTTTCAATGCCATTTCAATCATTTCCGGATTCGGTTTCCCAATATATCGCGGTTCTCTACCTGTGCTTGCATGGAGTAACCTCGCAATAGAACCACAATCCGGAATGGGTCCGGTCTCTGTCGGGCAAACAAGGTCGGGATTGGTTGCTATATACGGTAATCCTTTTAAAAGCCAATAGGTGGCTTTTTTTAGTTTCTCATAAGTAAGAGTAATGTCAAAAGAAATCAATATAGCATCGGGATTGTCTTGAACCAGATTAAAGCCCGCATGTATGAGCTCGTTTTCAAAGGAAGGAGGGGCAACCGTAAAAAGATTTTTATAATTCGTATTTCGTTTTAAAAATTCGACTGTTGCCATCCCGGATGTTAGTATGTGTTCTTTTGAAACTTGTATGCCCAGTGAATCCAATTTTTTTTGATATTGTTCTGCATCTTTTGTTGGATTGTTAGTAAAAAACAGAAATTTTTTATCAGATGATTTCAGGAAATCTATAAACTCTTTTGCTCCGGGGATAATTCTGTTCCCAAGATAAATCGTCCCATCCATATCTAATAAAAAACATTGTATTTTATTAATTTTTACCATGCTTTCCTCCATTATTCTAATGTATAAATTATGTGAATTTTCTAACATCTATAAAATAATAACTGTGGAATATTCCACACTAAAAATACAAATCATTTTTTTATTTGTAAAAATTAAAAATATATTTTTTTGTAAGT
>CALLRP010000045.1:0-40000 GCA_938014335.1 uncultured bacterium
AACTCCCTGATGTAAAAAGTGAAGTTAAAAGATAAATGGAAATTGATATTTATCATTACACATTTTTCAATAATTTTCCAAACAAGAGATTATACAACTCTACTTCGAAATTTTTAGAAAGAGGAGAACTGTCAGTGTATTTTCATACTCATTGAAGAATATAGGATGGGCTACATTACTTTTGATTTGCGGGTTTTAAAATCATTTTTTCTGTGGTGGTGTTCTCTATTTGTTCCATAGTCATGCGGGCTTCGCGGTAATTCCCGCGAACAAATTTTTCTGCCTGGTCGCGATACCATTTACTACTCGGAATGCCCGAATTGCCTGTGGGCAATATTTCCATCACACGGTCGGGTTGAGCAAAGTCGATCAATCTTCGGGTGGAAGGTCCTGCCACGACATCGTATTTATAGGAACTTGCTATATACGGCATATTATTCACGACATGATAAGACCCCGGACAGGGGAAGGGTCCCACATTAAACAGTTTCCGCAGGAATGGGATGTAACCCAGGGGATGATGAAATTCTAAAATGTGGAGATTGCCCCATTTCCACTGTGCCATATCTTTACCTGCCTTTTTAGTTAACACCTGCACTGTCTCCTTAAAGGCACGGAGTACAATGTCGGCACGCGTTTCAACATTTGGAGTAGAGCGGTCATCCCATAAGAAACAGGTATCATCATGGATGACATATTTAAAGAAACTCCAGCGGTCTGCAACGGTTGAATAGGCACGAAGCATCTCCGGTCCTAATTCATCCATCAACAAATTACGGAAAATAGCATCACAGGCAACGGTAAATATTGAACCACCAATACTATCTACCGAGAATTGATAATCCCATGAACCTAATCGCTCTAATGCACTTTGTTCCAGAGGAGACATTTCCGTTTTTTTAGGGGTTAGCAATTCAATCATGGTTTTCACAATCTCGGGTCCCGGCACAGAATAGTGGTCTAACTGCACCTTTCTTAATTCTTCAATTGTCCAATCTGAGCGTTGTTCTAAAAGTTCTTCGATTCGATATGCACGGTCAGAGGGTTCCCAATATCCCTGTAGTTCTTTTATATCGCCGACAGGCTTTACTGTGGACAAATTGTTAGCAGTGACAATATATCCACACGGGGGATTGATAAGATGGGGATTGAATTCAAATGGGACAAAGCCCAATACTTCGTCCTTTCCACTGGCTCCATCTAAAACATATTTCGGATTCACATGGTCGGGACGAATCGGGATTTTGGCTCCGACCCACCAGGCAAAATTACCAAACTTATCCGTATAAGAGACATTTACCCCCGGTGAAGTAACTAAGGACACGCCCTCTTGAAATGAATTTATATCTTTGGCATGGCTCATCTTATAAAATGCCATTAAGTCTGTATAAGGGACCTGTTGCCAGACCCAATACAAGGACAATTCCGGGCCAATATAGTTCATTAATGTGCGATAAATATCTGTTATAACAACACCATGTGGGGTAACCCGCCTCTTGAATGTAACGGGTTTCCTAAAACGCACATGGATGGTTTCTTCCTCTTCTATTACGGGGACCCAATCTCCACGGTATTTAACCTTTGTGGGGTCGTCCGGTTTGAATATCTCCTGATACAAATCATGGTCATCATTAGCAAACATGGTCAAGCCCCATGCGAAATTAGAATTTTGTCCTAATAAGGGGACAGGAATAAGTGGGAAGTAAAATCCGTAAAGGTCGTAGTCTTCATAAATAAGATGTGCCTGATACCACACCGATGGTTGCAAAAAACCGATATGCGGGTCATTTGCAAAAATAGGCTTGCCGGATTGTGTTCGTGTTCCTCCTAATACCCACGAATTGCTTCCTAAATGAATACCCATGAACTCAACTATATCCTGCCAGGTGGTGGCAAAGTCTTCTAAACATGCCACCGTTTGACGAGCCGATGTTGGAGTTAAACATGCCGTCGGTAAACCCCAATTGGAAAGGTCGCGACCCTGTGATTTTAAGTATTCTTCCGCCTCTTCAATAGTTTCCATAATCGTAACCGGTCGTTCCCGATGATAACCGCAAGAAAGAATCGAAAAATCTTCGTTCGGATATTTCATTTTTAATACGAGGTTCATCAAATCATGACGCAAACCATCTGCAAATGTAATCGGCATAATCATTGCCGTTGTCAAACAATCCACCTCAGTAAACAGCTCTGGCTTATACCCCAATATCCGAAATTCCGGAGGCAAAGGTTCCGTTTCTATAAAGGTATTTATTCCTTGTAAAAACGCACTGAAAGACTTTCGTATGGGTGCATACACATCCGCATACTTTTCCAATACCTCTTCTGCATATTTTTTTAATCGAAATGTCCTTAGTATCCTGTCATATTTAACCGCTAACGGTCCTATTAATTCCGAAATGCGTCCTTGTGACAATCGCCGATAGAAATCCATTTGGAAGAGGCGGTCCTGTGCCATTATATATCCTAAGGCAAACCATGCATCCTCTTCGCTTTGAGCCAAAATATGCGGGACACCATTATCATCACGGCGTATCACGAGCTCCGATTTTAAATGAGGTACACTAACCGTACCTGATAACTTGGGTGTGTATTCCTTTGCATATTTCACCGCAGGATAGAAGTGAAACAGAACCAAGGCACCTAACAAGAAACCTACCACCAATACAAGTGCGACAAGAACAAAAAATACAACCTTAAAGACTCTTCTCAATGTCAAACCCTCCATACGGCTCTTTTTTTAATGATTAGTTTACATTGAAAAATAATACTAATCACAAAGCAATTTCAAATTTTCTATTTTAAATTGTGAAGGAAGTGAATGAATATCAAATAAAATCGTATTTCCCTTTTCTTTTATTTTCTTCCCCTTTTCATGAAAAAACACAAAAAATTTATTGGAAATAGGCATATAAACAATAAGAAGTATAATAAATGTTTGATTTCAATATAAAAACTCAATATATTGTATTTAAAAGCAAAAAAAATGGCATTAAAGGTGCGAATAAAAAAAATGAAGAAATTTTTAATAAAAACCCCCTATTTTTTTCAATAAAGAAGGACAAAACTTTAAAAAAGCCCTTTTACAATATTGACAAAAATCTTATTTTATTTTTTTAATTTTTTAAGACAAAATATATAAAAAAATAATCATTATTTGCTATAGTCTATATATTGTATATTTTTAAAATAGTATACTAAATAAAGAGTACTATAAAAAGTATATAGGTTTTATCTTAAAAAAAATTGTGTTACAAAAATGTATAAATAATAATTATGCTAATAACAAAATTAAAATGTTTTGAAGATTTATTTGATAATTGTTACAGTTTTTTCTATAATTAAATCTTACATTTAACCACTAACGTTAATTTTGGGCATGTTTACAAAAATTGAAAAAGGGCATATAAATGAAATCCGTTGAACCAAAGGTTTTTCTTGTAGGCGAAACGAAAATAAATTCTAAGGGATTACAGGCATATCTCGACTATTTAGGTGTTCCGAACTGGGAAACAGATGCTCCGAGTGATAGTGAGAAGATAGTTGAGGTAATGGGACGATTATGTTACCGCTCATTCGAACCGGGACTTAACCCGAATGTAACCAAGGTTCGTCAGGGGAATAAGCCTTATATTGAGCATATCATTGAAGTGGGACACGGTAGTGTTTTGGAACATGCTTATTTGAATTTTATCTTTGCAGATGTAAGCCGTGTGGTAACACATGAATTGGTTCGCCATAGGGCTGGAACTGCTATTTCACAGGAATCACTTCGTTTTGTCCGATTAGAGACCCTTTCCATGTATATCCCTACTCATATTCGTGAGAATGAGGAAGGGATGGAAATTTTTGTTCGCACTGTGGAAGAAATGGAGCGATTGCAAAAGGAGCTCTCTTCCCTTTTTGAGTTAGATAAGCATCCTTTTGAACTCAAAAAACAGATTACATCAGGACTTCGTCGAATTGCACCGATGGGCGTTGCTACAACTATGGGTTGGTCATGCAATCTGCGGACTTTGCGTCATGTAATCGAACAGAGAACCGATCCTTCTGCGGAAGAGGAAATAAGGTTATTGTTTAGCAATGTTTTTTCCATTGTTCGAAATCATTTCCCTAATGTTTTTGGAGATTATGAAACGGAGATGGTAAATGGGATTGCATGGGTTAAAACGAAACATAAAAAAGTTTAATTAAGGGCACAGTAAAGTTGTGATTAAAGAAATTAATAATATAAACAGGCATAAAAAGAAAGGAAAAGAGATATGTTATTTCCTATTCGTGAAAGGTTTAAGTTAAACGAAGAATTCATAAATCAATTCAAAGACAAACAACCTGAGTGGGGTCCTTTAGGTTATATTACATATAAACGCACTTATGCGCGGATGGTACCTGAAAGTGGAGAACGTACCGAGGAATTTTGGGAAACCATCCGAAGAGTGGTAGAAGGTTGCTATACGATACAGTGGAATCATTGTATAAATCTTAAACTCCCATGGAAAAAAGACAAGGCTCAGCGTTCCGCTCAGGAAATGTTTCGTTTAATATGGGAATTCAAGTTTCTACCACCCGGACGCGGTCTCTGGATGATGGGTACGGATTATATCTATGTCCGAGGTTCTGCTGCGTTGAATAATTGTGCTTTTGTTTCTACCGAAGATATTGACATGGATTTTGCGGAACCCTTTTGTTTCCTGATGGACATGTCTATGTTAGGTGTGGGTGTTGCTTTTGATACTAAGGGAGCCAACAAAGTGGTTATACAACAACCTAAAATGGGTGAGTATACCCATGTTGTTGATGATTCCAAAGAAGGTTGGGTAGATTTAATTCGGGTCATCCTAAATTCTTATGTAGGAAGAGGACTGCGACCAGCACATATTGACTATTCTAAGATTCGTCCAATGGGTTCGCCTATTAAGACATTCGGAGGAATTGCACCGGGACCGGGACCTTTAATTGAGTGTGTAAAAAATATTGATATTGTTCTTCAACCTCGTATAGGGCACCCTATCTCATCAACCGAAATAACCGATTTAATGAATATCATTGGGAAGTGTGTTGTTTCGGGAGGTGTTCGTAGGACGGCGGAATTAGTTTTAGGTTTTCCGGACGATGAAGAGTATTTAAAATTAAAAGACCCAAAACTACACGAAGACCGTCTGATGGCATGGCGTTGGGCTTCTAATAATAGTGTAATTGCTAAAGAAGGGATGCTTTACCATAAGACAGGTAAGCAGACAGCGGTCAACGGAGAACCGGGGTATTTCTGGTTGGAGAATGCTCGTGCTTATGGACGATTGAAAGATGGGCCCAATTGGCTCGATGCAAATGTTGCCGGAACCAACCCTTGTGCAGAACAAAGTTTGGAATCTTTTGAAATTTGTAATCTTGTGGAGACATTTCCTTCACGACATGCTTCATTTGAAGAATATCGTAAAACGTTGAAATATGCCTATCTTTATGCAAAGACAGTCACCCTCATTCCCACACATAATGAACGCACAAATGCCATTATGCTTCGCAATCGGCGTATTGGATTATCCCAATCGGGGATTGTAGAAAATTTTGAAAGATGGGGGAAACGCGAACATTTTCATTGGTGCGACGAAGGGTATAAATATATTTGCGAATTGGATAAAATATATTCACGCTGGCTTTGTATTCCTGAAAGTATCAAGAAAACCAGTATTAAACCCAGTGGAACGGTGTCGTTATTGCCGGGGGTGACCCCAGGAGTGCATTATCCCCATGCGGAATACTATTATCGCACCATACGAATTGACAAGACGAGTCCTCTCATTGAACCTCTTCGAAAAGCGGGCTATCGTATTGAAGAGTCGGTTTATGGTGACAACACCTGGGTCGTTTATTTCCCTGTTCATCAACCGCATTTTTCGCGTTCCAAAAGAGATGTTTCCATTTGGGAGCAGGTAGAGAATGTCGCTCAGATGCAATATTACTGGGCAGATAATCAGGTAAGTGCTACAATTACCTTCAAACCGGAAGAGGCAAAAGATATACCGTATATACTTGAACTTTATGAGACACGATTAAAATCTATCAGTTTTTTGCCTCTTGAAGAGCATAACTATCCTCAAGCGCCCTATCAAGAAATCACAAAGGAAATCTACGAGAAGGCCGTTTCTCGATTAAGACCTATCCAGTTTGAAGAAATAAATACTTTGGAACAGCAAGATCTGTATTGTGATAGTGAAAAATGTGAACTACCAACAGTTCGGAAACCTACTCAACAGGAGGTAACCTTCGACACACCCGAAGAAATCCCTATCCCAAAATAAAACGCAACCTTAATAAATTACTTACTCGACAACAAAGCCTTCTTTTTCAAGAAGTGTTTTGATTTCGGAAAGAAGGACTCCCCGGGCATAAACGCTGTGATGGGGAGAAGTAGGATGAAGAATTTCGGAAAGTTTTTTGCGGTGCATCAAGTCCGCTATGATGACAGAATCTTTTGCTTCTATCAAAATAACAGGACGAACCTTTACTCGTTTTACTGTATGAAGCCAATCTTCCATGGTGGTAATAACAATATCGGGAATTTGCTGTTTCCGAGCGTTCTGAACTAAATATTGTATAAATTGATTGGGATCGGCACCACATTGTAACCCTTTAAGAAATGATTCTTTTGTTATTGAATATATTGAAACAGAACCTCCAGAGCTTTTCTTTTGAGCGAACAGTTCAATCCATATAAACTGGAGTGGATCAATTCTATCTATAGGAACAATTATTTCGAAATTTGGTTGAACTATTAATTCCACTTTTTTATTATATTTTTCTAATAACTTCTTAGAAGGTTCTGATGAAAAAAGCAAGTATTCCCCCATTTCACTAATACGGAAAAACTTCTCTTTTTTTGACAAGCCGAATTCGGTAATCCCAAACCAAAAAAAAGTATTGTCAATAAACTGAATGGTATCTTTTTCTCCACACTCTCCCTCAGGGGGTACATATTTCCAAAAGTTGTCCTGTGTATGTCTCAGTTCATAATGAGACAATTCACAATGGCGAGCATATACCCTTTTAGCAAAGGCATTTAAAGGATACCAGGTGTACGGTTTTAATGTTTGTAATTCGTTAAGGGTGGCTGATAATGATGTATTGGTTTCTTCCTGGATAGTTGTTTCATAAATCTTTTTCACACGTTCCGGTAGTGGCATGTTAGAGAGTTCTTCGAGATTTACAACTCGTAGTGTATTATCCACTTGTGCAAGTAAACCCGCCTTTTCCAGTAACCATACAAGTGTCTCAACGGGGGGATATGCATCTTCAGGGTCATCACGGGAAATTCGTTGCTCATCCGCACGAGTAATTTGTCCTGAAGAATTTATATGTAAAGGACACACCGCAATACTTGCAAGAAGTTTTGATATACGTTCTGCTAATGAAATTCCACAACTTTCCACACGATTGATCTTAATATTAACAGGAGTGAGGGGCTGTTTTAATATTTCCTTAATTTCCTTTTTTTGTTCCTTGTAATATCGGATTTCCGAGAGAATACTAATAAAACGATTTAGCCTGTTTTGTCCATTAAAACGGAAAAGTTCAAACAAAACAAACTGACTTAATAATTCTTCCAAAGCCTCTTCTATTTCAGAATTATTATAATTAGAAAACTTTTGTCGTATTTGATTTATAGGGATAATCCCTGTTTTACTTTGCCATAAAAAATCAAATATTTCTTTTGCTAAATCGGAAAAAGGATAGCCAGCAACGTATTCCAGAATACAATCCGGTGTTTTGTATAACTTCTCTATAATTTCATTACCTAAAGAGGTCCAACCCATAACACGATTAATTTTTAATTTTTGTTCTAATTCTCTGCGTTCTGAATTGGAAAAATTTTGGAGCGACTTATAGATAAAATTAATATCCCCGAGACTATTTAAATTATCCTGCACCCTGCGAATAACTACAAGTACTTCCGGAACTACTTTAATCCGATTAAGATCAAAAAAGAAAAGTTTTGGATATAATTTATATATATAGTTAACCGTTTCTTCAGAAGTTTCAAGTTTTGTGGCAATATATTTACTTGTAAGCCCCCCCCGACTGTTTGCGGAAAGTTCCAACGCCATATTAAAAGATGTTTGATCCATCCCTTCGAAGGCAGACAAAAGACTATAACTATAACGCATCGATTCGCGGACCTTTTTAAAATACAATTTTCCTTGCACCCATAAAACCTAACATTATATAAGAAATGGTTATTCAGTTCAAATTGAAGGGTGCGGATAGAAAATGTATTTATCAATAAATAATATCGAGGAAAGGGGGATTTTAAGTCTTCGGGACAAGAAACTTCCGATACATATAGCGGATACGGTTATAACGGAAATTATAATGGGTTTCTCCCCCAATCTGGCAGGAATAGAAGAGGTAAATAACAGATTTGCCATTTTCTTCCATTACAAAGGCTTCTGGGACATGAGTTGCAGGGGTATCCGGGTCAGGCTCGATGTAACCTGTAATTTGCCAATTGATACCGTCACGGGATACTGCTTCTGTAATTTTTCTTCCTTTCCACTCATGATTTTCATATCCACCGGGGTCTGCATAAGCATAATACAAATCATTTACTTTAATAACATCCGGATTGGGAAATTCCCACAAACAAGGTTTATCTCCTATACGAATATATTTCCAATCCTTCGGATTCAAAAAGTCTTTCTGATTTTCTGCATAACCCATAGCGGTTCCACGGGGGGTCCAATAATCAAACCAGATTTTAAACTTGCCTTCTTCATACATAATGGAAGGACGATGGTATGTTCCCCAGAGAACGACATCGCCTGCTTTATCACTTCCTCCCAACTCTCCGGCAAATTCCAAAATAGGCTTTTCGGAACGCTTCCACTGTATTCCATCCTCGGACACCGCACCCATTACGCAACAGAAACTTCCATCTGTATCATTCGGAGTACCCGCAGGAATGCGGTCTTTATCATGCCCCGTAGCACTATACGCCATATAATATGTTTTCCCTACTTTAATTACTGAAGGATCGCCATTATGCCACTCATCGAAATAAGTCCCAGAGGTATTAAAAAGAGGCATCCATAACTTTGGATTTCCTGTGTTATCCCATTTTCCTTCACCGGCATATACTTCCCAGGGTCCCTCCATTTTTTTTGCCCGTGCAAAAAATATAGCATCGCAACCTTTCCATTCAGGTATATTCCTATTACAATCCTCCTCCGCCCAGCCAAAAAACCATGCCCGGAATGGATATTCTTTTTCTGACTCATAAAGCACATGGAAATTATACATATTCCCAAACCCGCTCAGTATATTTTTATAATTTTTCGCCCATAAATGTGAAATATTCTTTACCCTTTCCTGAGGTAATATCTGACCATACGAGAATGAACTAAAAATGATACCGATAATCAAGGAAAAAATAATTACAAGAGTCCCGTTCTGTCTCATAAAATATTCCTTTATTTGTTTAATCTATTCTTTTAAAATCCCGAACTAACAATAATCTAACATTATACCTAAATAAAATAGGGTTTATCCCTGATTAGCAATAAGAGATTCGGGAAGTTACAGGCAACTATTATCTAATTTTTAAATCTCCCTTTTTTACCTCTTTGATAACACATTTCTCTACACGGATAGTTGCTGTGGAGTCAATGTGATTTAACTTATTTAAAAGTATGTCCATTTTTTATTCACAATTTTCAAGAGAATACTTTAAATATCAGGTATTATTAACGATGGTATTAGGAACCAGCGAACCACACCAATACCTATCTCTTGACAATAAAGACAAAGTATACTCCCTTTTTCGAAGGCTATCACTTCTTGTTTTTCATCTCCTGTTAATAACAATCCTGCAAGATGTGATAAATGGGGTAAATGCCCTATTAGCATAATATTTTGCTCTTCTGCATCTTGTAACAATTTCATAGTTTTCTTTACAGGTCCTTCAGGCTCTAATTCTTTATATTCAACAAGTGGTTTTTCCATTTTCAAGCAGGAATGAAAAATCTCTGCGGTTTCTTTTGCTCGCAATTTAGGACTATGCCATATTGCATCTATTTTATATCCTCTTTGAAATAAAAAATTCCCCATTTGAAAAACAGTTTCTCTTCCCCTTGCTGTAAGAGGTCGTAAAGGGTTCTCTTTTTTTTCTACTGCTTCACCATGCTGAATCAGAAAAAGTGTCTTTTCGTTCACTCTTTAGGTTTCCTTTTTAGTTAGGCTTTCATCAAGAACTTTTCTCACTAATTTTCCTAATGAAGCAAAAGTGCAAGGTTTTTCCAGAATAGCCGAAACATTTAGGTTATTACCTTTTTCAATGATTTCTTCATTTACCATCCCACTGGTAAGAATCACAGGAATTTTATATTCTTTACTATGCAAACAAAGAATAATATCTTCTCCTGTAATTTCGGGCATGATATTATCAATTATAGCTAAATCATAATCTGAAATAAGTCCCTTTTCAATTAATTCTTTCGCTATTTTAGGATTATTTACAACACGAACTTGATAGCCCAATTTTATCAATAAGCGACCCATAATTCCTGCTAACATGGGCTCGTCATCTACAACGAGGATCTTTTCGTTACCTGTCGGAATTTTTTCCTCATGAGATATAGATAACGGCTTCATACCCAAATCTTCAGTATATACAGGCAAATATACACAAAACCTTGTTCCCTTGCCCCGATCACTATACACGGATATGCCCCCACCTAAACTGGTTACCAAACTGCGAACTAAGTAAAGCCCAATCCCTGAACCACCTTTTCCTCTTCGGGTTGTAAAGAAGGGTTCAAAAACATGTTCCATTACATCCGGATCCATTCCTATTCCTGTATCACTCAATATTATTCGGATATAATTTCCGGGAGCAAGTTCCGGGTGTCGCGATAAAATCGTTTCATCCGCATTAATTACTTCTACTTTTATAACTAAAGTCCCCCCCTCTCCCATTGCTTGACAGGAATTTAAGCATAAATTCAAAATAATTTGGTTTAATTTACCAGGGGAAGCAAGAACTTTAGGTAACTCCTTATCAATATCTAAATCTACTCGTATACGACTACTCATTTTAGGCTTTATTAGAGTTAAAACTTCCTGGATTACGGTATGAACATCGATAGGTACCTGTTCACCTCCATTTTCTCGTGACACGGCTAAAACCTGGCTTGTCATATCTCTACCTCTTAACACCGCACGCCGAATTACTTCCATCTCTTCAGCCAAATTCTTATCATCATGATACTCCCCTAAAATCAAATCTACATGCCCTAAAATAGCACCTAATATGTTATTAAAATCATGAGCAATACCACTGGCTAAATAACCCAAGGCTTCCATTCTATATTGTTGCGATAATCTTTTTTCAGATAAAACCTGATGCGTTATATCTTTCATAATTATGATTACAAAATGTTCATCCTTATAAGATACGGGACATACATCGAGAGAATGAAAGGTCGTGTTATACTCCTCATCTTTCGTTTCACAAATTTTATGCCATATTTTTTGTTTATCCAATGTATTTTCAATACTCTCGAAACAATCCTTTGTTTGACTACAAAGAATATATAAACAATCTTTATATGTGGATAAATTTTCTACAGATTTATTTAACAATTTTTGTAATTTTTCGTTAACAAAAATGAGCTTCCCTTTTCTTTTTGCCAGGGCAATTCCTATATTCATCTGTTCAAAACTTGTTTTTAATAACTCAACTTCCTTCTCACGATGTATCTTTTCTGAAATGTCATGTAAATTAACTACTATAAAATTATGCGTATCATAGCTCGCTTTATTTAGCCGTATCTCAAACCAGAATTCCGACTCCTTCTTGCACAGCTTCCCATAAACAGAAAAGACGAAATCCGGTTTATCGATATGCATAAGTTCTCGAATTGCATCTTTAATTTGTTCTCGATAGGGGGGGTCAAACATATCCCAAATTTTTCTTCCCTCGGGAAGTGAAATGTCTAACCAATTCTTTGCTTGTTCATTTGCAGAAAATATTGTCCCATCCATAGATACTCCCAAAATCCCATCCGAAGAACAACGCCATACCGCTTCTCTTTCTTTTCGTTCTTTTTGTTCTTGTTGATATGATTTCTTTAGGGCGGATACATAACGGGACACAAGGAAATAAAGCAACAAACCTGTAACAATGACGAATACAAAACCTTTTACAGATTGTGCCGTTGTGAGCATCTCTCTATCGGAGATAAACCAATACAAAACTTTATCAGACAATGCAATCCACAACCCTGCAAAGAAAATATATATGGAAACTATCTTATAGGTAGATAATTTCATCCCAACCCACCTCTTCGATATTCAATATATATAATATATACAAATCCCAATTAAAGAAATATATCCATACGAAAGACACATCCTTAAAAATTTATATTTTTAGGGCGATTTACACTTACCGGAGGCAAGGCAAGTAAACGAAACACTTTAGCTACTAAATCATCCAAAGAAAAAGGTTTTCTCAAAAAGTCATCAAAGCCATATTCTTTCAATTTTCCAATTTCATCTTCTCCTAACAACCCTGAAATTCCTAATACACGGGCATTACGCGTTTCATGACGATTTTTTAGTCGTTCACAAACCTTCCTCCCATCAATATCCGATAGATGAATATCCATAATTACAAGGTTCGGATTATGTTCTACAATCAAAGCGCCTGCATCAAAACCTGTGGCTGCGGTCAGAACAATTAAATCTTTGGTTTTGTCTGTTTTTCGAGCAATAGCATCCGGTATAATATCTAAATAAAATGGGTCATCATCTACTATCAATATTTTTGTTTCGCTCGTTTCCAATCGCTCTAAGGGTATTCCATGAGCAAGCATAAACTTACGCAGACTTTCATACGGAATACGACGGTCTCCTCCCGGTCCCAACCGATACCCCTCGATCTGTCCCATATCAAACCAACGCGAAACTGTATCTGATGATACACCACAAATAGTAGCCACTTCACCCGTCGTAAATACTCGCCCTCTCATAGGTAATCTCCATTTTCAGAGTTGCTAACTAAAATCGTTTATTCCAATCTATCTATTTATAATATACCACACTTACTTTTTATTTTATTATAAAGGAATACCATTACCTAATAAAAATAAAATTCCAGAAGTAATTTATCAATTATCCCAAAAAAAATCCAAGATATTTTCTTTGTCAGGTTTTATTCTTACTTCCTCGTATATTAAAGAGAATACCTTTAAACTCTTTACCAGCCTTTCTATTTTTGATACAATTATTGGCAAGGGAATAAATAATTATGTTCGATAAAAAAGCAAAACAGGAAATTATTAATCTGAAACTTCATAAATCTAACGAACCGCCTCTCTCTCGTGAACGTGGGACTGTATTTGTCATAGGTTCCGATATAGACTATCTAAACACAGTCTCACATTTTATTGAAGGGATGGGGCATTCTATTATCTCATGTAGTTCTACAGAACAAATCCTTACATGTTCGCGTCGAACTGTATGTGATGTAATTCTTCTTGATTTATCTATTGACTACAAAGGGAATATAAATCTTGTTTCTTTTCTCCGTCAGAAATTCCCTTCTGTTAAATTAATTCTCCTTTATAATATGGAACAAATTGAACAAGCTCTTGAAGGCATACGCATGGGTGCCTATTTCTACATGCCGAAGAATTGTGACCCTTCGGATATAGCGATAATGGTACATCGAGCGGTATTAGAACACCGTAGAGAACAAGTACAAGAAGCCGGATTTGAGCAAATTTTATTTGAGGAATTATCCGGAAATAATACCCAAATGCGACGCGTTGTAGAAATTATTCGCAAGGTCGCACCCACAGATAGCACGGTCTTGATTTTAGGGGAAAGTGGTGTCGGAAAAGAGGTTGTCGCACAGATTCTACATCGTCTCAGTCCTCGTCGAGATAAACCGTTTATCGCAATTAATTGTGCTGCCCTGCCCGAAAATCTATTGGAAAGTGAACTTTTTGGACATGTTCAAGGTGCTTTCACCGGTGCAGAAAAGGATAAACGGGGTTTGTTTGCGGAAGCGGATGGCGGAACCATCTTTTTGGATGAAATCGGCGACATGTCACTCTCTACTCAGGCAAAATTACTCCGCGTTCTACAAAATGGAGAAATCCGTCCTGTCGGCTCTAATATCACAGAAAAAGTCAATGTGCGTATCCTTTCAGCTACAAATAAAAATTTGCAGGAAGAGGTTAAAAAACATACTTTCCGTGATGATTTATTTTATCGTTTGAATGTGATTCAAGTCCGTATCCCCCCTCTACGCGAACGCATCGAAGCCCTTCCTCAGTTAATACAACATTTTATTTCTCGATATAATCAAAAATTTGGAAAGAATATTCAGGGAATGGATAACTCCGCTCTTGCGGTATTAAGAACTTATCCTTTTCCCGGAAATGTCCGTGAATTAGAAAGTATCATCGCTCATGCAGTTATTATGTCAGAAGAATCTATTATTCATTTGCATGACCTGCCTGAAAATATCCAGCAGGGAAGATTTAAAGTATTAGCACTCCCTAATGAACAAGATAACGGACTATTACCCTTAGCAGAAGTAGAGGCAACTCATATCCAGAAAGTGCTTGAGAAAGTAAACCATAATCAAACCGAAGCAGCAAAAATATTAGGTATTTCCCGTTCCACCCTCTGGCGAAAAATGAAAGAATACAATATCCCTATTAAAAAGTAATATTATTTATCTTTACTTAAAATCCAACAACAATTCCAGAGATTATACCTGTTCTGTTTACATCATTCATAGTTAAAAATAAAACAGTTAAGACGTCCCACCTTAATATACACAGACAAAACAATCTTTACTACAATTTTTTTAAAAAAGGGAAGGGGATGCATCTCAATTTTTATGCTTCCCCAAGATACTGATGCCCCTAAAAGGTCGGGAAAGAACTTTCCCTTTGATTTGTGTAATTCAAGATAAAAATAGAGGGAACCTCTCTTCGAAGTTCCCTCTATATTCAAATTTTAATATGTCAAATTTATATAATTACTTTCTGCGACGAAGAACCATCACACCACCCGCAGAGCAAAGGGCTGTAATCACTGCAAGACCAATACCACTGGCTACAGGGATTGTCCCTTCAGGAACAATAACCACTGTCACTACTGCAGAAGCATATATTCCTTTGGAAGCATCTGTTACAACACATTGATATGCACCGGCATCGGCATTGGTCACATCACGAATAACCAGACGGTTCGCATTAGCACCATCAATATCTTCACCATTCTTTGTCCACTGATAAGAAATCGGAGCCACTAAATCTTTTACTTCAACTCTCAGATCAATGCTTCCACCTTCTTCTACTTTAATTGTTCCACTTGGATAAATGGTAACTTTATCAGTTGCTGGAGGAACATATCCCGGATAAATAGATGGATCTAATACCGCGTTAATAAACACATCTCCGGGACCTTTTACATCAGCGAATTCCTCATATTCCTGACCGTTCGTGTAGCCATCTCCGTCGGCATCACCATCTTTTGATAAGAATTGAGGCAATCTCTCATAATTATTAGGGTTTCTCTCAATATCATTAACCAGACACGAACCCGGCGATAACACATCACAAAGTGCCAATAAACTCGCCACTGTTGCAACCGTTTCCGCACTCGGGGCATCCCCAACTGTAGCAAAACCCGCTAATACCATCAATAAATTGCGGAATAAGGTCACAATAAGGGCTTTATCAACGCAACCCGGAGGCGTATTAGGTGCTGTGCACAAAGGTGGAACTTGCGGATATATGCCCCGCAAAATGGGCCATAAACCTGGCAAGGAAATAGTTAAAAATGTGTTCATTCCATCTGTATACAGCATCTGATAGTTTGCATTGTATGCGTCAATTACAGCTGTCGGATTGACACCGGGTCGCACCTGACCGGGCAGTGTCCCCGACGCAAGATTCGCATACTTCGAAGGATTCTGCACCAACTCTTTTATGATTCTTAATTCATAGTTTCCATCCAGCATACCGTTAGGCGTTGGCATATCATCTACAATCCCGCCATTCAAATCCGCTACATCACATCGAATCATCGTCAATAATGCAGCATCATCGCCTAACAACTCAATCAACCATGCGAATTCATTGGTGACGAGGCTATATGCCCCATCCATCAATGCACAGAAATCCACTTCACTTGCATTGGGCGGGTCTTGAACCGCAAAACTGGGAGCACTCAGCCCAATGACCAGACCTACAAGCAACATTGCAAATAAAGATTTTTGTTTTAACATAGTTTTACTCCTCCCTAAAGTTAGGGGTTTATTGTTATATTAAATTTTATAAAACACCTCAAGACTACCTACAGCCTTGACACATAATTAATATACCACAAAAGGAACTAAAAGTCAAGTCAAAAAGTTTATTTTTTATAAAATTTTATTCCCACATATTTCTCTAATAAAAACCTGTAATAAAATTTCAAAATCTTTCACAAAAAACTTTCCCATGGATATTCCTGACAAATTTTTAAGAAAGAATTTAAAGTTATAAAGTTATTAAGATTAAAAATCTTTTTTATAAATTATGTCAAAAAAGAATATTTTTCAATTTTATTTTTAGGTTATAAAAAATGTATAATTATTTTGGATTTGTGGCATATTGCCCTAAGCCCTAATTTTAATGTGTTAGAAATAAATATAAAAATTAAACCCTGTGAAAAGGTAGTGGAAAGGAAAAAAAACATTTTTCGAGGGGTTCGAGAATATATGTTTATGGAAAAAAAAACACATCTCGGAAAAAAGATGTGTTTTTTATATTTATCACAATTCAGTAAACTATATATATTATTGTGTTTATTGCGTTTACTATCGGGAACTACATAATCCTTTGCAAGGTAATTGTTCCTAAATTTTCAACCCCTCCTAAATTCCTTGCCCAACCTTTTCCGAGTAAAAGAAGGAGGAATTGTACATGCTAACGATGTATTACACCATCGGAGGCGGAATTGTAGGTCTTTTCCTCGGCGTTGTAGTAACTATTTTTATAGTCCGCATTCGTGCTAATAGTATTTTAAGCCGCGCACACCGCGAATTTGCTCAAAAAGTTACTGATGCTGAACGAGAATCGGCTGCAATTATCCGCGATGCCAAAACAAGAGCCCGTGAAATTGAGTTAGAAATGCGCCAAAAAATGGAAGCCGAAGGTCGCGAAATGAGACGTGAAGTAGCTAACCTCGAAAAGCGAATCCAGGCAAAAGAAGAAGCCATCGAAAAACGGGCTGAAGCATTAGATAAAACCGCTATCCAATTAAGTACGCAAGAACGCGAACTGGTCACCCGTGAAAAACAATTGGATAAAGAACGGGAACGGATTATTGCTCTTCAACAAGAACAAGTGAAACGACTTGAAACCATTGCTGGAATGACCTCCGAACAGGCCAAAAAAGAACTATTCACAATGCTTGAAACCGAGGTCAAACGCGATTGTGCCTTGCAATTGAAACGAATAGAAGAAGAACTTAAGGAAGAAGCCGACAAGCGAGCAAAATGGATTATTGGCGAAGCTATCCAGCGGTGTGCAGTTGACCATGTGGCAGAAACCACTGTAACCGTCGTTTCTCTTCCCAATGAAGAAATGAAAGGCAGAATTATCGGCCGTGAAGGGCGAAACATTCGGACATTAGAAAATGCTACCGGTGTAAACATCATTATTGATGACACACCCGAAGCGGTTATTATTTCCGGATTCGACCCCATTCGCAGGCAAGTCGCTAAACTTGTTCTGGAACGAATGATACAAGATGGACGAATTCACCCCGCTCGCATCGAAGAGTTAGTTGAAAAAATAACGGAAGAACTTAACCAGACCATCCGTGAACGAGGCGAAGAAGCCTGTTTAGAAGCGGATGTCCATGGACTTCATCCCGAAATCATTAAATTATTGGGAAAACTAAGTTTCCGCACTTCATATGGACAGAATGTATTGCGACACTCTATTGAAGTTTCACACTTAACAGGTATCATGGCAGCAGAATTGGGTTTAAATGTTCAGGAAGCAAAGCGTGCTGGTCTTATCCATGACATCGGAAAAGCCCTTACACACGAAGTGGAAGGTGCTCACGCTGTTTTAGGTCATGATTTAGCCAAACGCTACGGCGAATCCGAAACCATAGCCAATGCTATTGGTGCTCACCATGGCGATATGCCGTCAAATTCAATATTAGCCGTTCTTATCCAATCCGCCGATGCTATGTCCGCTTCTCGTCCCGGTGCAAGAAGTGAAAGTTTACAGATTTACCTAAAACGATTAGAACAATTAGAATCTATTTGTAATTCCTTTTCCGGTGTCGAAAAAGCATTTGCTATCCAAGCAGGACGCGAAGTCCGCGTTATGGTTCAACCCAATCAGATTAGCGATGCAGAAGCAGCACTCCTTGCTCGCGATTTAGCCCGAAAAATCGAAGCCGAACTTACTTATCCCGGTCAAATCAGAGTCACTGTTGTTCGCGAAACACGTGCCGTAGAAACTGCAAAATAGTATCTAATAATCTATTTGTATTATATAAAGTGTAAGGAAATTAGATGGTGAAAATTCTTTTTTTAGGTGATATTATTGGTAAACCCGGTCGGTCTATTGTCCATGAACTTCTCCCACAAATGACCCAAGAACATGACATTGACCTTGTCCTCGCTAATGCGGAAAATAGCGCTGGAGGGTTAGGCGTAACGCCAGAAACATTGCAATCCCTCCGTAAAACAGGTATCCATGGTTTTACCTTAGGTAACCATATCTGGCGTTATGACTCAATTATCACTTCTTTAGAAAATGATAGTGATGTAATTAAACCCGCCAATCTTCCCCCTTCAACTCCCGGGAAAAACTTCATGATACTAACCGCCCGAAATGGCATAAAAGTAGGGGTCCTATCCTTGTTGGGAAGAGTTTTTATGGAACCTGTAGATTGCCCGTTTCGACGAGCCGAAGAAGTACTCCATGAAATTTCCAAAGAAACTCATGTTATTATCATAGATATTCACGCTGAAGCTACCGCAGAAAAAATTGCCTTAGCATGGCATTTAAATGGTAAATGCAGTGCAGTCCTTGGCACACATACCCATGTCCAAACGGCCGACGAATGGATTCTACCCGGTGGAACTGCCTATATCTCAGATATAGGCATGTGCGGACCTTACCACTCTGTCATCGGCATGGAGACTGAGCGAGTTCTTACTCGATTTATTACGGGTATACCTAAAAAATGGGAAGTAGCTAACGGACCTACTTTATTTAATGCGGTTTTGCTGGAAATTGATAAAAAAAGTGGGAAAGCACAAAAAATAGAGCGAATAATGGTAAAGAAATCAGATTCTATGTAATAACACTTCGTTTTTTATATAATGTAAAAAACTCGGAGGTAACCATAAAAAAATATGTATCTGAGACAGATAGAACTCATAGGTTTTAAATCTTTTGCAGAACGAACAGTTCTATCTTTCAATCCGGGGATTACTGTAATTGTTGGCCCGAATGGCTGTGGAAAAAGTAATATTTTAGATGCTATCCGCTGGGTCCTCGGCGAACAAAGTACTCGCGAATTACGAACTACACAGATGGCAGAAGTTATCTTTAATGGGAGTGAGAATCGTTCCGCACTTGGAATGGCAGAAGCCACTATTTCCTTTGATAACCATGATGGCAAACTCCCCGTAGATTTCTCCGAGGTCCAGGTTACACGAAAAGTCTATCGTTCCGGTGAAGGTGAATATTTCATAAATAAAGCTCCCTGCCGACTGAAAGATATTACGGAATTATTTATGGACACTGGTATTGGGACTGATTCGTACTCCATTATTGGACAGGGGAAAATTGATTTAATCATTAGTACCCATCCTGAAGACCGTCGGTATTTATTTGAAGAAGTAGCCGGAATTGTTAAATATAAATCTCGCCGAAAAATCGCCCTTCGTAAATTAGAATCCGCAGAACAGAATATTTTACGCCTCCATGATATTATTGCAGAAGTGGAACGCCAACTTCGGAGCTTAAAACGACAGGCCCAAATCGCCCAAAGATACCGAAACTTAACTCAAAAATTGAAAGAACTAGAAGTTCGCAATGCATGGTTTTTATACAATACTCTTCAAGAAAAAATTCACGACTTTAAACAGGAATTGAACGAGAAAAAACAAAACTATATCACCGAATTAGACCGACTTACTCAACTGGAAACTCAAGAGGAACAAAACTATCTACAACGAACCGAAATCGAAAAAGCATTATCGGGCAAACGCGAACATCTCCATGAAGTCGATTCCAAATTAGAACACTTAGAATCCCAGTTGGGTCTACACCAAAAAGAAATTGAATTTCTCAATATGCGAAAAAAATCTTCTGAATACGAAAAAGATTCCCTCTTATTTCGCATCCAGGAAATCGAAGCAGAAATCACTCAATTAGGACAAAAAAAGGCTGAATTAACCCAAAAAATCCAGCAGTTAGAAACGGTTTTACAACAATTAAAAAACGAAGATGATGAACAATTACTACACATTCAACGCACCGAATTAGAACTTCAACAGAAACAACAATTTCTATTAGAACAAATCCATTCCAAAAATCAGATTCAATCACGTATTCAGGTACTCCAATCCCAACAACAAGCCCTCCAAAAACATATAATTGAAATTCAAGAAACAATAAATACCAATCAGAGTATCCACCAAAAATTAGGACAGGAAAAACAACGTTTACTTTTAACAATTCAAAATAAACAAAACGAATTAAATCAACTCTCTGAAGAAATGGAAACTGTTCGACAGAATCTTAAAAAAACCGAACAACACCTCCGTCAAGAAGAAGAAAAATATCAGGAACTTCGTGAATCAGTAAGCCGATTAGAAGCACGACTCCATTCCCTAACTGAACTCCGTGAAAGATACGAAGGCTTCGCAAGTGGCGTCCGTGCAGTTATGAATGCAAAAAACGAAGGAATTTTAGGAGGTGACCAGATTTTAGGTCCAGTTGGAGATTTAATTCGTACCGAACGTGGATACGAATTAGCCATTGAATCCGCATTAGGCGCAAATATCAATAATATCGTCGTTCAGACAGCCGAGTCCGCAAAAATAGCAATAGCCTTCTTAAAAGAACACTGGGCAGGGAGAGTTACCTTCTTGCCTCTCGATACATTGCGTCCCGGAAATACAGACCCTTATCCTGAGTTGCAAAAGTATCCTGGTCTAATCGGCCCTGCCATAAATTTCGTAAATTCTGAGACAGAAATAATACCTGCTCTTCAATACCTTTTATACAACACCTATTTAGTTCAAACCATTGATGACGCTATCCAGATAGCAAAAAATCATCAACACTATCCGAAATTGGTTACAATGGAAGGGGAAATTATCAATCAATCAGGAGCAGTTACTGGGGGCAGGACAAAACATGAATCCCGCGGGTTACTTTCTCGTGTTTCGGAAATAGAGGAATTGCAAGAACAACAAATCAAAACACAAAAAGAAATACAGGAAAATCGTAATCGCTCTGCTCAAATTAAAGAACAATCGGAATTATTACAACAACAAATCCTTGACCTGCAAGATAAAAAGAATCTTCTACAAAACCAGATACAGCAGATACACCTTGAACATGCTCGCATCATCGCTCAACAAGAACAAATTCATAAACTCTTACAACAACTCCACTCTTCCGAAAAAGAACTTGAGGACGAAATTTTAAAATTAACCAATGAAATATCAAAAACAGATGAAGAAGCATCCCTCGTATTACAAGATGACACGCAATTAAAAAATGAAATTCAACAAAAGCAGGAACAATTACAACAACTGCGTGAACTGTTAGAACAGAAACGACAGAATGCAACAGAAACTCGTGTTCAGTTTACAAGTATTTTATCCCAAATCCAGGAGATAGATAACAATACTACTCGACTTAAAAATGAGTATGAAAGAATTGTTTTTTCTTCCAATGAATCCAACCAACAAATCCAGAATTTCTTGAACGAAATTCAAACCCTGCATGAGAAAATATCGGAAACACGGACACAATTAGCGCGGATAAATGAACAAAGACAAACAGCACAAGAAGAACTGGTTCAGGTTCAAGAACAGTATCAACAATTTATCCAATCTTTTGAAGAGACTTCCCGAACCATCAAAGAATTACGCCAACAACTTCAGCAGGAACAAGAACAACTCCATCAGTTAGAATTAGAATTTTCACAAATTCGTCAGCAATCCGATTTTCTTCGCCAACGCATTTCCGAAGAATATCAAATAGATTTAGATACCTTGTCTGCAAGTGAAGTCGGAGCAGACGAATGGGACGAAAATGAACGTAATGAACAAATAGAACAAATCCGCCAACAAATCCAGCGAATGGGTACCGTAAACCCTATGGCGGTTGAGGAGTATGAAGAATTATTAAAACGATACGATTTCCTCTCGACCCAACAAAAAGACCTACATCATGCGAAAGAAAAATTACAAGAAGTTATCCACCGAATTGATGAAACAGTCCTCACAATGTTTACACAGACATTCAAACAGGTAGGTGAACATTTCAAAGAGTTTTTCCGCAGACTTTTCAACGGTGGACATGCCCGCATATACCTTTTGGACGAAAAGGATCCGTTAGAGGCCGGCATCGAAATTGAGGCTCGCCCCCCGGGTAAAAAACCTCAATCCATCCAACAACTCTCCGGTGGAGAACAGGCACTCACTGCCATCGCCCTACTTTTTGCTATATTCGAGACTAAACCCAGCCCCTTCTGCATCCTCGACGAGGTAGATGCCCCCTTAGACGATACAAATATCGGACGATTCATCGAAATCGTAAAAGAGTTTGCCCGACACTCCCAGTTTATTATAATTACTCATAATAAGCAAACCATGGCTTGTGCAAATGCCATCATTGGTATAACTCAACAAGAACGCGGTGTCTCAGAAATTGTTTCTGTAAAATTAAATGAACTCGTCGAATCCACCGCTTAATTTATTCCTATATGGCACTTAGACCTAAGATTCTACACCTTTTCAGCAACCACCGATGGACAGGTCCCGCAGAACCTGCGTTAACTCTCATCAAAAATCTAAAGGAATTAGGATGGGATATCCACTTCGTATGTAGCGTTAAGGGAGTCCCCAAAGATAAATACAATCGCGTTTACGATACTGCCATCCAATGGAACCTTCCCGTTTATAATAATTGCTATCTCTCCAAGCATCGCCACATCATTAAAGATTATTTCGACCTCAAACAACTAAAAAAACTCAATCACACCGAAAATTATCAAATCATCCACTGTCATCTTGATAATGACCATAGACTCGGAACGAAAACAAAAAACAACTCTCAAATTTTGCTCCGCTCAAACCATTACGGAGAAGGATTACCTCACAAAATAAAAAATCTTATTCCCTATACAGACTTCGTTCTCGAACCCTCCTTTACCGCACAAAAACAAGACCATCAACAATTCAACCTCCCTCCTGAAAGATGTCCTATTATTCCCCTGGCTATTGACTTACAACGATTCAATCCCGACCGTCCCCTCCCCGAAGTAAAATTAACCATCCCAAAAGATTCCATAACATTAGGAATTGTGGCTCGTCTTCAAACCCACCGTAAATATCAACTTCTCCTTTCTGCTCTTCATACCCTCGTACAAGAAGGCTGGAAACTAAACCTTATCATAGTCGGCAGGGGAACCCAACAAGAAGAAGTCGCTTTTCGTCCTGTGCGAGAACTCGGATTGGAAGAACATGTGATTTTTACAGGCTATCTGAATGATGATAACTATGTATCTATGATTAACACATTCGACATTGCAATTTACCTCGTCCCGGGCACTGATGGAACCTGTCGTACCGTTCGAGAATATATGGCTATGGGCAAACCGGTTATCGCAACGAATACAGGGGTATTACCTGAACTTATCCAACATGAAAAAGAAGGATTCATCGTAGAGGACACCGTCGAATCACTCTATCACGCTATAAGAAACTTATGCACCCATACAGAATACCGCAAAAAATTAGGAGACAATGCTCGCAAAAAAGCACTCCAAAACTTCTCTCCCACACATCAAGCAAAAATCGTCTCCGAAATTTACGAAAAGTCTCTTCAAAACATAAAATAAAACATTTGAACAAATATCCGTACCCCTTGTGCATAGTAAGAATTTACTCCTTGCAAATTAAAACTAAGTAACAAGTCTTGTATTCAACCCCTACTACCATCCATATATAAAATAGCCACAGTCATAATATCTATAATGATTAGGAAACTAATGCCCATAGATTTTGATATAGTAACAAATTTGATTTTTTACATGTAATGAGAGTATCCTCTTCTCAATTGGGCTGTTTCCAGAGATTTAGAGACTCCCCATTGTAACCCCCAAATAATAATTTTAAAGGAGACAAGTAATGTCAGTTTCAAAAAGTAAATCTATCCGAATCACAACATGTTTATTGGTTTCCGTTCTTCTGCTTTTTGTAACCTCTGTAAGGGGTCAAGATACGGAAAAACCGAAGTTTGAAAACGATGTTGACAAACTTTGCTATACCTTAGGGGTCAATGTAGCCAAGACTTTTGAGATGTTAAATACAAAACCTAATTTAGAGGTATTAAACAAAGCCATTAATGATGTTTTGGAAAAGAAAGAACTGGCAATGACCGAAGAAGAAATGCAAAATTGCATTCGCACATTTCAGCAGAACCTGATGGAAGCACAAATGAAAAAACGAGAAGAAGATGCAGTAAAGAATGAAGAAGAAGCCAAGAAATTCCTTGAAGAGAATAAGAGTAAGGAAGGGGTGGTAACTCTTCCGAGTGGACTACAGTATAAGGTCATCAAAGAGGGAAATGGACCTAAACCCAAGGAAACAGATAATGTCACAGTTCATTACATGGGTACTTTGTTGGATGGAACAAAATTTGATAGTTCCTATGACCGTGGTGAACCGGTAACTTTCCCTTTGAATCGTGTAATCAAGGGCTGGACGGAAGCATTACAACTTATGCCCGTAGGTTCCAAGTGGGAAATTTTTATTCCACCTAACCTTGCTTATGGTAAAGACGGAAATCAACGAATCCCTCCCAATGCTTTGCTTAAATTTGAAGTTGAATTGTTAGAAATTAAGTCCCCAGAACAGCAAGACGATAACACAGTTCAACTTCCCAGTCAATAAATGAGATTCGTTAAGTTATTTATAAAACCCCCCTATACTTTTTCATATGGGGGTTTTCTTATTAAGTGTTTCTATTATAAAAGAGCCCTTTTTAGATTTTTGCTTCAGGTGCTTTTTTTAGATAGGCAATCAGAATAGAAACATAAATTAAGATGACTATTACAGGAATGATAAGTACTTTCCATGTAGGTTCTTCTACATTCCAGGGACCTACGGAATAGTCTACATTTAATACCCCCGCAGACTCTTTCGAAAACATTTCTCCGAAGGTACTACCTAATAGTCCGTGGATAAATCCCAATGCGACCAGATTGCGGTTTTTCTCTTCCATAAAGACATATACCAGTACAATCCCTAATATCCACGTAACTGCTACCAGCCCATACGAATCGATATGTATCATCCCGAAGCAGGATGCGCTTAAAGTAGCGACAAGCATTCTTTTTTTATCCTTACAGTAGAAATAACCATATAGGAATCCCATAGGGAAGAAAAATACGGTTATCCATAGGATAAGTTGAATCCATATTGCCACAGACGGGATAGCATCTGTGCCATAAGCGATGGAAATACTGATACAGGTGAAAGCAATAGCCACCACCGCTCCCCATAGGCCGAACATCAATGATTTTTTTATGTGTTGTTCGCCAGTAATCTTGTTATTAGGTTGATTTGAGGGAGCAAATGCTTTACGGAAGCGTGTTCCAAAATAGGAGCTAAATAACAATTGTTGGACAAAACCCCAGAAAATATAACCAAAAACACCTAATGCCCATCGTGAAAAACTCAAGTTTTGGAAAGCATCCCTACCCCGCTGAATATAAGCAGAAATGAAAATCACCAATAACAAAGGCAGAGCTATTATCATAGCGGTGCGGAATGCGGTGTGAAAATTATCATAACGAATAGCACCGAAGGCAATCAGGGCAGATATGAAAACCCCAAAAACAAATACGAAGATGACGCCGGGAAACTGTTGGGGTAATTGATATACATCCACAGATAATCCAAATGTGCGAGCCAATACCTGGAATTGAAAAAAACGGGCAACATGACGCCATTGCTGGAAATTAACAATATTAAGTCCAATAAAAACGATAAGAGAGACAATCAAAATTATCCGTCTTTTTATAGTAGGACCTGTGGTTATGAGATGCCAGTATTGAATGGGATTTCCCAGACCCCATGATTGGGTTGTGTCTTTATGAAGAATCGGTGCCACAAAAAGCAAGTAAGCACCACCCAGTACAAGTGTGAGATTCACAATTACATTGAACGGTTGTATTTTCATGATTACCCCAAAAGGATAGGCAACAAGCCATAAGGCACAGAGGATAATCAGCATTACACTCATGGCTTCCACAAAATTCTGTTTTCGTGAAAATCGTTCCTGTTCCCAATCCCCTGCAGTTGTTTGAATTACGGGTACTTTCGAAGTGTTTCCAATAGGATAGTTATTCATAAAGGTATCCCTTTTATGTTGAGGAATAAAAATAACTTACATAAGTCAATTTATAAGTAACGACTGACTACCGCCAAGCCTCTCGCTACACTTGTAAAAGTGTCTCGTGAGATTATTTTTTCAGCACCATATCGTTCTTTCAGCATTTTTTGTATCGCCGGGATAAGGCATGTGCCACCTGTAGTTAGAACCAGATGAATATCATCGGGTTTCACTTCTGCTTTTTGTTCTGCTTCAATAAGTAATGCCCTCATTTGTCCTAAAATGTCCTCGATGATCTTGCTAAATTCATCACGGTTGATGGTTTCTTGTATATTCATTTCTTCGAAATTAAAGCGAATAGTCGTTTGTTCCTGGAAACTGAGTTCTTTTTTGGCATCTTCAACAGCCAGAGCCAGTGGATAACCACAATTTTTTTGAATAAGTGTCCGTAATGCTTTTATGGCTTCCGGCTGGTTGCTAAAAGTTTCAACGGCAATTAACCAGTTTATTGTTTCTTCTGTGTTCAAGCGGTATAGATTCTGCCAATCCAGAACAACATTTAAGATATTTTTAGGTAAAGGCAGGTGGGTGGGACCGTATCTTGCTTTGCTTCCGAAGTAATGGAATAATCGTTTCCGAATAATCTCTTTATCAATCATATCTCCTGCAACCGTATCACCCGAAACGGATAATACAGTACTTTTTTTCAAGCGTTCCTCTACGGTTTCTGCTCTTTCAAACTTCATAATACAGATATCGCATGTTCCCCCCCCAATATCCACAACCATTACGAATTGGTCCTCTGTAGAGGTCGTGCTTATATATTCAACAGATGCAGAAACAGGTTCATAAAAGAAAATGACATCCTTAAACCCAGCTATTAACCCTGCGTTTCGCAATCTTCGTTCCGCTATTTCATCCTCAAACTCGTTATGCGAAAAAAAGACAGGTCGCCCTACCACTGCAACATCAATGGTGTCACCAATATACTGTTCCGCTTTTTCTTTACATCTCTTTAAAATAAGAGAAACTAACTCTTCAATTTGATATTGCTTCCCAAAAACATCCGTCCCTTTAAAATCCACAAATTTCAATTTTGTTTTTAAGGATTGGAAGAGACGCCCTGGCAGGTTTACATCTACAAGTGTTTTGATGGATATTTGTTCTAAGACATCCGGGTCCATTAAGTTGGGATTATAAAACTCACTTTTATCGGGCTCCGCTCTGCTAATAGCAGAGATTTCTATCCCCGTTTCTTCTGATTGCATTTTTACTTCTCGTCCCACATTGTGTTGTATAAATAAATTTGCCGCTTTTCTACCTGTAACAATAGACCCATCTGCACTGATATAAACAAGGGAAGGAAGCGAAGTAGAGGGAGTGTTTGCTTCATCCAGTTCTATAACTTGAACCTGTCCATCTTCTTTGGGAATCGCAACACTGGTATTTGTTGTCCCGTAATCTATTCCACACGCAATCATGAATTAAATCTACCCACCTTTTAATTTACTTAACGAATAATTCCTTTGTAAAAAGAAAAAGTATATCAATAGTATGTTGATAATTTAAACTTACATGTAAGGTTTTTTTGACCTTTAACAACTCTTTCAGTTAATCCCCATTTATTCAGAGATTTTACCTTTCTATCCAACAAAAGATAGCTGTCTGAAATTGAGTGTAATGGGTATAATGTCCTCGCATCCAGAGGAGATGCCCTTTTTCTTTATTATATCCCCATGGAACAATAGGGCGGACATTTATTACTGTTGAATTTTGTGTAACCGGTGTATGAGACCAGGACTTCCCTGCATCATGTGTAACCCATCTCTCCATTTCAAATGTAGTATCTCTTTTTCGCGAAAGATAAACTTCGTTACTATTTGCATGATTAATACAAATTCCAGCGGAATAATGGGGTTCGGGCTCTTTTTTATCCTTCGGAGTTTCCGGAAACCAGGGCCCTGCAAAAGTAATTTCATGGTCAACCCATTGCTTCCCATCCCATAAAACATAGTGATAAAAATGTTTCTCTTCTTCGGGCAATTGCGTGTAAACAATAACAGGTCTTCCTTTTTTGTCAAGGGCTATGTCCCATACCCATGCTCTTGCTCCTGTTTGGACTGCATCATATACTTTATCACAGTCGGAGGGTAGAATGGGAAGATTATCCATAGACCCTATAAGTGTCCCATCCGCACGCTCGAATTTTCCCTCTTTATAGACAGCATAATATACCGAATTTAATGGCTCGTTTCGGGGATGCCCATCTGTAAATGTAAAATGGATAGTCCTCTTTCCATCCGAAACCACTTTTAAATAAGGTCTGATATTTTCTGCTTCTTTGCCCCTGTCTTGAAAAAGGACTTTCGGTTCGGACCAGTTCAAACCATCTTTGGAAGTAGCAAAAGTAGGTTTCCAGGTATTCCCCCGCCAGAATACATAAAAACATTTTTCATCCACAAGATAAACGGGATGGCTATAAGTTACTTTGTCCATCCTTGCTACAATAATTTCATCACCCCAATCCGTTATATCCTCCGGCTTGAGTGTTTGCCGTGCATAAAGGTTCTCTTTATTATGGCGTGCATAAAAAATCATAAGACGCAAATCAGGTAGGACAAGAAACGACAAGACATTATGGTCATCAACATCCCAAAATTCTTTTATGATCTTTGACCCCATTTCATTTGTATCATGGTCATAATATCCGACTTCTAATTTACCCTGAGATGAAATCCAACCTACATAAGTCCTTCTAAATTTTCCCTCTACATAAATAGCCCGCGGGTCCTGGAACCAACAGTAAGCACCCGACGGGGAAATAATTGTATATGTTTCTGAAATTATATCGGCTTGTTCAGGGCTATTGGCGGATAAAAAAATGGATAGAATGGATAGCGATAAGCCAAGTATACTCATTTTTAATTCCTTTTGTCTTTTATTTATTAACTTTTGTCAACATTATAATATATTATTTCCGTTTTTAATTAGTCTAAACATTTATTTTTAGAATGCCTCTTTTTTTTGCTATTATTTTGAAAGTTTTACTCTATTGATAAATAAACATTTAAGACCACATTAAATAGAAAGGGTAAACAATATGAGTAAGGGTATTAAAGTTTTTCTTGGGTTTGTGCTTGTATTAATATTGATTGTAATGCTTAATTCCTGTGGTGGGAAGAAATCAGAGCCATCTGCTCCGGCACCTGCACCTACAGTGGAAAAGAAAGAACCTGCAAAAGAGAGTGCTACCCCCCCTGCACTTCCTCCTGCAGAAAAAGCACCTGCTCAACCTGCAGAACAGAAGGCAGAAACAGCCCCTGCGGTAGCCACAGGTGGAAAACCTAAAATTGTATGCGATGCGCCAGAATTTGATTTTGGGGAACGGAGAAATGATGAGAAGGTAGAACATGAATTTATAATCAAAAATGCGGGTGATGGTTTATTATTAATTGATAAAGTTAAAACAACTTGTGGTTGCACAGTTGCCCAGCCGGAAAAGAAAGACCTGCAACCGGGAGAATCCACCAAAATTAAAGCCACATTGTCTCTTGCCAGTCGCCAGGGACCTCAAACAAAACAAATAACGGTAGAATCGAATGACCCCGAAACCCCTGTATTGACCTTGACTATAAAGGGAGTTGCAACAGACCCTATTCTTATTGAACCACGGACCATTAATCTGGGAACCAATATCATGGAGGATACAGTAGGTGAACAAATTGTCGAAGTAAAATCAAATCTTCCGGGCCTGACTTTTAACATTACCAAAGTAGATTTGACAAACTTACCTGAATTCAAAGCGGACTTAGAAACTGTTGAAGAAGGTAAACACTATAAGATAAAACTCAACCAGGTTGAAAAAATTGAACCGGGAACCTATACAAAAAGTTTTACAATCGAAACCGATGCCGTTCTACCCGGTAAAGATGCAAATGACCCATCCTTGATGTCATTAAGGAAAAAGAATATTTCCGTCTATGGAAGATTTATTGGCGCTGTCGATGTATCTCCAGAAGTTATCAGTATTAGAGCAAATAACGAAGACCCCAGTGCAAAAACACAACAATATTTGCGAATCAAGGAAGGGAAAGAAAAAGGATTAAAGATTCTTGAAGTCATTCCTCCTGTTCCTGAAATTGGAGTGGATGTAACAGAACGTGCTGCGGGAGACTATCTAATCCTCGTTAAGGATATTCCCATGAATAATTCAGTAAAAGATAAGGAACTTGTTGTTAAAACATCATCTACAACAAAACCGGAGATTAAGATTCCATTCCGCGTGCTTGACATTCCAAACTTTTCGACAAGACCCCGTAATGTAACGGGGGGAGAAATGAAACCAGGACCACAAGGACCCAAAGTCCCTCCCCAATTACCCAACATTAAATTGCCCCCTAAGGACCAATTGCCCAAACCGCCTACTCCCCCTCAAGGAGCTCCTCAGCCGTCTCCTGCACAACAGTAATCACCATTTTATTTCTTGAATATATTATTAAATTAAATATAAATATATAGCCGATGCGAAAATCGTATCGGCTATATTGCTTTTTTATCGAAACAAGTATTATTATTTTTTAGTCTTATAAAAGTTAAACGATTACCATAAGATTTTTCCCACAAAAAAAGAAAGGATTCAGTATGTTCCAACAAAATTCAAAAAAATTAAAATATTTATTTTATCTCTTTTCAGTTTTAGTCCTCATTTCCATTATCAGCTGTGCCACAAAAGCCCCTGTAACAACACCTCAAAAAGAGGTATCTTCTACAAATGCTCGTGAAACAAAAAATCCGGGGCCATTAGATTTATATGTTTATAAACCTGACCCTCATTATAGCTATAAGGTAGTAAAAACAGAAGAGGCAGATAATTTTACTATCCACTATATTAACTTGACCTCTCAAAGTTGGCGTTCGCCTGAGGAAGTAGACCGAACGGTCTGGACTCACTGGTTAACGATTGTTGTTCCGAAAAAAGTAAAATCCTCCTCCGCTCTTCTTATTATCTCAGGTGGAAAAAATACCGATGAGCCACCGACTTCATCCAGTCCGCTGTTACGCAAAATTGCTAAGGATGTCCAAACGGTAGTAGCAGAAATTAAACAAATACCAAATCAACCCTTAGTCTTTGCAAATGATAATGGGAGAAAGCGTTCCGAAGATAGTATTATCGCCTATAATTGGGATAAATATTTAAAAACAGGCGACCCAGAATGGTTAACCCGTATGCCGATGACAAAGGCGGTTGTCCGTGCTATGGATACTATTCAGGAATTTTGTGCTACTAAAGAAGGTGGGAAAGTAAAAATTAATGAATTTGTTGTAGCCGGTGCTTCAAAACGTGGTTGGACTACATGGACAACCACAATTGTGGATAAACGTGTAATAGCATGTGTCCCAATGGTTATTGATATGTTAAATTTAGTCCCTTCTTTTAAACACCACTATGCAGTATATGGAGACTGGGCTCCTGCAATAGGTGATTATACAGAAATGAAAATTATGGATTGGTTAACAACGCCTGAATTCATATCTATGATGAAAATTGTTGACCCATACAGTTATCTTGACCGATTGACCATGCCCAAATTCCTCATTAATTCGGCAGGAGATGAATTCTTCCTACCTGATTCCTGGAAGTTTTATCTCTCAGACCTTCCCGCCCCTACATATATCCGTTATGTGCCCAATACGGGACATGGTCTAAAACCGGAAGTAGTGGATAGCGTATCCGCTTTTTACAAGGCAATCGTTATGAGGAAACCCCTACCACAATATTACTGGGAATTTCCCGATGACAGCACCATCGTTGTTAAAACAAAAGATAAACCCAGCAAAGTAACTTTGTATGAAGCCACAAATCCCAACGCAAGGGACTTTCGGTTAAATGTGCTCGGTAGAGCTTACCAAACAAAAGATTTAACCGAACAGGAAAAAGGTGTTTATGTGGGAAAAGTTACTCCTCCTGAAAAAGGCTGGAAGGCTTACCTTATTGAAATGATTTTTCCCGGACCGGATAATACTACCTTTACATTCACAACACCTGTGCGCATTCTGCCCGATGTGGAACCTTATAAATACGCCCCTCCCGCAGAATTACCTAAAGGTTTCTTAAATAAATAGTTTAAAAATATATTTAATCCTCATTAGGAGGGTTTCGTGAACAACGGCTCAACTAAATTAATAGAGGTGCAGAATCTCGAAAAAATTTATGAAGTCGGCGATAATAAGGTCATCGCATTAGACCGCATTAGTTTAACGATTGAAGCAGGTTCGTATGTGGCAATTATGGGCCCTTCCGGATCAGGGAAAACAACTTTCCTTGATATTTTAGGATGTCTCAGTAGATCCACTTCAGGCTCATATCGGTATCAAGGGGAAGAAGTCCATAAATTTTCTGAAAAAAAACTTGCAGAATTACGCAATCACGAAATGGGCTTTGTCTTTCAGAATTTCAATCTGTTGAGTCGCGCTACCGCATTAGAAAATGTAGAGCTCCCTTTAATATATGACCGCGTCCCACGAAAAGAACGAAGACAGCGAGCACAAGAGGCCTTAATCGCTGTGGGACTTAAAGACCGTATGTATCATAGACCCAATGAACTTTCCGGAGGACAACGCCAACGCGTGGCTATTGCTCGTGCACTTGTCAACAATCCATCTACGATACTGGCAGATGAACCCACAGGAAATTTGGATACCGCAAGTGGAGAAAGTATCCTTGAATTATTTGACGAATTACATCGTAAAGGGCATACTATTGTCATGGTTACACATGAAAGAGATGTGGCATCCCGAGCTCAACGAATTATTCACTTTAGAGATGGAAAGGTAATATCGGACGAATGGCAAAAATAACCTACAAAAATTTTTTTATCCGATTTATAATTTTACTCCTTCTAATCTTTACTATAGGAGGAATCGCGTATTATTTCTTTTTTTACACACCCCCTGTCCCAGTTACAGTAGATACGGTAAAAAGGGGTAAAGTCCAGCAAACCGTCTCTGCTTTTGCTTCTGGAACGATAATGGCAAGGAATCGCTCTATGATTGCAGGCGGAATGATGGGAACAATTTCAAAAATTCATGTTAAAGAGGGACAACATGTCGCAAAAGGAGAAATTTTAATTGAATTGAGCCACGATGACCTCGATGCTCAGGTCGCACTTGCAGAAGCGAACTTACTTGTTGCAGAAACACGATTAGAGCAGGCACGTGTTGGTTATGAGGTTGCTAAAAATCTTTCCGAGTCTCAAATTAACCAAACTCAAGCACAGTTAACCCAAGCACAAGCAGATTTAGATCGGGCTAAAAAACTTCGAGAACAGGGCATCCTTTCGCCAGGGGAACTGGAAAAAGTAGAACTAGCATATAAAGTTGCTAAAGAAGCCTATCAATCCGCACGGACAGGTGCAAAGGAACTACAAGTCCGCGAGCAGGAAATTAAAGCAGGAGAAACCGCTATCATTCAGGCAAAATCCGCATTACAATCTGCTATAGCCGTCCGTGATAAAGCCATTATTAAGGCCCCTTTCGATGGAGTAGTAGCAAATATTAATGTCCATGAAGGCGAAGGAGTCGCAATGGGGTTGCCCTTAATGTATCTAGTAGATGATTCGGACCTATACATCGAAGCCCCCTTTGATGAAGCTAATGCAGGTCAAATCTCATTAAACCAAAACACAAGAATTGAATTGGATGCTTTTCCGGGGAAAGTTTTTATGGGTAAAGTCTTTGAAATATCACCTGTCATTTCGATTAGCAAAGAGTTTACACGCACTTTTACGGTAAAAGTGAAATTTCTTGAACAGGGAAACTTCATGGTAGGTATGTCCGCAGATGTAACAGTAATTGTTTCCGAAAAAGATAATGTCATTTATGTCCCCAGTGAGAGTCTCATTCGTGATGAGTTCGCCTATGTTGTGGAGGGAGGGCGTGCAGTTCGGAGACCTGTAACCTTAGGAATTGGGAACTGGGAAACAAGGGAAATAATAAATGGACTGAAAGAAAACGAAATGATTATTACCTCTGTAGGAATTAAAGGACTAACTGATGGGGTTACAATAAAAATCGTTTCCTCTCTGGGAGAGTAATCTGTTATGACCTTCTGGGAACTCATTCGAACCGCTATTATGGCCCTTAACCAGAACAAAATGCGTGCCGCATTAACCGCTTTAGGGGTAATAATTGGTGTCATGTCGGTCATATTACTTATTGCACTGGGAGAGTCCGCACAAGCCTATGTAGAACGCGAATTTGCTATCATGGGTAGCAATGTCATCATTATTACACCGGGCAAACAAGAAACAACAGGTATGTTTCCTATTAGTGCAGGAAGTCACCGAAAATTGACTTATGAAATAGCACGTCAAATAAAACGAAAAGTGCCCGGAATCATTGGCGTTGCCTCTAATACATTAGGATTGGCAAATATTCGCTATAAAAACCGTCAGCGAAATGTTCTACTCATTGGCACAACCCCTGACTTTGAAAAAGTTCGACAATTATATACACAAATTGGTCGCTTCCTAACAGAAGAGGATATTGAACGCAATAGCCGGGTTTGCATCATAGGAACAACCGTAAAGAGAGAATTATTCGGAACACATCGTGCCCTATATGAAAAAATTTCTATCAACGGTTCCAAACATACAATTGTGGGTATTTTAGAAGAACGCGGAATGGCATTAGGAATTGACCTCGGAGATATCGTAATTGCACCCTTACCCAGCGCACAACGCATTTTCAATGTGGAAGAGGTTATGGAAATACTTGTCGGAGCTCGCACACAGGAGGACATCCCTCGTGCTACGGAGTTAGCACGAAAAATTGTTCGTTCTGCACATGATAATGAAGAAGATTTTACGATAACCAATCAGGATAGTATGCTTTCCGCATTCTCACGAATTTTCAGTATGCTTCGTCTTATGTTAGTGGGCATTGCATGCATATCGCTATTGGTGGGAGGTATTGGAATTATGAACATTATGTTAGTATCCGTTCGTGAACGCACCCGTGAAGTAGGTATCCGTATGGCAGTAGGTGCCACACGTGCAGATATAGGTTTGCAGTTCCTCGTTGAATCTGTCACTTTGAGCGTTCTCGGCGGGATGACCGGAATCTTTTTAGGCTTCATCGGTTCCACAGTTATTCATGTCCTTTACCCGAGTCTACCCATCGGCTTATCCCTATGGTCCGTGACAACCGCATTCCTATTTAGTTCGGCCGTGGGCGTTATATCCGGCGTATATCCTGCCCTCAAAGCGGCAAGCGTTGACCCCGTCGAAGCCTTACGCTACGAGTAATAACGCCGTTACGCAATAAGACCTCTAAACAAATCCTTTTTTATTCAATATTCCTATCTTTATTCATAAGCCAACTCATTTATTTAAGTATGGGGGGGAGCATCCTGCTTGCCCCTTTTTCATTCATCAGCGAGACCTCAACGCTACCTTAAATGAAATACCTGAATAAGTATCTATTTTACATTAATCTATCTATTGGGAAAATAACACACACTGACAAAAAACTCCGTAAGCGATTTAACATTATAGCCCTCAGTGAAAAACGAAGGGTCATGACTAAAAAAACAAATACGAAGTAGTTGAACAGATTAAAAATATTCACAAAGCCACCTCTTTATTCAGAGGTTTCAATAAAATTTATAGCAATTTTTAGTTTCTATATTATTTTATCTGTTCCCAGAGTTGAAACACTGTGTTCAGGATAAGGGGTTCAATATCTTCTTTCCATTTGGCAGGCATTTTATATTCTAACTGTGAAGTGTCCCCTTCATAACCCCCTTCTCGAATGATTCGTACAGAAGGGATATAACTCATCACATCGTTAGAAAAACCTAATACCATCGCATTCAATCCCACTTTTTGCTTTATTGAAATAGCATAATCAATGACCACTTCCCCTCCTAATGCAACCAAAGGAAACCCACCCATATTCCACACCTGTATAGGGTAAGGATAAGAAGTTCGCAATGGAATCCCTTGTTCTAATCCTCTTACAAGATAACTCGCAGAACGACGAATATAATCAGACTTTTGTGGGTCATTTGCAATTTGTTGTAATAATTCTTTTGTTGGAGGTGCTTCTAACGGAAGAGAAATTGTTTCAAACTTTGTTTTTAATAGGGAAGGCAATTCTTGTAGGGTATCCTCAACCGCTCGGGCAACCGATAACGCTAATTCCTTCCCATATTGCTGGGCTAAGGCAACTGTTCGACGAGGCAAAGGATTAATATCTGCACCGCACCCCGCAACGAATAAGGCTTTAGCAGAGGGATATATCTTTTCCAATTCTATCTGGGCAAAGCCCGGATAATCACCACACCACTGATACCCCGATAAAACAGTTGCATGACATGCATATCCAAAAACAATTGCAAGAATCTTATCTTCTGTTACATCTTTAATTACAAGTATCGGGACAGAGTGGTCTACGGGACCTTTATAATCGTAAGTATTTTCAATTTCTGCCTCTTTATTATTTCGCCGATTTACCGCAAAACGGACAACCCCTTTTGCGGAATATAATTTAGACGGTGTTAATTGGTTAAAGGCAGTAACGATGGTATTTGAAACCTTTTTGATAAGTTCTTCAGTATAAAGATTTATCTTATTCAATTGGTCAGGGTCATTACTGCAAGAATACATAGCAATTAAAGAATCTCCGACGATAGGCCCCGAATGAGTATGGGAACTATTCAAAAGAATATCGCCAGGTTCCAATCCTGTTTTCTCTTTTGCATTTTGCTTTATCTTCTGCGACATTTCTGCAGTAAAACCGAGTATATCACTACTGACAATTACGGCTGTTTTCCCTTGTGCATCTTGTAAAGCCAATGCTTTTACCCACAACGGATGTATAGCCCCTTCTGCAGGATGGTCTCTCATGGCATAACCTGCTAACCAGAGACCTGCGGGCGGTGTTATATCACACACTGCGACCCCTGTTTTCCAAACTTCACTGGAAGTTACGCTGGAGAATGTAAAACATGCAATTAGCAAAATAAACAACAAAAATTCCTTTTTCATATTATATCCCTTATTAAAATTCTACTCAGTCAAATTATAATACATCTATAAAATACAGGAAAATTGTGAGTAACTTTTCGAAAAGGTATAAATAGGAAAAAATTCTCTTTCAATCATCCCTACTATTTATTTGTAAGAAACCATTAAAAAAGAATGCCGTTCAATATTGCTTTATGCGAACAAATCCATTCCGCAATGTTTGTAAGGGTTTGTTCAAGGGTTACAGTGGGTCTCCATGGAGAGATGCTTTCAATCAGGCTCGTATCTGTAACATAATAAGGGATGTCTCCTGGACGAGTTTGAGGTTCGCAGGTAATAGGAATTTTATTTTTTGTTATCTGTTGGCAAAATGTGGTTAATTCCAGGAGGGAAAAACTTCTTTCAGGTCCACCACCAATATTAAACTTATAGGGACTGCATTTTTCATAGTTATTCAATTGCCAGAGAACAAGCTGGCATAAATCTTGTATATCGAGTAAATCACGGACCTGTTTTCCCGAACCGTTATATCCTATGTAAGCAAGAGACTTCCCTGCGATATGATGTGCCAACCAGTGAGCAACAACTCCTTGGTCAATTTTGCCCATTTGCCACGGTCCCGCAATAATTCCACAGCGATTGATGATAACAGGTAAATGATACATTTCTCTATATTCTTCCAGAATCAATTCAACGGCAAGTTTTGTGGCACCATAAAGGGTTCGGGTGCCTTCTAACAGGAATTGTTCCGATATCCCTTTTTTTGAGATACCCCGCGGGAGTTTTTTTTCATCATCTATCTCAAATCGCGTGTCCGTTTCTCGGATAGGTAAAGAATTTATAAGGGAATGAGGATAAACTCGACTCGTTGAAAGAAACAGGAATCCCGAGTTATGCTCTTTTGCCCACTGTAAACAATTCAATGCTCCTGTAAGATTAGAGTGAAGTAAATATTCAGATGGGGTAGCATAGCCCGCAAGAACAGAAGGCTCCGCACTACATTCAATAAGCCAATCGCATGGAGCTATAGTTTGCAGGTCGGATATATTGCGAATATCTCCATGAACAAATTCAATACCATATTGTCGCAATCGTTTTATATTGAGCTCCGACCCACGCCGATGAAGATTGTCAAAAGCAATAATATGACAATTAGAAATATGTTCCTTTAAAAATATAGATAAATTAGCTCCGACAAAACCTGCCCCACCTGTTATTAAAATTCTTTTCATAAAATTCCTTCTTCATAAATTACTGTATTTTTACCTTAATACTTTATATGACAAATAATTTATTTTATTATATAACCCTTACCCGTTGGAAATAATAATAACAACGAAGCGTAATTCGTAGTTTAAACCAATTGGCACGAATACATGAATTATAAAACAAATTTTTATGAATATTTATAAGGGCGACTGTCGAGCCGCCCTTATAACTAACTAAATATTGGAAACATATTTACCATCAAAGATACTACCGTTATATTTTCCATAGCAAGATACCGACGATACTTTAAACACAGTCAAGACGGCTGTGCTACTTTTCCTGTGGGTGGTGTTATTTAAAATAAAAATGCCGGCGACGACCTACTCTCCCACGGGGGAAACCCCGCAGTACCATCGGCGCTGGTAGGCTTAACTTCCGTGTTCGGAATGGGAACGGGTGTTTCCCTACCGCTATAGTCACCGGCAAACTTGTATATATTAAACTTTATAAAAACTTTCGACAGTGAATGCAAGGAGCACAAGAATAATTTAACATGGGCTCGTAGGGGAATATCTCTGGCTTATGAAAACATAAGACCAAGCCTCACGAGCGATTAGTACTGGTCGGCTCAACATGTTGCCATGCTTACACCTCCAGCCTATCAACCTGGTAGTCTTCCAGGGCTCTTTAGTAGCCTTACGGCTAAGGGAGACCTCATCTTGGAAGGGGCTTCGCACTTAGATGCTTTCAGCGCTTATCCCGTCCGGACGTGGCTACCCAGCGGTGCCACTGGCGTGACAGCTGGAACACCCTATATCCGTCCACCCCGGTCCTCTCGTACTAGGGGCAGATTTCCTCAAGTCTCCTACGCCCGCGATGGATAGGGACCGAACTGTCTCACGACGTTCTGAACCCAGCTCGCGTGCCACTTTAATCGGCGAACAGACGAACCCTTGGGACCTGCTCCAGCCCCAGGATGTGACGAGCCGACATCGAGGTGCCAAACCTCCCCGTCGATGTGAACTCTTGGGGGAGATCAGCCTGTTATCCCCGGCGTACCTTTTGTCCGATGAGCAACGGCCCTTCCATACAGAG
>CALLRP010000045.1:45000-65449 GCA_938014335.1 uncultured bacterium
AATTGAAAAGTCAAATTGGATATTTGTGCTGATCAACAGAGGCTTTATTAGATTGTTGGGGAGGTTTATTCTGTGGCTGTTTTATGTGTTATTTTAAGAATTTTTTAGTCACGAATAAGACGAATATTTAAGAACTATGAATAAATTTATGAATAAATTCTTTTCATTCAATATTTCAATTTTTATAAATTGATTCCACTCCTTCGTGGTTGTTCTCTTTTTTATAGATACCCCTATTTTTTTATTTATAAACTAATGGTAAAAGGATATTCATTCAGAGATTTTAATTATTTTTTGTGACGGTAGATTTGGTTTAATTGAATTGAATATCTCTCATGGTGGAGTCGGCATCGCCCGGATAAGTGAAGATGCGTATGGCGGTGTAGCCTTTCCATCGGGTGGTGAAAGGGACTTTTATTTTATGTGTTGTGTATGGCTTTATTTCTTTATTATCGGGTTCGGCTTCTTTTTGAATCCATTTTCTTGCAATCCAATTATTGCCATTAAAGAAGAGGATAATAAAGGTATCGAAGGAGTCTAATTCGATTGTAAAGTATTTGTCTTTTTTCTTTTCGTTGAATTGGATTTCAAGTCCATATTTTGGGACTACAATTTTGGCTGTTTCATTGGATGCGATTCTTTCTTTTAATTCTTGATATGACATTTTTTTGAGGTTAGGGAATTGGTAGCGGTCTTTGTCTATAAGATGGTCATACATACCCAAATTCATTTTGATAATATCGCGCCAGCGTTCGAATGTAAATAAGGGTGCGCGTGTAATAATCTTTAAGTGGTCGAAGAATTCAGCGGTCTTCGTGTCTTTGATTTTGTTTTCGTCTCCACCTGCAGAATCTATGTACCCTTCAGGGATATACCTTGCGAAATGGCCTATACGCCAGCTGGGACGCCATATAGCAGGCATTCGTGCTAATAAGGGGTCGGATAAGGCATAGTAATCAATAATGTGTGCAACGGGACCGGCAAAAAATCCTCGATAGCCGACACTGCCATGAGATTTTGTGATTTTTTTGTTTGCTCGACGGTATTGTCTTCCTTGTTCAGCGAATGCGTTGCAAGGCATGGGTTTGTTTGTCTCCCAATGTGCCAGACTTGCCACCTGGAAATAGAACATTCGCTCATCGCCAATGCCGTGGTCATCTTTAAATTCTGATAGATCTTTACCGAATGATGAATTTGTGAGTATAGGGATGTTGGGCTGAATAAGGCTTGTGGTGAGAAATATGAGGACAGCAGGGATACCTTTTTTAAACTGGTCTAATTTGGAATATCTCGTTATAATTATGGTTGCTAAAAGTAAGGGCACGCTGAAGAATCGGCCTCCCATAAAATCGCCACCTATCCAAAGGATGTAAAGACAGTATAAAAATATCCCGGCAATACATGCCCAGATTTCTTTTTGTTTTTGGTAAAAGGGAATAAAAAAACTCAGGAATAAAACAAGTAATGTGATAAAGTCTCTTTTCCATGAGAAGGCATAATACCACAGCCCTTGTTTAAGCAAATCACTTTTCCATAGTCCTGTGCCTAACTTGGCATAGGCGGTATTGGGGAAGGGAAAGCCATAGTAGATAATTGAAAAGAGTTCCCATAAGACAAGTGGAATAAATCCTAAACAGAGTAATATAAATCCTTGTTTTTTATTTTGAGTTTTCCACCATGCGTAGACTAATGGGGGAAAATAAAGTAATACACAATCTTGACGATTGAGAGTGGCTAATGAGGCTATGAAAGAAAGTATAAATAGATTTTTTAGGTCAAATTTTTGTGTTAGAAATAACATCATAAAAATGAGGAGAAGGAGATGGCTCATGGGATTTTCAAGACCCGAAGAAGAGTAGTCTACGAATGCTCGTGAGAAACCTAATATGCTGGTGGCAATTAAAACCTGGGGAATGTTCCGGGCTATCCCTAAGGTCAGAAGTATTATCGTCAACAGGGATACGCTGAACGAGATGAATATCCCGGTTAAGAACATTTCGCGGGTCAGGGCGTAGAAAGGAATGTGGAGAAATAACCATAGAGGATGGGTATATGCTTGAACGCGTTCGTTGATATTCCAGCGTAAGCCATAACCATTTACCGCATTGTCTACGGTGCGAAAGGATATGTACGCATCATCACATAGCCACGCCGTGCGGAGAAATAAGATCACAAAGAATATCCAACAAATGGCACAAAATATCAAGCGTATAATTATTTGTGATTGCACGGAGTTGTTCTGCATAGAGTTATATGTTCCTATTTTAGTATTTTGGGAAAAGTGAATAACATTTTAGGAAATTATACTAAATTTCTGTTTTTGTGGTTTATTCGGAAGGGAAGTCCATGTTTTTTAGAAATGAGTGTATGTTTCTCTGAGCAAGTGTTTTAGGGCAAACAAAGATGCGAATTTTATTATACCCTTTATGAAGAGCGCGTTTGGGAACGGAGAGGGTATAGTTGGCAAATAGGGAATTTTCGTCGGGCTTAGGTCCTAATATGGCTCGCGCAAGGTATTCTTTGTTGTGGAATAGTAAGAGATGGAACTGGTCCCCTTTTCTTAACTCTAAGTGGATATATTGGCTGTGTTTGGTTTGTTCGAAACGAATTTCTAAACCTCTTTCTGGAATTTTAATGCTTTCGTAATCTTTTAGTTTTGATATTTCTTCTTTTAATGTCGAGTAATATTTTATTTGTGTGTCTGCAAATTGATATTTGTCTTTGTCTATTAAATAATCGTAGTATCCTAAATTCATTTTGAGAATTGTTTTGAAGCGTTCATAGGACCAAAGGGGTTCACGAGTGATAATGCGAATGTAGTTATAGAATTGGGCGAGGTCGGGGTCATTTATTTTGTTATCTTTACTACTTGCAGATTCCATATATCCTTCGGGAACATAGCGTAGGAAATGTCCGATTGCGATTTTGGGATGATAAAGACTGGGTAAACGAGAGAGAAGGGGGTCGGTTAAACCATGGAAATCAACGATGTGGACAAGGGGCCCGGAAAAGAAGCCGTAAAAGCCAACACAACCGCGGAGTTTGGTTATTTTTTTGTTTTTTGCTCGGTTTTCTCTTCCATCGTTCGCCCAACTGAATGAGGGCATGGGTTTCCCGGGTCGCCAATTTAGGAGGCTGGACCATTCGTAGTAATATTTTCGTTCGGTGGTGATACCGTTAGATGTTATAAATCCTCCTTTGCTATAGTCGGCACCTGTAAGGATAGGAACATCCGGTTGTGTTAAGCTGAGAAATAAAAAAAAGGCAGTTGCAGGGATACCTTGTTTAATACGATCTAAATAAGAATACCGAATAAGAAGTATCGTTACTAAAAGAAGGGGGACGGTAAAATAACGACCACCCATAAAATCTCCGCCTATCCATAGGATATAGGTACAGTAAAGAAATAGACCTATAGTAGAAGCCCATATTTCTTTATGTTTTCGGATGAAGGGTATGGCAAAACTTATAATGAGCGTTATCAAAGTAATGCGGTCTTGTTGGTAGGTCCAGGTATAGTAATGTAATCCTTGATGAAGTAAATCTGAGCGGGGGATACTTGCCCCTAATTTTGCATAGGCGGTATTTGGGAAAGGGAAACCATAGTAGATAATTGAAAAGAGTTCCCAGATAAGTAAGGGGATAAAGCCTGCACAGACGGTAATAAGTCCTATTTTTTTATTATCTGTGTTCCACCATGCATACGCTAATGCGGGCAAATAGATTAGGATACAATCCTGGCGATTTAATGTGGCGAGGCAGGAGATAAAGGATAAGAGGAATAGATTGAGTAATGTAAATTTTTGCTCAAGAAATAAGATAAAGAAAAGCGTCAGTAATAAATGACTCATGGGATTCTCTAAACCGGAGGAGGAGAAATCTACAAATGCACGAGAAAAACCTAAAATACTTGCCATGATTAAAATTTGTGCAGTATTCCGAGCAATCAACAAAGTAATAAGAATAATGGTTATCATCGATACTACAAATGAGATGAAGATGGCAGTTAAGAATATTTCTTTTGTGAGGGAATAAAAGGGAATATGAAGGAGGAGCCATAAGGGATGAGTGTATGCTTGAACACGTTCGTTGACATTCCATCGTAATCCATAGCCGTTGACCGCATTGTCTACCGTGCGAAATGAAATATAGGCATCATCACAAAGCCATGCGGTTCGTAAAAATAATATAGCGAAAAAGGTCCAAATAATGATGACGATGGTATCGTTTTTTTTATTGTTTAACATATATGTTGCCGAGTATGGACATGTTATACCCATGCAATTATTATTTGAGATCTAATATCAAACCGATATTTATTTAGAGATTTCATTTACAATAAGATATAGAAAAAAAGGAAATACATTCAATATTTTTCATTGCAGAAAATAAATAAAATTGTTTTTTGAAGGGGTTTCAAGTTAGAATTATCAGTTAATGGATATGGGAATAATTGTTTGAATGAAAGGAGCAATTTCAATGGATTTTTGTGAAGAGCCAGAAATTTGTCAAGAAGAAAAACCAGCCCCTCAGGAAGGCTTATCGCTTCGTTTGTTAAAAAATCGTGTAGTTATCGTTTCCGGTGAAGTAACTCAGGAATTAGCGGAAAAAACCATAACACAGTTGTTATTATTAGATTATGAATCGCAGGAGCCTATTACGGTGTATGTATGTTCCCCGGGGGGACATGTGGATTCGGGGTTTGCTATTTATGACATTATGAAATTTATTCAATCGCCTGTAACAACAGTAGGTGTGGGCTGGGTGGCAAGTATTGCTGTACCTATTATAATGGGGGCACCCAAAGAGAGAAGATTGGCTCTGCCTAATACACGATTTTTGATTCATCAACCTTCGGGCGGGGCGGGGGGTCAAGCAGCGGATATCCGCATTGAGGCACAGGAGATTTTAAAAATCCGTGAACGGATTAATCGTCTCTTATCGGAGGAAACGGGGCATCCTGTGGAGAAAATAGCAAAGGATAGTGACCGTAACTTTTGGATGTCGGCAGAAGAAGCGTTGGAGTATGGGTTAATCGGGGAAATTGTAAAAAAGCGGAAGATTTAAGGTAATAGATGAAAAAATGGTTGATGTTTCCCCCAAGGAACAATTCCTGTCAAAACGGTTCCTAAAAGCAAAAAAAATTTTTTGGCGAATATTTTTGGGGATTATTTTTATTCCTATTTTTTTAATCATAATGATATTCGTTTTATGTACTTTGTATTCTGAATCTATGAAAATGTATCCGGAGCGGATAGATGGGATAAAAATATCTTCTCCTATTCCGGTTGTCCCGGGGGAAGGTATGCCAAAAGATTTCACGCCTATGCATTCGACGAATAATGTGGATCTTACTCGTGTTGGGACAAGTATCTTTATGGCTTTTCGAACTGCACCCAGTCATTTTGCTTCGCCCAATACAAGGATGTATGTGATGCGTTCGGATGATGAGGGAAAAACATGGGAGCAAGAATTACAATTAAATATGGGAAAGGACCTGCGAGAGCCGCGATTTTTATATTTTAAGGATAAATTGTTCCTTTATTTTTATACAGGGGGAACAGACCCGCTAAGATTTCAACCCGGTTATATTCATTATTGTGAGCGACAGAAAGGGGGACACTGGACAGAGCCTCGGAAAATTTTTCAACCGGGATATGTTATATGGCGTATTCGCACACTTGGAGAAAGAGCGTATATGTCCGTGTATTATGGGATTGATATTTATGGAAAAGGGGACCGTGGTGATGCACGGATTCTATTTTCTTCTGATGGGGTAGATTGGGAACCGATTTCAAATGAACCTCAGATTGACCGTGTAGGTGCGGAAGAGGCAGAGTTTGTATTTGATGAGAAGGGGGGAATTGTCGCTCTGGTAAGGCTTGAAGTGGGAGGAGGGGCGTTGGTTTGTCGTGCCCCTGCGGATAATATTAGTCGCTGGGAGTGTAAATGGACACCTTATAAAGTAGATTCTTCTTTAATGTTTACGCACAAGGGGCGCTATTATGTAATTGGAAGAAGGAATGTGGCTGGGCGTTCTGCAAGAGGAAGTGATTTTTTACCGGAGGGTATTCGCAATGCATGGAGTATGGTGTTTTATTCATTGACACGAAAACGCACCTGTATTTATGAGATTGACCCGAATACATTAGAGTTATATCCTCTTGTTGATTTACCATCGAAAGGGGATACCGCATTTGCAGGGATTGTTCCTCTATCAGAAAATAAGTATTATCTGGTTAATTATAGTAGTCCATTGGAAGGGCTCGATTTGCCATGGATAGGGGGGCAATTATTGGGTAGCAGGTTGTATGGATTTCTTCTGGATTTTTCCGGGATAGAGTAGCATGGTATAAATAGAGAGAAGAACATCATTCTTGTTGATTCATGGAGGAAACCCAGTCTTTAACAGATTGTAATGTTTCGATATAAATTTGATGAACTTCTTTTTTGATATTGTTTAAGTATTCCTTTGGGGTGGGCGAAAAGTCTATTTCAGGTAATAGTTGAGGAAGAATCATTAAGGTCTCTTCCGAAAGAGTGGAACTGCGAACGCCTGTAAAGAGGCGATAGCGATTTAATATTTGCAAAAAGATACCGAAAGTCTTTATCAAGAATTGCCATTTTTGCACATGGTCAGGTAAAATTTTTATTAAAATATTTAAGGCATTGACAACGGAAGGGGTTGCTAATTCAGGGCATTGTTCCACATGCATTCGCTGGTACCAGCGGACTATATATTCTAATTCTGCGGTCCCGCCTTCGGATTTTTTTAGGTTATTGGAGATTGTTTGTTGAATCATTTTTAGTCGGATATCTTCACTTTTCTGAACATCTGATTCGGTGACAGGGAAATAAAAAGCCAGTTTTTTTATGAGATAACCAATGTGCTTTTCTGTCACTTTTTGCTCTGCGATAACGCGGGCTTTCATAAGCGCCATTTTTTCCCAGATGTCTGCTTCATGCTCATAATATTCTTTTAATTGTGTAAGATTGATAGCTAAAACCCCTTTGGAGCCATAGGGACGTAACCGTGCATCAATATCATATAAAATTCCGAAACGGGTTGGTTCTTTAAGTTTTTTAATAATTCGTGAAGAGACATCGGCGAAATATTCGGATGGACTTATTTGGGTATAATCATCTTTTTCAAAAGGGGGAAAGGGATGTTCATCATCATAGACGAATATTAAATCGAGGTCACTTCCAAAAGTCATTTCTTCCCCACCAATTTTTCCTAAACCTATAACAACAAAAGGAAGAGGTAAAGACCCATATTTTTGTTTTGTTTCTGCGAGGGATTCTTCTGTAATGTCTTTTAATATAACTTCGGCTAATAGGGTAAGTTGGTCACATACCTCTTCGATAGTAAATTTCCCGAGCAAATCACCCAATGCAATACGAAGCCACTCGGAGTCTTTTAATCTATAATGGGCAGACTCAGGAAAGGCTGATTTTTTGAGTTCTTGCAAGGACATTTTTAAGTATTCTTCATCCACTTTTTGTCCGATTAATTCACTTTGGAGAAAGACTTCTATGATACCGGGTTCTTTTATCCATATATCGGCCAAAGCAGGGGCACGCGTTGTCAATGTAACGAAGAAGGAACAAAGGTTATGATTTTCTTTCAGAAATGAATAAATAACACCGGGGAATTTTAAACGCGATAATTGAGAATAAAATTGTTCTAATGCGGTATCGGGTGAATTTGTTTTTTTGAATGCTTCACATAGATAAGGAATAATCTCGATGAAGTTTTCACGCACATGTAGCGAATGAGGTGTGTCTTCTGGACCGTTTGCTAATCTGCAGAAAATTTCTCTTGCTTTTTGTATATCAGTAAAACCAAATTCATTTAATTTTTCAAGCCCATCTTTTCCCTCAGATTGATAACTGACTAAATCATAGACCCATAAATTTCCAGAGGCTTTAACGGCGACAAATTGTTCTAATATATCTCGGACTTCTTGCGTTTTATCACGGTACACATGCCAGAAAGCGTCCCCTGTAGCGTAACCCAGTCGACGAGCAAATTCTTCTAATTCTTCGGAGTTTTGGGGTAATGCGTGTTTTTGTGTTCCATATTCAATTTGAAGGCGATGTTCTACTTCGCGTAAGAAACAGTAGTTCCTGATGAGGGTTTCCGCATCAAAGGGTTTTAAGTAATTATTTTCCATTAATTGGTAAATAACCTCGATAGTATTGGTTATTCGTAATTCAGGTTTCCTGCCTCCATTTAAGAGTTGTAGTAACTGCACGGTAAATTCAATATCACGGATACCTCCTCGACCTAATTTCACTTCATAATGGGTCTGCCCTTGTTCTGCTACTTGTTTTTCAACCATGAGTTTCGTTTGATGAACATCTTCTAATGTTTTATCATCAAAAAATTTAGGGAAAACAAAAGGTCGCATCATTTCTAAAAATTCATTGCCCAGTTCTATATCTCCAGCACAGGGTCTACATTTTACTAATGCTTGTCGTTCCCATGCACGTCCATATTGATAATAATATTCGACAGAATTTACTAAGCTTTCGGCTAAAGACCCTACTTTGCCATAGGGTCGCAACCGCATATCAACACGGTAAATTTGTCCTTCTTCTGTATGCTCTGACAAAAATTTGATAAGTTGTTCACCTAATTTGCAGAAAAATTCGCGATTTGTAATTTGTCCACGGGACCCTCCTCTCGTGTCTCCATCACCATCATAAACAAACAGTAAATCAATGTCTGAACTGAAATTGAGTTCTCTACCGCCTAATTTTCCAAGCCCTAAAATAACAAAACGAGATGGGAGTTTCTCGTGCTCATCATTGCTGTATTTAATAGGAGTTCCATATTTTTGTTGTAAGTATACAAATAATAAAAGGAAACACAGTTCAAGGTGAGCATCGGCAAGGTTGGAGAGGTCTTCTGCAATAGATTTGACTTCTTTGTGTTCGACAATGTCTCGTGTAACAATACGTAAAAGGGCTTTTTTGTGGAGTTTGCGAAAGTGTAGCATTATTTTTTTTAAGTTCCAGTCATTGCCATCAGTGAGACTATTGTTTTGTAGAAAGTGTGTAATCTCGGAAGGAGAGGTATGCGTTGAAAATTCCCAGCCTAAAAAATGTAGCCACTCTTGTTTTGTTAGGGGACGGGAAAGATTAGGAGAGGTTAGAATTTCATCAGCAAACTCGGGATTTTTGAGAAGGGTATCAGTAAGAAAAGGGCTCTGCGAAAATATTCGCTCAAAAAATCGGAGGTATTTCGGGGTTTGGAGATATTTGCGAATATAATTTTCGATAGGTAATGGTAAACTTTTTAAATATTGGGTAAAAGCAACAATAACGCGTTCTGGGTTGGATGTTTCATTGAGGATACGATTTAGTTTTTCTTGCCATTCGGGAAAGGGAATAGAGACCAAGTAGTACCAATCTTCTCTAACACTTTCTGATAGCCTGTTATATATATTGAGGTTTTCCATGTTCATGGTTTTATTTTTGTTTTATATTGTAATACACTAATTTTGCTATTTGTTCGACTGTTCGCAGGAGGTTAATAGAGGTGTTTTTTAGCAGTTCCTCTTTTGTGAATTCTCCAGCGGAAATGGGGAATATAACTACATTCTTTTTTGATAAACAAATGTCCCAACCTTTGCCCAACTTTCCGACAAGAACTATGACTGGCTTATTGTATTTGGATGCGAGATTTATTATCTCACCAACCACTTTACCGGAAAAACTTTGTTGATCTAATTGTCCCTCTCCTGTAATGACTAAATCTGCGGAGGCAATTTTTTCTTCCAGTTTACTTGCCTGGGCTATCCATAGGAAACCGGGAATAAATTTTCCATTCGCAAAGGCAAATAAAGCCCCCCCCATTCCTCCTGCAGAACCACTCCCAGGTTGTTTTTGGATGTCAATCTTTAAATCTCTTTTTATTACACGAGCAAAGTTTTTAAGGGCTTTATCTACAATGGGGCACAACTCTTTTTTTAGCCCTTTTTGAGGACCATAAACGAATGTAGCTCCTCGCGGACCGGAGTAGGGGTTTTTGACATCACTGGCTATGATAATTGATACATTTTTGATTTGTTCATAATATGGGGTGTTTTTAATGCATATAAGGTTTTGCAATTCCAGAGGACCTTTGCCAATAGTCTTCCCTTGAGAATCGAGAAGTTGATATCCCAATGCCTGAGCAATTCCGGCACCCCCATCATTTACTCCGGAACCGCCTAAACCTAATACGATTTGTTTGGCCCCTTTCTGAATTGCATGAAGAATAATTTCCCCCACGCCATAACTTGTGAAATATTCTGGGTGTCGCTTTTGGGGAGGAACAAGATGAAGCCCGGTGATTTCTGCGGTTTCAATAATGGCTGTTTTTTGTGAGACGAGCCAGCCATATTTAATTTTTCTTTTTTTACCTGTCAAATCTGTAATAGTTGCTATAGTGTATTTTATGTTCAAATTTATGGATATTGCATTTAAGAAACCTTCGCCTCCATCAGAGATGGGACAAGTAAGTATTTGCGTATTGGGGAAACCTTTTTTCCATCCCTGGGCTATAGTTTCTGCCACCTTTATCGTATCTAAAGACTCTTTAAAGGAATCCGATGCGATGAGGATTTTCCATTTTTCCATTCTATTTTTGCCCTTCTGTAACTAATTGAATATCTATATTATTACAGACTACTATTGAATGAAAAATAATGTTAGAAAACTCGTTATATAATAATTTCAAGTAGAGGTTAAAATTTGATATAATTCCTGCAATTTAAATCGAAAAGTTTTTTACTTTGGGCGTATATGTTAACCCTACAAAATTCAACGGGAAAAGTGTAATGGAACCGATTTATATAACAGAAGAAGGATTGCAAAAATTACGCGAAGAACTGGCTGAACTGAATAAACAGAAAATTAAACTGTCAGAAGTGATAGCGTATGCTCGTTCATTAGGTGATTTAAGTGAAAATGCGGAATACCATACTGCCAAGCATGAGCAGGGACTTTTAATGGCAAAAATTAATGACCTGGAAGATAAAATAGCACGTGCGGTGATTATTGATGCTTCACAAATGGATACTTCCGAAGTGCGGTTAGGAGTTCGTGTTCGTGTATTAAATGAAAAATTAGGGAAAGAAATTACTTATTCTATAGTAAGTCCTGTAGAAGCGGATTTATCTGCAGGAAAATTGTCAACACAATCGCCTGTGGGGCAGGCTTTATTGGGAAAGAAAGTTGGGGATGTTGTTGAGGTTAATGTCCCTGCGGGAATATTAAGGCTTACCATTTTAGAAATATTACCTTCGCAATAGAACATAATAAGGATTATTCAATGCCAAAAAGAGAAGATATTAAAAAGATAATGATAATTGGTTCAGGTCCTATTATTATTGGGCAGGCATGTGAGTTTGATTATTCTGGAACCCAGGCGTGTAAAGCATTGCGAGAGGAAGGATATAAGGTGGTTTTGGTAAATAGTAACCCTGCCACAATTATGACGGACCCGGAAATGGCAGATAGCACATATGTTGAACCGTTAACAGTTCCTTTTTTAGAAAAAATTATTGCAAGGGAAAAGCCGGATGCCTTGCTTCCCACAGTAGGCGGACAAACGGGATTGAATTTATCTGTGGCTTTAGCTGATGCAGGGATTTTAGAGAAATATGGTGTTCAGATGATTGGTGCCAATGCACATACAATTAAGAAAGCGGAAGACCGAGGATTATTTAAGGAGGCAATGCTTCATTGTGGACTGGAAGTTCCGCGTAGTTTGGTAATTCATTATATTGATGAAGCAATGGATTTTGGAGCAGAAATCAATTATTCTGCCGTTATTCGTCCAGCATTCACATTAGGTGGGACAGGAGCAGGTTTATCATTTAACAAAGATGAATATATATCTGCCATTCAAAAGGGGTTAGAAGCGAGTCCTATTCATGAGGTACTTGTAGAAGAATCTGTTATCGGTTGGAAAGAGTACGAGTTGGAAGTCATGCGGGATTTAAAGGACAATGTGGTTATTGTTTGTCCGATTGAGAATGTGGATCCGATGGGGGTGCATACAGGGGATAGTGTAACGGTTGCTCCGGCACAGACCTTGACAGATAAAGAATATCAAATCATGCGGAATGCGGCAATTGCGATTATGAGGGAAATTGGAGTGGATACAGGTGGGTCAAATGTTCAATTTGCTGTGCACCCACAAACAGGACGGATGGTTGTTATTGAGATGAATCCGCGTGTATCGCGCAGTTCTGCTTTGGCATCTAAGGCGACGGGGTTTCCTATTGCAAAAATTGCTGCAAAATTAGCAATCGGTTACACTTTAGATGAAATTCCTAATGATATTACGAAAGTAACACCTGCCTGTTTTGAGCCAACGATTGACTATGTTGTCACCAAGATACCTCGCTGGGCTTTTGAAAAATTCTCCGGTGCGGAACCGATATTAACAGTGCAAATGAAAAGTGTTGGCGAAACGATGAGTATTGGTAGAACCTTTAAGGAATCATTGCAAAAAGCAATTCGTGGTTTGGAAATTGGCCGATTCGGTTTTGGGGGTGATGGGAAATCAAAACCGTTGACGAAAGAAGCTCATTCGCAAGTAGAAAAAGAGGCTCTGTTAAAGGCTTTAAGAACGCCTTCTCCACATCGGTATTTGCATTTAGCGGAAGCCATTCGTCTGGGAGCCACCGTAGAGGAATTGCATGAAATTACTCAGATTGACCCCTGGTTCATCCGTCAAATGAAAGAAATCGTAGAGGAGGAAAAGAACCTTGTGGAGTTAGGGTCAGAAGTTTCCCATTATATTACTACAAAGCAAGAAGATACAAAGAAAAAAGATTTTTTGACCAGGAAAATAAAAAGAGCAAAACAGTATGGTTTTTCAGATTTTCAATTAGCAAGGTATTGGAAATTGAACGAAATGGATGTTCGCAATTTACGAAAGGGATTGGGGATTATCCCTACCTATCGGCTTGTAGATACTTGTGCCGGAGAATTTGAGGCATATACTCCGTATTATTATTCAACCTATGAAGATGAGGATGAAGTGCAACTCTCCGATAAACCGCGGATTATTATTTTGGGGGGGGGTCCCAATCGTATTGGACAGGGTATAGAGTTCGATTATTGTTGTGTCCATGCGGTATTTGCTCTTCGAGAGGCGGGGTATGAAACAATTATGGTCAATTGTAATCCTGAAACGGTTTCAACAGATTATGATACATCCGACCGATTGTTTTTTGAACCAGTAACGTTTGAGGATGTAATGAATATCATTGAACGGGTTCAACCAGAAGGTGTAATTGTTCAATTTGGAGGGCAGACACCTCTGAATATAGCCCAGCAATTGGAAAAGGCAGGGGCACCAATTATTGGAACTTCTCCGTGGAATATTGCCCGTGCGGAAGACCGTAAACTGTTTCGGGAAGTGGTGGAAAAATTAAATTTATTACAGCCGGAAAACGATACTGCCCGTTCATTTGAAGAAGCTTTACAAATTGCAGAACGAATTGGGTATCCCGTAGTAGTGAGACCTTCTTTTGTATTAGGTGGGCGTGCGATGGAGATTGTATATGATACAGAGGCTTTACAGAGGTATATGGAATATGCAGTGGAAGCATCCCCTGAACATCCTATATTAATTGATAAATTTTTAGAAGATGCAATTGAGATTGATGTTGACGCAATTGCAGATGAAGAGCGGGTTATCATTGGAGGCATTATGCAACATATTGAGGAAGCGGGAATACATTCGGGAGATAGTGCATGTATTTTGCCTCCCTATGATTTACCTGCGGATATTATTGAGGTTATAAAAGAACAAACACGAGCCTTGGCAATCGAATTAGGCGTGCGGGGACTGATGAATGTTCAGTATGCAGTTAAAGACGGGAAAGTGTATTTATTAGAAGTAAATCCGCGTGCTTCACGGACGATACCCTTTGTTAGCAAAGCAGTGGGTATCCCTTTGGCGAAACTTGCCTCTCTTGTGATGGTGGGTAAGAAACTTGCAGATATGGGATTAGTAAAAGACCCCGAACCTTCGTATATTTCTGCGAAAGAAGTTGTTCTCCCTTTCATCAAGTTTCCGGGAGTAGATATTATTCTGGGTCCTGAAATGCGGAGCACGGGTGAAGTTATGGGGGTTGATGAGAATATGGGACTTGCTTATGCGAAAAGCCAGATAGCAGCGGGAAATAGTATTCCTTTGGAAGGAACTATTTTCATTAGTTTGAATGACCATGATAAGAAACATCTCGGTTCCGTAGCCAAAGATTTATATGAATTGGGATTCAAATTTATTGCCACGAAAGGAACGGCTTCTGTTCTGCGAGAACAAGGAATTGCTGTGGCAGAAGTATTCAAAATGGGCGAAGGTAGACCGAATGTATTAGATTGTATTATTAATGGATACATCAATTGGATTATTAATACCCCTAAGGGGAAATCTTCAAAGGATGATGAAGTTATCATTCGTAGAAAAGCATTAGAAAATAATATTCCCACCATGACTACACTTGCTGCAGCACGAGCCGCAGTTCAAGCACTCCGCGAGATGAAAAAAGGTACTATGGGTATTCTCTCTCTGCAAGAATACCATGCCACTACTAATATAAAAATTAAGATTAAGTAGGTTTTGCAGATGAGATTTTATTTTGCTGTAGCTTTTTTGATAATTTGAGGCACTTCTTGAAGGATTTTCTGGAGGATTTGTTTACGATGCTCATCGGAAACTTTGTAATGCTGTTCCTGCTCCAATAACTCAATTGTCCTCACTGCTACTTGATACGCAAAATCTTCTACTTTCATATAAGACTTCTCCATCCGTTTAATCAACATATTTTTTGAATTATATAAATAGATTGTCCCGAAATTAAAATTATGATATCCACAATTCTATTATGCGATATAGCTGTGGACTTCTGGATAAGTTTGGCTCTTTTGAAAAAGCAAAAAGATTCATATTAAGTGATGAGTTTTCATCTCTTGCTCCAAATAGAGCCAAAAAACCGAGAGTTATAAGGAAATGTTTCAGTAAGGATATGCTTTGCCGTTTTTAATCTTATCATTTGCGGTTAATTTTCGGTAGGAATCTTCTATTACAAGTACAAGAAATCGCCCCGAACATGGATATAATATGCAGAGGAACATCCAGCTTTGGATTTTTGTCTATTGAGATGAACCTATTGTTCTACATAAGTGTTGGATTTTTATTTCTTTTAACACTTCGTTTTTTTGTGTTTTATTAAACGAATCGTGACTATATTTTATTAAGGAAAGCACTGGGAAAAAGAAAAAATGAAATATGTATTTCAGAAATATTCTGGCAGTAGCAGAGAGAGCAAACCTATGATTTTACTTACAAGTAATTTAGTTTTTTTAATCGGTAATATTACACATTCAAGGAAACAAATATAACTCGTGTATTACATTGCACCCAAAATAATCCTAAGTGTTGTATTACAAATCAAATTGAGATTCGTTTTTAATGTACGGGGTTAAATACCTACTTTTTCACGGAGGAGATTAGCGGAATCGGTATCTTCCCAGCGGAAGCCCTGGTCTTCGCGACCGAAATGACCATAACTGGCTGTTTTTTTGTACTGAGGTTTTCGGAGATCCAGAAATTCAATTATAGCAGAAGGTCGGCAATCGAAGGTTTCTGACAAGATTTTGGCTAATTTGCTGTCTTCGATTTTTCCGGTACCATAGGTAGTTACATTGATAGAAACGGGCTTTGCTACACCGATAGCATAAGCCAATTGCACTTCGCAACGGTCTGCAATACCTGCGGAAACTACATTTTTGGCGATATATCGAGCCATATACGCGGCGCTACGGTCCACTTTGGTGGGGTCTTTACCACTAAACGCACCGCCACCATGTCGGCCCATTCCACCATAAGTGTCAACGATAATTTTCCTTCCGGTTAAGCCACAATCGCCCACAGGACCTCCGGTAACAAATCTACCTGTCGGATTGACATAGTATTTTATATCGCCTTTGACCAATTCTTTAGGCAGGGTTGGTTTTATAACTTGTTCTATAATGGCTTCTTCGATTTCATCATGTTCTTTTTTGAGTTCTTGGGAAGTGGGATTTAAACCGCCATAAAGAGGTAAGTGCTGGTTCGATATGACTACGGCATCAATACGAACGGGTCTCCCGTTGACATATTCTACTGTGACTTGTGATTTTCCATCGGGCATAAGCCAGGGAATGGTTTTATTTTTTCGTAGTTCACGAAGGCGTAAACCTAATTTATGGGCTAAGGCTATAGGAAGGGGCATGAGTTCTGGGGTTTCGCGAACAGCGAACCCAAACATCATTCCCTGGTCACCGGCACCTTGTTCACGTTCAGAGGAAGCATCCACACCACGGGCAATATCCACAGATTGTTTCTCAAGAGCCACAAGAATAGAACAGGTTTCGCCATTGAAACCTACATAACCTGGGCCATAACCGATATCCAAAATGGCTTGCCGAACGACAGAGGTTATATCTACCTTAGCGTGGCTGGTTATCTCCCCTGCAACTACACAAAGATTCGTTTTAACCAGTGTTTCGCATGCAACACGGCTATGTGAGTCTTGCTCTAACATCGCATCAAGGACAGTGTCTGAAATGATGTCCGCTACTTTATCCGGATGTCCATCGGTCACGGATTCGGAGGTAAATAAAATTCCATCTTCTTTAACCATATTGTTAACCTTTACTGCTATAAGGTTGGCTGTTTCGTTTATATGAGCACTGCATTATGCAACGCCTGGACGATATTTTGCTGTCAACGCTGCGGGGTCTAATTTTACGCCCGGTCCCATGGTAGAACAGATACAACAAGTTTTTAGGTATGTTCCCTTTAATGATGTGGGACGGGCTTTGATAATAGCGGAAATTACCGTTGAAGCATTTTCTTCGATTTGTTCCGGAGTAAAACTTGCTTTACCTATGGGAACATGAATGTTCGCATTTTTGTCTACACGGAACTCGATTTTTCCCTTCATAATTTCTGCCACAGCGGAACCAATATTGGGGGTAACTGTCCCTGCTTTGGGACTGGGCATAAGTCCACGCGGACCTAAAATTTTACCTAATTTACCGACCTGTCCCATCATATCAGGTGATGCTACTGCTGCATCGAAATCTAACCAACCGCCTTGAATTTTCTCGACCAAATCTTCGGCACCGGCTTCGATAGCACCCGCTTCTTTTGCTGCTTTGATTTGTTCTTCCTGTTTGCAGAAAGCAACAACGCGGACTTTTTTACCTGTGCCATGAGGAAGAGAAACCGCACCGCGTACCATTTGTTCTGCGTGTCTCGGGTCAACGCCTAAAAGGAAGGCTAATTCAATGGTTTCATCAAACTTGGCAGTGGCACATTCTTTGACGATTTTGGCCGCTTCGGTAAGGGAATAATAGCGAGAAGGGTCTACTTTTTTGTAAAGTTCCCTCATTCTTTTACTGGGTTTTGACATGTTGTTATCCTCCTGTGGTTCAATCGGACAATGGGATTGTCCTCCCACGGTTAGAAAATTTTAATAATAAAGTTTAAAATTATTCGACAACGATGCCCATACTACGAGCCGTCCCTCGAATCATGCTTTTGGCGGTTTCAAGGGAACCTGCATTCAGGTCGGGCATCTTTAACTTTGCAATTTCTTCTATCTGCGCTTCCGTGACTTTGCCCACTTTATTGCGGTTGGGTTCACCGGAGCCTTTGGCTAATTTTGCCGCTTTTTTCAATAAAACAGATGCAGGAGGTGTTTTCGTTATAAACGAAAAAGAGCGGTCTTCAAAGATAGATATAACGACAGGGATTATCATTCCTTGCTGATCTTTCGTCCTGTCATTAAACTGGCGGACAAAATCCATAATGTTAACCCCGTGCTGACCTAATGCAGGACCTACGGGAGGAGCCGGGGTTGCTTGGCCCGCTGGAACTTGTAATTTTACGAATGTTTTTAACTTTTTAGGAGGCATATTTTTAACCTTTCTTGCTTAATTTCCATCAAAATGCTTCGATTTGCCAGGATTCCACTTCTATAGTTGTGGTTCTACTAAAAATTTCAACGGATATCTTGAGTGTTGAACGCTCAACATTTATTTCTTCAATACGACCAACAAAATTTGAGAAAGGCCCTTCAACGATTTTCACTCTATCCCCAACTGAAAATTCCAACTTGGGTTTAGGGGCTTCCTGCTCGCCTGTCATGATAGCAATAATATCCTCAACCTCTTCATCCGGTATAGGGGTAGGAACATTTCTCCTACTACTTACAAATCCTGTAATCCCTTGGGTCTCTCGAATTAATGACCATAACTCTGGATACTGTTCGGGATGTTCTGGCAATTGCACAAGGATATACCCTGGAAAACATTTATGTTCAACCACTTTGGAGGTACCGCCACGACGTTCTGTAATTCTTTCCTTAGGAACTAATGCATTTACGACCCAATCTTCAATCCCTCTTTGTTTGGCTCCCCATTTTAATTTTTCACATACTTCATATTCTTTTGTAGTTAGGACATGAAGGGCATACCACCGGCGTGGAATACCATCCTGAGGAACTGGCTTTATAAGCTGTTCGCGGGTGAGGACTGTCTCCGAACCTGCCTTTTCCTCTTTTTGTACCATTTTTTCCTTCTTTTCATCTACCATCGCCGATGGACTCCTTTTTATTCTTTATGAAGCAATCCCCAGAATGAACAACATAATTTGGGCAAAGGAAACATCAAAAATAAAGATGATTCCCGCCATAATACACAATAGAATCATGGTAATCTTAGTAGAGACTTTTAAATCATCTATTGTAGGCCAGGTTACTTTTTCCAACTCGGTTTTCACATCGAGCAGAAAATTCTTTGCCTTAATATAGATGGCTTTTAGCCCTTTTTCCTGTTGTTCTTCTGTTTTGCTTACTATTTTCGACATTGGATTTGCCTTTATAAATTTTTATTTTTTACTTATATTACTGGCAGGCCTGGAGGGACTCGAACCCCCAACCTTCGGCTTTGGAGGCCGCCGCACTACCAATTGTGCTACAGGCCTGCGAAATAGCCGTAATTCATATTACTTCATCTCACGATGGACTGTATGCTTACGGTCATAACTGCAATATTTTTTTATTTCTAATCTCTCGGGATGTTTTCTTTTTTCCCGTGTGGTTGTGTAGTTTTTACGCTTACACTCTGTACATTGTAATATAACTTGTTCCCTCATGGGATTAACACCTTATCTATTTTAATTTTTATTATTCAATAATTTTGCTGACGACACCCGCACCTACGGTCCGTCCACCTTCGCGTATCGCAAAACGCAACTGCTCCGCCATCGCTATCGGCATGATTAACTTCGCCCGTATCCGTATATTATCCCCAGGCATCACCATTTCTACCCCCTCCGGTAAATGTAACTCGCCCGTCACATCCGTCGTCCTAAAGTAAAATTGTGGACGATAGCCACTGAAAAATGGCGTGTGGCGTCCCCCTTCTTCCTTCGTCAATACATATACTTCCGCCTCAAATTCCGTGTGCGGGGTAATCGAGCCCGGGGCCGCTACCACCATCCCACGCTCTACTTCGTCCTTGTCTATACCACGCAATAATAACCCTACATTGTCTCCCGCCTGCCCTTCGTCTAATATCTTACGAAACATCTCTACTCCCGTCACCACCGTACTCTTCGTCTCACTCCGTATCCCCACCAACTCCACCTTGTCTCCTACATGAATCACGCCACTCTCCACACGGCCCGTTACCACCGTCCCTCGGCCCGTTATCGTAAATACATCTTCTATCGGCATCAAAAACGGCTTGTCTAATGGCCTCACCGGCATCGGTATATACTCATCTACCGCCTTCATCAACTCCAATACCCGCTGCTCCCCTATCTCCGGGTCCCTCCCTTCCATCGCCGCTAACGCACTCCCTCTCACTATCGGTATCTCATCCCCAGGAAATTCGTACTTCGTCAATAAATCCCGTATCTCCATCTCTACCAAATCCAATAACTCCGGATCGTCTACCATGTCTATCTTGTTCATCCATACCACTATCGCCGGCACATTCACCTGCCGCGCTAATAAAATATGTTCCCGCGTCTGGGCCATCGGACCATCGTTCGCCGCCACTACCAATATCGCCCCGTCCATCTGCGCCGCTCCCGTTATCATGTTCTTGATGTAGTCCGCATGTCCCGGACAGTCCACATGCGCATAGTGACGATTCGGGGTCTCGTATTCTACATGCGCTATGTTTATCGTAATCCCACGCTCTTTCTCTTCCGGTGCCTTATCTATCTGGTCAAATTCCATCACCTCCGCCAATCCTTGCCGCGCCAATATCTTCGTTATGGCACTCGTCAATGTCGTCTTCCCATGATCCACATGTCCTATCGTGCCAATGTTTACATGCGGCTTCTTCCGCTCAAATTTCTGCTTCGACATCGCTGTAT
>CALLRP010000046.1 GCA_938014335.1 uncultured bacterium
AACTTTTTTGGCACTATTCAATATTTTGTGGATAAATATCTGGCTATACCAGCTTATATTAAGTGTTTTGGGTATAGATTAAAATATATTGATAATGATTTTTTTTATTCAAAGCTAAAGAAATATGAATCAAGAGTTTTAAATAATAAGTGGATAACTAACAATAAAGGGAGTTATGAAAATAATGTAGATTTTGTTGCAGATATAGATATTAATTTCACTTCCTTATATAAAAATGCTTTTGCTTTAGAATGTGGATTAAAAGATGAGAGTTCAGACACTTACAAATCGATAAAAAATATATTTGACGAAATTTTTTCTGATGGTTACTTAAGATTTAAAGATGCTTACAAATTTGCCAGATTATACATCCATAGTATACCAGAATTATTAAATATTTTTTCTAATCGTTTTAAGTTTGTATTTATCGATGAAGCCCAGGATACCTCAGCCATTCAAAAAGAAATTATTGAAAAATGTTTTAACGAAAATGTAATTATCCAATGGATTGGGGATGTTAACCAGGGGATAATGAATGATAACATCAGTGAACCGGCGTGGCATCCAAAGGAAGATGAAAGATATCGCTTAATAAGTTTAACAAAATCGCATAGAATCTCCCAGCCTGTAGCAGACTTAATTAAAAATATAGCAGTAAAACCTTATGAATCATTAAATGGAAATAATGAAATTAAAATTAAACCTATTTTAATCGTTTTTGACGAAAATACCATAAATGAAGTATTGAATAATTTTGCAGAATTAGTTGTTAAAACCAAATGTAATTACAATAATGAGGAAAAAACAATCTATGAAATCGCATCAAACTCAACGAATAATCACATAAAAGCAGTAGGTTGGGTTGGCAGAGAAAACCAAAATGGATTATCAATAAAATCTTATTTCCCAAATTTTGAAAAGAAACTAACAAGTAGTAAAAGATTATATTTCCCCAACCTCTACACAATGTTTCAATTGTCAAAACATGTTAGCCCAAAAGAATTTAAGGAACGGACTCTTAATTGCATTATCGAAGCGCTTTACATTTCTGACATTATGTCAATTAAACAAAGAAGGTTCTCCAAAACAGAATTTTTAGATGAGATTAAGCAAAAAGAACAGAAAGAATACAATAATGTGCTTAGTGTAATAGCAAAAAATTATAAGAGTAATAATTTTTCTGAGTTTTCAAATGGAATTTTGAAAATATTAGAGTCCTTAGAATATAAGTTAAATCAGGAATCAAAAAATTATTTATGTGAACAAAAATTCGAAAATCCTAACCTCAATGAGCAGAGTAATAATTTTAATTTATTTGAAAAAGATATTGATGGAAACAAAATAAAAATTGAAATAGATACTGTGCATGGTGTAAAAGGTGAAACACACACAGCAACTCTTTATTTGGAAACAAAATTTTATAAAAATAGCATTGAATACTTATTAGAAAATAACAGTTCAGACCGTAAAGACAAAGCATTAAAACTCATGCATGTTGCCTTTTCAAGACCCACACATTTATTGTGTATTGCTATACACAAAAATGACTTAAACGAATTCAAACAAAGGTTCAACGATAATAATCTTTTTGAAGTAATAAATTTAAAAGGAAATACTGATTCAGTTGATTCTTAAAAATTATATGCTTAGACAACAAATAATTCCCTTTTCAACCTTAACAATCCCAAAAACAATAATTACTATGGGAACGGGAAATAGATGAGTTGGTGTATAGGCTCTATGACCTCACAGATGAGATGAGGAGATAAGGATAGTGAAGGACAATAACAGGGTGTTTCGATATGGCTTCGCCTAATCAGCCACCGGAGCAGAAACGCGGTCGTTGAGTAGCTCGCAAGAGCGTATCAAAACGACTGCCTAAAAATTAGAAAGACATTGGATAGGTGTATTTATATGAGAGGATACATGTATATTCTTAGATGTAAAGATGGAAGTTATTATACTGGGAGCACTACCGATTTGGAGCGTAGAATCTGGCAACATCAAAATGGCGAAGGTGCACATTATACAAAGAAACGACTTCCTGTAGAATTAGTTTATTACGAGGAATATTCAAATATTACTGAGGCATTTTACCGTGAAAAGCAAGTGCAGGGTTGGGGCCGTAAGAAAAAACAAGCATTGATAGAAGGGCATTATGACGAATTGCCATTATTAGCAAAGAAGAGGTGGAAAAAGGAAGAGAGTAAATAACCAGTGGCTTCGGTACGGCTTCGCCTAATCAGCCACCGGAGCAGAAACGCGGTCGTTGAGTAGCTCGCAAGAGCGTATCGAAACGACCGCTCACTGAAAACAAGAAAGTAGCAAAAAAACCAGATTTGAAACTGTTACGGAAATATTACCCAACAGACAAGAAATAAAAGATAAAAGGTGAGGCGAACTTAACGGATGAATAGAATATATACTTTCAGGGCGTTTTTTGTTTTTATTTGAAATATGAAGAAGAGAATTAGTACTCAAAATATTCAAAAATATTCTTAATATTTTTCATTTTCCTGATATGTTTTTCCAGGTTGAGTATGCAAGTTTTTCGGTTCCATCGTACCTGATGAGTCCTACCGTATCATTGGCGTTTAAGTCGTGGAGCCATGACCATCCAAATAGGTGTAAATGTATTCCTCTGTCTCGGGTAAGTCTTCCTGTGGCTTGTATGATAAAGTCTGCTTGGGCTTGTTCCCCTCCCAGTTCTTTAAGAGAGGGCCAGGCTATCTCGCTAAAACCGAATGGCTTCCCGGGTATATAATCGGCAGATTTTGAATAATAATCGTCCGGTATCATCGAAGGGTTGTTCCATCCGAGTGCATATGGGTAACTGGTAAAGACTAAAATGTCTATTTTGTTTGGGTCGAATAATTGTAGCATGCTCAAATCTGCTTCTCTGTGCTCGGAGACAATCTCACGGGCAAATACACAAAATACCTCTGTTTCGGGGGAGATTTTCTTAACTTTGTCATAGATTTCGTTATATAAACTGACAAAGTTCTCAAAGCCGTTATAGCCCTCTAATCCATATTTTTCGTACCATCGGTTCACCTCATTGCCAATAGAAAGATAGCGGGGTTTTATCGCTTTTACTACATCGACTACTGCTTTTTTATATTCTGCTCTCCAATTCTTGTCGCTAAGAGTACTATCTTCCATCCCTGGAGGTGTAACCAGTGTTATCCCACTTCCTATGAAGGATAGATGAATAATGGGGAACATCCCATTATCCCGAATAAGTTGTTTGACAAAAATCTGTCCCCATTCTCCCTTCAAATCTTCTGCAAAATTGTAGAAAGGGGTAGGTCTGCCCCAGACAGGGACAAATTCTGAGAATTGGCTAACCTGATAATATGCATCTTCAAAAGACTGACCTTGTGCGATAGTGGGTAATAATCCCATAAAAAATCCTCGGGATGGGAGCTGATGCAAATCAATTGGAACGATGGGTTTTGTGCATGCGTTTGTTAATGCAATTCCTACGAGAAGGAAAATAAAACTTCCTAATCTGAACAAATATTTCATAAATTTTCTCTTTTTCTTGTCGCACGCTTTGTATAAATTCCCTATGTTTAATCTTTTTTGAAGTAGGGGCAGTGGATGCCTAAACAGGTTTTATTGGTGGGGGACCAGGTGCATTCAATTTTGTTCAGTTCTATTTTGTCGTAGCCTTTATTTTTTAGGAACCTAACGGCGGTTTCTATGGCGGTGTAACTGCTTCTTTTGCAACATCGTTGCGGGTATTTTTTTATTTCATTAAGTGCTTCCGCCACTGCTTGCATGCCTTCTGCCCGTTCCTCTACATGAAGAGGGGTTGTTTTATTAACAATACTCATTACTACCCCCACACTGTAAGCACCACCGCAGGTTCCTGCAAAACCACATGACCCGCCGGGAAAATGTTCGCCACGATACATGGCTTCGTCGATGTCCTTATCGGTTATGGCATAACCGCAGTTTCTCATAGTGCACATGATGACACCTGGAACTAAATAATGATGCCAATCTGCATGAACGGGAAATGTGGGCTTGTCCCATATATCCGCAACTTCTTTTAATATGCGCTGGAACATTTCGTATGGATTTTTTTCTCTGGATTGGAGTACTTTTTCTTTTATTACGGGAATGACCTTTTCAAAGTCCTCGTTGGTGAAGCCCTGCATTTCCCTCATATAACTTCGGAACTCTTTCTCGTAATAAATCTTTTTTGCCTCTGCCATTTTTTCTTTCATGGTTTTGTTTTCCATAAGTGACACCTTTTTTATGATGTTTATTTGATTATTATCAGGTTCTCAATGAGTATTATATAGTCATACTCCATCATCTAACAAACTGATGAAGATTGTTTTATCGGTATTAAATAAGGGAGGAGAAGACACGATATTGGGTAGTTTTGAGATTGGATTAAATAATTATGCTAACATATATATCGGTTATATATGATAGAAACAAATGACAAATATAAGGAGCCATATTATGAATTTTGTGAGGATTTTCATGGTAATAGCAGTGCTGATGATGTATGCCTCTGCGGATATGTTACAGCCCCTTCCGGTGGAGAAAGTAAAGGTCCAGGGGGAGATGGGAAGACGAATAGATGTAACGATATATAACAATACGATGGTTATGGATATTGATAATGAATTTTTGAAACCTTTTATCAGGAGGGCAGATGAGGGGGGATATGTGGGCATAGGGAAGACGATTGATGCGCTGGTCCGATTCGCTCGATATACTAATGACCCACAGGTGATTGCCCGAAAAGAATATGTCGTTAAAACTATCCTTGATACACAGGGAAAGGATGGCTATATCGGCATGGTCAATGTAAGGAACCGTGTCTGGTCATTGTGGGATATTCATGAAATGGCATATCTTGTCTATGGTCTATTAATGGATTATCGTTTTTTTGGAAATGCAGGTGCGTTGGAAGGAGCCAAAAATCTGGGGGATTTTTTAGTCCGCGAAATGAGTCCACATCCCGGTCGAGTGCCTGGAGCAGGGGATGTTTGCTGGGAGATGGGAACCACAGGTGTCGAGACTGCAATGCTTTGTTTGTATGAAGACACAAAAGACACGAAATATCTGGAGTTTGTAAAAAATTATATGAAACTTGAACAGTGGGACGGCCCGATTGTGAAAGGGCGTTGGGGAACTATTCAGGGGCATGCGTATGCTCACCTGAAGCGGTGTATGGCAAAGATGCAACTGAACCGAATTGAACCTAATCAAGAATGGCTAAAGCCCAGTCGGAAGGTGCTCGATTTTATACTAAATAGTAACGGGATGGTCGTTATCGGTACATGTGGACAGCATGAGTGCTGGCATGATACGCATGAGGGGAGTGCGAACCTCGGAGAGACCTGCATGACCGCCTATCTCATTCGCTGGTGGGACGAATTGTTACGAGAAACGAATGATTCAAAATATGGAGATTTGATGGAGCGTGCTATATACAATGCTCTCTTCGGAGCACAATCATTAGATGGTAGAAAGATACGGTATTATACGCCATTTGAGGGGAAACGCGTTTACTTTGACAAGGATTCGTATTGTTGTCCGTGTAATTTTCGGAGAATTATGGCAGAATTACCGCAGATGATATATTACACCCTGGGTGACAAAGGTATTTATGTCAATCTTTTTACTCCGTCTGTTACGGATGTATCTGTTGAAGGAACTACTGTACTGTTAGAGCAAGAGACGAACTATCCTTCGGATGGGATTGTGAGGATTAAGATTAAGGAAATTCCGCAGGAAAAGGCTTTCGCAATATCGTTTCGTGTTCCTTCCTGGTGCAAAGAGGTGAAAGCCCGAATAGATAATGGGGAATGGATGGTGAAGGACAGTCTGGCAGGAAAGGTGTGGACAATAACCAATTCATGGAAGAAGGACTCCGTGCTGGAGATAGATTTGGGGATGAGAACTCGTATTATTTCAGGTGTTCAGGCACAAGCAGGCAGGGTCGCTATTATGTACGGACCACAAGTCTTTTGTTTGAGTCGGAAATCCAATCCTGCCCTGGTGGAGAAGGATTTGAGATTAATAACAATCGACCCGAAAACGCTGGAAGGACCTTTCCCGGATGGTACGGTGCGAAAAGGGGGAATGAAATTTACGGTTAAAGGCTGGGATACGCTAAATTGGTATCCACTTGTAAATTATGATTATGAACAAATTGTGCTCACAGAGTTTCCAGACCCCGATGGAGAGTTGACCTACTTCCATGTGCCCAATCCTGAAGATTCCTCTTTTGAAAAGGATGAATTCTCTGGGATGAATTTGTGAGCGTATTTGAAATGTGAAATAACCAGCAAAGGCGTTTTATCCCTGTTTTTCTCTCTGTGTCTCTTCGTGTTCTTTTTCTCTCCGTGTATCTCTGTGTTCTCTGTGGTTAAATTTCTTTTTTCTCTTCCTCACCACAGAGGGCACAGAGAAGCACAGAGGATTTACGCGGTAGGAAATGGTTGTTGCCATTTTAAAACACGGATTTACATGCCGAGTTGAAGATAAATTAAGATAAAAGAGTTCCCTCCGCATCTCATTTCTCTCCCTGTTCTTTCTCT
>CALLRP010000047.1 GCA_938014335.1 uncultured bacterium
CTGAAATAATTATAACAGTATTTTAATATTTATACAAAAAAATTACTATAAATAAGAAAAAAAATAAAAAAAAGAAAAAAATGATGTATGATAGGAGCAAAAAAATATTTGATATTTAATAGTGTAAAAAAATATAACAGACTTTTTATTTTTTATATTAATTAAATATGTTCTTCATCGATATCATCGTTTAAATATCGAACCATAACCACTGCATTTTCTCGTGTTCGGACATAGTAACCTATCCGTGTTCCTATGGTTTGAAATCCCATTTTTTCGTAGAGACAGCGGGCAGGTAAATTATTCTCGCGAACTTCCAAAAGTATCTTTTTTGCCCCTTCTTTTTTTACCTGTTCAAAAAGGTAATTCATGAACAATGTTCCCAATCCTCTTTGTCGGAGTGGAGGGGCAACGGTGAATTTTGTAATGTGGGCTTCATCGCCTCCTAACCAGTAGCCTGAATATCCTATGAGATTTTCTTCAATGAAGAAGACAAAAAATTTCCCTGCTCTGTTATTAATTTCTGGTAGGAATAATTCCCTGGACCAAGCATCAGGATAGGATTCAACTTCCATAGCATAAACACGGTCAATATGTTCCTCTTCAAGTAAGTAAACTTTGATTTCAATATTTTCAGGACCGATTATTATGTCGTAGAGTTCAGCCATTTTTTTCGTTTTTCTTCAGGTTGAGACAAGCGTAAATAAACAGGGAGGATTTCATCAATTTCCTTTTTATAACCTTGTTCCCATAGATACAGTGCTTCTCTGGCTACTGCGGAAGCTCGAGGATGACTCCACCATGGTTCTCCAAATATTGCATGGGGAAAATTTTCAGTTAAGATTTGGTGATAAAGTAAAACTCCTTCCCCTAAAAAAAGCATGGTTTGATTGTGCTCATTATTTTTCAAAATATTAACAAAATCCTGAATAGTGCCTAGAAAATTTTCAAGGAGTGTTTGTCGGTTATTATTCTCGAATTTATAAATTCCAGCGAAAATTTCTTTCATTCGGGCATCCATAATCGGGCACACCATTGCGTTACGAAAAGGTGCTAATCGTGTCATTGCATCTAAAGAGGATACGCCGATAAGAGGAAGTCCTTTCGCAAGTGCTATTCCTTTCCAGGTTGACAAACCTACTCGTAAGCCTGTAAAGGAACCGGGACCGATGGAGATGGCTAACAAATCAATATCGGCTATGGATAGTTGAACCTCATTGAATAAAGTATCAATTAACGGGACAAGCCGTTCCGAATGCCTTTTCCCTGCATTAATAGATACTTCTCCTAATAATTCATTATCTTCTAAAATGGCAACAGTATTAACATCAGTACTGGTATCTGCTGACAAAATTTTCATTTCTAATAAAGAATGACCTTGTTTCTTGTTTTATAAATTAAAATAGGCCTTTTTAGCAAGAATACTATTCTTGTTCTGGAGGTGTTGCTTTTAAATGATGAGATAAATCTGCTAAAAGTTTTTTTACTTCTTTGCCTGCTTTGAATGTGACAACATAGCGGTGAGGTACATCTACAATGACACCTGTTTTAGGATTTCTCCCTTTACGCGGGGCTCTCTTTTTGACTTCAAATACCCCAAAATTGCGTATTTCCCATCGTTTTCCTTCTCCTAATTTTTTTGTGATAATGTCCAATGCTTTTTCGATGGTTTTAGCAACATCGCTCTGCGTGAAACCCAATTCCTCAGAGATCTGATTTACAAGGTCTCTCTTCGTTAATGTGTTGGCTTGGACTTCTTTTGCTGGTTCCATAGTCAAACTCCTTTATTCAAGGTTGTTTTTTTCTAAATCCTTTTGTAAAATGTATTTAATCATTAATTATAGGCATTATGCAAGTTTTATTTGTAAGAAAAATTTTTTTTATTAGTTTTTTAAAAGGAGATTTTATTATGGGAAAGGGAAAAAATATTTTATTATTCCTCATTGTTCTAATCGTGGGAATTTATATTGGAATGAATTTTTACAGTTGGTTGGATGATATTTTCAATGAACCTATTCCTATAGGGGAGATTACGAAAAAGCCTGAGGGAGAAGGATGGATAGACTTACTTTCTCCTGAAAATCGTTCTTACTGGAAAAATGTCACAGATGAAAAAAATATTTTTGAAATTCAGGAGGATGGAGTTTTACATATCTATGGTAGAAGTTTACATCCGTTGAGGTATGTCGGTTTTTCTCAAAGGACTTTTTCAGATTTTCAACTGCACATAGAGTTTAAGCTGACTCGTAGGGCAAATAGTGGTGTTTTCCTACGCTCTCAGATTAATGACCCTGTATATCGTGGCTTCGAGATACAGGTGCTTGAAGATTATGGAAAACTGCCTAACAAGAATAGTTGTGGTGCAATTTACGATATTACGACACCGATGTATAATATGTCTTTTCCGGCGGGACAATGGAATTCTTATGACATTACTGTTCAGGGCGGAGAAGTCCAGGTAGTGATGAACGGTTGGTTAATTATTCATACCGATATTGACAAGATGACCACACCATTAGGAAAATTCCCTGTGGCATACGCATCATTACCTAAGGAAGGATATTTATTATTGCAAGACCACGGAGGAGAAGTATGGTATCGGAATATCTGCATTAAACCGTTGAAATAAAAATTTAATATATATCAATATTATGTTTCGAAAACCCTGGAGTGTTATATAATAAAATAAAGGATTTTATCCTTATTATTATATATTATATATTTACATTTAATTCTTAATTGTTTTGCAAATAGAAAGGGGTAGGTATGAAAAGAAAAGGGTTTACACTTATTGAATTGTTAGTTGTCATTGCGATTATTGGAATCCTTGCGGCAATTTTACTCCCCGCATTAGCACGAGCACGTGAGGCAGCAAGACGTTCTACCTGCCAGAATAACCTAAAACAAATGGGGCTTGTCTTTAATATGTATGCCAACGAAGCGAAGGGCGAAATGTTTCCACCGATTAAGCTGTTGGATTGCGCTGGAAACAATGCAAAAGACGCTACTTTTAATGGTCCTTCGGTTTACCCGGAGTATCTGACCGATGTGAATGTGTGCGTTTGTCCATCGGACTCCGATGCAGAGGAAGTTAGGAAGGCATTTCATAAGGACAATGATTTGGCGAAACCGGTTGAGCCATGTAGGTTAGCAAGAGGGAGCTATTATTACATGGGTTGGACATTACATCCGAGTGTCGTTTTGTTACCCGGTGTCCAGCCACCTACCCGTGTTGACCAGGTGGATTTTAATGACCCACTAACTTCTGCGTTGCAATATGTCGAGACGGATATTGTTTTAGCGGTTTACAATTTATATTTTGATGATAGTGTCCCACTTGCACAAAAAATTAATATTAAAATGAATGATTTGGGAAAAGTCCCACGATTGAGAATGGGCATCGAACGGTTTTTGATTACAGACATAAATAATCCTTCAGCGACCTCAAAAGCGGCGAGTGAAATACCTGTCATGTGGGATGAAATTGCAGTATATGCGGCACCTGCCACATTTAATCATGTTCCCGGGGGCGGAAACTGCCTGTATATGGATGGACATGTTGAATTCCTCCGCTGGCCGAGTAAGTATCCTGCGGATATTCTGGGGGCATTGGTTTCATTTTTGTTCTAAAAGCGACTTATAATTGTAAAAGGTTGTTTGAGATATAGGGTAATGCCCTTTTTAATTTTTTTGTGAATTTTAATGAATGAGGAATATTTATATGTTGAATTTTTTAAAAGAGAAAGATGTTCGTTCACGGTTTTCTTTACTTCCGGTTCGTATCGTATGGAAAAGTGAGGCACTACAAGATATGGATTTGGAAGGATTGTTATCCAACCCACAAAAAACTATTTCCATGAAGTATAATGGAGACATTCCGCCAGCTTTTGTTTTAGACTTTGGGAGAGAAATTCATGGGGGGATTCAATTAGGACAAGGGATGGTAAAAGATAAGATGCCGTTACCTTTAAAAGTAACTTTTGGGGAGTCTGTCGTAGAAGCGATGGGAGAACCTGACCAGGACCATGCGATACATGATAGCACTGTCTTATTACCTTGGTATGGGTATAATGAAGTTGGGACAACAGGTTTCCGCTTTGTGCGTATAGAGATGCTTAAACAAGGAACCGAATGGTTATGCACGGGTATTAAAGCGATTGTCTTAATTCAGGATTTAGAATATTTAGGGAATTTTACTTCAAGTGATGAATTTTTGAATAAAATATGGCAGACAGGTGCGTACACGGTCCATTTATGTTTGCAGGATTATTTATGGGATGGGATAAAAAGAGATCGGTTGGTGTGGATAGGTGATATGCATGTGGAAACTGTGGTATTGAGTCATCTTTTTGGATATAACGCTACTATTGAGAAAAGTTTAGATTTTGTACGAGATAATACCCCATTACCCGGCTGGATGAATGGTATTAGTTCCTATTCCTTGTGGTGGATAATTATTCAGGAGTATTGGTATTTTATGTTCACAAGAAAGGAGTATCTTGAACAGCAAAGAGGCTATTTAAAGGGTTTAGTTCAACAGATGATACAATGTGTGGATGAAAGTGGAAAGGAGATTTTGCCTGAGACACGATTTTTAGACTGGAGCACTGCGGGCAATAAAGAGGCTATTCACTCAGGTTTGCAATCCTTATTGTATTGGGCGTTTACCTGTGCAGAGAGTTTGTTGCACGATTTGAAGGAGGAGGGCTTGATGAGCCAATGCTCGCAGGTAAGGGAACGAATGCGGAAATACCATGCCCCTGAACATCAAGTCAAACAATCACGGGCACTGGGAGTTATTGCAGGATTAGAAAATCCAACGAAAGTGAATGAAGAATGCTTTAATAAGGACCCGTTATTGGGACTGTCTACTTTCTATGGATTTTATGTCCTTCAAGCAAAGGCAATGGCAGGGGATTTGAAAGGAGGACTGGATTTGATTCGTAATTATTGGGGACCCATGTTAAAGATGGGGGCAACTACTTTTTGGGAGCATTTTGATGTTAGATGGTTAGAAGGTGAAGTAGTTCCGATAGATGAGGTTGTTCCGGGAGGGAAGAAGAGTATACACAAAGATTTTGGAGAGCATTGTTATGTAGGTTTAAGGCATAGCCTTTGCCATGGTTGGGCTTCGGGACCAACAGCATGGTTAATTCAGCATGTCCTTGGGATTCAGCCTATCGCTCCTTCCTGTAAGAGAATAAGATTGGTTCCTTATTTAGGTGATACAATAGATTTTGCCGAAGGAACAATGCCAACCCCATTTGGGCTTGTTCAAGTAAGGCATGAAAAGGATAAAGAAGGTAAGATAAAGACGCAGTTTAAAGCACCGAAAGAAGTGGAGATTATTTTGGCAGGGAATAAATAATAGAGAGGGAAATATCTTTTGATGATACAAGACTTTATTAATGCAACTCTTCTTGCAATTATTGAAGGGATAACAGAATTTTTACCAATAAGTAGCACGGGACATTTGATACTTGCAGAGAGTTGGTTTTCTCTACAAGGAGACAAAACTTTTCAAGATACTTTTCTTGTTGTAATTCAGTTCCCTGCGATATTAGCCGTTTTGCTTTATTTTTATAAAATACTATTGCCCCCATTGAAAAATAAAGAGGTGATGAAAATTTGGTTTTTTTTATGGATTAAAATAGCTATTGCTTTTATTCCGGCGGGCATTTTAGGTTTTTTGTTAGATGATATTATTGATTACTATCTGTTTAATACGATTACAGTACTTATATCACTTATCATTGGTGGTATTATTTTAATATGGATTGAAAAATTTCAGATGGGAGGGGAAGGATATTCAGATATAACGGAGGTTACGATTCCATTTTGTCTTATGGTGGGATTGTTTCAATGTATTGCCATGGTACCGGGTGTTTCAAGGTCTGCAGCAACCATTATTGGAGCCATGATATTGGGTGCTACGCGAGGTGTGGCGGTAGAATTTTCGTTCTATTTGGCAATTCCGACTTTAGCAGGTGCAGGAGGGTTGAAATTGATTAAGCATGGGCTAAACTTTACATTAAGCGAGTGGTTTTTATTGTTGTTAGGTTCTATCGTTTCTTTTTTCGTTGCTTATCTGGTTATTGCATTTTTTTTGAAGTACATCAAGACACATGACTTTAAGATTTTTGGTGTGTATCGCATTTGTTTAGGGGTTATTATTTTCGCGATTTATTATTTAATATAAAAACCCCTTTTCACTAATTATGAAAAGGGGCTAATTTCTAAATAAAAAGAGGGAGAAAATTTATTCTAAGGAACTGTATAATCTTTGTAAGGTTGATTTAGGTTCAGCAGAGAGTTGTTTTTCTGCAAGTTTAACAACGATTTGTTCAAAGTTTGCAGGTCTCGCCGAAGAAATTTCCTGTTCAATTTGGGCTACGACATTGGGCGGGAGCCCTTCTTGGGCTCCCCATACGGGAGTAATTGCTTCGGGTTTTAAATTCTGAAATACACCTATATTTTTCCCATCGAGTGTTCGGTAATAAACTCCCCACGAACCTTTCATGAGACATTCTGCCCATTTGTTTACAGGGGTCCCTAAAGAGTCTTTAACATTGAGTTTTGCGTAGAAATATTCTTGTCGTTTTCCAATTTCAATTTCATTTTGGACAAGTTGAGTAAATTCTCTCTGTAGTTCTGGAGTAACCCAGTTTGATGAATCTACTCTTTGCCGTAAGGATTCGGCACGGGCTAACCGCTCATGCAAGGAATATTTTTCAGGAGTTAATGGAAGCGATTCTTTAATTTGTATGATAAGTTTATCAATATCAATTAAGAAGGCTTCTTTAATGGCTCGACTTCTTGCATTGGCTTCTTCAAGTTGCCCAACCTGGTTGGTGAGTCTTTCTATTTCAGCCAAAAGACCTGTTTGTCGAGCTTTTATAATTTCTGTTTCATTGACCAGATTGTCGTAGGCTTCTTGTGCAGATACGAATTGTTCATTTTTAGCTGCAATATCTGCTTCAATTGCTTGTAGTGCCATTTGTCGTTCAGTTACTTTTGCATTTAATGCATCGAATTCTTGTTGGGCAGATTTCATTTTATTAGCGACTTCGTTCAATTCATTCTGTAATCGTTGTATTTCATTCGGGTCTAATTTTACCCCGGGGAGACTATCTCTCAATTCATTCTGTCGTTTTATAATATCATCCTTTTGTTTAAGTTCATTTTGTAGAGAGGTAATGGTTGTCTTTGCAGGGTATGGGAGGGGAAGATAGTCTAGAAGGAAAGGTCCGACAACCACTCCGATAATGAGTGCTATAATTGCGGCGATTGGAGCCATCGGCACCTTAAACTTTTTCTTTGCTTTTGGGACAGTGGCTTCCGCCTCTGTTGGAGCTTGGGTAGAAGTAGTGGGTGCGATAGGTGGTGTCATGGTCGTACCCGAGCCTGCTGTAAATTCGGGTATAGGTGTTTCTAAACCGGGTGTGATAGGCGTCTGAAACATATTTGTTCCAAAGCCCCCACTTGCTTTGACTCCTCCAAATCCTAAATCTGGTGAAGCGCCGAAATCGGGTGAAGGGGTTTGAGCTCCTCCAAAAATAGGTGTTTCTATAATTTGTGTGGGTGCTGTAGCTACGGTTTCTGGAGGGGGAGTAGATTTTAAATCGAAAACACCGCCTGAACTCCCACCGCCGAAAGCACTATCGGCTAATGGAGTTTCCAAACCTGACTCGAGACTCATAGGACCCGGACCTATCTCAGGTGTTTCAGGGGAAAAGTCACTATCTGCGGCGAGGTCCTGGAAGGAAGATCTTCGTGAAGTTTCAGAAGGTGTTTGAGGGGCATTAGCACTACTTGTGGGAGGTGTCTTTATATTCCCTCCAGTAGGTTCTGGGACTATAATGTCTATATCACTGATAGGGGGTAATCCTCCTTCAAAAACATCCTCTTTTTTTGTTTTCTTTAGAGCATCAGAATCAAAAGAGGATAAAGGAGGAAGTTGGCTACTTATGTCTGAAACTTCACCTGTATCGAAATCGCTCAAGGGAGGAAGGTCTCCTAATCCTGAGTCTCCACTTGGAATCTCTTCCTTTTTCTTTTCTTCTCCGAAGGGATTGTTTTCAAAATCTGCCATATTTCTTCTCCATAATTATAATTAATTATAATTCATTTGTAATCTTCTATTTTAGTTTATTTTTAAATTCTATCATTTTTTGTATCTTTTGTCAACAAAATTGTCAATAATAAATTATATTATGCGGTTATTTGAATAAAAAATGCAATTTTAAAACAGGAATAGGAAATATCAAGGTTTTACCACTCCAATTGTTAGCAATATATTAGCATAAAGGCGCTGGTCTCCAGTAACAATTTGTAGACATGTATCTGAGGAGGAGGCTTGTTCATAAAATTCGAATCTTCCTAATTTAATTAATGATAAATGAGGGAGTAATTGCCTAAATTCTTTATAGATTTCAGGTTCTTCTCCTGTTGCGGGAGTCATGACATAGGCTTCTTCAATTTCAACAGCAGATAAAATTGTATTCAGAGCATCCGTTACTTTAATAATTCCCGGGGCAAGATTGAGATAAACGGTTTCGGTACATACTCCTTCTTTTGTGCTTGCAGGGTAATTCCCATCTGTGATTAGAATTTTTGAACCATGACCTGCACTCGCGATAGCGTAGAGAATTTCAGGATGTAGAAGTCTGTGTTTTAACATATTTATTTCCTTTATACATAAATTTTTTATTGTGTATTTAGTTTATGTTAGCGATATAGGAAGGGGTAGTTAAAGTTCCGCCCATAGTGATTTTTTTTATTTCTTTTTGTAATTTTTCATCCACATTGTATATTTTTGAGGAAATAATATAGTATGTTTTTATATCACCCATAGCCAGAAAAGACTGGGCAATATACCATAATGCTTCAATCCCGTAGGGGGTGAATTCTTTTTGTTTGACTAAAAAACTTACAGGTGTTAGGTGTTCAATGGCTTCTGAGTATTTGCCTAAATGAAATAATGTCTTGCCGAAAGAAAGCCAGGTTTCTATTTCTTCTTCATTCATAAATGAAATTTGTTTTTCTGAAATTCCTGCTTTTTTCTTTATTTTATCGTATATCTTGATTAACTCTTGATACTCCTTTTTGGCACCGGGATAATTTTTCAAGATTTCTTCATAAGTAACTGCAAGATTGTATCGAACACGAGTGGTGTTCGGATTATGATGAAGTGTGCTCCGAAATATGGTTTCGTTATCTTTCCAATCTTGGTTGCGTAAGAATGTTAGATAAAAATAAGAAAGGGTAATGATGATAAGAAAAGCATTTAATGCTGGGAATATGTATTTTTTATATGATAGTTGTGTATTGAGAGGTTGTAAGAAGGAGTAGATTAGTTCGAGTGTAAACCACCAGAAACCTATCATGGGTGTATACATCCAGTGTTCTGCTTGTGGGGCATTCAAAGTGAAAAATCCAGATATGGGGAACCATGTTATTAAGAACCAGGAAATGCCCATAAAAATTCTATACCTTTTGTTTTTCCATGTCCAATAGGTAATAAGACCGATAAGGAGTAAAAAAGTATATCCAAATAGTGCCGTCCAATAGGGAGTATTTTCTAGTGTTTGCTCCATATGCAATCCGAAGGGCAATAAGAGAATACGGATGTAAAAGGCAAAAGATTGTCCGATTTCTATAACTTTGTCACTCCATGTTTTGATTATGGTTGTAGATTTTTCTGAAAAACTTAGGATAGTTATGCGAAGTATTATATATATTGCAGATACCAGTATGGATAGAAGGAGGGGTAACCATTTTTTGAGTTGATTTAATCTATTTGATGAATGAGAAAGTTTTATATTGGGGATAAATGGGATGAGGAGTAATAGTAAAAGAGGGAATATATTACTTGATTCTTTACTAAGTAGTCCCAATGTATAAAATAGAGGACAGGCAATTAAATATAGGATTCTTTTTGTAGGATAGGCTTCTTGTAGATACTGAATACAGGAAAGAATTCCTGCCAATAAGAAAACTGCAGACATCATATCAGCCCGACCGCTGATATAGGTTACTGCTTCTGTAGGGATTGGATGTACAGCATAAATGACACTTGTCCAAAAAGAAATAAAAAAGGGTGTTTTTAGTTTGTTTAATAGTAGAAAAACAAGGACAACGGCGAAGGCGTGCCATAAACTGTTTGTTATATGGAAAATCAAGGGGGAAGGGGTCGGGAAGGATGAAGTTTCTTTCTCGTTTTTATACGAGAATAAGTAGTCCAGCATAAAGGAAACTGAGACTAATGGGCGATAGAAATTACCTTGTCCTCTTCCAAAGGCATGTTGGTCTTCGAGAAAAAGTTGAAAAATTTTTTTTGGGTCTTGGACATGTTTATGCATAAGGATAGAGGATGCATCATCCCACACCCAATCGTTATGCAATGTATTTACATAAGCAAGGAATGTAATAATGAGTAAAAGAAAACATAAGAGAAGTTTTTTAGACGAGGGGAGGGGAAATGGTTCTTGGTTTTTTTCTAAACAGTGTTGTATATCTTTTAATAAATCATTCGTCATGTATAAATTCTATTGTGCGATAACCGAATATATATTAACCTTTGTTCTTAGGGCCGGGAACAACCCATGTATCATTCGCAGGAATGTAGAGTATTTCTACGGATTGTTGATCACCTATAACACGGACAATACGCAGTTTTGCTGATTCTTTTTGCTTTGTTTGGGGGTTAACGGGTTCATAGAATTCCTCTCCTTCACGGACTTTAAAACTTTCTGTTTTATTTGTTTTGGTATCTGTTACAGATAGGAATACATATAAATCATTTTCAGCCTGAAGGAAACCCGTTACTTCTACTTTAGGACGAGAGAGCATAAGTTCTGCTCTTTCCTTTAGTCGTGCGTATTTTCCATCAGGTGCGGAAGCACCGGGACGCAAAACATCGTAAATGTTTATACCTGCAATAACAAGTGCCCATCTTTGAATGTCTCTTGCTTTTCTAATGGTTTCTTCTATATCAGGGGTTACTCTACTCATAGCAATTTTTCCATTTTCGATTGCAGAATACTTGGCTTTGATACCCCGTAAATTATTAACAATCGTGTCTTGTTGGTCTTGAGGTAGACGTCCGTTATTTATAACGGCATCTATCCATGGTTGGATAGCAGACCGCATTTCAGATTGTATCTGTTCTGGACTCGGAGGAGGTGGTTCCTGGGGTGGAGGGGGAGGAGGTGGTGGTTTGGAACAATTAATTGCAGAAATGGAAATAATCCCAAGAGTAATAAATATAAAAACACAAGAAAAATGTTTAAAAGAATAACCTTTTAGCATACTGCAGTTTCCCTTTATTGAAATTTGTTATCTCTTAAATGTTATCACAAGTTAATGGTATATCACAAAATATATGGTTGGACTTAAAAGAGAAAATTTTTGTTTTAATACATACTGAAAAGTGATTTTTTGGTGTAAAATTTTGTAGAATAAAAAAATTATATTTTTTTATAAGGCTTTAATATAAATTATTATAAGAAAGGACAAAAATGAGGATTTTAATTGTTGATGATGATATAGATTTGTCGGAATTAATAAAGACTAAGTTGCAAAGTGAAGGACATCAGGTTGGAGTTATTAATACAGGCGAAGGGGCTTTTGAAGGGGCAAAAAGTTTTAAGCCGGATATAATACTTTTGGATATTATGCTTCCTGGTGTTACGGGTTATCAGATTTGTCGGAAAATACGAAGAGATCCTGAAATTTATAAGACGGCTATACTTATACTTACCGCATTGGGAGAAGAGCCCGAAGTTTTACATGGATTGGAACAAGGAGCGGATGATTATTTGACGAAACCTTTTAAATTAGAAAAATTAATGGATAAAATTTCTTCTTTAGGAGTATTTTTAGCCTCTATAAATAGTCGGAATCAAATAACGAATTTTCCCGGGACAGACGCTATTAAGAGAGAAATTAATCACAAATTAGCAAGGGGAGAACAAATAGCCGTTGTATATGTAAATATGACGGGATTTAAACCTTATTGTGTTTCACGAGGTCCTGAAGGTCAAAAACGCGCACTCAATTTTATTGCGGATTTGTTAGTGGAGGTAAAAAAGAGTTTAGGGATTTATGAGTGTTTTATGGCTCACATGGGAGGTGAACATTTCGTTATTTTATTAAATGCGGGAGACGCAGAAAAGTTTTGTGAGACCTTGATTACGTTATTTGACCAGAGAAGAAAGGAATTATATACACCCCAAGAATATGAGCATGGATATATCCTTGTAGCAGATAAAAATGGTGCTGAGGTAAAATGCCCGTTAATGGCGCTTTCGTTAGGTGTGGTGCATAATCAGTACCGTCCTTTCCGAAATGCGAAGAGAATGTTTGAGGTGCTTGCTCAAGTTCGACAGAAGTCACAACCTCTTAATGGGAAGAGCGTATATTTTATAGACCGCAGACATACAGACCGATAAAAAGACTTATTCATACTATGCAGAAGAACAAAGAGAGGAATACCCCTCAGTGATTCATATTAGAGAAATGTGTGAAGCGGATATAAACAAAGCAGTAGATTCATTAGTCTGTGCTTTTCATGATGATGATTTAGTTTGTTACATGTTTCCTGATGAAAAATTTCGAGGGGAATTTATTACTTGGACCTATGAGCGATGGCTTAGACTTTTGATGCAATTTAATTCCGTTTTTGTAGATGAAGAGGTCCAGGGTGTTGCAGGGTGTTTACCTCCGTCTCTATATCCTCACATTCCATTTCGCTATATTATCAAGGCGGGTTTTTTTCAGGCTCTTCCTAAATTAATATGTCGAAATTTCTGGCGACCTTTAAGAGCGTATTGGGATAATCAGAGCAGGACCCGAAGTGAAGTAAGAGAGCCTACATGGATTTTAGATATTTTAGGAGTACATCCTAAATCGCAGGGCAAAGGCGTGGGAAGTGCATTAGTTCAGTATCTCATTTATCGTGCGAATAGAGATAATGTCCCCGCGTATGTTATTACACATAAGGAAAAAAATATTGTTTTCTATGAAAAAAATGGTTTTAAGTTGTTGAATAAAAAACATTCTCTCCCTGGGGGGCCTCCAACCTGTTCCCTTTTTTATAGACCTTCCTATGTTGAGTAATGACTTCCCCCAGTCAAATGATTAATGAAAAATTTTCCTTTATAAAGGGAAAAAGTATCTCTATGGAGGATTATTAATATAAAAACATTTTTGCTATGTTATTGTATTACAACAACATATGAAAAATTAGAGGTGTGGCATATCATTTGCTAATAAAAATACAAATTCATAATATTAAGAGATAATTTTATAATGATTCAAGGAATAGAGAAAATTAGTGCAGAAACAGTGTTAATCTCTGCCATGAAGGTAGCCGAAATTAATCACCGTTATATTGCAAATAATATAGCCAATGTAGACACACCTGAGTATACGCAAAAGGAATTAGATTTCCCAAAATCTCTCAACGCCGTATTACAAGGGCGAGGGGGTATCGTTCTCCGCACGAACCACCCTCGCCATATCCAGGTTGAGAAAGAAGGGATTGTCATGAGCAAAAAAAGTAATGTCCTTAAAAATGATTTTAATTCTGTGGATATAGATGAGCAAATTGCTCGATTAACAGAAAATACGGGAAGGTTGACTGTTTATTCTTCATTAATGGCTAAGAAATTTAGCCAATTAGCAACCATTATAAACGATTTGAAGAGATAAAGACATGCGAGTAGAAAGAATATCAGCATGGGATATAGCCCTAAGTGGTATACGGGCTCAAAGGATGAGAATGAATATTATTGCTAACAACATTGCTAATGCAGAAACAACTCGAACCGAAAAGGGAGGAGGTCCTTATCGTCGTCAAATGGTGCTTTTGGAGGGATATGAGATAGGTAAAAGCGGTTTCTCTAAAAATGCGGGAGTGAATGTAAAATCAATAATTTATGATATGTCTCCATTTAAAGAAGTGTATGAGCCTGAACATCCAGACGCAAACGAACAAGGTATAGTAAAATATCCTAATATTCAACTTGCGAATGAAATGGCAGATTTGGTTTCTGCCCAACGAGCATACGAGGCTAATATTGCTACATTTATAGCACATCGGCAAATACGACAAAGAGCATTAGAAATTCTACAAAGATAAAATTTATATGAGTTTTTATGATAAAATAATTGTATGAAAAGGAAACAAAAAAGAAGAAGGTAGGTTTCGTATTAAGAAAAGGTGATTTACCGTGGATAACATTGATGCTATTAAAAACATAGGTCCGATAAAACCGAAAGTAGATATTCCTTCTATTAGTCCGGTAAGGACAACACCTGTAGAAACGCAAACTTCCTTTAAGGATATTTTGGTTGATGCTGTGTCTGAAGTTCAAAAGTTACAGGATGAAGCAGATACTACCATAAAAAAATTGGTTTCAGGCGAAATTAAAGATGTTACAGAAGTGATGGTAGCAGTTCAACGGGCAGATACTGCTTTCCAAACACTCATGGCAGTTCGAAATAAAGTATTAACGGCGTACGAGGAAATAATGCGAATGCAAATTTAGTATTTGATATGATATCAAATACCCTGTGATGAAGATTATTTTCACAGGAAGTTGCGGAGGTAAAAGTTGAATAATATTTTTTAATTTTTATTAAAAAATCTTGACAAAATACACTATATATTGTATTATATAAATAAAGTTAAACTATTAGTTTGGTTTTTGTTTCGTTTATTAATTAAAATATATACAATATGTTGATGAGAAAAAAAGAAAGATATATAGTGTATTTATGGAAACGATTTTACAATTTATAAACGGAATTCGGGAATTTTGGGGTAAGTTAACGCTTAGTGCTAAGGTTATCATCGGGGTTTCCTTTGTTATTGTTTTTTTGGGCCTTTTATTAATCATATATTTTGGAGCACAACCTCAATATACTGTTTTATCGTCAGGACTTTCCCCACAAGAGGTATCTAAAATAACGGATGTGTTGTCACGACAAGGAATTCGTTATCAGTTATCAGATAACAACACGAGTGTATGGGTTCCGGTAGACCAACGGAGCAATGCACAATTATTATTAGCTCAAAGTGATTTGCCTGTAGGTAGGCCTGTCCCTCCTGGGTGGGAATTGTTTTCGACAACAGAATTGATGACAAATCAGTGGTTACAGAATGTGAAATTTATGCGGGCAATTCAAGGGGAAATACAAAAACAATTGAATGCATTTGATTTTGTAAATAATTCATATGTTCTTATTCGAGAAGCAAAAGAAGAATTGTTTGTGTCGGAACAAAAGCCATCGGAAGCGGCCATTACACTCGATATAAACCGCCCCCTAACAAAACAAGAGGTAAAGGCAATTGTGAGTATCGTAGACCATGCTGGTGGAGCTAATTTACATCCGGGGAATATTACGATAGTTAGCACTAAAGGAGATGTCTTATACTTACCTCCCCAGGCCGGATTTGCTTCTCTTGCGAGTTCTAAATTGGAGTTGTTAACGGAGTGGGAGAGACAGCGTGAAATGAAAGTGATGAATAAACTCCGTGAATTAGGAGTTCGGGGAACAGTTTCTGTAAGTGCCAAGATAAATTTTGATAGTTCAGAGGAAATAGAGGAAAAAGTAAGTGAAGGAACTGAAATAAGTACCTCTACGACAGAAACTACAAGTGAGACATCCGAAAAACCTCCGGAAGGAACTCCGGGAGTAGTTGCTAATGTTCCCGAAGCTACCCTTCCTGGAACTACTTCGTCAAAGGAGACAACCACAGAAGAAATTGCAAATTATGAGCCTTCACGATTAACACGAAAAAAGAAGAAAGAAGGGGGAAATGTTGAAAAATTTCTTGTGACTGTTATTGTGGAAGGAGATTACCAGGAGTCACAGGATGAGCAAGGGAATAAGACACGGAATTATATAGGTCTTTCCGAAGAGCGTAAAAAAATGTATCAAGATTTTGTCATGTCAGCTGTAGGAGAGGGGGAAGTCCCAACAGAGGTTTTGGTATATGACCAGCCTTTTGGTATTTCTGAGTTAGAGACAGGAATTCCCAAAGTGGAAGCGGTTCCATTCCAATGGAAAACATGGATTACCCCTGTTACGATTACAATTCAATTGGTCGTTATTCTTATAGTGTTTTTATTCTTAAGATCTTTCTTAAGGAGCACAGTAGTGGAAAAGAAAGAAGTAGAAGAAAAGATGGAACCGATTGAATTGCCCGGTTTATCAAAAGAAGATTTGAGGAGACAAGAAGTAGCTCGGGAAGTGGCTCGGGTGTCTATTGAAGAACCCGATACCGCAGCTGCTTTAATTCGTTCATGGTTAGCAGAAGGAGAAGAGTAATACGGCACCGAAAAAAGATACAAAAGAGCAAGAAAAATTAACAGGGCGAAAAAAAGCGGCGATTCTGCTTGCATGTTTAGGTCCAGAGCATGCAAGTAGTATTCTTGCTCATTTAAGAGACGCAGAAATAGACCGCCTCACTCTGGATATTGCCTCTTTAGGAACGATTGAACCGGAGGTGAAAGCAAAGGTATTTGATGAGTTCTTCCAGATGGCAGAAGCGAAACGGTTTGTAGCAGAGGGAGGTATTGAATTAGCAAAGGAACTTTTAGAAAAATCGTTTGGTGCTCAGAGAGCAGTAGAAATATTAGGCCGTCTACAAAGTTCCCTACAAGAAGTTCCTTTTCAGTTTTTAAAGAAAGCAGACCCTGCACAAATAAGTAGTTTTATCCAGGAAGAACATCCTCAAACTATAGCATTGATTTTAGCGCATCTTGACCCGAAGGTTTCTGCTCTGGCTTTATCTTCTTTACCTCCGGAGACCCAAACGGATGTAATTTATAGAATTGCTACTATGGACCGAACCGCTCCGGAAATTATTCATGAGGTGGAACGCGTTTTAGAAAGGAAAATGGCGGCAATATTCACTCAGGGATTTACTTTTGCCGGTGGTGTGAAGGAAGTAGCAGAGATACTCAATCTTGTGGAACGGTCTGCAGAAAAGAATATTATGGAAAAGTTACAAGAGCAAGACCCTGACTTAGCTAATGAAATTAACAAGTTAATGTTTACATTTGATGATTTGATTTATGTAGATGATGCAGGTATTCAGAAAGCATTGCGCGAGATTGATTCTAAAGATCTGGCATTAGCCTTAAAATCGGCTACGGATGAAGTAAAAGACAAGATTTTCAAGAATATGTCTGAGCGTGCGAGGGAAATGCTAAAAGAAGAAATTGAGTTTATGGGACCTGTTCGTCTTAAAAATGTGGAAGAAGCACAACAGCGAATCGTAGCGGTGATAAGACGATTGGAAGAATCAGGGGATTTGATTATTACAGGTAGGGGTGAGGGGGGAGGGGAAGAAATACTTGTTTAAATATAGAGGTAATTATCTATATGTCTCCGATTAAGAAAACGAATAAAGTAATTGCTGAAAATGCAGAAATTAAATTTTTATCTCGAGGCGATTTGAAAGAATTTCCTAAAGAGAGAGAGGTGTCAAATGACCCTTTGAGCATGTATACCCCCGAAGAATTACGTGTCATGATTTTAGAGCAGGCACAACAGGAGGCAGAGGTAATTAAACAAAAAGCATTTGAAGAGGGGTATAGTCAAGGAAAGTTACTGGCAGAACACGAGGTCGAACAGTTTTTGGAAGAAATAAAGAAAGTTTTTCAGGAAAGTATTTCACAAGTTATTCAATTAAAAAGTGATTTTTTAGAACAGTTGACTCCTCAGGTACTTAAACTTGTATTTCAAATCTCAGAGAAAGTTCTTTCTGCTCAAGTTGTGATAAATAGAGAAGTTGTCAATACGATAGTTAAAGAAACCATAGAAGAGTTGATAGATAGTCAGGAAATTTATCTACATATTAACCCGAATGATTATTCTTTAGTTGAAGGTTATATCAAGTCACAAATAGAAAGTAGATTAATAAATCAGAGAATAGTTTTTGTATCAGATGAAACTGTAGAAAAGGGAGGGTGCATAGGAGAAACCAAAACACGATTTATAGATAATCAGATTTCTTCTCGATTGGGATTGATCGTTGAGAAAATTATTAATATGGCGAGGGAAAACGGTGTTGACACTTAAGCCCTACATAGATATTGTTTCTGAGATAAAACCATTTTATGTGTGCGGTAAGGTAAAGAATATTACAGGATTAACAATAGAAGTAAGCGGTCCTGAGATGAGGGTGGGAGACCTATGTTATATATCATCAAGGGATAAAAGAACATGGATTCCTGTAGAAGTAGTTGGATTTCGGAACGACCACTATCTTGTGATGCCTTTGGATGAGATTCAAGGTTTAGGACCCGATTATATTTTAATTCCTACTTTTAAATCGAGATGTGTCGCAGTTGGAGAAGCCCTATTAGGGAGGGTTATTGATGCGCTTGGTAACCCGATGGATGGGAAACCTTTCCCAAAAATTAACGAAAAGAGGCCATTATATTCAAGTCCACCGTCAGCCGTGTTTCGTCCCCGAATAACAGAACCGTTGGCGACAGGGATAAAATCTATTGATGCGTGTGCCACTTGTGGGAAAGGACAGCGTGTGGCGATTCTTTCGGGAAGTGGTGTTGGGAAAAGCAAATTAATTGGTATGATTGCTCGTAATACTAATGCAGATATAAATGTGATAGCGTTGGTAGGGGAACGAGGAAAAGAAGTGAGAGAATTTATTGAATTGGATTTAGGGGAAGAGGGATTGAAGCGGTCAGTAGTTGTTGTGGCTACATCGCATGAGTCGGCATTAAAAAGAATTAGTGCGGGGTATGTAGCTACGACCGTAGCAGAATATTTTCGTGACCGGGGTGCGGATGTCTTACTAATGATGGATTCGATAACAAGATTTGCGATGGCTCAAAGGGAGGTGGGGCTTTCCGTAGGTGAACCTCCCACAACAAAGGGGTATACTCCCTCGGTGTTTAGTCTATTACCTCGTTTATTGGAACGGGTTGGGACATCAGAGAAAGGAACCATAACAGGTTTTTATACAGTTTTGGTAGAAGCCGATGATTTAAACGACCCTATAGGTGATGCAGTTCGAAGTATTACCGATGGACATATTTCTTTATCACGGAGTTTAGCAGCACGAGGTCATTATCCGGCTGTGGATGTTTTGGAGAGTGTTAGTCGTTCCATGCTGGAAGTTACTTCACCTGAACACCGTTCTTTGGCAAATAGAATTCGGAGTATCCTTGCTACATATCGAGATGCTGAAGATTTAGTTAATATCGGAGCTTATGTTGCAGGTTCGAACAAAGAAATTGATGAAGCATTACGAATCATGCCGAAGCTAAGAAAATTTTTAGTTCAAGATTTATATGAAAGGATAAGTTGGGAACAGATAATACCCCTTATGAAGGAGGTAATGAGTTAATTTTTATGAACCCGAGAGATTATCAACGATATGATCCTTTGATAAGGATTCGGAAAACACAAGAACAATTGTGTGCCCAGAAGTTAGCCGAAACATTAACAAGAATCAAGGCACTGGAACAGGAGATTGAAAATACAGAATATATGAAGAAAGACCATTTGAAGCAAGTTCAAATAATGCAAAAGAAATCACATAGGGTAAAAGAGATTTCCGAGTCATTTGAGTATATCGTGTTTTTAGGTAAGCAGAAAGAACTGTTAGAAAAGAAAAAAAGTGCGTTAGAAGAGGTCGCTGAAATTCAGAGGAAAGAATTAGAAGAGATTATGGTAGAAGAGAAAATGCTTCAAAAATTAAGAGAAAATCGAGAAAAAGTTTTCCGTTATTGGGTTCAGAAAGAGATGCAAAAGAATGCAGATGATTTAAGTAGTACACGATTTTCAATAAGAAATAGGGGAGTAATATGATATTAATTATATGTGAAAATATAGGGAATAGAATATGCGACTTCTTATAATTATTATATTGGCTATAGCCTCTTTTGTATTAACACTTGTAGGGGTGTTAGCCGTTACAGGCAATCTCTCTGCGGAATCACTTAATAAATTAGTAGCCCCTGCATCCGCACCCCAGATGGGAGCAGTCCCTCGACCTAATATTCAAGAAGATTCTATTGCTACCTTGATAGAGCAAATCAAAAAGAAAGAAAATACATTGACACAAAAGGAGGAAGAATTAAAGAAAAGAGAGGAAGAATTAAAAGTAAAATCTCAGGAATTACAACAGATGCAGACCAAGATTGAATCCATCCAAAAAGAACTTGGTTCAAAAATAGAAGGGAATAAAAAAGAAAAAGCAGTTCAGATGCAAACTATAGCAGTTACTTTAAGTGGAATGAAACCGGATAAAGCGGCAGAGCGATTAAAAACAATGAATCCGGATGAAATTGCGGAAATTCTTTCTTATGTAAAACCTAAAGAAAGAGGAAAAATTGTAGAGGCGTTAGATGCTCAATTAGCGTCACAGGTACTTCAGGCATTGCAAAAAATACAACCGCCTTTCTCCCCTTCTTCATAATTATTCCCACCTGTTTTTAATAGATTGAATTATAAACGATTTTTAACCTATTCGTTTTTTGGTCATTTTTTGGACTTTTTTTACTCTTATAGGAGAGAGATTATGATTGATGTTATTATGAATGTTCTTTTCCCCTCTGTGGGAGGAAAAGTATCAAAGATAGAATCTATGATGCAAGATCAAACTACCTCTAATGATGGCGATTTTGAACAAATTTTGAGTATATTTATGGCTCAAATGGGTTTGTATGTTACACCCCTTTTGCAAAATCTGGAGAATTCCGTACCCAATGATAGAGAAGGTATGAATATACAGTCTATGCAGTCTGAGAGTAGCCCCTTTTTCATTTCGGATATGAAAAATGAGAGTTTATTATCTAATACCCTGATTGTAGATGGAAGCAATACAGAACAAAATATATCTACATCACTTCCTATGACAGAATCTGTTTCAGAATCTTTACCTATATCAAATATGGGGGGCACCATGAGTGATATGGAAACAAAAAAATTAATGTTATCTGAAATAATTCAGGGGCAAGAGATTAGTAATAATGAAGGGATGCAAAAAGGAACATTGTTACCATTAAGTGTAGATTCTGGGGGGAAAGAATTATCTTCAAAAGAACAACCAGAGATATTCTTTCCTGATAGGGGAAAATTAAACTTGCTTTACGAAAGAAATCTATTCAAAAATGAGAATGGGATGAAGATACAAACCTTAGCAGATATTATTCGTGCAGATGAAATACAGAACGGTGGATTGACATCAGTTCAAGATAAATTACATATCAAAAGTGTTCAATTATCCACTGCCTTATCATCTGGAGAATGGGAAGAATCTAATCTCATAAAGCCAGGACAGATTTTCCAGGATAGGGGTTCTCAAAAGAATTCCATGGAGTTACTAACAAATAGTCCACAAAAGTTTGTTGAACTATTGGTAGATACAAAACAAGATTTGGCAAAGAATGTAGATATAGGAACAAAAGGAAATGTGCTAGGCCGAGTTTTGGAAACAGAATGGATATCTCCCCCCGGAGAACAAAGTGGTAGAAATGCAGAGCAGAAACCTAATTTGCCAGATACGAATTCTCAATTAGTAATTCCAGCGGTGAAGTCTATCCAATCTGGAAATGAAGAAATACCAACAAAAACCATATCAATTTTGATTACAGAACCGAAAGAAGTTATGGCTACACTAACTTCATTAAGGTCAATTGTAAGTGAACAGATTAAATTGGCGCTTAAGTCAGAGACAAAAATAATCACAATAAAATTAGAGCCTGAATCGTTGGGAGCGTTAGAAGTAAAGGTTCAGGAACACTCAGGAAAAATTGGCGTTGAATTGACTACTTCAAATAATGATGTTCATAAAGTGTTGTCCCAAAGTGTACCTCAATTGAGGGAATCTTTGAAACAGGAAG
>CALLRP010000048.1 GCA_938014335.1 uncultured bacterium
CCAGAATGGTGATGGGCAAATTAATTTAAGTGAATTATTGCGAGTTATCCAGTTCTTCAACTTTGGTTCCTATCATTGCGACCCGCAAGGAGAAGATGGCTATGCTCCAGGTCCCGGCGACCAGAATTGTGTTCCTCATGCTTCAGACTATAATCCGCAAGATTGGGTCATCTCGTTAAGTGAGTTATTGCGAGTTATCCAGTTCTTCAATATAGGTGGTTATTATCCGTGTGAAGGTGGTGAAGACGGCTATTGCCCAGGAACGCCATAATTTATAATTAAAGATAAAATATTATTAGAATATTGAAGAGTGGGTTGGACTTAGTTCCAACCCACTCTTAGTAAAAAACGAAATATTCTTGATTTTTAATATTTTACATGTTATAATTTATACAAGTTAAAATATTAGCATTAAAATTAAGTTAATGAATAAAAGTAGATAATGTCTTAATTTTATTTTAACATCATGAGGAGACAGTATATGATGAAGAACAAGTTTATGTGGACTTTAATAATTTTATGCTTGCTTGCCAATTATGCATCCGCAGTGGTGTATGTGAACAGAGCAAGCACAGACCCCGCTCCCGATGGCAGCTCGTGGGCAAAAGCATTTCGGACAATTCAGGAAGGAATTGATGCCGCTTCAGCAGTAGCTACACCGGGGAACCCAGAAGAAGTTTGGGTAGCACAAGGAAATTACGATGAATTACGAACTCAAACCTGGGGAGCACCCGCTGTTGTAGAGGGCTCTCTTATTATGAAAGACTATGTTCACTTATACGGAGGATTTAAGGGGACTGAAACCTCTCGTGACCAGCGCAGACCTGCAAAATATATCACTACAATAGATGGTAGAACTTCTCGCGGTGGTTCGAATGCATATCATGTTATTGTTATAGGTAAAGCGAATGGTCCAACTAATGATGTAATAATTGATGGCTTCTACATTCGTGGGGGGCGTGCAACAGGCGTTGCCGGAGATTATCACACCTGGCGGGGTGCAGGTATCTATAACTGGCTTTCTTCACCTGTAATTGCAAACTGTGTTTTTTATGACAATGTCGCAGGAACAGCAGGCGGTGCCATTGCCAATATGTCGGGAACAATAGGCACAAATAACTATAAGGCTAATGCATTAATTCGCGACAGTGTATTTAGAGGTAATACATGTAATGAAGCGGTAGATACAGGAGTTGCTCCTATCCGTGGTGGTGCGGGGGTATTTAATAATGGTATTAATTCCTCTAATGTAGAGATAGGGAACGAAACAAAAATCATTAATTGCACATTTTATAATAATACATCCGCAAATTTAAGTGGTCCAATGCTTTATAACGCGAATACCATCATGAACAGTGGCTGTGGGGTAAGTTTCCCAAAGATTTATAACAATATTATATGGAATCCAATCGTTCCTTCAAATCCGCACATTAGGGCGTTCAGGCCCGGTTTAGGGTTTGTCTATTCAGAGGATGTTCAATATTGCGATGTTCAGAATGGATATGGTGGCGGTGGAATAGGTAATTTGAATGTAGACCCTCAATTCCGCAATGCAGGAAATAATGATTTAAGGTTACAAATTCTGTCTCTATGCGTAAATGCAGGAGCGAATTCTCTTCTTGACCCTCCCAACGGCCCAGGTAGGACAGATATTCGGAGCTACTATCGAGTTGAAGGTGGAACTGTAGATATGGGGGCATATGAAAATGTATTTTTCTCTGGAAATATGCCCGTAGATTTCACAGGAACACCGACCGAGATTTTAGCAGGACAATCCGTGCAATTTACGGATGAGTCCGAAACCTATGGCTTATGGTCCGAGACAACCTGGTCCTGGAATTTTGGTGATAGCGGAACCAGCAATCAACAGAATCCAAGCCATCAATATAACACCGCAGGTAGATATACCGTATCATTAACGGTAACTACTTATGAGGGCAATGGAAGTAATACAAAGACAAATTATATCGTCGTTCATACTCCACCCGTTGCACAGTTCTCTGCAGCACCTACTCAAGGGCAGTACCCATTAACAGTTCAATTTACGGACGAATCCATTGCTGACCAGTTGCCAGGGAATACAACACAGATTACTGATTGGTACTGGGATTTTAATGGTGATGGCAATTGGGATGCTCATTATACTACTCCGACCAATCCACAGTGGACATATAATAGCGTTGGTATTTACACCGTAACTTTGAGAGTAGTATCCCAATATGGAGATGACACAGAAACAAAGACAAATTATATCGATGTTTGGCCCGACCCATTGACAGTTAGTAACATCGCTATACAGGAATTTGATCCACCGAGAGATGCACCTTTCAATGAAGATGACTTTAGTTCCCCAACAGCAACCAACTTAACAGATGGCTATATCGGCTTTGGACGGTCATTCCGTATGACAGTAAATGCCAGCGGTGGATATGGGCCTCCATATCAATATCAATGGCAAATTTTCAAAGGTGGGAGTTGGGTCAATGTGACAAATGGTAGTTTTGCACGGAATGTGAATGGCTCGGATGGTGTCAATAACACCCCAGTTACCACAGTCATATCCGGTGCCACTACGAATCAGTTAACGGTAGAATATGCAATACCAGGACAAGAAGATGGTCAATATCGTTGTGTCGTTACAGACCCGAACGATACTCCACCTCCTCCCAACCAGGTCATATCCAATACGAGAACGATTACAATAAATACCAATACAATGCGAACCACAGTCGATTTGCCTGCAGGAGTGAGGAAGTACATAGGTGAAAATGTAATCTTCCAGTTCAAATTTATCGGTGGTCCTGGGACAAACTATATATATCAATGGTATGTGGATAGGGGCAATGGGTTAGAAGGTGTAGGCTCTGGCGGGAACCCCGTAACTATCTTTAATTTGGACCAAACCATGCGTGGGAATTACTATGGAACATCAATAAACATCCCGGGCGGTGGTCAGACCGTATTCTGTGGACCGAGTTATCTGGATGTGCAACCAATTGTAAGTGTAACTGCTCATCCACAGAGCATACACCGAAATACAGGTGGCACAGCTCAATTTACCGCAACATTCGCCGGTGGTTATCCGCCATATACCTGTCAATGGTTCTGGAACGGGACACCACTCGTGGATGGACCGCATCCTTCAGGTTCAGGAGCCACCGTGACCATTGAGACCAATGGTGCCTCTACAACCCTTACCATTACAAATTTAGGTCTGGCTGACGCTGGAAATTATAAAGCACGTGCGACTGACACAGAAAACCGTGGAGCACCATCAACGGAGGATACAAATGAAGCGGTTCTTTCAGTGACTAATCCATTTGTAATCACAGACCCGACACCGAGCCCGGTCGACCAATATGAAGGCTCGACATACAGTGTTACAGTAACAGCATCCGGTGGAACAACCCCGTATACCTTCGTATGGCAGAGAAATACGGGCAATGGTTATGTAACGCTCAACGATGGTGACCTGGGTGGAAGAGTGTCCATTGTCAGTGGTGCAAGTAATTCCGTATTACAGGTAATCAATACTGTTATTGCCGACAGTGGACAGTATAGATGTATCGCAGTTGACAGTGGTCCCGACCCAGATGCATACCCTGTCAATCCGGGTATACTGAATGTGTATGCGAACCTTGTAGTAAGCGACCAATATCCTATAGATATAATCGAAAATGTAGGGAACCAGGCTCAATTTTCAGTGCAAACAACCGGTGGATGGTTACCGGTGAATTATGAATGGCAATACGCAACAGACGAGTCAGGTCCATGGACGCCATTAGCAAATGGACCGCATCCATTGCATGCCAGTTCAACTGTCTCCGGTGCAAATGGTTCTACATTAGGTATCCAGATTGCCGAGGGTGCTCATCTGTCTGCATTACAAAACTCTTATTATCGTTGTATTGTAACAGACAGCGGTACTCCACAAAGTGGCACCTCTCGTGTAGCAAAACTATCCATAACCAACTTTATTAATGTGCAAGGTCCAGCCGATGTGCGTGCCTACACAGGCGAATCGCCAGTACAATTAGTGGTTAATGTAAGTGGCGGTCAACCACCGTTCTTCTATGAATGGTTCAAAGGTACTGAGAGCATTTTAGGCCCAGTAGAAGGACAAAATATACTCGATTTAGGTACCGCCGATGAAACCGATGCGGGCAATTACTATGTTGTGGTGAGTGACTCCAGTGGTGGATTAAATCCCGATATAACTTCGAGAACAGCCAGTGTTAAAATTGCTAACCCGCCACAAATAATAACTCACCCACAAAGCTTGAACTTGTATGCAGGACAAGATGCAGTATTCCAGGTAGAAGTCGTAGGTGGATTTGAGCCATATAACTATGATTGGTGGCAGGTAGGTGTTGGCTCATTGGGTGTAAACGCTGACACCTTACTGTTACCTAATGTAGACGAAACCTACGATGGAAATCAATACCTCGTCTATGTTGCTGACCAACCATCTACGGTGACGGGTCTGAATACGACCCTCACATCTGACCCAGCCTTGCTCCGTGTAGCCAGTAGTGAAGTTATATTTACATTAGAGCCTACCGATGAATCGTTGTATATCACAGACCCATCGTTCTGGTTAACAGCCGACTTTGTAGGTGGGTTGCCTCCAGTATATTACGAATGGAAACGCGACCTACCGGGCGGTGGCACCGAAGTTGTAGCAGTAAATACCAAAGCAATTCTGGTGAATACATCTTCATTAACAGTCGGAACATATAAATACTACTTCGAAGTAACAGATGATGTTCCAAATTTATATCAAACTCGCAAAGCCAACATTGAAGTAGGAGCACACTTAGCATTAGGTCAAGACCTATTACAAGAATATAACGCAACTGCAGGCGAGCGGGTAGAAATGTCCATTCAGGTTAACGGCGGATTAGGTGAAAAGACCTATACATGGTATCGCAATACAGGAAATAAAGCGTGGGAAATCATATCCGGAGCTACAGGTCCAACATTAGTGATCGACCCAGCAGAAGAAGATGATTCCGGTCAATACTATGTGGTTATTCAGGATAGTGGCAGTAGTATAACAGGACAAAATGATACGATTGTGTCGAGGACAGCGACCCTGAATGTAGAAAAAGGTATCCCAGCCAGCACAAATACAGGATTGGTCGTGATGGTCATCCTATCTGCAATAATAGGAGCGGTTATGCTAATCCGCAGAAAACCCTTCGCATGCGAATAATACCCTGATTTGATAAAACACAAACGGGCTATCGGAACACACCGATAGCCCGTTAAATTTTTAACGACTAAATATTCCTCTATTCTTTTATATTATTTTATGTGCCTAAACATAAATTTAAATAAAGGGGGTACAGGATTTGCCCCTGTACTTTATCATTGAAATAGTTCATCTCTTCTCAATGCTACTTTAAATCTGGCAGGTAAAACTATAATACTAAAACATGTAAAACCCACTTCTTCTTGCATAAATCTCGGTACTCTCTGTGGGGAAAAGAATTAACCACAGAAGACACAGAGAAACACAGAGAGGAGAGTACAGAGTAAATGGAGAAACTAAATACGGACTAAATGTCAATGGCGGTGGTTATTTTGTTTGTAGTACGAAGAACAAGATGGGAAGCATGTAGTAGAAATGAAGGAACATCGTTAAAGAATGAGAAAGCCTCTTAAGTAGTAAAATTTTAACCCAGAGAGGTGGAAGTCGCAAGAACATAAATCTACATCAAATTTAATTCTTCTAATTACACTTTACCGCAAGGGCGAATATTTTGTTTTATATCTTTATCATAGCGAAGAGCAATGTTTTTCAATCTTTCAACTAACCTGGGGTGTTCCGAAGCAACATTGTTTTGTTCTTTAATGTCGTCTTTCAAGTTAAATAAGGATAGTGGGATTTCCTCTTCCCTGTATTTACCACGTTTCCCGTCATGTGCAGGAGAATCAAGTTCGAGATATTTATGGGGAAAGTGAAGTTTCCATGAACCATGTCGGATTGCCTGTAATTCTTCATGCAGGTAATACAGTAAGAATTTGTGGGGTGAAGGTGAATCAGGTTTTGAAAATAGGTCCCATATATTTTTACCATCGCGAATGACATTGTTCTGGAAATGAACACTTGCTAAATGAGCAAATGTCGGATAAAAGTCAAAAGTAGCAGACACTTCATTGCAAACTTTTCCCGCTGGGACAAACTCAGGAGACCACGCAATACAAGGAACGCGCATGCCTCCTTCGAATGTAGTTATCTTCCCACCACGTAAGGGACCAGCGATTCCGGCATGATTGCCATAAATTAACCATGGACCGTTATCAGAAGTAAATACCACCAGAGTGTTATCCGACACCCCTGTTTCTTTCAATGTATTTAATATCTCTCCTACCGACCAGTCAATCTCTTGCATGACATCACCGTATAATCCCGTTCCTGATTTCCCCTCGAACTTTTTGGATACATAAATAGGTACATGCGTCATCGTGTGGGGGAGATAAAGGAAGAATTTGTTATCCTTGTTCCGCTTGATGAAATCCACAGCCCGTTCCGTATATGCGGTTGTTAACTTACTCTGGTCGGGGTTCTCTTCAATTACCTTTGTCCCTTCGATAAGAGGCAATGGAGGGGCATTGGGCTCGTCCTCATCAGGTCCCATGTCATTCGAATAGGGGAGACCGTAGTACTCATCGAAGCCGTGATTTGTTGGCAGAAATGGATGCAGATGTCCTAAATGCCATTTGCCGTAGCAAGCAGTATTATATCCCGCACTTTTCAGTATTTCTGCAATTGTGAATTCATCTGGATTAATTCCTGTTCGAGCATTATTCCTGAGCACGCGAGGTAAACCGACTCTTTGAGGATAACAACCGGTAATTACAGATGCACGTGTAGGTGTGCAGACCGGAGCACATGCGTAAAAGTCAGTGAAGCGAACGCCTTCCCTTGCCATCTGGTCAAGGTTTGGAGTGGTATACAAGGTATTACCATAGCAAGCCAAATCACCATAACCCATGTCATCCATGAGAATCAATATAAAATTTTGAGGATATCTGGCTTTAGTAATGTTTTGCTTTTTGCTGATAGATTTGGCAAAAGCATGATTAGAAATAGAAGGGCAGGTTAGCAATCCTAACACTGCCCTTTTTAAGAAATCTCTTCGTTTCATAGCAATAGTTATGTCTTTATCCGATTATGAAAATCCCACCGCTGTGGTTACCCATGCAAAGCCGGTATTAACCGGTGCTTTCCCCGGATACCGCACAAACTCACAATGCCCATCCATATAAAGAACATTGCATCCCCCGGGTACATGATTGAACCCTTGTGTAGCGGTAGCCACCAGGTCAAACATAATAAATACCGTACTTTGTGCTTGAGCACTTGCGGAAGGGTTGTTTATATCTGTTATTAAGAAGCGTTCAATCCCTTCACGGAGCCGATAAATAATCGCTCCACCGGCATTGCCATTTGGAGCACCTAAATCCTGGTCCTCATCGGTAGCACGAGGAACATCCGGCTCGAGATAGGTATACAATTTTGCTGCAAGCATCACAAATTGTGCGGGTCCGTTATATGCGGAATATTCAGGGTCGAACAAACCCAAATTGAGTTGTGGGTCAGTATCTTCACAACGGTCTAACACATAACCCAGATAAGCATAACTGGTGTCGATTCGGAACATGCCTCTTTCCATGCTATTGCAAGCGAGATAAAACTCGGATTCATTCGTGATGGGGTTTGTCAAATCGCCCGGTTTGGCTTCCGCATCTGATGGGCATAAAGTAATGTTAGGGTCGGTTAAGTATTCCGGGAAAATAGATGGGACATAGGGTCCGACGGAAATACGAAGTTTATTTGTGTGTGTAATAGGAAATCCTGCAGTGTTACAATCGACCAAATCACCATAATAGGCGCACATTCTTGGGAACCGTTCCCCTTTGGCTTCGTTAGAATACATTTTGAAGACCAATCCCCACTGTTTGAGGTTATTTTGGCAGCTGGAACGGCGAGCCGCTTCACGCGCACGGGCAAGTGCCGGCAATAAAATCGCCGCGAGAATACCAATAATGGCTATAACAACGAGCAATTCAATGAGCGTAAAACCCTTTTTGTGCATATTTAAGTCTCCTTCTGGTTATGATTATAATTAATATTTATCAAATATGGTAAAACGATTACCATAACCATAATAACACAGAATTTTATTTTTGTCAAGTAAGAAAATAATAGTTTTTAATAATTAATGTGATAAAATAGATATTTTTTATGTGATTCTTAATGGTAGGATTAGTTTGAAAGAAATGGATTAAGATGATAAATCGTCTAATAATATCGAGTTTAACCCGGATAATTGAAAGCCTCTTTTTTTGCTGTTCCGCGCGAGAGTTAGTTCCTTTTCATCTTCGGATAAATTCCAAACGAAGACCTTTCTGGCTGAGGGATACCATGCACAAACTACGGGTTCATTTTCGAGAATGAAAGGAATGTTCTTTAACTGGGGCAGAATGGAATGTTTAAAATTAAAGAGAGCGTTCAAATCCTCGGGGATTTCGGTACAGCCTTCTCTTTTCATTCGTGTTAAATATGAGCATTTAGTTTGGGGGAGGGTATCTGCGTCGTAGTCGCTTACAAAGACCCAACCTTCATCTGTGGGTTTCTCCACAACCTCGAAAGGAATTCCCATCGCCAGAAACAGGCTATAAGGATTATCATCGCTTATGTAACGGCTCTTTTCACCCCAATAGTGCTTGAAAGGTCCTGCCAGTTTATTCCCTGCAATAACCTCATGAAATTGGGTCTGTTTTTTCATTTCATCAGGGAGCATATTCCAGTGGGCTTTGGGAAAATGCTGTATTCCACTCATAAACATAGTATTCCGAACATCCGCAATTGTCGAAATTGCTAATTTAGCACACATGTTTTTTGCAGATAGTTTATCCGAAGGGAATGCAGTTGTTTCGCTGAATGCTTTCTCGGGACGGGTGAATCGGCGATGAAACAAAACACTAAACAACTCATTACATTTCCCCTTGATACTACCAAAACTATGGTCATCAAACATAAGTTCGCCAACGCGAAAGGGTCGGCCCGAATAATCTTTTAATCGTATCCCAGCTTTCTCACTGCCCATATACATGACCATAATACCCAATTCAATTCCCGGAACACTTCGTTCCAGCGTGTAAAAGCAATTAGATAATTCATCGCAGGTAAATTCTATCCAATCCTTTAATATTTTGGTAAGGTTCCTGTTCTTTATCGAAGCCAGCAGATTTTCCCAATCCAATTTGGAGTATCCCGTTTTCTCCAGAAAAGATTTTTTATGTTCATCGCAAAAACATCCACCTATCATCCCTGGACTTCGAGCCAGACGAAAATCATCATCCAGAAACACCTTCGAGATGCCATGAGTTTTCAATACTTTCAGAGCGGTTGCATTGTCTTCCGTTGCTGGAGGATGCAACGAGGTTCCCGCATAGATTTGCATATCGAAGTTAACCCCGGGTTTCCAATGTGTCGGTGGAGTAAGAGGTACCTCTCCTGAATAACTTCCTAACGAATCCCCCGGATGCCCCAGCGGAACATTAATTACATACGCAGGGATACCCACTTCTTCAAACTTATCTTTCCATGCTTTGATAGCCTCCGGTTTATAATACCAGTGCCCATAGAAATACCCCCCAATCCATACCGCAGAAATCCCAGCATTCTTAAATATTTCAAAAAGTTCAGGCTCATGCTCCAGCGCATCAATAGAAACCGATACATGATATTTACGAGAGGGAGAGGATATATTTTCACTGATAGAATTAAAAGAGTAAAAAAGACCTAACTCTGCTAACGAAGACCCAATAAAAGAACGACGGGAAATTTCCATTTCGTTCCCTTTCCCGACATTAGGAGTGATAAAAAAACTGGCGGAGAGGGCGGGATTTGAACCCGCGGTACGGTTTTGCCGTACAACGCCTTAGCAGGGCGCCACCTTCAGCCACTCGGTCACCTCTCCGCTAAGCAAAAAAATTATATCACAAGAAAAAGCATACTTCCAAAAAATAAATTATATCCGCAAATGTTACAATTTATTAATATAGCATTAGTATCTTGCATGGGATATTGTTTAGTATAGCCATCCTGACATATAAGATATTTAGGTGAGACGCCGGAATATCTTTATCCATGTCCATGCTTAACATAAATTAAAACAACTTAATGTTCATATTTTATATTCGCACCTTCGTGACTTTCTTAAAAACAACCGTTTATTTCATATCGTTTGAAAAAAAATAAGTTTTTCTGATATGATATTACTCCATCGGTTCCGCGATAGCTCAGGAGGTAGAGCAGGTGGCTGTTAACCACCGGGCCGCTGGTTCGAGTCCAGCTCGCGGAGCCATTTTCTTTACAGTGCAAACTATTATTTATGGTTAAAAGCGGAAGTTGCTAACTCTTTTGGCTATTTCTTTTCCCACCTGAGCCAATTCCTGATAAAAATGTAAATTATTAAAAGTGTCTCATTCCACTTAATAATAAAAGCTATTTGCATCTACTTTTTCTATAAGTCATATCATTTATGAACTTTTTTATCAAGAGACTCCTCTCAATTCCTCTTAATTACGCAGGGTAATTTTAAATATTTGATTTTAGTTTTATCATACATTATCATTATCGTAAGTTAGCAATTAATGAGGATATATGTGAAGTTTAATAGAAAGAAGGACATAAAAATTTCAGGTATAAAATTCAGAAAGGAAGATAGTTTATGGATGGAGATAATGAATATCCGTATATTAAATAATTCTGAAGAATCTCAAGATAAAAGTTCAACCTCAGATTTAACATTTATAACAAATAAAGCAGGAAAAAAATTAAAGGATAGGTTTGAACAGTTAATCAAGGATTACAAGTTTTTGGATTGTCTGGTGGCTTATTTCTATTTTAGCGGGTTTCATAGTATATACAAGCCCCTTGAGAACACGGAAAAAATTAGAATTCTGATTGGGATTGGAACGGATAAAGGGACTACGGATTGGATGCAGGTTGTCCAGACCCAAATCCGAAAATTGTCTCACTATGAAGCGAAAGAAGCGGTAGAAGAGATTGTTGTTAACGAATTTGACAATTCGGATGATAACCAGAAAACGGAAAAAGGAATCAAAAAGTTCATAGAATGCTTAGTGGATAAGAAGTTCCAAATAAGGGCTTATCCTTCTCAGAACATTCATGCAAAACTTTATATCATGACCTTCCGCGAAGGCGACCGGCATGTGGGAAGGGTCATAACCGGCTCCAGTAATTTTACTCAGGCGGGACTTGTAGATAATCTTGAATTCAATGTGGAACTAAAGAACCGCGCAGATTATGAATATGCAAAACAGAAATTTGAAGAATTATGGAAAGATAGTGTAGAGGTATCTGAAAAATTGGTGCAGATAATAAATGAGAAAACATGGTACAACACAAACATTAGCCCCTATGAGCTTTATCTTAAATTTTTGTATGAGTATTTTAAAGATGAGTTAAGCAAAACAGATGAGGTTTTTACAAAATACTTACCTGAAAACTTCAAACTCTGGATACAATAAAATGAATAACAAAAAAGAAAAACACTACTTAGGACATAGAAAAAGATTACGAGACAGATTTAATGAAGTAGGTCCAGATAGTCTACAAGAATACGAGTTTGTTGAACTTTTATTAACTTATGTTTTACCGCAAAGGGATGTAAAACCTATAGCAAAAAAACTGCTTGAGAAATTTGGCTCTATTAAGGGCATTTTTGATGCACCGGAGGAAGAGATTCAATCCTTTTCATATATAAAAGAAAAATTTATTACTCTATTAAAACTCATAAAAGAAATTAACGCAATATATAGGAAACAAAAGGCACTTGAAGAACCCGTTACAATAGATAATATTCATAACCTTGCTCAATCCTGTATTGAAAAATTCGGAGATAAAAAGGAAGAAGAATTTCATGTGTTTTACCTTGATAGCAATCTACAAATCAAAAAAGATAATTCCTTTCCAGGGAAAGAGTTCTACTTTTCTGGAACAATTGATAAAACAGTAGTCTATCCAAGAAAGATAATTGAAGAAGGTATAAAGCAAAAGGCATATGGAATTATTATCGTTCATAACCATCCAAACGGGAAATCGGAGCCTTCTGAATATGATAAAAATCTTACAAATGTCCTTGATATTGCTACCAGATCAATTGGGATGGTACTCTTTGATCACTTAATAGTAACTTCTACCGGATACTTTAGTTTCAAAAAAGAGAGACTGCTATGACAGTAATAGAAAAAATTAAGGAGGTCTTACCCTCCTTAAATAAAAACCAGATGGAAGCTATAACTACAACCGAAGGACCACTTCTTATAATTGCAGGACCTGGAACGGGTAAAACACTTACTATAGTGGCAAGAACTCTGTATATACTTCTCACTGAGAAAGCTCAGCCTGATGAAATAATACTTACAACTTTTACTGAAAAAGCATCATTTGAGTTAAGAGACAGAGTTAGCCAGTTAGCAAAGAAACTAAATTATAAAAATAATCTACATTCGCTTAAAGTAGGAACAATTCATAGTTTATGTAATGAATTTCTCATCAAATTTTTAAATTTCACTCCCTTAAAAAAAGGTTACATAGTTCTTGATGAACTAACTCAATTATTTTTCATTTATGAATATATAGATGAAATAATTACAAAAATTGATGAGAAATACTTAGGAAAATGGCAAGGGAAATGGGATGCCATAAGGAATATTGCCGCTTACTTCAACAAAATCACAGAAGAATTGATTGACCCTGATTCTTTATCTTCTTCCAGTGATTTTCTCAAAATGATTTCCGAATCTTACCGGAAATATCAGAAAAAATTGTTTGCGATGAATAAAATTGATTTTGCTCATCTTCAGAAAATATTTTTTGACCTCTTAAATAACAGAGAACTTTATCCTAAAATAAAACAGAGAATAAAATACCATTGAAAATAATAAACTTAATGTATTACCAAAAGAAACTATTAAGATAAAGAGGATAAAGGAATTAAAATTAAA
>CALLRP010000049.1 GCA_938014335.1 uncultured bacterium
ATCGGATATAAAACTTTTTTTCTTTTCATAAACTTAAATCCTATCTTCTCTAATTGCACAAAAATTATTTATTGCGTTGTGAATTTGAAAAGTTCTCTTAAAACTATTTTTTCTGTTTTTTGTCAAGTTTTTTCAACACATATTCATCTAAATATATTAAAATAGTATACTTTTTTTATGTCTTTTGTCAACATTTTTCCCACAAAAAAGTGCATCTTTTTTTGTTTAAGGGACCCTTATCACTTTAAAAATATTCCCTTTAATGTAAAACTATAGATAAAAATTGTTATAATTTTTCCGTTTATTTATTCTTTCCTATATTATACTATATTCATTACTTAACAATTCTTTTTTGTTTCTATGAGGACAAGTAATTATGGCGTTTAAAACTTTGTATGAAGAACTTCAATGGCGAGGGATGATACATCAAACGACACATCCGGAACTTGCAGAGAAATTAGAACAAGAAAAATTTACATTATATTGTGGTTTTGACCCTACATCAGATAGCCTCCATATTGGTAGTTTGTTGCCTATTATGGGTTTGGTACATTTTCAAAGATGGGGACATAAGCCGATAGTCCTTGTAGGTGGAGGAACAGGGCTTATTGGTGACCCGAGTGGTAAAAAAGATGAGAGGCAACTTCAAACTAAAGAGGATGTGGAGCGGAATGCACAAGGAATAAAAAAACAGTTATCCCATTTTATATCTTTCGAAGGTGATAACCCAGCAATTATGGTGAATAATGCAGATTGGCTCTGTGAGTTGAGGTTATTGGACTTTTTAAGAGACATTGGAAAACATTTTAGTGTGAATGTAATGCTTACAAAAGATGCTATAAGGCAACGATTGGAAGACCGTGAACATGGGATTTCTTACACAGAATTTACCTATTGCCTGTTACAATCATATGATTATTTATACTTATGTAAAAATTTCGATTGCCGACTTCAAATAGGAGGTTCAGACCAATGGGGAAATATCGTTTCGGGCATGGAATTAACAAGGAGACTCTTAGGTAAGGAAACCTATGGGCTAACATTACCGCTGGTAACTAAATCGGATGGGACAAAATTTGGAAAAACTGAATCGGGCAATGTATGGCTTGACCCTAATAAAACTACCCCTTATCGTTTTTATCAGTTCTGGATTAACCAGGCAGATGCAGATACTCCCCGATATTTGAGATATTTTACTCTGCTCTCTCCTGAAGAGATAAAAGAATTGGAAGAACAAATTCGGATAGAACCGCATAAAAGGGCTGGACAAAAAGCTTTAGCAAGGGAAATTACGCGAATGGTGCATGGGGAATCTGCACTCCAGAGTGCTATTCGCGCCAGTGAAGCCATGTTCGGAGGGGATCTACATCAATTAGAATTATCGGTTTTGGAAGATGTATTTAGTGATGTTCCTCATGCAAATGCTTCTATAAATTACATCTCCGAGAATCAACCGCTATTGGATTTACTGGTTAACACAGGTATATTAGAAAGTAAAGGAGAAGGAAGACGCCTTATAAAAAATGGAGGGCTATACATTAATAACGAAAGGGTGACAGAAGATGCTTTGCAATTAAATGAAAATCACTTGTTAGGCGGTTCTTTATTAGTAATTCGTCTTGGGAAAAAAGATTACAGATTAATCCAATTTTTAAAGTAAACAAATAACATGTCTATAAATCAAACAGAGGCTTTTGTAGTTCATTTATATGATTATAGCGATACAAGTCGTATTGTCCAGTTATTAACCGCACAACGAGGGAAAATGTCATGTATAGCGAAGGGGGTTCGCCGAAAAAATAATCCGTGGAACTATGCATTAGATCGACTAAATCGAGTGGAGATCTTTTATACATGGAAATCCACCAGGGAAGTACAAACCTTAACCGATGTGAATTTGATTGATAATTATTCTGAATTAAAGAAACATATAAAGAAACAGGTTCTTGCGAGTCTCATTTTGGAAACTGCATTTTCCATGACAGAAACGGAACAATCTGTTTATCAAACTTATACTGAAATTTGTAATGCCTTTGAAAATATAAGTAACTCGAATATCCAGGATGAACTTGCTGTTTTTTTTGCTTGTTGGCATTTATGGCAAATATTGATTTACAATGGGATTGAGCCTCAATTGCATATATGTGTTCGTTGTGGAAAACTAATAAAAGAGGCACGACATTTTTCTTTTCAAGGAGGGGTGGTTTGTGAAAATTGTAAATCAGACAAAACATTAAATAATGAGGAAATCCGGGGTTTGCAATTATTACAATACCTTAATAATCCATTGGATATTCCATCTAACAGTGAACATTTCTTGCCATTATTTGGGACAAAGATTTTGCCTTTTATGTGTTCTTTCATAGCATTTCATATTGGACATCCTTTAAAGTCGTATAATGTATTTCGTGAACTGACAAATTTAAATTCTCAAGGAGCTAATAACCATGAAACAAAAAAATAATATTTTGGCATTTGTACTTTCAGTAATAATTTTATTATTGAACACTTCTTGTTATTCGATAATATTTGGCGACAGAGAATTTCATATGAAGAATGGTGTCTTACATCGTGGGAAAGAACCCTACATACTTCAGTCTTTTTATGTTTCTGATGTAGTTAAAAAAGGCACTGAGTTAAAGACCATGGTCCCTCTATTAGCCAGCATTGGCGAGGTTGGGGGCGACAGTATTGCTATGGATTTACTTCAAGACCCTAATTCTAACTCCATTAATGGTAAGGATATAGAAACTATTAAAACTTATGCAGACCGTGCCAAAGACCAATATATGACTGTTGTTCTACGTATTGCACCTAATTCAAAACCGGATAAGAAAAGTCCTTTATTAAATGTTCTAAAACAAAATTTTAAAGGGTTGTTAACTGTTGTTTACTGGACGGATGGTCCCTATGCAGAAGAGTGGACAAAAGCAATGAAAAAAATTAACAAGTATTGGGTCATTATTTCTAAACAGAGTGCAGACTTAATTCTAACTGAAGATATGTCCCAAACTAATTTACCCAAGGAAAAGTTAGTATTTACTAAAGTCCCGGGAGAACAAATCAAAAATACTCATTTTCTATTGCCATATTCGCAAGAAAATCTTAATCGTGTAGAAGAGACTTATGCTCAATATACTCCTTGCACAAAAATAGATGTAAATTCTGCCCTGTCATTATTAAGTGAACAAGAAAGACAAGAAGGATTTATCCCTCTCTTTGATGGGAAAACCTTAAACGGTTGGTGGTATTTAGGAGATAATCACAATACTTTTGCTGTTAACCCTGAAGGATTTATTGAGTGGCAGAGCAAAGGAGGTAAAGCATTAATGTCATGTGAACGATATGATAATTTTATTCTACGATTAGAATGGATGATAGAAAAAGGTGGGAATACAGGGGTCTGGGTTCATGCTCCTCGTGGAAGCAGAGCATCTAAAATTGGTTTTGAGGTTCAAATATTAGGCGACAGTGATACTGCCGAATTAACTGATGATACTACTGGGGCTATATATAAAGTTGTACCTCCCAAAGTGAAGGCGATGAAACCGGAAGGGCAATGGAACGACCTTGAAATTATATGTAATGGTCCCTATGTAAAGGTAACATTAAATGAACAGGTTGTGCAGGATATTAACTTTGATGAAGTTGAAGAGTTGAAGTATCGTCTGCGAAAAGGTTTTATAGGATTAACCGACCATGGGAATCATTGTGGTTTCCGAAATATAAGGATAAAGCCATTATAAAAGGGTAATCCATAATGAAAATGATACGTATAAAAAAAATTTTCACTACATGGATTATATGCTTATTTCTCTTCACTCATGGGGCTTGTTCCGTAGAGCCACTAATTCAAAGTGAAACTCAATTAGAACATGGGGTTGAAATTGTATCGGTCAAAGGGGATTGGAGTTATCAGGTTGTAACCGCTCGTGTTCCCTATGTGGGAATAGAAGGTGATGAAAAAACAGGTTTAGCAAGGGTGGTTATTCCCGCCCGTAAATTAAAAGAGAATAAAAAATTACCCGCATTTTGTCATGTTCATTATGAGAAAGATATCGCAGGGGCTAAAAAATGGGCAGAAAAAGGCTGGATTGTATCTACCGCAGTTTATACCCCTGCTGATGGTGAGTCGCCAATTGATGCTGCATTAGGTAATGGGTATAATTTGGCGAGAGCTATTATACAATGGATAAAACGATTACCCATTGTGGACATAAGTCATATTCTAATAGATGGTGGAAGTCAGGGAGGGTATATGGCTCTGGCAATGAGTGCAGACCTATTTCCTGTCGTCGCTACCCATGCCGATGTGCCTGTGGTAAACTGGGCATATAATTTTGCTTACTTCGAAGCGAATAGAGCAATATCTGGATTTGGGAAACCAGCAGAGCAATGCGCTCTGCCTGTCCTTGCAAGTGTTACAGGCCTTGCTGATATGTGTTACAGATACTTTCCTAATGACCTAAACCACGAGTGCTGGTATTATCTCAGTCCCATCTCATACCTTAATTTAATAACAAACCCTGTGATGATTACCTGTGCTACCGGAGATATGCTTGTCCCCATAGAACAAATGACTCGAAAATATGTGAGGGAATATGACTCGGAACAGTTCCCTGATGGATTTATGAGAGATTTTGACAAATTATCTTTTTGTCCACTTGCAAAAAAAGTATTTGAGGAATCTATCTCTGAAGACAATTACGAAATATTTGTACTTCAACCACAAGAAAACAGTTATGAAATTACTCGTGAGATGTTATCAAATAATAAATTAAAACCGAAATCCCGCCCCATAACAGAAGATAAACCATGGAGCAAGACAAAACAATGGTCGCTTGTATATCTTGACGAAGGAGGCCCTTCACCTGGAGCAGGTCATACAAAACTCGAATGGAATTTATCACCGGAAAGTTTCGTAGAGAATTTTAGAAGTGCTCCTTTACCTATATCCGTTTTAACACCTGCTAAACTTGAACATTTACTACGAAGATATAATGGAGAGATAGAAAAACCCATTTTGCTTCATAATGGAAATCCTGCAAAGAGATTAAATTATTCTAATATAGAGCAACAGGATGTCCTTTTCTCCCTTTTAAAATATGCACAAATTAGCGAGGACCATTATAAGCATTTACAGAAACTATATGAACAGTCATCTATCCAACCTTTTGGATCTTCCATAAATGAATCTATACTGAAAAGTATTAATTGATTTGTTATATTCAAATACTTTCCGATATTATTTCTATTTGTAAAAATAGATTTAAATAAATAATCAGGTGGAGGAGTAAAAATTATGCAAACATCATTGATTATTGAATCCAATGGACGAGGGAAAAACGAATTAGACCGTTTACTGGAAGAAGGCTGGGTGGTGGTTTCTGTCACACCCAATCACGGAAAGAGTTATAACGACTTTCTTGTTATATTGGAGAAAGAAGAGACATCCAAATCAGGCTTTAAAAAGGAATAAGATTTTTTATCCAAACATTATTTATAAAATCTGTCTTACAAAAAGTATCATTCCGATAACAATACATCCAACTATTAAAAAGCCTATTATTCCTTGATAGGAAGGATAGGGGACTTCTATATTTTTGAAGGGTAAGAGTTTTTTATATTCTCCAGGTTCAACATCTTCCGGTAGGGTAAACGGGGCAATATGTTTTTCTCCCTTTTTAACAGGGGTGTATAAACAGGTATAAATACGGTTTAATTTCTCTTCAGATACGGGTTTCGTTAAAAAACTTACCAGAATTCCAAGAGAAAAGCCTGTGGTCAAGTAAAAAGTCATTTGCCATGAAAGCCTCAGTTTTTCTTGCCATAACATAAATTCAGGCAAATTTTGTACTGCCCAACTTTGAAATGCGGGTAAAGAAGTAATTACAAATACAGCAAAACTCCCAATTGTTGAAGCCCAAGCACCTTGAGGTGTCGTTCGGCGCCAGAATAAACCTAACCAGAAAATAGGGCCCATCATTGCCTGGAGAGAAAAAAATATTTCCAATCCGCGTGGGACATTGGGCACACGAAATGCAAAAAGAATGCCGACTACAACAATTACAACAGATGCAATTCTACCTACAGTGATATAATGTTGTTCCGGTCTATTTTTAACCCAATATCGGCGATATAGGTTTTGAGTAAATAAAGCGGAGGAAGATACCATAAAAGCATCGCAAGAGGACATTACAGAAGCAACCAATGCAGAAATAAATAATCCTAATAGACCAGGAGCAACATGGGGTAGGAAGTCTCGTGCAACCATCCCGAATACCTGATCTGTTTGTTTCCCTGTCAGATTAGGATACAGAGCAACGGCACAAAGTCCCGTAAAAGCCCACGCTATTGTGCAAAAACGCTTTAATAAATTTCCCCCTGTTAATCCTACTCTTCCATCCATTTCAGTTCTACCGGCAGAACAGTTTCCTAAGATATGAGGCTGTGTAACTACGCCTACTAACGCATTAAAACAAAGGACAATCACATAAAATAAATTTATTTCACCAGGGGCAACCAATTTGAGCATTTCGGGATTGCTGATTTTTTCTCTTAATCCATCCATACCCCCTACTGCTTGAAAGACAAGGGGAAGCAACATGAAAGAAAAAATAACGGTGAGTATGCCCTGAATAAAATCCGTAATAATTGCTGCACCTAATCCTCCTGCTACTCCGTATAAAATGAAGATTCCACTCATAAATAGGATAGAGACATATCTTGGAATAGTTCCTCCAGTTAAGGCCTCTATCGTAGCACTTGCTCCTAACTGTATAACTCCAATATTGACGGTCAATTGTATAACTCCCACGATAGCGTAAAGAGCACCCACCGAAGGACTAAAACGGGCTTCAAAATAATCGCCCATTGTAAGGATACGCATGCGTCGCAAGATGGGAGGTATAAGCCAGTAAAAAGGGGTACAAAAAAGCCATAACCACTGATACCAAATACCCGATATCCCATTTGTATAAACTTTAGAGGAAACTCCGACAGCATCATTGCCACTGGTTCCTGCACCAAAGGAAAAAAATACCATGGTAATCTTGCCAAACCGATTCCCTCCCATGAAGAAGTCATGTGTATTTCGAATATTCCTCGCAAACCAGATACCGACAAATGAAATTATCACAAAATACAGAAAGATAGCAGTCCAGTCAAAAATTGTGAGTCCTAACATGTATTTTCACCCCTGTATGGTTTGCAGATTATTTTGGGGAAAAACAAATAATAATATCATTTCACCTGAGGTCAATTTTAGATTATTGGGAGGGTCAACTGGTTTCACTTCCGCTTTTACAGGGTCAAACCATAGATATTCCCCTTTTTCTCGGGTGCTTATTTTAGTCTGGACCTCTGCCCGCCCTTCATTGAAAAAAAGATATCCATGAACACCCTGAATAACTGCATGATAATATCTAATATCTGTTGTAGAGGGATATAATAAGACATCCGGTTGGATCTTATTTCGTATTAAATCTAAAAGTTCCTGTGAATTGTTTGCATGGCATTTTATATTTTGCAAGGATTTTTGATAAGTGATAACTCGCTCTGCTTGAATCAAAGTTTCTAATTTCTGAATCACTTCAGAATCTATTCGGTCAAAATTGTCAATTACAAGTAAGGAATAGTGAATGGATGAGATTTGAATACCCGTTTCAGAAACGATAGCCTCTTGAAGCAGTGTTTCTATATCAAGGTAAAAAAAATCAATTTGATTTTCAAACAACACTCGACTTGCATCCCATGGAAGATATTCCACATCAGCTAATACGGCAACATCTACAATAGGTGTTCCCTCTCCCACAAACCAACATAGTCGTCTGCATTTATCTGCATAGTTTTTATAATTATCCCACCAAACATTATGAGGTCCCACATCCGGTGGTCGTTCGTCTTTTCGTGGACCTTCTATCGAATAATAAAATGCATGCGGTACCAATAAATCTACGCCACGAATTATGAGCCATCCTGTAAGCCACTCCATTTCTTCGTATGTCAGATTCCAACCGTATGCTCCAAAACACTCATTCATGTTCCGTTTACGATTATAATGAATTTTTGCGGAGGCACTGCATTTAGCACTTGTGGATTCAGGGCCTTCAATACTGTTTTTATTAAAAGGTTCTACCCATCGCCATACAATATCCTGTCCGGGAATGTGAAAATAGCGGAGTGTATGAATATCCATTGGACCTTTGGGGTGCCCTGTTAAAGCAACATTATGTTGTTCACACCATTGATTATAAGGTTTGTAGAATGCGTATTCTAATCGTTTTTGAACAGATTTATAAAAATCCTGATGTACCTTTTGGGCTTTATCTGATTTATCTTCCCACAAAAGAGGTATTAAAGGTTTAAAATCATAACCTACATTTTTTGAAATAAAGTCAAGCATATCCCATGTCCACGGAATTGCATTTTTGATAGGTTTTCTTCCTAAAGGATTGGGTTCATCCGTAAAAATACCTATTACTGTAGTTCCAAAATAATCCTTAAATTCTGCATAATATTTCTCATGAACCAGCTCAAAAAATTTCTTTACTGCGTCTGGATTTAAAATATCCCCTGCAGGAGGAGCCTCCGGCTCACCATCATCCGTTCCAAAATGGACACCACGTATCGTTCCCATAGAACGAGTGTGTACATATTCATATGGGTCACTGAGAAGAATTAATTCTTCATCATCTTTTATGGGAATAACACCTCTTTCTCTCCGAACTAAGGCACGAGCTGAGAAATAAGGATTACTTTCTACTACTTTCCCCGCACATGAACCGGAAGGATACATGCCCTCATCATAAAGAATTATTCTCATATTGTTTTTATAAGCAAATTCAATAATAATTTGCATAAAAAAAAGCCACTGCTCAGACATAAAACCTATAGATTTGGGAAGTCCCATTCGAGGATGCGGTACAAGTCCATATACACCATGCTTTATAAAATCTTTTAAATATTCTTCAATTTTTTCCTCTTTTAATTCGTCGTTTAAAAACCAGAAAGGCATTAAAGAATACTCAAAGGGTGGTTCTTTAATAAGATGAAGTAAATCTTCTTTTGACATGGTGAATTAAATCCATTTTTTTATTGTTATCTATAAAAAAATTATATTTGAACATCATTATAATGTAAAATAACATATAGAGGAGTAACCTGAAAAATGGTTCCCGAGGCTCAAATATCTGAAAAAACATTAACATCTCAAAGAAAGTTAAACTCTCTGGATATACCGGTTAGCCTATGTAGTGAGTTGTTACAGAAACATGGAATGACTCTCTATGAAATTATCTGGTTTGAAAACAATATCAATGATACACAGATATTCAAGTTATTGCATCAGATATTAGACCGTGCTTGTGAACAAATTAACTCTCCTTCTCTTCTAACTCCCAAAGTATCTCTCTTTTTTACCGCTCACCACATTTTAAGTGGAACTAAAAAGAATACTCCTAACAAAACAGAAAAGGAGGAGAGTAATACCGTTTTCTCTAATCCACTTATCAACGCGGTTAGACAACTCCCGTATGAAAAAAGATTTATTTATTTATTGCGAACGCGCGAAAGTTTTTCATATAGAGATTTAGAAACAATATCTATTCGACATCGAGATGAAATCAGTTCTATTCTCACAGAAACAAGAGAATTTTTAAGAATACAATTAAGTAAAGAATTATTACTTCCCTTTTCAGATAATTCAGAATTATGTGCATTGACTTATAAATATTTATCCCCTTATTTGGATAATGAGTTAAATGCTCTGAATATTATGGATATAGAGAGGCACATTTGTAAATGTGATAAATGTCTCCAGATACTTGCGAATCATCAATATATTCATAAGCAGATCAATAATTTACAATTAATATCTACTCTGGAACTTTTGTCACATTTCTGGGCTGAAAGGAGTATCAAGGAAAGTCGAAACAAACTAAATACTTCAGGAATTAATCAAAAAAAGAAACATTTAAAAAACCGATTACATCTGTTTTCTAAGATTTGGAACTTTATATGGGAAAAGAAATAAAAAAACCCTACTGGATACAAATGTGGGAAATGAAACCTATTTACTCGTGTTCCCATTACTATGAATAGAAGTTGTTGCACGATAATTGTAAATCCACATTAAAAATTCGGGGGTATCTTTTATGTTTGTAAGGTCAGGGTCATTTTTTGCGTCGTATCTAAAGTCCGGATTTTTGTCAATTGCCTGTTTCAAATATTTCAACGCGGACTGTTTGTCCCCCTGTAAAGATTTGACACATGCAAGATTATAGTAAGGCTTTCCATGTTCCGGATAGATAGCAATTGCCTTGCGATAATATTCTTCTGCCTTTTCATAATCCCCTATTTCTACCAAAAAGTTAGCATAGTTATTATATGCATTTAAATCTTCTAGGTCTAACTCTAAGGCAGACTTAAAATTTTGTTCTGCTAACAGCATGTATTGATTGTCTTGTGTTTCCTTATACAAATGCCGGTACACTGTAGCCAGAAAAGAATAATATCGAGCTTTTTGAGGATTACATTCAATAGCTTTTTTCAAGTATTCTATGGATTTTTCAATAGGTAAGGTATCATGTTTGAAACCTGTGTAACCCAAGTAGCAATAAGCTTCACACCATTTAGGATTCTTAGAGATAATTTCGTAAAGTTGGTCGAATGATTTTGCTAATTCTTGTTCTCGAATCAATTGAACCGATGAAATAAATAATGCTTCCACAGAGGTGTCTTTTCGTTTCTCAATAGCCACACATGCTTCGCGAACAATTTTTTTGGTATTTTCATAATATACAAGGGGATCATCATCTAAAGCTGTCAAAGCCATTTGTAACAATAGGGCGTACTCTTTTTCTGTTGTATTGGCAAAGCGATAGTCAAAATGTAGTTTTCCTGTTATGAGAGAGAAGGGATTAAAATGCAACACAACAGCGAAAGATAACAGGGCTAATATAATAACTACTACGACATGTAAAACCCCCTTTTTCATACCTGTCTCCTTTTAATTAATTTCTCCACTATGCCTAAAATACTACACGGGTGATATTTTACCATATTTAAATATTAATTTCAAATAGATTTAACAAATTAATATTTTGTAAATCCAATTTTTCTCAAGATTTCGACTAAAAAGAAAAGAGGTCCAATAAGAAGTTGAATAAAATTATCTGTAAAAGCAGGTCTCCTTTTTTCGAATACAGTATGTCCAATAAATTGGAGTATCCACCCCCCTATAAATAGAGCAAGAAAAAGTCCGATATTCAATTTCCATGATAAAATACTAACTCCGAAAGCAAGTAGGAGTAAAGGTGCAACAATAAACGCCATAATAAAGGCAATGGTTTTATCAAGTAAAAAGTAATATATAAAAACTGCGATAGTAAAAAGGAGTGCTCCATTTAACCACCATGGCAACGATGGATAACGGAACCAAGATAAAAATAGAAGGAGGGAGAATATTATTACAGGTATCCCAAAGTAATGAGTTAATTTGTTATAAGGATTTTGATGATAACTCGCATATATATCTAATTGTTCTTTTAATGTTTTCATAAGTATTTCCTCATATCTATAGAATAAACATATAACCCGGCAACTTTTATTTCAACTTTATTTATTAGGGTAAGTTAAGAACAGCATTGGCTTTTTTTTCAAGTCTCTTACATACATTTTCTGGGGTATCCATCAATGTAAGGACTTCTAATTCAGCACTTTCTACCATATCTCGAATTTGTTGCCAACCGGATAGGTTGGGTTCTGGTTTTGCAAATGGGAGACAATCAAAAGGGACCTTTGCATAAGGCTTTTCTTGCCAGAATTGTTGCAATTTAATATTTTCTGCAGATGATTTACGAATTGGGACATAACCTGTTTCAATAGCCCAGTTCACTGTATTTTCTTTTGAAGTCATAAACCTGATAAACTTCCATGCCCTTTTTTGTTGTTCAGGGGTTGTTTTGAAAATAGTAATATTAGGCCCAAAGAGAACTGTAACAGGTCTAAATCCATCCCTGTATGGAAGTGGAGCTATTCCCCATTGAAAAGGTTTTTCTTTTTCTAACAGTTCTAACGCAATCCGCAGGGAACTGGAACGAATCATATAGGCAATCTCTCCCTTAGCAAAGGCAATCTGGTCATCAAAAGTACCGGGAGTAATTACATAAGCGAGGTCTTCTTGAATTAATCGTTGCAAAAAAGAAAAGACATGTACGGTTTCGTCAGCACTAAACAAGGTCTGCCGTCCCTCTACAATTTTACCTCCGAAACTGTAAATCATAGCACTAACAGTTGAACAATCAATCGAAATGGCATATCCCTTCTGGTTCATTTTTGTTTTAATCATTCGCAAATGATTATAAAAGTCATCCCATGTTTTTGGAGGTTCCGTAATTTCTGCTCTTTTTAATACATCTTGATTGTAGTATAGAACAAGAACACTTTTTGCCAAAGGGAAAGAGTAGAGTTTATTATCAAAATCGGGATAGCGATTTGCCATAATAACCGCAGGGAAGAAATCTTCTAATTCTTCTTTTGATAATCCTATTTCAGGGTCGTTAACATATTCATCTAAGGGGACCACTGCTCCCGTAGGAATGTATTCACTGGTCATGCTTTCATAAGATACCGCTAATGCTGGAAGTTTGTGAGCTTGTATGCTTGCAGAAACTTTTCGGAATATTTCTGCATACCCACCTGCTTTCTCTACTTTAACAGGTATCCCTGGATACAATTGATTAAATTCATGAGTTTTTTCCTTGATAAACTCTGCGCTCTCCGCAGTCTGTCTATCCCAGAAAATAACATGGGTTGAATTTAATGGGACAAATTCTGAGGGGGTAGAAAAAACACAACCAGTACCCCACAATAATATAGTTAATGGGAAAAACAAAACAAGTAGAATCTTATTAACTCTCTTTTTATAGAGCATTATCACCCTTTCAATCCGACACGAATGGATTCTTGGAAGAAATATCGCTGGGCAATTAAATAGATGATAATTGTAGGTAAAGCCACAATAGTGGAAGCTGTCATTAAAAGATTTACACGAACTCCCGCATCACCTGAAAATACAGTCAGTCCGACTTGAACAACTCGTTTGGCTTCATCCGCTGTGATTATAAGGGGCCATAATAATGAATTGTAACTATTCAGAAAAGTAAACAAAGCCACCGTTATTAATGCTGGTTTAATAAAAGGTACAGCAAGATAAAATAGAAATGAAAAGTGTCCACAGCCATCAATCTGTGCAGATTCATAATAATCATTGGGAAGGGTCATAAATGACTGTCGAATGAGCAGAACAGAAAAGGCATTGGCACACCACGGAACAATAAGTCCAAAATAGGTGTTATACCAACCCAAGCTACTAATCAGAATAAAATTAGGTATTAACACAGATTCGAAAGGGACCATCATGGTAGCCATTATAATGGCAAAAAAGAGCGGTTTCCCCGGGAACTTCAGTCGCGCAAAGACATATCCTGCTAATATGGAATTGATACAAACAGCAAGGGTAACAATACCTGCTACGAGGAAAGAATTAAAAAAATACTTCCCAAACGGAGCAAATTGAAAGACACGAATCCAATTTTCCCATTGCCATTGAGAAGGAATGAGCCAGAGAGAGGGGGTAGTGGCTTCTTCTAATGTTTTAAAAGAAGTGGAAAACATCCATAGGAAAGGGAAACTAACAATAAGTCCTAAAATAGATAAGATGGCATATACTATAAATTTGAAGAAATAATAGTTTATATTTCGATTCTTACTGATAGAAAACATATCGTCTTGCCCACTGCCATTGAATAAATGTTAGAGTCATGATAAATATACTCAAGAAAATGGCTACTGCAGAACCATAGCCCCAATAACCATATTCGTAAAATTGTGAGTATATGTGTAACATCAAGTTTTCCGTTGTCCCCATAGTCCTTCCTCCAGAAGGGCTCAAGGCATAAAAACTACTGAATGACTGTAAGGAACGTATTAACTGGACTGTGACAAGAAAAAGCCATGTCGGTGTTAATAACGGTAACTCTATGTGAAAAAGAATTTGTAAAGGACGAGCCCCATCTATTTGTGCGGATTCGTAATACTCTTTGGGAATTGTGCTCAAACCTGCAATAAAAACGACCACAGCAAAACCAAATGTATGCCAGATGTCGAATAAAGATATACACACTAATGCCAGACTTGGCCCAAATTGAGGCGGTACTATTCCCCCTGTAATTATATGCAGTATCCCACGAGGTTCTAAAAGCCACCTTTGTATAGGTAGTCCCCAAAAATAAAGAATATGATTGAAAAGTCCTGCTTGAGGATTATAGAAAATTCGCCAAACCATAGCCACTGCAACAGTGGAAGTTACATAAGGAACGAAGAAAAGGATTCTTAAAAAACTTTTTCCACGAGTAATCTTTGACAGAAGGTAAGCAATACAAAAACCTAAAATTAATGTTGTGGGAACTGTTATCAACGCATAATAAATAGTTACTTTCAAACTTTGCCAAAAAAGAGGATTCTGCAAAACCATCCAATAATTTTTTAGTCCTACAAAATTACCTGTGTTCCTCTTGCCTCCCCATAGACTTAACTGAAAAGCATAAAATAACGGAAAAATAAAAAATGGAATAAGAACGAAAAAAGAGGGTGAAAGCATAATAAGAGCAGAAAATAAATCTGAATTTCTTTTATGTCTTTTTGAAAATAGCAATGATATTTTCCTTTATTATTATGCTATTTTCATATAAAATAACCTAAAAGTAAAAATTACTATCCATTCAATTTCATTTCGAAATGTTTTTCTCTAAAAATTCGATTGTTTTTAAGACTGCCCCCTGATTTTGCAGGACAATCTTTCTTGCTCGTGTTCCATAGTTTATTGATTCATAAGGAGAAGATAACAATTTTTCTAATACGGAAGGAAGTTCATCATAATTATTTAATTGTATAGCCCCATTTCCCTTCAATAATTTCTCTGCAGGCTCTTGAAAATTTCTCATATAGGGACCAAAAATAGGGACAACCCCCACACCTGCGGGTTCTAATGGATTGTGTCCGTCCACACCCGGAAACCAACTCCCACCAATTATTGCAACTGTGCCAATTGAGTAAAAATAAATTAATTCTCCCAATGTATCTACGAGAATTATTCGTTCTCCTTGATTTTTCTTCCCATTTAAATTCTCACTGCGCAATAGAATATCTTTAGAATTAAATTGTGACTGAATAATATCTTTTTTATCAGGGTGACGCGGGGCAAGAATAAGCCATAGGTCTGAGTATTTTTTATTAAGTTCATCCCATATTTTTTTAGCAACCTTTTCATCCCCTTCGCGAAGACTACCAAAAACAATTACTCTCGCATCGGAAGGAATATCTAAAGAAATACGGAGCCGACTTCTCATTTTGAAATCTACTTCTGTTGCAATCGCATCATATTTGATATTACCAACCACATGAACTTTTTCTATATTGGCACCTAAATCAATAAAGCGTTGTGCATATTCTTCTGTTTGAACTAACACAATGCTTAGACAATTCAAAAGTTCTCTATAAATCTTCTCCCATCGCCGATAAGAATGAAGGAAACGGTCGCTAATCCGTCCATTGATAATTACGATTGGAATACTGTTTTTACTTGTTCTTAAAATTAAATTAGGCCAGAGTTCTGTTTCGACTAAAACTAACATGAGCGGGGCTAACTGTTTTAAAAAGAGTTTGACAGATTTGGGATGGTCAAAAGGACACCATGAAATAGAAATAGGGAAATTTTTATATTTTTTTTCTGCTTGGTGATAACCGCTAATAGTATTAACTGTCAATAAAACAGGAATATCAGGGTGTCTATCGATCCACTTTTCTATAATGGGGGATATTTGATTGACTTCCCCAACACTACATGCATGTATCCATAAAGGATTTTTTACATCTGGAGGAAGAGGAGAAAATCTCTCTTTAAGTAAAAAATACTTTTTGCTATATTGAAGATAGATTTTAGCAAAAGGGGTTAAAATTCTCCATAAACAATTATATAAACATAACCACATATTGAAATAAATTTTATCCTTTTAACCCCTTATTCAACTTATTAATTGTATTCTTCTTTCCAATTGAATTAGGATGTTTCTTTTCCTACGCTGAAGAATCTGGCACCTGTAGTATCTATAATATCTGGGGTGACGAAAATCAATAGACTGGATTGTTGGACTTCTTTTGATTTGCCACGGAAGAAGAAGCCAATTAAAGGAATATCAGCAAGATAAGGCATTTTTTGATTACTATGTATTGTTTTATCCTGAACCAAGCCACCTAACACTAAGGTATCCCCGTCATGGACGATAACATTGGTCCACGCTGCTTGCCACGAAGTTGTAGGTAGAATAATTTCTGTAGTTACCTGTGTAGTTCCTACAACACTCTTCTGTTCAAATTTCTTCTCACCAATTCGTGCACGAACTTCGGGGTTTAACCATAAACGCACCTGGTCATTATCACGAATCTGAGGTGTAACGGAAAGGGCAATACCAAAGTTAAATGGACTGAATTGAGGTTGTGTAATGACAGATTGAGTCTGTGAACCACCGAAACCACCTTCGGATACATATACTTCGTTGTATACCTGTGTGAGGTAATATTCTGTTTGGAAATCTGCAACTACTGCAGGTTTACGATTCATCGTTGTAACCCGAGGAGCACTTAATAATTCGGATTCTCTTAAACTATTTAAGTAATCAAACGCCACACCTAATTGGTCACCATCAGCGTTATCAATTATTTTGGTTATAAGACTTAAAGTTGATGCCGCTGCAGCTGGGGCTGGGGGATTAACTAATCCCGATATTGTTCCTTGGGTTACTGAATTCCGAACTACAGAACTACCATCAGGACGCACATAGAACGGGACTTCTTCATCAACACCGTCACCGTTTATATCATAACTATAAGTTTGATTGGATAAGAAATTATTCTGGCGTGCTCTATTATTTAAATCACTAAGATTACCTGTCCAGTTAAAACCGATTTTCTTCAAGTCTTCAATGCGCACGGTTAAAAATTTTGCTTCGATACTTACCTGTTTTGGAGTTACATCAATTTGTCCCAGAACCTGTTCGAATTTATCCAGGTTTGTAGGAGTATTCGTAACGATAAGCATATTTGTGGCTTCATTATAAGCAATTTTCGATAGTACTTCGCCCGTATAAGGTTCTTTTACCGGTGGTATAGCATCAGCAAGAATTTGTAAACCGGATAATTCGGCCTCTTCAAAACCAGCACCCGCACCCAATTGTGCTGTTCCCTGAGCACCACCATAACCTGCAGTTGGTGTCCCTGTTGCTAACGCTCCTCTACCCCCTAATCCACCTGCTCCTGCACCTGTTCCAGCTTGCACAATACCCACAGGACCCAATTCGCCAACAACTTGATCACTTATGGTAGAAAACATATCTGAAATATTACTCAAAGTCGTAACATCTCTCCCCATACCTCCCATACCGCCCATGCCTCCATACATACCGCCCATGCCTCCATACATACCACCTCCGTATCCACCCATGCCTCCATACATACCACCCATGCCTCTTCCATATCCACCCATGCCTCCACCATACATGCCGCCCATGCCTCCGTACATACCGCCTCCATAGCCTCCCATACCTCCGCGGTATCCACCCATGCCTCCACCATACATACCACCACCGTATCCGCCCATGCCTCCATACATACCCCCTCCGTATCCACCCATGCCTCCATACATACCACCGCCCATACCTCCATACATACCACCGCCGTATCCGCCCATACCTCCGTACATACCTCTACCGCCATAGCTTCCCATGCCTCCATACATACCACCACCCATGCCACCAACACCACCGAATGGATTTCTTAATACCAATTTAAATAACCGATCGGCACCGACATTTCTCATTTCATAAAAGCGAGTTTCTAATGCTTCAAAACTTTCTTGACGGATAATTTCAGGTTTACTGATCCATACAAATCCAGGTTGAACCGAAAAATCCAAACCTAAAGGACGTAATAATGCTTTTAATGCTTCCCGTAACGTAACATCTTTAAGACTGATATAAGGAACGATTCCATTTGATTTCGTGCCATAATATACATCAGGAGATACCCCATAACCTGTTTGACCAGGGACACCGGGTGTCCCCAAACCACCTCCCTGAAATCCACCCGGAGCCATTCCTGGAGCTGGTCTTAAGCCCACTCCCGGTGCGGCACCTGGCCCTGCCATTGGAGGACGCATGGCTCCCGGAGCTCCTAAGGGTTGTCCCGGAGCACCTGGCATTCCCATAGCACCGGGCTGGGCAGGTGCACCTGCTGTTTGTTGTGCTTGTTGTTTTACAGGAGGTTCCACGGCACGATTATCAATAACGATATTTACGCCATAACTGTCCGAAATGAAGCTTGTAATTTCACTGATATGAATATCTTCAAATTCGATACTTACAATAGAATCTAATGCTTTTTCTAATTCACTTACTTTGGTTACAGGGGCGAATTCTTCTTCGATTTCAGGCACAGTAAATTTATATGGTTTTATTCCGCGAGCATCAGCACCTTCAGGAAGTTGCTTTTGTTTTTCTATAAAGTCCCTAATTCGAGCACGGTCTTCGGAGACTTTCTTTTCTGACTCTTTTACAGATTGTTGGTGAAGTTTAATTGTGGCTTGATGAAGTCCTTCGCGTGCCATATCATTTTTGGGGTCAATCAATAGGACATTATTGTATATTTCAACTGCAATATCAAATTTCTGGGCTTCCATATAACGCTGTGCATCAGAAAGTAATTTTTGAACTCGTTCTTTCTTTAATTCTTCTGCCGTTTTTTCAGGCATTTCACCGGGTTGTGTCGGTTGAAATGTTTCAAATGCAGGGGGTGGTGTTATTTCTGTTTTTTCTCCGACAGATAATTGTAGTTGAGCATTACATTTCTGCTGGTATACTTGTGCATCCTTATGATTGGGATCTAATGCAAGGGCACGATTAAATTCTGTAAGAGCTTCCCGATACAATTCTTTTTTATAGAGTCCTACACCCCTGCGAAAATATGTTTCAGCATTTTCTTCTGTGGATGGATTTTCAGCAGAAGCATCTGATGGAATTGCATCCTGAACTGTCACAGGTGCAATTGAATTAGATTCCTCCGCTCCCGTCTGTGCACGAGGACTATTTATTGTCATAAGGAATATGACTGAAAGTGTTAATACAAACATCATAAACCTAAAATTCAATTTTTCTGTTGTATGCATTCGTATTTTTTCCTCCCGTGGTCTTTTGTTATTAACCGTTTGGAAGTTTTTATTATATCTATAATTATCCAATAAATGATAATTCCTTTTCATTTTTTTTCTACCTTATCTTTTCATTTGTAGTGTAAATCTTCTTCCATATTGTTCAGAATATATAATAATTGTTTTATCTTCGGGATTAATTTGTTCAAGAATGAATTGTTCAAATTCTTCTCCCTCATCATACCACTTTGTAGTGGAACGAGTGCGAAGTTGGGCTCTCCATCGGTCTCCCACTTGTCGAATATTAAGTAGTGTAATTCCCAGGTCTTTTTCCGTGATTCCTCCTGCTCCTTGCGTTGTTTGTTTCTCCCCTGAAAAATACCAGAAAGGATTTTCTCGCCATAGAGAGGCGTATGTCCCCGGTATGGATAATGCGGGTGCCATAGGTGGTATAGGAGGTTTAAGTTCATCAGGTACCTCCTTTTTGGGTGGAGAATAAACCTCCTCCTTTTCGGGAGGGGGGGGATATGCAATCACATATACACGGTATCCTAATATACCTACCAGTATAAGTAAAACAAATCTTTCTTTGTTCCACCAAAACCATATTCCTATTTTTTGTATTTTGTCTAACATAATATTTTTTTAATTTGTATATAAGATATATCGTTTAAACCATTTCCATGCTTTTGTCATAAAACCCACTTGTTCTGTGGGTGTTGTTTCTTGACCACTTTGCCTCCTCGGTGCACCTGCTCCCATTTGGGCTTGATATTGCAGTCGAATATCCGCACCTACTTCCTGAGGAGGTTTATAATTTGCTTGTGAAATAAGCATCTCTATTTGCAAATACGGTTCTACATTATATGCAATATATGGATATTGAATTCTAATGCCGTTGATATGAAAGAAGCGGTCTGCTAATCGTAATTTTTGTTCTACAAAATTTACAAAATCTTTCATTGTCATAGAACAGCGTATTCCAAAAACAAAAAATGATAATAACTTTTCAAAATCAGGATGTTGATTAATGGGTGGCCACAGGACTATATCATCTATACTTGCCATTTTCGAATCCAGGAGAAATTCACACATTTTTATTCCGAATGCAAGTTTTGCTAATTCTCGATTTACTAACTGTTCTGTTATATCCATCCGAGATATTTCATCCAGACTAAGTACACCTAAAGATTTTCGT
>CALLRP010000050.1 GCA_938014335.1 uncultured bacterium
CGGGCGGGATAAAACATAAGCAAAACGCGGAAATAAACATTTCCTTCCCGCATATACCTCCGTATTCCTCTGTGACCTCTGTGAGGATAATAATTTAACCACAGAGAACACAGAGAAGCACGGAGAAAAGAACGAAGAGAAAAATATGGCAAAAAAAAGGATATGGATAAAATCACAGTGCCGGGTGATTGAACTGGGTAAATATCTTAGAGAAAAATTAAAGGAGAATATGAGTGGAACATAAAAAACATACTAAATTGTGCTATATGGATTGTTTGGTTGTAATTGGGGAGACAAAACAATAGGTAGGTTTTAATTTTAATGCATAATTATTCCAAAAAACAGGGGAGTTGGGTCGTCGAAAAGTGATCTTTAATCGTTTTAGTAATGTGTTTTGGTGACTGTTTTTTAGTACGATTGTAGTGTTTGATAGAATGTATAAAAAATTAAAATATTTATCAGGTTTTTTACTCATGTATAAATTATTTATAAAAAGATTATGTATTTTTCTGTTTGTTCTTTCCTTTTCTTTAACATTATATTCCCAACAAACGGCGCCTGTTGTCCATGAGGCTAATACGAATCCCTTAGGGATAACTTTATCCCGACAAGTTCCAAGGGAATATAATCCTGGGGCTCTCATGGAAATTGTTGTGAATATTTATTGTAATGCTCCTGACCCCAATTACCCTGTAACAGCGATTGGTTTGTACGAGATGTTGCCTGCGGATTGGACCTTTGTGTCTATGCGGGGGATAACAACGGAACCGCCCCCGATAGCACCTGCACCCGGGACTTCAGGAACTTTGCAATTTGCATGGATAACTCCACCGTCTTTCCCTTGCACATTTGCTTATACGGTTCAGGTACCGGAAGGAGCGGTAGGTGTTAAGACGATATCCGGGCAGGTAGAATATCGGACGAATGGTCCTCGATTGGTATCGTCCCCGGAAATAACAGAGATTAATGGAATAGACCGTATACCTCCCGAAATCACCTTATTGGGAGATAATCCGTTTACGATATATCAGGGGACAACTTATTTAGAACCTGGGTATAAAGCGACGGATAATGCGGATGGTGATATAACCAATCGTGTGCAAGTGGGTGGAAATGTGGATATTAATCAACCTGGAGAATATAATCTTACTTATACTGTTCGTGATAATGCTGGGAATAACGCTACCGCAACTCGTCTTGTCCGTGTTCTGGAACGGAGTTCGCAAACGCCTTCGACGGGAGGCGTTGTAACTCCACCTGTAAGTGGAGGACCTGTTGTGATACCACCGCCGTTACCAACGACGCAACCGACACGACCTATGCAGACAGCAACAAACCAATCCCAACCTCAAACGATGACTTCTGCTCCTGATAAAACTCAGACCCCCAGACCTGAAGAGGTAACTTTTCCCAGAATGAATATACCACCTAAAACATCTGCTAAAGAGGGTTCTCCTCAGGGGATTGCCAGTGGAAACCCGTTAAAACCTTTTGAAATACCCAAGGAAATTCAAGGGGGGGCTAAACCTCCTCCTAATTTTGAAAAAAATAGGATACCCACCCAAATAGATGGGAACAAAGTATCTGAAAAAATAAAACAAGTGGAAATAGCTGAGGATAAATCTAATGAAGTTTCTGAAAATACGACTGCTGTGGCAACTGGACCTAAAATGGAAACTATTGGGGAAGATAAGAAGGAAAAAAATGTTGTTTCTGGAGGAATAGATGTTTCTGCTTCTATTACAACAGCAGAAAATACCTCTCCACTAGGAATGATACCTATTAAAATAGATACAGGGAGTAGGGGGACACCCTTTTCGTTTATTGGTGGGTTTAAGGATTGGTGGGGAAATAAAACACAGCCCGAAAGAAGAAATTTAATTGGTATGTTTGTTTTGTTAGGGCTATTGTCATTGCTTTGCTTTATAACCGGAAGAACTGCCTATCAAGGGATCACACCTCAACCTCGTCAGAAAAAGGTAGAAATGGTAGATACTGAAAGTGGTATAGAGAAATGAATAAAATACGAGGACAATGATTAAAAATTCTGAGGCAAATTATGTAAGGAATGAAACTTATCCGGTTGTTGTACGTAATTGCACTATCGGAGGGGGGGCTCCTATCGTTATTCAGGCAATGACAAATACCAATACAGAGGATGCGGAGAACACCGCCAAACAGGTGGCGGAATTATTTAAAGCGGGAGCAGAGATTGTTCGAATCACTGTCAATACACCTAAATCTGCAAAAAGTGTCCCGGAGATAAGAAAAAGATTGGAAGATATAGGATTAGATGTACCGTTAGTAGGTGATTTTCATTATAATGGACATATACTTTTATCTAAATATTCGGAATGTGCGGAAGTCCTTGACAAATATCGTATTAATCCGGGGAATGTAGGAGTAAAAGATAAGAAAACGATTCATTTTGTTCAGATATGTAAGATTGCCAGGGAATTAAATAAGCCTGTGCGAATCGGGGTTAATATTGGTTCCCTGGATGAAGATCTTGTAATTCAGCAGATGGAAGCGAATGCAAAATTGACTCAACCTAAAACAAGTGAAGAGATTTATGATAAATGTATGGTTATATCTGCATTGCAATCTGTAGAGATGGCACAGGAAGCAGGATTAAAACCCGAACAGATTGTAATATCATGTAAAAGCAGTTCCCCTATACAATTAATTCGTGTGTATCGAGAGTTGTCTAAACGAACAAGGCAACCTCTTCATTTAGGATTAACAGAAGCAGGGGCTGGAATGAGAGGTATTGTCTGGTCTGCCACAGCAATGGGAATTCTTCTGTCGGAGGGGATAGGAGATACCATACGTGTGAGTCTAACTCCGACTCCGGGCAGTGACCGTAGCGAGGAAATATATGTGGCAAGGGAAATTTTACAGTCGTTAGGGATTCGCCAGTTTGCACCTCAAGTTATATCTTGTCCGGGATGCGGGAGAACCTCGAATACTACTTTTCAGGAGATAGCGGAACAGGTTCAAAAACATATAAGGGAGCATTTATCGAGTTGGAGAAACCAGTATAAGGGTGTAGAAAAGATGAAAATTTCAGTTATGGGTTGTATCGTAAATGGACCTGGGGAATCGCGTTTTGCAAATATAGGACTTAGTTTGCCCGGGAATGGGGAACATCCACAATGTCCTGTATACATGGATGGTCAAAAAGTTACTACATTAAGTGGGAATGCAAAAGAATTGGCAAAACAGTTTATTGGATTGATAGAGGAATATATTAAGACACATTACGTACAGTAATTGTATCTTCTTGACTTTCTTTTATTTACCTCCATTTTACTTTGTTTGTATGTGCATGGTATAATAAGTTGCCCTGTTTTTGGCTCAATTCTTTAACACCTTTCGCTTCTACAACGAGAAGGATTTTATCGTTGAGTTCATCTCATTCAGAATTAGTATCCGGTCTTCAACAATTGTTTCAAAAATATCCCGCCAAGCGCAGTAGTATTATTCCCTTATTACAGGAAGTGCAGGGACATTATGGTTATATTTCGGCTCCTGCAGTGGATGCAATGGCAGACTATTTAGGTGTGTCCGCATCGGAGATATATGGAGTAGCATCGTTTTATACACAGTTCAAGTTCACGCCTCCGGGAAAATATGTTATTCAGATATGCCAGGGGACAGCGTGTCATGTGCGGGCCTCTTCGATTATATTAGAGGCATTGCGGGAAGAATTGAAGATAGAGCCGGGGCATACGACTCCGGATGGCTTATTTACATTGGAACGGGTTGCGTGTGTAGGATGTTGTGCATTGGCTCCGGTGATGGCAATCAATGGGAAGGTGTATGCACAAATGACACAGGATAAAGTTTGTGAAGTAATTAAAGAGTACCGTCAGAAAGAAGAAAATAAAGTAGGTAAAGAGAAATGATAGCAGAAGATACAATGCAGATTTTATATGAACGAGCCCAGGAAGAATGGAGCAAAATAGAGAAAAATACCCTTCCTGTTGTGTATGTAGGTTCTGCTACTTGTGGCCGTGCCGCAGGGGCTTTGGAAACAGAAGAAATTATAAAAAACCTTCTAATAAAAAATAAAAAATATGCTACATTCGTTGAAGTAGGCTGTATGGGTCCCTGTGCACTCGAACCTATTATCATGGTTCAACCGTCGGATGGAATTCCAATATGCTACGGACCTATTAAACCTGAGAATGCAGAGGAATTTGTGCGACGGATTTTTTTAGAAGAAGGGGTGTGGGAAGAGAAACTGATTGGTGTAATGAGCACAGATGAATTTCATGGATTGCCCCCAATTACACGGCATCCTATGTTAGCACCGCAGGTTCGTAATGTGCTCCGTAATTGTGGTTTGATTGACCCGGAAAACTTCTATCATTATTTAGCCCAAGGAGGGTATCGTGGATTTTTGAAAGCATTGGATATAGGAGCAGATGCGGTTCTGGAAGAAATAAAGAAATCGGGTTTGCGTGGGCGTGGAGGAGCAGGATTTCCGACATGGAGAAAGTGGTCGTTTGCACGCGAGACACAGGCGGATGAGAAGTATCTTATCTGTAATGCGGATGAAGGTGACCCGGGGGCGTTTATGAATCGTTCGGTGCTGGAAGGAGACCCGCACTCTGTATTGGAAGGGATGCTTATCGCTGGATATACAATAGGTGCAAGGCATGGGTATGTTTATTGTAGGGCGGAGTATCCTCTTGCCATACGGCGACTGGAAATAGCCATCCAGCAGATGTATGAACATGGTCTTTTAGGAGAAAATATATTAAATAGTGGATTTTCTTTTGATATTACCATTAAGAAAGGTGCGGGGGCATTTGTATGTGGCGAGGAAACTGCACTTATTGCTTCCATTGAAGGTAATCGCGGTATGCCTCGTCCACGTCCGCCATTTCCAGCAATTAGCGGATTGTGGGGGAAACCTACGGTTATACAGAATGTAGAGACTCTGGCAAATGTCTCGTTAATTTTACAACGGGGAGCGGATTGGTATGTGCAATATGGAAATGAAAATAGCAAAGGAACGAAGACTTTTGCGTTAGCAGGGAAAATCAAACGGACAGGGTTGGTAGAGATACCTTTAGGTATTCCTCTGCGGAAAGTGATATTTGAAGTAGGCGGGGGTATTCTAGATGATAAAGAAGTAAAAGCGGTGCAGACAGGGGGGCCGTCTGGAGGTTGTATTCCGGCAGAAATGTTAGACCTACCTGTGGATTATGAAGCACTGACAAAAGCAGGTAGTATTATGGGTTCGGGGGGGATGATTGTTTTAGATGAAGATAATTGTATGGTGGATATTGCTCGATATTTTCTGTCCTTTACTCAGGCGGAATCGTGTGGAAAATGCACCCCTTGTAGGGTAGGGACACGGGCAATGCTGGGTATCCTTGAGCGGATTTGCTCGGGTAAAGGGGAGATGATGGATATTCTTCGTCTTGAAACACTTGCACAAACGATTAAACAAGGTTCTTTATGTGGATTGGGACAGACCGCTCCGAATCCAGTACTATCTACGCTTCGGTATTTCCGTCATGAATATGAAGAACATATCAAGGCAAAGGAATGTAGAGCATTTGTTTGTGGACCGTTGATTTCTTACCACATAGACCCAGAGCGTTGTGCGGGTTGTACTATGTGTGCGAAAGCCTGTCCGGTAAAAGCCATTTCGGGCAAACGGAAAGAACCCCATGTTATTGACCCGGGAACATGTATTCGTTGTGGTCAATGTTTGAGGGTCTGTCCGACAATTTATTCTGCTGTGTATCGGCGGAGCGGTTCAAGAGTTCGTTACGAACCGATTAAGGAACGAAAGAAGAAAACAGGTTAAGTATTTTATATAAAAAGAGGTGATTGGATTGTGAATGTAGTGATTGATGGAAAAACGATAGAAGCGATAAAAGGGGAAACGATATTGGAGTGTGCATTGCGAAATGGGATATCCATCCCACATCTTTGCACACATCCTGCTTTGCCTCCTTTTGGTGCGTGTCGTATTTGTATCGTAGAAGTGGAAGGGATGCGAGGCTATCCAACTTCCTGTTCTACACCAATAGCTGAAGGAATGGTTATTCACACGCAAACCGAAGCATTGAGGCTGTTGCGGAGAAATATTTTAGGACTTATGATGTTAGAACATCCCAGTGCTTGCCTGGTGTGCGAACGGCGGGAACTGTGTGACAAATATCGTCCCAAATCGGAAAAAGTAGGAGCCACTACAGGCTGTCATACTTGTAATAATAAAGAAGTGTGTGAAGTGCGGGAACTTTCTGCGGACTTGGGTCTGGCAGAGATTATGGTAGCACCTAAGTATCATTATAAGCCTGTGGAACGCTCTGAGCCATTTATTGACCGAGACTTAAATTTGTGTATTCTCTGTGGAAGATGTGTTCGGATTTGTAAATTGCATCAAGGTAAATCGGTTATTGATTTTGTGCACCGGAGTAGTCAAACGCATATTGGGCAGGCGTTTGGAAAGAATTTACATGAAGCAGGGTGCACTTTCTGTGGGTCTTGTGTGGATGTATGTCCTACTGGGACCTTATCTGACCGATATGCAAAGTGGTTTGGTAGACCGGATGCGGAGATTAAAACAACTTGCATATATTGTGATGAAGCCTGTGCTCTGACGATATACGCAGTAAATAATAAAGCAGTAATGGCAAAGGGACTTTATGACCATTTACCTGTTTGTGTTTTGGGACACTTTGCCATACCTGAATTTTTGAACAGTCCGAACCGGCTTAGAACACCCCAGATACGCGTGAATAAAGTATTGAGACCTGTGACTTCGGAAGAAACGGTGCAAAGATGTGCGGAGTTATTGAAAAATTATACAGGCACAAGTTTTGCCTTTATTTGTGATACTTCCAGCACACTTGAAGATAGGCATGTATTTAAAAAGTTTACACAGGAAGTCATGCAATCGCCCTATTACTTTGAAATAATACCTGACAAAAAGGGCTATGCAAAAGTTGCGAATATCCCTGAGGAAGTAAAAGCGGTTATCACGACAGGATTGTTCATACCACAGGAATATAGAAACAGATTCGAGGTGGTCATCGCACTGGATATATTCCCATCTGAATGGACAAAATCGGCTGATGTGGTATATCCCGTGGCGACTTTTGCGGAAACATCAGGGACAGTTCTGGATAGGAATAATCAACTGCGTCCATTAGTAAAAGCGTGTAATCCGCCGGGCGAAGCCTTACCAGAATGGAGTGTTATTCAGCAAATTGCGAAAACTATTTCTGAAAATTGGAAAGAATATACTTCCGTAGAAGATATATCTCGTGAGTTAGGTTTTGACTCTGCGAAGTTAAATCTTGACCGTTCGTCTGCACCTCCCGCATCACAGAATTTGAAAGAACGGCGGGAATGGTTTAAGGGACATTGTATGGAAAACTATGTAACGGGTCTGGTAGCAGTAAGAAATTTTGAAGAGGGCAACCCTCATGAGGAAAAAACCTCAATAAAGATTGAGGTCAATATTCCTGAGAATCCAGAACATTTTACAGTTTTGTCCCGTAGGGAATTAGTGCCCAATACATATGAGTTTGTAATTTATGCTCCGGCAATTGCCAGGAAAGCATCACCCGGTCAGTTTGTCATCGTGATGGTAGACGAAAGTTCGGAACGAATCCCTTACTCTTTGAGTGATTGGGATGAGAATAAAGGAACGATTACATTGGTAATACAGGAAAAGGGATTGTCCAGTCGGAAGATGATTTCGGTTATGGAAGGGGAACGATTAGCCCATGTAGTTGGACCGTTAGGGACTGCTTTTGAGATTAAACAATATGGGACGATTGCTATATTAGGTGGATGTTATGGTATTGGTGCAGTAGTTCGTTTATCACGGGCTTTGCGAGAAAAGGGAAATAAAGTTATTGTTATATCCGAGGCACGGAGTCATTACATGGCTTATTATGAGAAGGAACTGACTGCGGTTAGCGACCGATTTATACAGACAACGATAGATGCATCTTCAGGGGAAAAAGGACATGCTATTGATGGTTTAAAACGGCTACTACAAGCGGGTGAAAAGATAGACTTGATAGTAGCAGTCGGATGTCCCTTTATGATGATGATAACTGCTAATGAGACACGAGATACAGGAATTAAAGCGGTCTGTGCTTTGAATCCAATTATGTTAGATGGTACGGGTATGTGTGGTGCATGTCGAATTAGTGTTGGAGGAGAGACAAAATTTGCCTGTGTGGATGGACCTTTCTTCGATGCCCATCAAGTTGATTGGGATGAGGTTCGTGACCGCAGGGAAGCATACAGTGCGGAGGAAATTCAAGCAATAAGTTTTACGATGCCATCCACAACAATTCAGGGAGAGCATCATTATCATCAGTGTTCCTGCATGGGAAGAGGATAGTAAATATGACACCGTCTGAAAATTCAGAGATAAAAGCACAATCTATACCGGAGGCTAAACCTAAAAAACGAGAAAAGATTCCGCGTCAACCGATGCCCGAACAAGCACCCGAAGACCGTCGGCATAATTTTGATGAAGTGCCTTATGGTTATACTCCGGAATTAGCAATGTTGGAAGCATCACGATGTCTCGATTGCAAGAAACCGGGGTGTGTAGAAGGTTGTCCTGTTCATATAGATATTCCCGGATTTATTCGTTTCGTTAAAGAAGGCAAGTTTATCGAAGCGGCACAACATATTAAACAACAGAATGCACTCCCAGCGGTTTGTGGCCGTGTATGTCCACAAGAAGAACAATGTGAAAGTAAATGTATATTGGGTGTTAAAGGAGAATCGGTCGCTATTGGAAGATTAGAGCGTTTCTGTGCGGACTATGAGCGAAATAGTGGGCAGGTGCAATTGCCCGAAATACCGCCCAAAACGGGCAAACGAGTAGCCGTGATTGGTGCGGGTCCCGCAGGGTTAACTGTTGCGGGGGATTTAATTAAGTTAGGACATGAAGTTACAGTGTTCGAAGCTTTACATGAACCCGGTGGGGTGTTAATGTATGGTATTCCTGAATTTCGTTTACCTAAGGAAATTGTTCGTGCAGAAGTAGCCTATTTGAAACGATTAGGTGTTGAATTTGTTATGGATTTTGTTGTAGGGCGAAATTGCACTATTCGTGAACTGTTTGAGGAAGAGGGTTATCATGCGGTATTTATTGGCACCGGTGCAGGGTTACCTTCTTTTATGGGCATTCCAGGTGAAAATCTCGTCGGAGTCTATTCTGCTAATGAATATCTGACGCGTTCCAATTTGATGAAAGCCTACCTTTTTCCAAAATATGATACGCCTCCTATTAAACGGAATAAGGTAGCCGTAGTAGGTGGAGGAAACGTGGCGATGGATGCGGCACGGACAGCCCTGCGCTTAGGGGGAGATGTTAGCATAGTCTACCGTCGTGCTCGTGAACAGATGCCCGCCCGAGCAGAAGAAATTCATCATGCTGAGGAAGAGGGTGTGAAAATGATGTTGCTTAATAATCCAATTCGCATTATTGGAGATGAGCGGCATCGTGTGGTGGCTATGGAATGTATACGGATGGAATTGGGCGAACCGGATGCTTCTGGTAGACGAAGACCGGTACCTATCAAGGGGTCAGAATTTATTATGGAAGTGGATACTGTAATTATTGCTATTGGGAATCAACCTAATCCTCTCATTCCCCAATCTATGCCCGAATTGCAGACTACGAAACATGGAACCATAGTAGTTGACTCTGAAACGATGATGACCTCCGTGCCGGGTATTTTTGCAGGTGGAGATATTGTGTCGGGTGCGGCAACTGTTATTAGTGCTATGGGACAAGCCCGCACTGCAGCTAGTTCTATTCATCGCTATCTCTCTGGAGAACCCCTTAAAAAATCTCAACAATAATCAATCCCATTTATTAATCTATTGGGTTTAACATAATATAACGAAACATCCTTTCCAGTATTTTTGCTGTATTAAATTTGTTCTTATATAATATGCGTAAGTGTAAAAAATAAAAAGGGAAGAAAATGGCTATAAATATTGCTGTTCTTTTATCTGGGAGTGGTACTACTTTACAAAATTTAATTGACCGTATTAAAGATGGGGAATTGGATGCGGAAATTCAAGTAGTTATATCTTCTAAATCCAATGCATACGGATTACAACGAGCCCAACAGAATAATATACCTACCGCAATAATTCGTCCTAAAGACTATGATAATTTCCATTCATTTAACAAGGCTCTTTGGAATACAATTCGGCAATATCCCATAGACCTTGTTGTTTTGGCAGGGTATCTTTCTTTAATTGAAGTTCCTCCCGATTTTGAACACCGTATTATGAATGTTCATCCTGCTTTAATACCTTCTTTTTGTGGACAAGGTATGTATGGGCATCATGTTCACGAAGCGGTAATAAAATCAGGCGTAAAGATTACAGGTTGCACGGTTCATTTTGTAGATGAACATTATGACCATGGACCTATTATTCTTCAGGAAGCGGTCCCCGTTTTTGATGAGGATACACCGGATACATTAGCAGAACGCGTCCAGGCAAAGGAACGCGAACTTTATCCAAAGGCTATCCAGTTATTTGCTGAAAATCGTTTGCGAATTGAAGGGAATAAAGTCCGAATTCTTCCGGTACATTAACTTCGGGAAACGGAGGCATATATATGATTGATAAGATACCTCTCTGTTTTGAGAATGGGAAAGTTAATCCTCAGGCTATTCGCTGGGATTCGTATCCATTTGTCCATGCGGAACTTTATAAACATTGGGGACGCAAAAAACAATGGATGTATTGGGCAGTAGTGTGTCCGAGGGGGGTCTTTGCAACAGTGATTGCAAATGTGGACTATATGAAGATAGGTTCCGTTTACTTTGCACATTTCAATCAATCGACGGTGGTCGAGAAGGCAAAAGTCCAGTTTACTAAAAGGAACATTTTTGTACCTCCCTCCCCTTATGAAAATGCATACTTTAAAAATCCATCTGTAAATTTAGAATATGAAACATTGCCCGCAAAAACTCTGTTGAAAGCGGAAACTACGATAAAGGGAAAAACATTTTCTGCTCAAATAGAGATACATCGAGACATCTCTTTTCCGACCTTGAATGTTGTCATCCCATGGACGAATACGAGATTTCAGTTTACATCAAAACAACTCCCTTTTCCCGCAAAAGGGAAAGTTCTATTTGGAGATAAGGTCTTTGAATTTGATGAGAGAGATACTTTTGCATGTCTTGATTATGGTTCAGGGAAATGGAAATATCAAACGGATTGGAATTGGTCTGCGGGATATGGCTACGATATTCATGAAAGAAAAATAGGAATAAATTTAGGGGGATTATGGACGGATGGAACGGGACAGAATGAGAATGGAATTTGGATTGAAAATTGTTTCTATAAAATTCATGAAGAAGTAAAGTTTACATGGAACCACGAAAATCCGTTAGAACCGTGGAGTATTAAAACTAAAACATCGGATAATATAAATTTAACATTTAAACCGTTTCATATTCGTCCCGATTCAACAGATCTAATTATATTAAAATCGAAAGTAATCCAATGTTTTGGAAATTTTCATGGAACTGTAAAGATAGATGACCAAAATATTGAATTAGACTCCCTTTTGGGTTGGGCAGAAGAGCACCATGCTTTATGGTAAAAATTTGTCACAATAAATTATTTTTACCAAAGTTATTGTATTATTGACATTTATCTATAATTGAATTTCTTTTCATAAAACAAATAGAATATTTTAGGAATAAATAAATTCTATTTTAGTTTAATAAGTATATAATATTATAACATTTCGTTTAATAAGTATATTATAATATAGTGAATTTATAATTTTTTGTGTTTTTATTTTATTAAAGTTAAGGACTTATATGTATGCGTTGGGAAAAGAAAAAAATTGATGGAGATAAATCAACAATAACGAGGTTTATACGAACAGAGGGTTCGACAGTTCAACCTTCTAATAGATCTCAACAAGCCAAAACAACCTATGACTGTGCAAGTGTAAGTTCACTTAAAGAACTACTCCAACAGATTGGAGATATTCCGAAAGAACATCTTAACGAGGCATTATTAGAATCGCAAAGGACCGGAAAATTTATTGGAGAAATACTGGAAGAGAGGGGACTTATCACTAATGATACCATTCTTTCTTTATTAATTAAGCAATGTAAAACTCCTTTAGTGAGTTTATTAAGTTATTCTATTGATAAAGAAATTCTAAAAATTATCCCTCCGGAGATGTGTGAAAAATACAAAATCCTGCCTCTTGATAAAATGGGAAATACGATTACACTTGCTATGGTAAATCCCATGGATGCAGAAGCCATTGAAACGGCGAAGAAATATTGTGTAAATTATCAAATTAGGCCTATTTTATGTTCTTATAAAGAATTTGAACGCGTAAAGAAAAGATACATATCCTCAAAAGTACAGGAAAGTAATCTTGCAGAACAACCTCTCAAAGTGGCTAAAGAAACGCCGATAGAGGGGGTTCCTTCACAACAACAAGAGTCCAAAGAAGAAGAATATATTCCTGAAGCGATTGCAATAAATACAGATTTCCTTGACCCAGCCACTGAGGAAAAAGTAAAAAAAGAAAATGCCCTTATTCATACAGTATTTACCGAATCTATTGCAGAAGATACTGCATTGAAAAAGATAGAGAGTAAAAAAGATGATCTTACAATTCATGACCTTGCAACATCTATGATAAGCAGTCTTCAAGGTTCTTATGAATTGCTCATCCGGAAGATAAAACTATTTCATGGTTTAAATACAGAGGAGATAGCTAATATATTTGCTCATTGTAAACAGGTGCAGTTAAGCCGAGGAGAAGTTCTTTTTAAGAAAGGGGATATTGGAAAAAGTTTGTATGTGCTTATAAGTGGTGAAATTGAGATATTCGATAATGAGAAACATATATGTTTCCTTGCACCTGGTGAGATGTTAGGAGAAATGGCAGTGATAACACAGAACAAAAGGAGTGCCAGTGCAAGGGCTGTGGAAGATTCTGTTTTATTGGATCTCAATTTAAATACTATCTACCGATTTATTCCATCTATTGTGGCAATTAAATTGCTAACGAATATTATCTTCACTCTTAGTGAACGATTAACTTCTATCACATCACAACTTGAACAACCAGCCCGAGAAGAATAATTATATTTTAGTCTCTTTTCTTACAATGAGTATTGTCTTGTTTTGTGGTCTAATCATACAAAATAATCTTTAAATATTAAAACGGCTTTAAATGGGAACGAGAAAAATAATGGAAACAGAAAATAATAATGAACAAATTCTTTTGACCACATGGTATCTTGAAATTTTTGATATACCTCCATTTCCACCTAAAACTATTTCGATACAGAATTTTCATGTTGAAAGGATAGAAAAACCCCCTATTCATTTTTATCGATACTTATATGACACCGTTGGTTCTCCGTGGACATGGTGGGAACGGAAATTGCAGTCGGATGAACATCTTTTAAAAGAAATTCATGACTCAAAAGTAGAACTTTATGTACCTTATATACACTTTTTACCTATGGGTATGGTTGAATTGGATTTCCGTCAATTTCCAGAGGTGCAACTTGCCTATTTTGGGATTTTTCCCGAATATTATAATCAAAAAATAGGGGGATATTTGTTAGATTGGAGCATTCGTTATGTTTTTTCAAAAGGAGCCAAAAGATATTGGTTACATACCTGTTCTTTAGATAGTCCTAATGCCCTCCCTGCATATCAAAAGGCAGGGTTTAAACTCTATAAAACGATTGAAGAGTATACGGAACATCCTGAGGTTCAGGTAAGACGAATGTATAAAAAATGGAATTAGATTATACCCTTATATTAATGGGGATAGAATAATCTTATTTATGCATCCTGGGCGAGAGTGTATTCGGAGATAACTCTCTCCTCGGGGTAGGCTTCTAAACCCATTTCGCTCTTATCTAACCCCAAATACTCTTCGCTGGCATCTACTCGTAAACCTATTATTGCTTTAATAAACAACCATGTAATTGTAGCAACACATAGGACAAAGGCTCCGACTACTACAATACCTGTAAATTGAACGAGTAAAGATGTGGCACCTCCACCATAAAATAAACCTTTTTCGATATCAAAAAAGCCAACTGCTAAAGTGCCCCAAATCCCATTTATTAAATGCACAGATGTGGCACCGACAGGGTCATCTATTTTAATTCGGTCAAAGAATAAAACACTTTCTACAACAAGAAATCCAGCCACTCCACCGATTATAAAACTACCGAAAACACTTACTCCATCACAAGGAGCTGTTATAGCAACCAGCCCTGCGAGAGAACCGTTTATTATCATGGTTAAATCGGGTTTTCCTAATCGCCACCAGGCATATAAACATGAAACCACAATTCCAGTACTGGCTGCCATTGCTGTTGTCAATGCAACATGTGCAATTTTAATTGGGTCTGCGGACATGGTACTTCCGGGGTTAAAGCCGAACCAACCTAACCAGAGAATTAAGGCTCCTAAAGTTGCTAAGGCTAAATTATGTCCGGGAATGGGTGAAATTTCCCCTTTCTTACCATATTTTCCTAAACGGGGACCGAGTAACCATGCACCTACTAATGCAGACCATCCGCCAATAGAGTGAACTACTGTAGAACCTGCAAAGTCCTTAAATCCAACTCCTAAAAACGAACTTAACCAACCACCACCCCATATCCAGTGTCCTGCAATCGGGTAAATAATCGTTGAGATAACAACCGAGAACAATAGAAATGCGGAGAAACGGATTCGTTCTGCAACGGCACCGGAAACAATGGTCGCAGCGGTTCCACAAAAGACAACCTGAAAGAAGAATTTGGCTTCCAATGGAACTCCCGTCCAGTTTAATGAACTATATACGCCCTGATAAAGGTCACCCATCAAAGGACTATTATCGGGACCGGATAAAAGAAAACCTGTTAAGCCTACAAAGGGATTTCCATCTCCGAACATAAGTGCAAAACCGACTATCCAAAAACATACCAGAGTTATTGCGAAAACAATAAAATTTTTTGTCAATATATTAACTGCATTTTTTGCCCTGCAAAAGCCTGCTTCAACACATGCAAACCCTGCATTCATCCAAAATACAAGAAAAGCAGTGATAAGCACCCAGAGTGTATCTAAAATTACGGTTTGTGTAATGATATTTTCTTCTCCTCCATCATCTGCATAGGTTAGACAAGATGAAACAAGTAGTAAAAAGATAATCAATAAACCTGCTAAAAATTTTTCCTTTTTTTCCATTAGACAAACTCCTTAAATAAGATATTTTTCTACTGATAAATTACATATAAGTTAGAGTGAAGATAACAATTTTTATGCCGAAATGATAAATATTTTGCATCTTATTATATTTCAGTTACTTGTGTTTCTTTAAGATTTATAATTTAAATTGATTAGGTAATATACATTACATTTATGTATTATTTTTATAAAAAATATAACTTTTCGGTGGGTTATATGTTTTTATTGCTTTTATCCTTAATGATTCCTTTTTGGGGTAAGTAGGAAATCAAGTGGTCTTTCTATTCAGAAAACTTAATAAAATAGGGATAAAAGAAAATAAGGTATGAATTAATCAATAGAAGTTTCTTCTAAAAGTTTTCGTGCGGATTCAATTTGGACATGGGCACCGACAAGGACGAGAACATCATTTGCCTGTAAGAGAAAATCACCGGGTGGACTTGGAGTGGGAACACCCGCCCGAACAATGGCAATAACAGAACAACCTGTTTTTTTCCTTAAATCTATTTCTGCAAGTGTTTTCCCTACTGCAAAACTTTTTTCTCCTAAGTAGTATGTTTGGGTTGTGGTTCGTTCAAGGATTTTTATCATCTCTTCAATACCTGCCCGTGAACTTGCTTTTCCTCTCAACATTGCATATCCATCCACACGGATAGCAATTGTTTCTGCTTCTACAATATTATCGGGGACACCGCATCGTTTTAGTATATGTGCTATTACTTCAATTGAAGTTTCGAAATCTTCGGGAATGACTTGTTTGGCGCCTAATTTTTTTAATGGTTCGATTTCCTTAACAATGCGTGTTTTTACGAGTATATATAAATGGGGATATTTCGAAGCGATTTGTCCGACGATTTTTCGGCAAGCCATAGGGTCGTTTAAGGCAACAACGACCGCCTGTGCTGTATCTAAGTCTGCTTGGTTCAAGATAGATCTCTGTATTGCATCGCCTATGATTAGTTTTGCGGGAGACATTTCTTTTGCCTTTTGGGCTAACTCTTTATTCATTTCAATTACTACGAAGGGTATCCCTGTTGATTTCAGGACTTTGGCGAGATTTTCTCCCGTCAAACCAAAACCGATAATAACTACATGGGGACCTATATGCTTGTCATCCGATATATCCTCTTGATCGGATGAAAGCCATTGCGTTAAGAATCGGTTTAAGGGTTCTATATAAAGGAGAAAGAAACTGCCCAGGACCATGGTGATTGTGGTAATGGCAGTAACTCCATCTAAAATATCTGGAGAGATATATTTGCTTTTAGAAAACTCACGGCAAATAATAAAACCGAATTCACTCAATGGGAGGAGTTGCACAGATACAAGGATTGAGAAACGGTTGGGAAGCCCCGCTATTTTGAGTGCCAGGATGTTTAAGATAAAACGAATAAAGAGTAGAACAAATGTAATTAACAAAAAGAGGGTAATATGCGAGATAACCCACTCCAACGGGAACGCCATTCCGAGGGAAATAAAAAAAAGGGCGTAAATTACATCTTGAAAAGGTTGAACTTCCGCTACTAATTGATGTCGTTCATCGGACTGTCCTACTAAGAGCCCTGCAAAACAGGCACCCAAACCGGCAGACCAACCTAAATAATGTGCCATTAATGCTCCTAAAATAGCACAAAATAATGCAAAAAGGGTAAGGAGATCTTGCCCGCCTCGAAAAGCAATATATGAAACAATTCGGGGAATGATATTTCGACTTGGGATAATACTTAAAAGGAGTAGAAAACCTATTCCCAGTCCAAGTATTTTTCCTGTTACTCCTTCATGAGTAGAGGAATCTGATGATAAGAACGATATAAAAACAAGAAATGTTAGGGTTGCAATATCCTGAAAAATCAAAAGAGTTGTGGTAAGTAGTCCGTATGTAGTTTCTGTTTCTCCACGGTCTTGAAGGTATCGAATAACTACTGCGGTACTACTCAGACATAGTACAAAACTTAAAACGATAATTTCTAAACCTATTTTTATTTCGGAAAACAAATATAAAATCATTCCAAAAACAACAAATGGGATAAGAATTTGCAAGCTACCCGCTTTGAGTACAGTTCCCGCAGACCTCAAGATTAAGGAGTGGCTTAATTCCAAACCAATGATAAAAAGTAAAAGTACTGCACCCCAGTCAATAAAATAGGGAACCCATATTTTTGAAAACAAACCCAACCCTGATGGACCTAAAACAACTCCTGCGAGAATAAATCCGATAATGGAAGGGAATCGAATGGCACGGAACAAGAGAGCTATAAATAATGCAGTCCCAAAAAGAATGCTTAAATATATAAGAATAGATACATCCATAATATTAACTTATAATAGTTGGGTTTTTAAAGACAAATCAGGGAGAGAAAAATCTCTCCCTGATAATTTTCTTGGTTTATTCGGGTAATAAGCAAATCTATATTTTCGCTCCTGCTTTTGCCTGGGTAGTCTTTTTAACAGTTCCTGTTTTGGCTTGTCCTGCTAATCGTAATTGTCGCTGTTCGCTCTTTTCTTGCCAGATAAGTACAATAGGTGATGCTACAAAGATTGAAGAGTAAGTCCCTACGATGATTCCTACCAGCAGAGCTAATGCAAAGTCGTGGATAGCAATACCCCCAAAAACAAACAAAACCACTACTGTAAATAATGTTGTTAAAGCTGTTAGTATGGTTCGACTTAGTGTTTCATTGATGGATATATTGAGGATATCCATATATTTGTATCCTTTGCCACGATATAATTTCATATTTTCACGAACGCGGTCAAAGACTACGATGGTATCGTTTAATGAGTAACCGATGATAGTTAAGATTGCGGCGATAACGCCCATATCAATTTGCCGACGCAGGACAGCAAAAGTCCCTAATGTAATTAGCACATCGTGGACTAAAGCAACAACTGCGGCAACCCCGAATTTCAGTTCGAATCGGAACCAGAGATAGACAATAATAAACACGAAGGACCAGAAAATACATTTGAGAGCATCGGTTCGTAATTGTGCACCGACAGCGGGTCCTACGGTTTGTTGGTCTTCTATTGCTACATCTTCGGGTTTTCCACTTTTTGTTAGAGAGGCTAATGCTTTCTGGATGTTTTCGCCGATATCTCCTCCTGTTTCTCCGGATAAGGGTGCTGTTGAGGCAACAGTATTATCACTTGCTGTTCCTTCTCCTGAGGGTGGGGTAGAAGTGGGTGGAGGCACATTTGGGGCAATTTTTATGTCTGTTTCTGCAATACGAATCAAGAACCGATTCCCTGCGGAAACATCTTCTTCACTTGTTAATTGCACTATGGCTTTACCAAATCCACTTTTTGCTAATGCTTCGCGCACGGCTCCAGGTTGAATAGGTTGGTCGCTGTTAATTTGAACATTGATATTTGTACCTTGAACAAAATCAACCCCTAAATTTTCTTTGCCTCTCCATGCGAAGATAGCCATACCTATTACAATTAAAACGGCACTGAATGTGAAAGCATAGTATCGAAGTTGCAAGAATGGGATTTTAGGTTTCATTGGGATAAAACTCAACATATTTAATGATTTGATAAGTCGGCGGTTTACTAAAAAGTCAAATAAAGCACGACAAACGACTAATGCGGCGAACACGCTGGCACAAACACCGACGCTTAGGGTTATAGCAAATCCTTCGATAGGTCCTGTGCCAAATTGTAAAAGTACCGCAGCGGCTATTAATGTAGTAATATTTGCGTCAAGAATGGTTACTGCAGAGCGAGCAAACCCATTACTCACGGCGGTAGCTAAAGCGTGCCCTAATTTTAGTTCCTCACGAATGCGTTCATAGATAAGCACATTGGCGTCAACAGCCATACCGATTGTTAAAATGAGACCTGCCACGCCTGGTAAGGTAAGTGTCATTTCAAAATATGCCATTAAGGCAAGGATTATCAGGAAATTAATAACCAATCCTATAAGAGCAACCAGTCCTGCCCACATGTAGTAAACAGCCATAAAACCACTGACAATAATTAACGATATAACTGCGGATGTTACACTCTTATGTACTGCATCGGCACCTAAACTTGCACCTACAATACGAGTAAATTCTTCTTTTACAGGGACGAACATGGAGCCAGAATTTAATGCAATGGCCAAATCGGTTGCTTCGGGTTGTTCAAAGTTACCGGTAATTTCACCTCTTGTTGTAATGCGGTCTCGTATAACAGGTGCGGAACAAACCATTCCATCGAGGACAATTGCCATAGCTTTATTTATGTTCTTTTCGGTTGCTTCACCGAAAAGGGCTCCGGCAGCGTTATTGAATTCAAACAAAATTTTCCAGTTAGGGGGATTGTTTTGGTCAGGAATTGCCACTGCGGAACGAAGACCATCACCGGAGGCAATCGGTTTTCTATCTATATAATAGAGTTTATAAACCTGGTCTTCATACGGTTTTGGAGGTTGACTGAATGCCAACATTTTGTCTTCTGGAATGATCCCTTCTTTTTCACAGGACTCTATTAAACGGCGGACACGGTCGTAATTTTCTACTCGAACAGTAAAGTGGTCGCCTTTTAATTTGGGGCGATGAATGAAGGCATTAAATTCATCGGGGTATTTATCTTTTATTTTTTGGAATACTTGGATAATATCTGTCATTTCAGCGACGATATGGAAATTCAGTTGAGCCGTTTTTTTCACCAGATTTTTTGCTCGTTCCACATTTTTTTCACCGGGTAATTGAATTTGAATTTGATTATTGCCCAGTGCCTGAATAACGGGTTCTTTGGCTTCAAATTCATTTACTCTTCGTCGTATTTGTTGAAGGACAATTTCTTGTACTTCTTTTTCAATATCCGCATCGGAATAACGGCGGTCTTTATATTCTTGCAGGCGTTCTGGGGGTAAATCATTGATGTCAAAGCGTAAGACCATATGGACACCACCTTGAAGGTCTAATCCCAAATTGATAACACGGTCACGGTCGAACTCTGCCCATCTGCGTATGGTTTTAAACATTTCTTCTGTATAACTGTGCTTCTTTTTTGCCCACTCATCATCTTCATGTCGCCATTTTTCTAATCGTGCCTGGCGGGCTTCGTCGGATAGAGTTAACCAGCCTAAAGTGGGATACACTTGAACTATAGACCAGACAATTACAACCCAAATAATTAATGCTCGATACGGAATATTCATGGGACCTATTTTTGCTCCTTTTGTGGTTTATTGTTAAAAAATATTGTTATATATTCTAAAAACTTTATTTCTTTTTTTCTCCATTTGCTTTGGAAACGATTTGTGCTACCGCACCACGGATAAAATCAATTTCTACTTTATCATCTACACGAAGGGTTACTTTCTCTTCAGATAAATCTACAACAGTTCCATACATACCGCCTGTAGTTACTACTTTATCCCCTTTCGCTAAGGCATTCAACATTTCACGCCGTTCTTTTTCGCGTTTTTGCTGGGGACGTATCATTAAAAAATACATAATAGCAATAAACGCTAAAATCATCGGAAGCATACTTCCCCATGGACTGGGTGTAGGGGCAGATGTTTGTTCTGCCGCACTCTGTGCTGTAGAAGCAACTTCCGAAGGGACTGCTTCTTCTGTTTGTGCAATAAGAAAACGCCACATAAAAATACCTTTCTAACGGTTTATTCGGTAAAGGACAAAGATAAGTAGTATTATTTATTTTTTACTTACACCTCAACCTCTAATTTCCTATATTATACTTGGAAAAGAAGTCGTTGTAAAAATCGAGGTATCGGTCTTCCCGAATAGCCTGACGAATTTTTTCAAATAAATTTAACATAAAATAAACATTGTGTAGTGTATTTAAACGAAAAGCGAGTATTTCTTTGGCTCTGTAAAGATGGCTTAAATAAGCCCGTGTATATCGTTTGCAGACGGGGCAATTGCATTCTTCATCTAATGGACTGAAATCGTGAACAAATCGTGCATTACGTATATTTAATTTACCATGTGAAGTAAAGAGACAACCATTTCTTGCATTTCTTGTTGGCATGACGCAGTCAAACATATCTACACCACAACGAATAGCCCAAAGGACATCTTCCGGGGCACCTACTCCCATTAAATATCGAGGTTTATTCTCAGGTAATAGTTGTGCTGAAATTTCTGTGATTTTGTGTCGTTCTTCATCTGTTTCTCCTACACTTACACCCCCAATAGCAAAACCCGGAAAATCCATGCCACATAGTTCTCCTGCACATTTTACTCGTAAATCTTCATATACACTCCCCTGTAAAATACCAAATAATTGGGAATGGGATTTTCCGTTTCGTTCCTTCCAGTATTCAAAACCTTTTTTCTCCCACACAATCGTTCTCCGCATAGATTTTTCCGCATCCTTGTGCGAAACGGGATAAGGAGTACATTCATCGAAACTCATGATAATATCTGCACCTATATCCATCTGGAATTGAATCATTTTTTCCGGAGTAATGTGATGGCGGGAACCATCAATATGGCTCTGGAAAATGACTCCTTCGTTGGTAACTTTATTCAAATGGGCTAAACTAAATAACTGGAAACCGCCGGAGTCTGTTAAAATGGGTTTATTCCAACTCATGAAATTATGAATTCCGCCTGCAAGGGATAAAGTTTCCAATCCCGGACGAAGATAAAGATGATATGCATTACAAAGGATAATTGTGGTTCCAATTTCTTCCAGTTCTTCTTGTGTGAGTGCTTTTACAGAAGCCTGTGTTCCTACAGGCATAAAAACAGGGACTTCTACTTCTCCATGTGCTAAATTTATTTTTCCTATTCGGGCATCACAATTTTTATCTTTATGCTCTATCTTGAAAAACATATTTATACCTAATTTATGAATATATACCTAAAAAAGCTTTATAAAATTAAAAATATTATCTTTTTATTTTCTCTCTCTGCCTGTCCACAAGGTATAATAGTTTAATAAAATTTAGGATAAAAAATCAATACGATAAATTGCTACTTTTTTTCCTTTTCACCATTTTTGTAAAATATTAACTGAATCTAATACTTTAGGAGATATTTAAGATGAGTTCCATCCTCGACGCATTGAAGAAACTCGAGGAAGAAAAACAGCGACAGTTAAAATTACTCGAAAAGGAAGAGGAACAAGAACAAGAATTTTCAGAACCGATTTCGATTTCTACGATAGCAAAATCGGATAGTCCTCTTCCGATTCAAGATACTGCATCTCCCGTGATATCGCCGAAATTTTTTGTAGTAGGCTTGATTATCCTTGTAATAACGATAAGCATTATTTCGGTATCTGCTTCGTTATGGGTTGTAAAGACACAAATTGCGAAGAATACAACTACAACAGTTCCAGCAGAATTAACTAATATACCTCAAAAGACAACGGAAACAGAGATAACACCTCCCCCCAAAGAAGAATTATCCCAAAAAGAAAGAGCGGTAGAAAAGAAAGAAACTTCACCTGTTTCTGTTCCTCTTGAAAATAAGGTTGAAAATAAACCACCGGAAAGTGTTGTTCCTAAACCTGCTTTTGAACCTCCTCCTGTTATCAATCCACCTGAAAAAATACAACAGATAGTCCCCCCCCCTCCCAAGAAAGAATCAGAGGACCCTGTTCAGGTTAGGCAACCTATAATTACTGAAGAACCCCCTTTGCAGGTGGCTAAAAATATATCATCAGAACCTCCAAATGCGGTAGTAGAAGAAGTAAAGAAAGAAATTTCTCCACCGACTGCATCTCCTCAAATTACAGAGGAAACTCCACAAATCATGGAGGGAACTCCACAGCAATCTATACCTGAGCCTCCGCCATCGGAAGTTCCTTCTCCTTCTGTAAATACCCACATAAGTAGTGTCCCTGCTACGACAGAATCTCAAAAGGAATTTCCCCCTCCTCCCCCTGAGACAAAACCTGCAAGTGTTCCAACGGTTGTTACAAGAAATTTGCAACCACCACCTGCTTTAAAACCGGAGCAATTTCAGCAGGCATTAACATTACCCAAACCGAAGGCTGAAGAAACAGTGGATATGACAAGACTACCTGTATTGAGAACTTCGGATAGGGCTCGGTTAGGATTGGAAGATATGAAATTGAATGTTTTGCGTGAAGCAGGGCCTAAAAATCCGCATGGTTTGGCTATTATCAATCTTGTTAAGGTATATGTGGGTGAGATGATACCGGGGACATCCGTTCGCTTGTTAGATGTGAAGACTCATGGAATTGCAATTGAAGTTGTTGGGACAGGTGAACGCTATTATGTGCCTCGTTAGAATTATTAAATTATTAGAAGATAATAAAAAAGCCTAAATTATAAAGGAGTAAATGTTATGATTAAGAAACTATTATTAATAATCATCCTATCTTCGATACTGGTATCTTGTGGTCCATCACAAAAAACGGCATCCACACAATCGGGACAAAAAACAATTGAGATTGCAGTTATCCCGAAATCGTTTTCTCATCAGTTCTGGCTAACTGTTAAAGCAGGTGCAGAACAGGCAGGAAAAGAGTTAGGTGTAAAAATTGTATGGCAGGGAACTGCAAAGGAAACAGAAATCGAACAACAAATCAATATTGTTCAAGATATGATTAATCGGGGTGTGTCGGCTATTGTTCTTGCGGCAAGCGATGCAAATGCTTTAATTGGAATTGTGGAAACAGCGATGAGTAAAGGTATTCCTGTAATTACAATAGATTCAGGTGTTAATTCCGATAAACCGCTTTCTTTTGTAGCAACTGATAATGTGTCGGGGGCTAAAATCGCCGCGGATACACTTGCGAAACTGATTGGTGAGGAAGGAGAGGTTGGGTTAATTCCATTTGTTGCTGGAGCGGCGACTTCTGAAATGCGCGAGCGTGGATTTAAAGAAGGAATTGCTAACTATCCTAATATAAAATTAGTATCTACTCTCTACAGTGATAGTAATGTAGCCAAGGCTATGGATGTTACCAATGATATGTTGACCTCTTTCCCTAATATAAAAGGGATTTTTGCAGCGAACGAATCCAGTGCGGTCGGTTGTGCACAAGCTATCCGAAGTAAGGGTAAAGCGGGACAGGTAAAAATTGTGGCTTTTGATGCAGCTGAAGAGGAAATCCAGGCGTTGAAAGAAGGGGTTATACAGGCACTTATAGTTCAAAATCCATTTAAGATGGGTTATCTCGGTGTAAAGAGTGCCTATGATGCGATACAGGGAAAACCTGTTGAAAAACGGATTGATACGGGTGTCACTGTGGTTACTTCTGAAAATTTAAATGACCCCGAAATTCAAAAACTTTTAACCCCCCTTTAATAATGAGTAAATTCTCAAAAATTCAATGGTTAATAATTTGACTTAAAAAAATTGATCTATATATCATCCTATCCACTTTAGCGTTTTTTATAAAGCAAATGAGGGGTCTTACTTATTCACAAAACGGAATAGCTCTCTGCCACGAACATCAAAGACTTCTACTTTTTGTTGATGAATCAATTCTTTTATTAAGGGTTTAATTAATCCTTCGGAAACATCTAAGGCAAAAGATAATTCCGACAGAGAACACGGATGCCTTTGCAACACAGCTAAAATATCTTCGGGTTGTATTTCTTTTTGAGAAGTTGATGTTTCAGGTAGTGTGGGATACTCTGCAATAACTTCAGCAGTAGGAGTAAATAACGAAACAAATTCTTCGAGTTCTGAAAGTGTTAACCCAGAAAGAGCGGGGTCTGACGGAGGTCGAGTTACCGTATTTAAATGTATACGATCTGGATTTATCTGGGCAGAGCATTGCGCAATTTGAATAATTTCTTCCATAGTATCGGTAATACCCCTAATTAAAAGGACTTCAAGCCAAATTTTCCCATAGTATTCATGACGAAATTGGATCAGTCCGTTTAAGAAAGTTTCAAAGTCAATTGCAGGGTCGGGTTTGTTTACTCTCTGGAAGGTATATTCATTTCCCGCATCTAATGAGGGGCAAACTACATCTGCTTGTAATAAATCTGCTCTTACATCAGGTTGAAAAAATAATAAACCATTAGTTAAAACGGCCACAGGGATAGATGTGGTTTTTTTTATGTTTGATATAAGTTTCCCTATATCTTTGCATAAAGTAGGTTCGCCGGAACCTGCTAAAGTTATAAAATCGGGTGAAACCCCCTTCAGTTTTTGTTCCAACTCGATGATTATATCTTCTACATTATAAAAAGAGATTCGTTCTAATGATTTACAAGTCGTTGGACCTAACTGACAATAAATACAATCTTGGGTACATGTTTTAAATGGGACTAAGTCTATCCCCAATGATTTATTTAATCGGCGGGAATAGACAGGTCCGAAGACACGATTCATCTATTTGTCTCTATAATAAATATTTAAAGCAATAATTAATTTTTATTCTGGGAGAGAAATAGCTTCGGATGGGCATTCATCTACGCAGGCACCACAGTCGCCACATTTATCAGGGTCAACCACTGCTTTACCGTCGTCATTTAAATGAATAGCTTCTGTAGGGCATACATCAACACAACTTCCACAACCGGTGCATTTATCGGGATCAACAATCGCTGTCATAATTTTTACTCCTTCATTTGTTTTAAAACAAAAACTTTCTTACCTTTAAAAATATTTCCCATTGAAAAACATTTGATTTGAGTATAAATTGTATCAAAATAATCCCCCATTTTTCTATTAGGGGGATAACTAACTAAGAGAGGCAAATGCTTCTAAACCTGTTTCGACAACCTGGCTTATTTCTTTTTGCGAATCTTCTAAAAATGTTTCCTCGATTTTGAGTGTTTTAAACACTATCGGATGCAGTTCGGGAATGGATTGACCTACGGAGTCTCCTAATTCCAATGCGTATGTAAAAGCATTCGCTAAGGATACTAAACAGGTTATATTTAAGAAACCTTTTGTCATTTTATCAGGGCTATGATGAAACTGAATGGCCTGGATAATGTTATCTGGCAAATTCCAGTGTTTCGCGAGTAAAGTTCCTACCTCTGTATGGTCTGTCCCGAAATATTTTGGTTCTACAACCATTAATGGGAGTTCCTTTCTTCTTGCTTCTCTTATGGCTTCTCTAAACAATTCGGGGTCAAGATAATCGAAAACGACCTTGCCAATATCATGAAGGAGTCCTGCTTCAAAAGAGTTATTCTCATCTATTTTTAATTTGCGACTTAAGAAATCCACAGTAATAGCACAAGCAAGGGTATGGTCCCATAATTTTTTTCTATCGAGGTAATCGGAACTATTTGAGAAAAAACGAAACGCGGTCACAGACAAAACAATCCCTCGAATTCCTTTATATCCTAATAAAACGATAGCGTCTGTCAAGCTACCGATTTTTCTTGGAAAATTATAATAAGCTGAGTTGACAACGCGGAGGATACTTCCTGCTAAACTTTGGTCAGAACTTATTAATTTTGCCAACCCAATTGCAGAACTGTCCGGATTTGCCATTTCTCGGAGTATTGCGGAAACTGTGGTGGGTAAGGTTGGAAGTGTAGAAATTTTTTCGACAATTTGAATTGGTTTCCATTCAACCATAACTATTTCCTTTTTAATAATTAAATAAAGAATAATAGATGTATATTATAAAAAAACTCTTTGAAAAAAGAAATTTTTAGGAATGATTCATAGGTATAATTTGTTTAACATCATAAGAAACAAGGAGATAAGATATGAGCACACCGGTAAAACATTTTTTAAAAGAAGGAGATGTTGCCCCTTCATTTTCATTAAATAGCCACCGTGGAGAAAAAGTTCATTTATCTGATTTTCGTGGAAAATATGTTGTATTGTATTTTTATCCTAAGGATGACACACCCGGCTGTACGATAGAGGCAAATGAATTTCAAAAACTATCATCTGAATTTGGAAATAAAAATGCTGTGGTTTTGGGAGTAAGTCCGGATTCATTAGAATCTCATTGTTCCTTTGCAGATAAATATAGTTTAAGTTTTCATTTACTTTCGGACGAAGGACATAAAATTGCAGAAAAGTATGGTGCCTGGGGTGAAAAAAATATGTATGGGAAAATTACTTATGGGATTATACGCTCTACCTTTCTGATAGGTCCTGATGGAAAAATTATAAAGATATGGAGAAAAGTAAAACCCGAAGGTCATGCACAAAAGGTTTTGGAAAATATCCCATAAGATGAGCCCGGGTTGCTTGTTATAAAATTAGCGTGTGCCAACAACGCGATCTTTTGAAAATTCGCGCCAGAGGACAAACCCTATTGCGAGTAAGAGAAAACTTGTAGATAGAAGGATAATAGTAATTGTGGCACGTAGAGGACTGACAAAAAATAGTTCCTTTTGAAAACTACCAATAACGGTCATTACCGCACGGTTATAACGCTGGGAAGCAAGGGCAGGAAACATTGAGTCTAAATATTTTTGTATTGTCCAGAAGTCGGCAATGCCGGGGATAATATTTGCAATTTTTTCCCAACCGAAAAAGAGGATAACGCCGATAATTATAGGATAATTTGTAGCACAGCCTAACATAAAACTGATGGCACCATAACCTAATAGACCCATAATTCCTACACCTAAATATTGTAGCAACAATCCAATCCCAATGAAATCTACATGTATACTTCCTAACACAATACAAGCAAAAAAGGTAAATACAAGGCCTACTGTTAACAAGAAGGTAGCAATAAGCATATAGGCAAGAAATCTGCCAAGTATCCATGCCGATTTTGAAACAGGTCGTGTAAGCAGGTATACGATGGTTAATGAATCGACCTCTTCACGAATGCCAATAAGTCCGATAAAAAGTGCCAATAATGGGGTAAGCGTATGGACAAAAACTTGCTCCGAGAGGCGGATAAAGATTTCCAGACCGCTTTCACGGAACATAGCTCGTGAGAAGAGGGCTACAAAAATGGGAATAATCACAGGGAGAACGCATATTACTGCCATTAATAGGAAACGGTCACGCCGTAGTGTAATTGTTAATGCATGCAGGAAAGAAGTCTTTATATCTAAAAAAAGGTCACTGATTTTTTTTATTCTCCAGATTGCCATTTGTCTTATAATCCTCGTGGGATGTGAGTTGAGATTAAGTATTGGAAAACGGATTGTAAATCTTCATCGGCACAACGGAAACTGTAGATAGGGACTTTTCCATCCAGGAAGATTTCATTAATGTATTTAAAAGTTTGCACAGGATCTATGGTATGTACTATCAATGCTTGGGTATCGAAGTTTACTGTGGTAATATTTTTGTCCACACTTAATATTTGATAAACTTTCTTTGGTTCTAATGTCTCGATAACAATAGTACGGGGATGATTCTTAATCAGGTCGCGTATTTCACGGATTTTTCCGAAAGCAAGTACTCGACCATTATAAATCAAAATGACGGTGTCCGTAACACGTTCGACCTCATGTAACACATGACTTGAAAAAATTACCGTTTTCCCTTCATTCCCTAATGAAATAACTAATTCGAACAATTCCTCACGAGCAGATGGGTCTAATCCGTTCATGGGTTCGTCTAAAAATAAAATTTGAGGGTCGTGAAGAAGTGCTTGTGCCACTTTTATACGCTGACGCATTCCCTTACTATAAGTAGCAATAGGGTCATACATTCTCTCGGTCATACTCACACGTTCAACGGAACGCTCCACTTGCTTTTTTGCTTCTTTTGCTCTATAGCCGGAATACCTTGCTAACCAATAGAGAAATTCATAACCACTGATTTCTTCAACAAAGTGATCCATTTCAGGACAGTATCCCACTTTTTGGAGTATATGAAAATTATTTCGGGTTTTTTCTCCCAAAATACGAATTTCACCTCGACTGGGACGATACAATCCTAATGCTAATTTTATAAATGTAGATTTCCCTGCACCATTGGGTCCTAATAAACCGATAACACCTGATGGTATCTGAACAGAAACATTGTTTAGGGCTACTACTTCACCGAACCATTTGGATAATTCTCGAGTTTCGATATGGACATCCATCGTTAGCCCCTTTCCGCTTTCCGCACCTGAACAATGCATATAATTAAACATAGTAATGATACAAAAAAGATATAAAGAAACATATGAATTGCACTCACATCTGCTGTTCGGAAAAAGATAGTGCGGTCCACATTAAAGATTTTTTGTCCCATATAATAAATAGCTACCGGGAGTGAAATCTGCATATAATTTCCATCTCTCATGAAGTTGGAGAGTAAGCCTGCCAGAGTCGTATTTGCAATCAGAATGGTGATAACGCTTATTACTGTTATATTTTCTGTGGGAAAGATACTGGATGCAGAGACAATAGCCAAAGCAGAGGGGACGACTAATACTAATGAAAACATGAGGCTATCGGACATGGCAGGGAAATAACCTAACAAACTTGTCCATGTTGATGTTTTTTTTGTTGCATAGTCTGTAAACATGAGTATAACAGCAGGTATAAATGTTAAGGATAGTCCACAGAAAATAACAGATAATAATTTTCCTACTAAATAGTCATACCAATGAATAGGTTTCGAAAAATATATATCCCAAAGACGATTTTTTCTGTCTGCACATACAGACCCTGCACCGACATATAAAAGGAGGAGTATTACGACAGGGGCCTGTAATCGAATAAGATGGTAATAAAGTTCATTGTCCACCTTGAGCCACGTTACGGAACGAATAAGTGGAGCGAGAGGATGATTGGGGTCTTGCATGGCAGCATTATAGGAGAGAATTTGTAGAAATCTTGCCAAAGGTTGCAACATTCCCAACAAGAATAATATGTGGAAGATACGGGAACGATTCCATAGACGCACTTCTTCAAGAAAAACAATCCACCAACGGAAGTGACGCAAGTATTTACCTTCAAAAGGTCTATAAGTGAACGAATATACAGGCATGTGCTAACTAACCTCTTACTTCTCAAGTTTAGATTGGAATAGTTCTGCAAGACTTCCTCCCGCCGGCATAAAAGAACGAACCATTGTTCCTGCTCGCTGAGCACAATGGAATATTTCTTTTTGTTCTATGCCCTCTGGCAATTGCAAACAAAGAATGTCTTGCGGTAGTTCCTGAAATTTTATACCCATTTTTACCAATTCTTCTTTGAAAGGTTCTATTGGGGGTTGAACAGATACTTCGTAGTGATTTACTCGACTATCAATTAATAATTGTAGGTCTCCTGAGAAAACTAATTTGCCTTTTTTCAAAACAACAATTTGTGAACATAGGTTTTGGACATCGGGTAATAGATGTGTTGAAAGGATTGTAGTTACACCGCGTTGTTCGGCGATTTCTTTTATGAGTTGAAGCATCTCCAATCTGCCATCCGGGTCTAAACCATTGGTAGGCTCGTCTAAAATTAGTATTTTTGGGTCGTGTAGGATGGCCTGTGCTAATTTTACGCGTTGCAACATTCCTGTGGAATAGGTCTGCATGGGTCGGTAGCGTGCTTCTTGTAGTCCCACATAATTTAATACTTCATGTGAGCGTTCTAATGCATCCACATAAGACATGCCTACCAGTCTTCCGCAATATACTAAAAAACTAACTGCGGTAACTTTTGGACTGACGACTTCCCGTTCGGGCATATGTCCGACAATTGCACGAACTTTTAATATTTCTTGAGGAAGTGTAAATCCTGAGATAATGATTTTCCCTTTAACAGGGCGGATAAAACCTAAAAACGTGCGGATGAGCGTTGTCTTGCCGGCGCCATTGGGACCGATTAACCCAATAACACCGGGCTCTAATGTAAAGGATATATCGTTAATGGCAATTGTGTCGCCATAAGATACGGTTAAGTTTTCAACCTCTATAAAAGCCACAGTTGGGTACCTCGATTTTGTTGTATATTATAACCGAACCATACAGTTAATATTCATGACAGGTTCTTCGCCTTTTACGGCGATTACCGTGCTATACACATAGCGGACACCCCGACCAAATTGGACATAGTAAATATCCAACTGCCACTCACCTGTTGGGACATCTTCAAATACAAAATTTCCCCCTAAAGGATTCACCATAGCACTCATGCTACCAATCAATTCATCCATGTTAACGACCTGCCCGAAAGCAAAAGGTCGCCCAGTAGGGGGTCGGAGAAGAGCAATTCCGCCAATAGGAGGTGAAGGATTGCATTGTCCTTCTATTCGTACTCCACCCATTTTGCCGAAGTCAAAACGAGTTGTTTGTCCTTCTTTTACTTCAACAGGAACACCCCGCGTTGCAAATAAACCACTCATATTAATGTCATCCACATCTCCGGAGCCTACGGGAGAAGCAACTAATTGATATACCCCGCTAGTAAGTCCCTCAAAATAGTAATAGCCATTTGCATCTGCATTTGTGGTTTTTGTCCCGCCGGGCCCCAAAATAATTACAAGGGCATTGGGAGCCAATTGTCCATCTATATATATATTTCCTTCAATTCCACCTCCGGTACCTAATGTAATGTTGATGTTTTCTATTCTCTGTCCTGCAGATAAAGAAATTACACCGCTATTAGCCATTGCATAACCTTCATGTTGGGCTATAACCACATAGTTGCCCTCGGCTATGGCTTCAAATCGGAACATACCATCTTCACCTATAACCTGCATTTTTCCGCCAGCATCTTCATCAGCAAAAAGGGCTCGGGTCATTGCTTCGGTTTCGGATTCAGACTGAATTAAAAAAACGCGTGTTCCCTGAGGGTTTCCTCCCCCGCGGATATTTATTTTCCCTGCTACAACGGCCCCTTGTTTAGATACAAATATTTTAACTTCGACAGTTTCCCCTTCTCGAACCATGGCTTGTGCTTTGCCATCTACATACTCTTCCGAACTTGCTATTAATTCGAAGGCACCGGGTCCCAATTGAAGTTCAAATCGTCCTTCGGGATTGGTAAAGGACTCTTCAACAGGATTTGTGGTGTATTGTGCAAAAGCGATATCTCCTGCCTCATCGGGACTATATGGAATCGGTCTTGCTTCAATAGTAAACGGTTGCTCTAATGGGGAGTTTGTTTCTTTTACTAAAACCTGCCCACGGATAACACCGAATGTTTGTAAGACCACATCTGTAGGTTGATTGAAGCGCACACTGTATAAAGTGCGTGTTACATAGCCGGGATAGGATACCCGCAATTCGTAATATCCAATATTGACACCGTCAATTTTATACATTCCTGCACTGTCTGTTTTGGCAGAGTGTTCTTCCGATTGGAAACCGGCTGTAGTAACCCCTTCCAGACGGACATCTGCACCACTGAGGGGTTGTCCTTGCGGATTGGTTACTTTTCCAAAAACAGAAAATTCCCCTGCTTCTACAGGTTCGAGAGTAATATTAATTCCTGTAACTTTGGAATATCCATCGCTGGCAAATTTTTGCCCTAACATAGGCACTTTATAACCTGCTTTCCATGCCATTATTTGGTAGTTCCCCTGTGGAAGCCCTGATACAAGATAAGAACCGTCGTCCTGGGTTACTGCATTTTGAAAAGTTGTCGGTTGGTCAAGAGGTGAAAAGATAGCACTGTATTCAGGTAAACAAATAATTTCGGCTCGTGGGATAGGATTTCCACCTGTATCCCGCACAAAACCAGATACAGAGGCACCCTCAAAGAGATTTATATCAACACGAACCACTCGATAGGCAGGGGTTAAGGCGAATACATCACTTAATTGTGGTGTATATTGTTTACTACCTGTTACATATAATCTCCATTCTTGATTTAATGGAACACCGCCCATCTCATAATAACCGTTACTATCCGAATTTGCAGAGAGAGGGGCTTCCTGTGTAAGTAATGCACTCACCGCTTGCGAAAATATACTTTGTGATGTACTCAGTAAGATTTCTGCCCCCGAAACCGGGTCTCCCGACATATTTAGTACATACCCCCAAATCATCCCCGCGGGCTGAACCTTGAAGGTAATCCCTCTCTGGACATCCTGCGGGGAAGTAATGGTAACCTTTTTGTAGGGGAATTCTTTTTTCTTGTCGGGTAAATAAGGAGTTCCCTCTATTGAGATTAATAGTCCATAGGTTCCTGGAATAAGTCCTTCAATCTTGAAGTTTCCTTCTTCATCGCTGATGATTGGAGTAGAAGGGGTGCTTTTTCCTTGTTCCTTGAAGGGATTTAAACCTTCATCAATAAGAATTTTTACGCCACTAGCACCTTTGTTACTCCCCTCTTCTATTACTCTTCCTTCGATAGTACCCCCCTTATATAATTTTATAGTTAACTCAGATGGATTTTCTTCTTGGAGTTCGGGAATAGATTCTTCTCCCTGAATATAATTGCCATATTTAGCAATAATACGGAGATTTTCTTTTTTAAACTGTTCTATATCTGTATCAAAAACAACAACTTCTACTATTCCTTCTTTGTTTGTGCTGTAAGGACCTCGTATCTGGTAAGGGTCAACAGTGGTTCGCCCGGATATAACAGAAAATCCACCACCCAAAGAGGGGCGGTTTCTTCTTATGTAGTTTGTTGACAAGACAACTTTGGCACTTGCTAAGGGTTGATTACTTTCTCCATCCAATACTTTTACCAGAATGGGATATAATTTTTGCTCTTTTTTTGTTGCAGTTTCAGGACTTGTTTGCGGTTTTGGAGGTTTTTGTGTCGGAGACGTAGATTGGGCTCCCGTTGGAGAAGGGGGTAAATCAGGAAGGACTTCATCGTATGGTTTAGCAGGTTTTCTACCCGGAGGGTCTGCGGGTTTATTTTCATAAGAGATATTTGACCTTGGGGGTGCTTCTGGTTTCTGAGGTGCAAATAGAAAAGCTAAGACTATTCCAATTACAATAAGAAGAATTAAGGCAAATATTGCTTGAACCATCCCACGGGAAATAAACACTTTTTTACTCATTGTGAGGTCTCTCTTTTTAGTTAAAATACAAATAATCTTCCATATTATAACAACGAAGGATAATTAAATAAAGATAAAATATAACATTACTCTTTTTCAAAACAATGCAAGGGAAAAGGTCCAAGTGTATCCCCAATATAGTTTGGATGAATTACATTTTATGGGATTTCACCCAGGGAGTAAGTAATACCACCAATGTGCTTATAGCGACTCCTAAGGTAAGCAGGAATGAATAAGTCCCCTGATATTTTACCCAATATGTCTGTAAAGAAGTACGACAATAGTCCCAATATCCCCAACCTGCATCGGAACCATACCAGAACATAACAGACCATTTATAGAATGATATAGAAAAGATAACCCCAAACACAATGGTCAGAACTGTAATAACAAATCCTGTCATCAAATATCGAAAACGGAGCTGTTCTCTTTCTCTCAATTCGTGCAGTTTTAATCTTTTAACTACATTTGCATGTAGGGTTACGGGTGTCGGTAAAAGTTTTTCATCTTTTAGTACCGACTCGATAAGTGCATCTAATTCGTCTTCACGAGGAATTTCTACCATCGGGGAAAATCTCCTTTTCTACAATTTTCCGCAATTGTTTACGGGCACGAAACATCCATGTTTTTAATGTTCCTACAGGTATGTCCATAATTTCAGCAATTTCTTCATACGAAATACCGTTTAAATAGTACAGGGTTAAAACGGTCGCATACCGTTCGGACAGGGAAGTAACACATTTGCGGATTTTTTCTGCAATTTCATATTCACTAACCTTGGTTTCAACGCTACCCACAGGGGTATTCGGCTGTAATTCTACTTCGGCTCTTTTCTTTCTTTTATTTAACTCTGTCAGGCAAACACTACATGTTACACGGTATAGCCATGTGGAGAAGGCACAATCACCACGGAAACCTTTAATATGTTTGAACGCTTTTAGGAAAGATTCTTGAGCCATATCTTCTGCAAGATTTGTATCTCGCATAAAACGATACGAAATATTAAATACAATTTGCTGATACTTTCGTACCAGTTCAGCAAACGCTTCTGTATCTCCTTTCTGACTTCTTTGTACTAATTCGAGTTCAGAAGTTTCTGATGAAACCTTCTCCGCAACACCTGGACATGCCACAATCGCACCACTGGTTTGCGAAGAGGAGCTTAACCATTTAAACATCCTTTTTTTCCTCTGTTCGTTATATATTTGACTATTTTACAATTTATTTAGTTTCTACTGAATTAATCGCGATATTAATATTTTGCCATTCATAGATGACAATTTCAAATCTGTAACCCCTTTACCTATTTGTTTTTCAATCTGTCGCACCTGAGTGCCTGGAACAATTTCTCCTAAAACAAATTCAGTGGTGATGTAACCTCGATGAGTTCTTGCCAAAATTTTTGAGGAAAAAAGTTCAGGTATCGATAAAGTTATATTACCATTTGTAACACTTAAATCACAACTTTCAATATTCTCACTTAGAAGGGCTGTTTGAATATTTCCATTCACAGAATTAGCTCGGATTTTCCCCTTACTTACAGTGGTATATATAGACCCATTAATTGTTTGTATATCTGCAGAGGTTTTTATTTGACTTACATCAATTCGCCCCAATATTGTTTGGGCAAAGACCTCCCCTTCGGGTTGAATTATTGTAATATCGCCCTGGTTTGCATGAACAGAGACATTGTTGGCACCTGCGTTGATATATACACTGCCTCTTCCCGTTATGTTAACTTCTACATTTATGCCTACAGGCACAGTGATCTGGTAATCGACACGGAATTCGACCCCCTCCGGCCGTGAGCGGGGCTCTGTTTCTAAAGAAACACTCTGGTCACTTTCAATAATTTGAAACAATTTTTTAGAAAATGTGCCCACTTTTTCTCTATCTTTGTATCGACGGGGATACCCACGAGCATCTGCATTGATAAGAATTTTGGACCCTTTGCTCGGGGTAATATTTACCGCACCATCTACATTATCTATTATTAATTTTTGTTTGGGGTCAAAAGTAAAACTTTTTAACTCTTGATAATAAGGTCGGGATACTTCGATAGGTAAGCGTTCACTCAATACACCTATAGTGAATAGTTGAACTGCTAATAGGACGAAAAGGGCTGTGAAAAAACTCTGCAATAAAACTCTGCTTTGTATACCATCAAAAAACCACGACAGGTAAGTTTTCAACACAGTTATTAAAACCTTTTTTTGAAGATTTTTTTATATTAACAAAGTTAAAACGGAATGTATTACATTAATTAATTCTTTTTTATTATTATAGACAATTCTAATCTATTGTGTGTTTCGATGGAGCAAAAAAGAGGGATACTTATTCTAACCAATGATAAACTTTTTGTTTTTTGTTTAGTTTCTTTGTGTATTAATTATTTTTTTGGGGGAAATATAACTTGATAAAGAATACATTGACTGTATAATTAAGATAGGACGGTAGGCTAACAATTTCCCACCAGAGTAGGGATTATCGTTCGGACGAAAAGCATCCGATGAATAGAATTTTAAAATGGTCTCATCATTAATGTTCGAATTGTATAGCGATAGACATATTCCATAATTGGGTATGTTTTTTTCAAGCCATTGTATAACAAAATCGGAAATATTGATATGTATCCATCCTATTTTAAGGGGTACCTCTCGGATATTGAAAAGATTATTGTTGGTATTGATTAAAGATTTCCAGGTTGTTGTTTCTGAAGGGGAGCCGTCTGTGCCATTAAACTCATCAGAAAGTCCGTTGCCTTCTTCCCACCCATTATTTATTGGCTGTACTATTATACGGACAGGCTCAGAACCTATTCTTTTTATTTCTGTCAAATATAACCAGAGGGATGCATTTTTTAAGTCTTGATTTTTCCAATTTTGAGGTAAATCAAAGCGAATTAGAATTTTTCTTTCTCCACTTTGTTCTTTACCCAGTGTAAGGTAAGGTTCTTTACCAGCATTATTTTCAGGTTTTGATTCGATAAGGGTAGTATCGTAGATACCATAAATAGGTATAAAATCATTATTTTTTCGAACATATGGGGAATATTCTAAACTGTTTTGAACAAAATAATCTCCAACAATTTGTGCAAAGTAATATTTCAAGAATGTACTTACTGCAGAAGCATTGTGGTCAAGACCTCCGTAATAATAATCCCTATAGTGCTGATATACCCAATTATGTTTTTGTTTCATAATAGAAAATTGGGTCATAGCGACAAGGGGACCGGAGGCAAGGTATCCTTGTTCTCTTGTACAACCTGCCCTAAGTTGTTCGAGTGTAATCGGGATATTTAACTTTTGAAAGCATTGCAATATTGTTTCATAGGGCCAGAAAAGTTGTAACGGGATAGGCGGAGCCACTTCTTTCTCTGCAAATAGGAAGGTATCTGTTGAAAATTCACTCTCTCCATGAGAGGAGCCTCCTTCTTCCCGTGCTGATGTCAAAAAGGAACGATGTGCAGGTTCGTCAAAGTGCCAGGGTATATCCGAAATATTATGGACAATTATTCCCAAGAAGAATGCGATTTCCTTTCGCGCTTGTTCTATGGATAAGGTAGGTAGTTTTTGTCTTAAGATTTCAACATAGGCGGTCATAAAAGGGTTCCAATGGGAAGCTTCTGCTGAATCTGGGTTTATTCCACCATAGCCCCAATCGGGAAAGGAACAACCTGCATAGAAGGCTGGATAAATTTCTTTGTCTTTGAATAATTCGGCTAATTCGGGATATTGTTTTTCCAAATCTATAATATATTTTTGAATAGCATCCAGACCTATTTCAATATGTGCCCTAACCCCAATAGCATCACTTCTGACACATAGAAATACTAAATAACATATCAATGGATATTTTATTTTGTTTTTTAATTTCATTTATTTTATTCCCAAGTGTGTAAATAAGACTTTTTTTTTGTCTTTTTAGTTTTAGATTCTGAGAAAACAGAAATCCCTTAACATGAATACAAAATCGCTCTCCTCTTGGAATTAATAGGATGTAAAATGATATTATGCTTTACTTGTTTTATGGAGGGGTAATTTTTCCTAAAATGACGGGGTGTGAAGCCCCGGTTACTTGAGGGATATTTGCGGGTGTCCCACAAATAGTTTCATTTCCAAGTATAGCAAAAGAAAGGGCTTCGCGAGAAGAATTGGGAATACCGTATTGATCGCTTGTGAAAACAGGAATAGGTGCCAATCCTTTTGCTAACCATTTGTGAATGGTTCGATTTTTTGTGCCACCTCCTCCAATAATAATATGGTCAATAGTATATTGAGGTTTTACAAATCGTTCATAAGCATCTATAATAGTTCGCACTACCATGGTAGTAACAGTAGCCACAAGGTCTTCGATGGGGTATTCTTTACGACTCGCCAATGCATCTCTTAAATAATTTTCTTCACCGAAATCTTCTCTGTTAACGGTCTTAGGGGGAACTTTAGTAAAGAAGGGGTGGTCTAACAGGTATTGAAGAAATTCATCGATAACTTTTCCATGCCTTGCCATGCGTCCATCTCGGTCTATATTCTCTGCACCGCGAGTGAGCAACCGTACTGTTGCATCTATTACCATGTTTCCGGGACCTACATCAAAAGCAAATATTTTCTGAAAATCGGGAGCGATTACAGCCATATTTGTTATGCCACCAATATTAATGCAAAGAATAGTACGATTGGACCTACGGAAAAGTATCCAATCTGCATAGGGCATTAACGGAGCTCCCTGTCCACCTGCTGCCATATCACGAACTCTGAAATCAGAAACTACCGGTAATCCTGTTCTTTCTGCTATTACCGCCGATTCTCCAATTTGAAGAATTCCCACTTTTGAAACGGTTGGAGGGGGAAAGTGGACAATAGTATGTCCATGAGAGGCGATTAAATCTACTTCAATATTTTGTTCTTTGGCTACTTTCATCATCTCCAATGCGGCACGAGCCAATAATTCACCTAATTGAAAATTTAACTGACAAATTTCACGGTCCGTCTTATGTTCCGATAGCAACGCTAAACGAAAATCTTCATCATAAGGAAATGTATTTGAGGCGAGTAATCTCATTGCCATTTCGGGACCTGAACCTTTCAAACGGACAAGTACTGCATCAATACCATCACAGGAGGCACCTGAGGAAAGTCCAATAATATAACGAGGAATTTTTTGTTGAAGTGCTTGCAAGTCAAACATAAATTGTTACCTTATGTGTAAATCCTATTTGTTATTCATTTATTATATAATTTGTTGACATCATTGTCAATAATACATATTCTTTAAAAAACATTTTTTATATACTCAATGATTTTCCTATGATATATAGTCATTTTTCATCAAATAAAAATGCAATGCATATTGCTTCATTTTGTGTATCTATTCTAATAAAAACAAATCAGTCATGGAAAATTGTTCACCATTTACTTTCATTAGGTGAAGAGATAATAGTTAGTATAATGAAAGGAAGGGGTAACAAAACAAAAATAAAACATAAAAATACTTTTTATGTAAATATCCTGGCTGATGAGATATTAAAAATTAGTAACGTAGATATTAAAATAGCGGAGCAATTACTGCTTGATGTTTTTGCAGAAGGTTGGAATATTGCTTTTTATGGTTCCAAGTTTTACCCTTTTCAATGGCTCAATTTAAAAAATCAAGCACCCCCTCTTTTCTTTTTCAAAGGAACGCAAAATAAGAATGTAGAGCATAAGATAGGAATTGCAGTAGTAGGGACAACTCATCCTAATGTAAATTGTGTAGAAATAACAAAGGAATTGGTTACATTTATTATTCAATCAGGTGGTTATGTCATTTCCGGAGGGGCTCGTGGAGTTGACCAAATCGGACATGATACCGCTATTCGGTGCGGAGGGTATACTCAGGTAATTCTTCCCTGTGGAATTTTTCATTATTCAATTTCTTCGGATTGGGAAGAAGCAATAAAACTTAATAAAATGCAAATAATTAGTCCCTGGCTTCCCTCTGCTAAATGGGCAAGTCAACAGGCAGTTCGGAGAAATCTTTTTATTGCTTCCCTTGCCAAAATGGGCTGTACATTACAACCCTCTCATGAAGGAGGAAGTCTCCGTGTCGCACGATATTTATTATCTTGCAATTTACCTGTTTTTGTGCATGAGCCAAAACACCATGCAAAAATGTTAGAAAATCATCCGAATGTATTACCGTTAATAAGTTCGGATGGGAGATTAAACTATTCCCTTCTGGAATCCGCCATGTTAGAAGCAAAATCTATCAAAGAAAAATCAATGGGAGATTTGTTTAATGAGTCTGACAGGTCGGAACCGCTGAACAAGTCAGATGAGTCGGATTTTTAAAGACCTAATCTCTGTTTTAATAGTGCCTCTGTCTTATGGAATACCTCGTCGGGTGTTCCGTCTGCGGTGATGGTCAATAGTAGTCCTTCCTTTTCATAGTAATCTGCTAAAGGGGCTGTGCTTTCTTCATAAGTCTTTAATCGCACACGGATAGCATCGGGTTGGTCATCTTCACGCTGGAATAATTCACCACCACATTTGTCACAAACACCTTCAACTTTAGGCGGATTGAAAATGATATGGGCTGTACCTTTGCATTGTTTACAGGTACGACGACCACTTAACCGTTTTACAACTTCTTCGGTATCGAGGACATAATTTAATACTGCATCCAACTTAATATTTAGGTCTACCAATATTTCCTTCAATGCCTCTGCCTGATGAACAGTGCGAGGGAAACCATCGAGTAAGAACCCATATCCGCTACTTAAACAATTCTTTCGTTCACGGACAAGATTAATTACAGTATCGTCTGATACAAGTTTTCCTGCTTTCATGGCAACCATGGCTTCACGCATAGCCGGACTTAACGATTCTTCGGGTGTATTTTTTGCCGCACGGAAGACATCCCCCGTGGATAGTTGGACTGCACCGTATTTTTTACTTAAATATTCAGCTTGTGTGCCTTTGCCAATTCCGGGAGCCCCTAAGAGGACTATGTGTAAGGGCCGTGCCGGTTTGGAAAGGTCACTTTTGCAATCTGTTCCATAAAGCCATGCATTCATTACACCTTCATTTGCCATAGAGATACCCTCCTGACTATGTTTTATGTTTTAATTATCGTTAATTAAACAGAATGTATAGTAGTATAACAAAAAAGAAACTTCCTTTCATTTTTAAAGTCTTTATTTGAAAGTGGAAATCTATCTCAATATACTCATAAAAAGAAAACCGTAAATTTAAGGAGCGACAAGATGAAAAAAAACAACATTCTGTTTAATACCACAATTTTTTGTTGGATTTTAATACCAATATATGTTTCTGCAGACATTTTGCCATTAGAACAGGATTGGCAAATACAATCCTCTAAAGAAATAAATGTAGAAGGGAATGTATTGTCCACAATGGGTTGTACAATAGATAACGGGTATAAAACTACGGTGCCAATTACTGTATTAGCGGTACTGGAAGAAAGTGGAGTTTATCCGAATTTATATTATGGAACAAACTTGAAGAAGGTTCCGGGGTATCAGGATGACCTCTGGCTGATTATGCCAAAAGATAGTCCGTTTCGCGACCCATGGTGGTATCGAACTGAATTTAGTGTTCCATCAGAATGGAAGGGGACAGAATGCACATTACATTTTGAGGGAATCAATTACGAAGCAGACATCTGGTTAAATGGGAAGAAGATAGCGGACCGTCAGGAAGTTCGTGGAATGTTTCGGAGATTCGAATTCCTTGTTTCATCTTACTTGAAATATGGGGAAAAAAATGCGTTAGCGGTAAAGATTTATCCGCCGGGACTTTTGCCTAAAAAAGATTATAATACCAAACAAATTGAAGCCACTACGGGTTGGGATGACCACAATCCACAACCGCCTGACCTCAATATGGGAATTTGGCAACCTGTATACATTAAGTCTCAGGGACCCGTTGCTTTGAGGCATCCTTATGTAGAAACACAGTTAAGTTTGCCTTCATTCGAGAGTGCAGATTTGACTGTATCCGCATGGGTAGCGAATTTGACAGGACAAGAAATTGAAACTACAGTAAAAGGGGCTATTGAGGACATTGTTTTTGAGCAGAATGTGAAATTAAATCCGAATGAGAAGAAGGAAGTTATTTTTAAGCCTGAAGAATATCCTATTCTGCATATTGAATCACCCCGTGTTTGGTGGCCGGCACCGTTAGGGGAACAAAATTTATATACGCTATCTATTGAAGTGCTGGTTCAAGGCAAAATATCTGACACTGCTCAAACACGATTTGGTATCCGTGATGTTCGAACAGAATTGAATGAGGAAGATTGGAGGGTCTATTACATCAATGGAGAAAAGATACTCATTCGTGGCGGTGCCTGGATGACATCCGATATGCTATTGCGTTTGAGTAAAACCCGTTATGAAGCATTGGTCCGATTTGCAAGAGAAGCGGGGTTGAATATGCTCCGCTCTGAAGGATTTTCTATTCGTGAAACTGATATGTTTTATGACCTATGTGATGAATATGGGGTCATGGTTACGCAACAAATTTTTGGAAGAACCATATTAGAGGAGGATTTGGCAATTCAATGTATCGAAGACATGATGTTGCGCATTCGTAATCATCCCAGTTTAGTGCATTTTTTAGGGCATGATGAGACTTTTCCCTCGGAAAAGTTAGATAAGGCGTATCAAGAGTTAATTGCAAAACATCGTGTTCGGAGAACTTATCAACCTCACTCCGGAACTTTTGTAACCACAACACGACGTTCCACAGGGGGAACACGAACAGGAACGCGTGAACTATGGACATATGCGGGTCCTTCTCATTATTATTTGCGAACGCATGACGGGGCATGGGGATTCGCACAGTCCGGTGGTATCGGTGGGATTATTGCATGTCCAACCAGTTTGCGAGAGATGTTACCCGAAGACCAGCTCTGGCCTGCTTTGGATACTGAGGCTTGGTCTTTCCATACCGTTACTCAGGGTGGAAGTTATTTCTACGCTCTGCGTGATGCGATGAATGATTGTTACGGTCCTGCAAATGACCTTGATGATTTTTCAAGAAAAGTTGAGGCAATGAATTTTAATAGTGCAAGGGGTATGTTTGAAGCGTATGCTCGCAACAAATACAAAGCGACAGGAATTACTACATGGAAATATGATACGGCCTGGCCTGCGGCACTCACCTGGCAATATGTGGACTGGTATCTTCGGCCTACCTCTGCATACTATGGGGCAAAGAAAGCATGTGAACCTGTTCATGTGCAATTTGCTTATGATGATGAATGTGTTTGGGTGGTAAACAGTTATAGAAAACACTTATCCAATCTGCGTGTGTCCGCAGAAGCATTTTACCTAAACGGAGATGTTTTCTGGTCAAAAACAGGAGAAAATATTGAGGTTGAAGAAGACGGTAAAACAAAAGCGTTTGAGGTAGATATCCCTGTGGAACAGCGGAAACCTATGTTTTTTCTCCGACTTCAGTTATCAGATGAAACAAATCAAATTGTTTCCACCAATACCTACTGGATTTCGGCAAAACCTGACATCCCTGGAGAAAGCGGGCATAATTTAAAGGGAATCTTTTACACGAGACCTAAATCAAAAGCAGACTTTACAAAACTTAATGAATTAGGGAAAACAGAAGTTTCTATGGAAGGGAAAGAAATTACAAAAACAGATAAAGAACGAGTATTTGATGTGGTAATAAAAAACATGAGTAATAGTGTTGCATTCATGTTAATTCCAGAATTGTATGCTCCTGATAAACCGGGATATGAACTACCGCGAGTTTACTGGTCCGAGGGGGGGATTATTTTGCGTCCTAACGAAGAGATGAAAATACAGACGAAAGTTCCTCTGGATGTCTTGTCAGAAAATATCACTCCATTATTTGGTGTCCGTGGTTGGAATGTTAAAAAGTAAGAGTATTACGATTTTTACTTAGTAAAGAGTTGTAATTCTCCCTTCTCTTTTTTGTTTCGTTTTTATTATAATTACCCACAGTTCTCATTATTAAACGATTTGGACATATCGTTTAATAATGATTTCTCTAATTAAACAAAGTTAAATAAGGAATTATGTTTTGTAAAGAGGTGCCACAGGCCAATATATAACAAAAATAATTGGTGGGGAGAAAATCAGAACATTTATCCCTAATCCATTACCCCCTCAACCACCTATTGATTTAACTTCTAAAAGGGGACAGTTATTAGAGCAGGCAATACTCGCTTTAGGTCGGCTTGATAGTATTAGTCTTTTATTACCCGAATCTAACATTTTTTTGTATTCTTATATTCGGCGAAAGCAGTTTTATCTTCACAAATAGAGGGGACACAATCTTCCTTTTCTGATCTTCTTTTATTTGAAATAAATGAATATCCGGGCTCTCCTATCAATGATGTAATAGAAGTTTCTCATTATGTTTCCGCTTTAGACCATGGATTGAAAAGGCTAAAGGGATAATTTCCCTTTTTCAAATCGGCTTATTCGAGAAATACATGAGATATTATTATCAAAAGGAAGCGGAAGTGCTCAATTGACGGGAGAATTCAGGACAACTCAAAATTGGATAGGCGGAACTCGGCCTGGAAATGCTTATTTTATGCCTTCTCCTCCGGAATATGTCCCAGAATGCATGTCTCTTTTAGAAAAGTTTATCCATGATAAAACAACTCCTTACCCATCTGTAATCAAAGCTGGTTTAGTCCATGTCCAATTTGAAACGATACATCCCTTTTTAGATGGAAACGGCCGAATCGGAAGACTCCTTATACCATTTATTTTGCATCATGAAGGCATTTTACAAAAACCACTTCTTTACCTCAGTTTATATTTTAAGCAACACAGAAAAGAGTATTATGGACTTCTTGATATAGTTCGAGAAAAAGGGGATTGGGAAAAATGGATAGATTTTTTTCTTACAGGTATTATAGAAACATCTAATAATGCAGTGGAAACGGCCCAGCAGTTACTAAAACTTTTCAAGGAAGATACAGGGAAGATTCAAACTTTAAATCGTAAAGCCAATACTGCGATACGAATCTTCTCTATATTTTGTGAACGCCCCCTTCTTTCTATAAAAGAAATACATTCAAAGGACCAGATTAAGTATCCCCGCAGTGGAAAAAGGAATTGACTCCCTTATACAATTAGGGATAATTGTCGAAATTACAGGAAAAAAACGAAACCGTATCTTTGTATATAAAAAATATCTTGATATTCTCAATAAGGGAACCGAACCTTTATAGTTAAAATTGCGGGGATATTGGGTTTAAGAGAAATGTTGAGGGGGATGTTTTAGAATTAAAAAGAATAAAAGATCTTTACTTATTTATGATAAATTACTACTTTATTAAAATAATGATAACTCTTCTTTATTTCTTTTGTTCAAACATTTTATATAGATAATAAAAAAATATATCTTCAATTGTTCTTATATTATATTTTCTGAGGAGAGTTTTTATACTAACAAAATCTTTTTCATTATTTTTGGGATAAAATGATATGAAAAATAAAGTGCGATTTTTGATATAAATTTTTGATATGTTTAAGCGAAGATATTCATAAATTATAAAATATCCTTCTATACTGTAAGAAAAGAAAGGTAAGTAATAAAGTTTTTTTAGTAAATTTTCTATTTTTTCTTTTGTTTCTTCAAATGCAAAGTTATTCTCACTTTTATATTTTATTCTTGTAGCTGGAAAACCTTCTATTTTTATCAATTCATTTTCAGAAATAACCAGGGCACATTGTTCTACATTATTAAAGTTCTCTCTAATCCTAACTGACTTTATAAATTTGTCCCAAATTGTATCTGAGAGTTTAGGTTTATAAAAGGAATAGTTGTGTTTGATATATCTTGTTTTTAAAAAATCATTTTTACTTTTTATTATTTTGTTGTATATATTTTCATCAATTTGGGCATATATTTCTATCTTTTCGGAAATCATCACGGGGTCGTTGTTAAGAATAGGACTTCTATCCTCATATCTATGGGCGAGAGAATGAATATACCTCACACCTTTAAAAAAACATGTTTCAATTCCATCCTCTGAATTAAGTTTTATCTTTTCTGCTTCACTTATAAAACAGGGGTAATATTTTCCATCTACATCAAGTGCAATGGGTCTAAAATGTAGGCAATTCTTACAGCCTACTTTACATGTACATTTTACTAATTCAACATTTTGTTCTATTTGTTTATCAATATATTTATATATTATCTTCCTCTCACTTTCACTTATCTTTTTCATTTGTTTTTGGAGGAGAAATGAAATACTTTTCAACTCATAATAATTTTCAAATAAATCTTGATGTTCATCTGTTATAAGCAGCTCTATAAATTTTATTGACGAAGCCCCCAGTTTATAACTTTCCTGAATCGCTTTTTTTATTTGTTCTTTCTTATTATTTATATCTTTAAGTATCACATAGTTAATTTTGAACGGAATATTATGCTTTCGTATTTTTTTAATGTTGTTATAAATATCATTAAGCGTAAATCTTTTTTGAGAAGTAATTTTTAAATATGTGTCGGAGTCAAATGAGTGGATAGATAGATTAAACTTAAAATTATCTATATCGTGAAGGTAGGATAGAAGGTCATCATCAATTTTAGAACCATTCGTTACAACTGTAATAGGAATATCTGATTTACAATCCCCTCTTATGAAATGGATAAGATTTTTTGTTTTTTCAATACTTTGGCTATGGAGTAAAGGTTCCCCTCCAGTAAAGGTAATATCCTCTCCCCCAGATTGAATAAATAGTTTGATTGTGTCATAAACTATATCATTAAGAGATGTGATATTTTCATTTTTGCTAATTCCATCGTTGTGACAAAAAATACATCGATAGTTACACAGTTGAGTTATTGTAATTCTTAATTCTTTTGAAAGGAATTTCTCTATTAGCATAAATTTTCCATTTTTACCATAATAATACCAGTAAAAAATTTCTTGCAAATATTCATCAGTCAATATAATTACAAATGAGAGAACAAAAAATCTCTATGTAATTATATGCTTGTCGCCCTGAATATTAAATGCACAACTATAAATTGCCCCCTTATTTTGTATTTATATTTTACATTATATTTTTGTATCCTTTAATAGTAAAAATCTAAAATAGTTAATAAAAACAAGTTTTTTCTTGACTTTCACAATATATTGTGGTATTGTAATAATTTGCACTCTATATAATGTGATTTTTGATATAATAGAAGACAAAAAGAAATAGAATGAAAAGATAGCAATAAATATTTATTAAAGGTTTGAAATATGTCAACAGATATCCTTGTTGAGGTGGGACGAAAAGCCATTTGGGTGACCCTTATGGTCTCTGCTCCGATGTTGCTTACAGGGATGCTGGTCGGACTTGTCATCAGCATTCTGCAATCCGTGACACAAATTCAAGAAATTACGCTCACTTTTGTGCCGAAGATTTTGGCTGTGTTTATTGTTTTCTTGATTGCTCTTCCATGGATTTCGAGCGTATTGATTGTTTTTACTCAAGACTTGTTTAATCAAATCCTTGAATTTTCACGATTATGAAGGATTAATTATGGATGGATGAAATTTTTCCGACAGGCATATTTGAAGTAGATGTTTTTTTGTTCTTTATACTTGTCTTGATGCGAGTGCTCGGACTTTTTGTTTCTATGCCGATTTTAGGTTCGCGAAATGTTCCTATGATGGTTAAAGCAGGATTGGCTGGATTAATCGCTATAATCCTTGTATCCCTTATATCTCCCTTGCCTCAGGGTATACCACGAAGTTTTGGGGCTTTTTTGGTTGTAGGCGGGTACGAATTTCTTATTGGAATTGGGATAGGTTTTATCGTTTCTTTGATGTTTTCTGCTGTTCAGATAGCCGGTGAGATTATGGACTTACAAAGTGGTTTTGGGATGATGAATATTTTTAATCCTGCAATGGAAACTCAGTTTCCTATTTTCGGTTTTTACTTATTTATTCTTTGGGGAATGTTTTTCCTGTGGACTAATAGTCATCTGGTAGTATTCCAAATCTTAGGAGAGAGTTATAAAACTTTGCCTATAGGTATTATTAACCCACTTGATAGAGACTTCGGTTGGGAAATAGCAAAGTTAGGACAAACGATGTTTTTATATGGTGTGCGTCTTGCGGGTCCTGTGATTGTGACAATGATACTAACCTATGCCGTGATGGGGATATTAGGAAGAGCTATTCCTCAAATACATCTTTTAGTTATTGGTTTCCCTATTACGATTGGTTTAGGAATGATTGTTGTGGGTATTTCATTAGGTATTTATATTGGTGTATTCGAAGATATGGCACAAGAAATGGTTCGTGAAGTTCAACTATTCATACGAGGTTTAGGATAGCAACTTATGCCAGAAGATATTGGAGGTGAAAAAGTTTTTCCGCCTACCCCACGAAAGAAAGAGCGGGCACGGGAGGAAGGGAATGTTGCACGGAGCCAGGAATTGACTTCGGCTATCGGCTTGAGTTCTGCTATGGTAGCGTTATGGTTTATTGCACCTTTGACTTTTCAACATTTACTTCGTGTGATGCGACATTATTTTGAAGAACCGTGGCAACCAATTTATGATTACAGACAACTTCAATCGTTCATGCTGGAAGTAGGTATTTATATCGGAATAGGGACATTGCCTTACATTTTAATTATGATGGCAGCAGGATTGGCAATTGCATACACACAAGTAGGTTTGCTCTGGACGGGGAAACCTCTTATTCCAAAATTAAACCGAATTAATCCTATCTCCGGTTTTAATCGTTTCTTTTCGTTGCGAGCTCTTTATGAGTTGGGGAAAAATATTGCAAAACTGGCTCTTTTATTGGTCATGGTGTATTACGCACTCCGTAATCGGTGGACAGAACTTGTGGTATTGCCCAATTATTCTATTATGGATATTTTATATGTCTCTGGAGAGTTGTTCCTTGCGGTCTGGTGGCGAGTGGCTCTTGTCATGCTGGTATTGGGCATCGCCGATTATGGATTTCAATGGTGGCAACGCGAACAGGATTTGCGTATGACGGTACGTGAAATGCGAGAGGAGATGAAGGAAATGGAAGGAGACCCTGCTATTAAGAGACGCGTTCGGCAGATGCAGAGGCAAATTGCTTATCAACGCATGTTACGCGAAGTTCCTAAAGCGGATGTTATCATAACAAACCCGACGGAATTTGCAGTTGCTCTGCGATATGATTTAAGCACTATGCCCGCTCCGGTTGTCGTTGCCAAAGGAGCACGTATTATAGCGGAACGCATTCGCGAGATAGCAGTTCGCCATCAGGTTCCCATAGTGCAAAAACCGGAACTTGCACGAACATTATATAAAACGGTTGAAGTGGGACAGACCGTACCCGAAAATCTTTTCCGTGCGGTTGCGGAAGTATTAGCCTTTGTGTATCGTATTGACCGCAGGGAAGAAAAACGGCGCGAACGGCAGGAATTTTTACTTAAAGAAAACCGTAAAACAGCATAGGAATAAAACATGGCGGTAGCACCAGCAACACGCGTCCAACCAGCCAATGTCTGGAACTTGGCACGGAGTCCCGACATTGCATTGGCTATTTGTGTGGTAGGTGTACTGGTGGTGCTTATTATTCCTATCCCGAAAGTGTTAATGGACTTGCTATTAACACTCAATATTTCTCTATCCGTTGTAGTGCTTTTATCTTCGATGTATTTGCAAAGGGCGGTAGATTTTTCTATTTTCCCATCATTATTATTAATTCTTACCCTGTTCCGATTAAGTCTCAATGTTGCTTCTACACGACTCATCTTGGCTCAGGCAGATGCGGGTTCGGTGATTCGTGCTTTTGGGACTTTTGTTACTTATGGAAATATTTTTGTCGGTATTGTTATTTTCATCATACTTGTGGTTATTCAATTTGTTGTGATTACCCGAGGTGCTACACGCATTTCTGAGGTAGCTGCACGGTTCACTTTAGATGCCATGCCCGGCAAGCAAATGGGTGTAGACTCTGACCTGAACGCAGGACTTATCACGGAAGAACAAGCTCGACAGCGTCGCCGTGATATTGAACGCGAAGCGGATTTTTATGGGGCTATGGATGGTGCTACTAAATTTGTTCGTGGTGATGCGATAGCCGGATTAATTATTACCATTGTCAATATCTCGGTAGGGCTTGTGATTGGTGTGTTAATGAATGGAATGTCTTTAGCGGATGCAGCGAGGATATATACTCAACTTACAATTGGTGATGGTCTGGTTTCACAAATCCCTGCTTTGATGATTTCCACTGCAGCGGGTTTAGTTGTTACACGAACCGTATCCGAAGAAACGAGTTTAGGCGCAGATGTTACCGTTCAGTTCAGCCGTTATCCACGGGCATTAGGTGTATCGGCGGGTTTATTAGGGCTTTTTGGGATAGTACCCGGTATGCCCTTTGGACCTTTCATCATGGTGGGATTGGTACTTGGGTTTATTGCGTATATGTCCGCACAGGTACAAAGAGAAAAAGAAATAAAAGCAAAGCAGGAAGAAGAACTCAGCAAAAAAGCGAAAGAAAAACCCGAAAGTCCCACAGAGCGAGCAGAAGCCTTGCTCACAATTGACCCGATTAAGGTAGAATTAGGTTTTGCTCTTATTAAATTAGCAGACCGTTCACAAGGGGGCGATTTACTCTCTCGGGTGCAGAAAATTCGCGAGCAGATGGCAGTACAAATGGGCTTTGTTGTGCCAGTTGTGCGAATTGTAGATAATTTACTACTAAAGCCAACACAGTATTGTATAAAAATTCGAGAGGCAACGGTCGGTTCATACGAATTACTCCCTGACCATTACCTTGCTATGAACCCAGGAATAGTAGATGAAACCATTCAGGGGATTGAAACCACAGAGCCTGCGTTTGGCTTGCCGGCATTATGGATACCAGCAAGTCAAAAGGAACAGGCAGAAAATGCAGGTTATACAGTGGTCGAACCTTCTGCTGTATTGGCAACACATTTATCTGAAATTCTTTCTACGCATGCCGGAGAATTATTAACCCGTGAGGAAGTGCAACGACTTCTGAAGCGATTAAAACAAACATCACCCACAGTAGTAGATGAAATGATACCGAATATCCTTTCTTACGGAGAGGTTCAGAAGGTATTACAAAATTTACTTCGGGAGCGTGTATCCATTCGCAATCTTGAAGTGATTTGTGAGGTTTTGTGTGATTATGGTCCAAGGACAAAGGATACGGATGTATTAACGGAATATGTTCGTCATGCATTAGCACGGACGATTTGTTCTCCGCTTGTGGATGAGAATAATATTCTACGAATTGTGACTCTCTCTCCTGCATTGGAACAGGAAATATTAGAAGCCGTTAAGAAAAGTGATGGAGGGGAATATATACCGGTTTCGCCTCAGCGTTCCCAACAGATTTGCGAGAATACGGCCAAGGCAATTCAGCGTCTTGTGCTGGAAGGGTACGAACCTATTGTTGTTTGCACTGCAAATGTGCGTCGCTTCTTACATCGAATTATAGAACGCAAATTACCGAAAGTCCGCGTTCTTTCGTATAATGAAATAGATGCCTCTGTTAAAGTTGAGATTGAAGGACAGGTAGAAGCCTGATGGAAAATAAATTTTTCAAAATACGGTGTAAATATTTGAGCGAGGTCGCTAATAAAATACATGAGTTGTTTGGACCTCAAGCTATTGTTATAAGCACTCAGGAAGTTCGAGAAAAAGGAATACGAGGTTGGTTGGGACAAAAAACTTATGAAGTTACAGTGTCCGTGCCAGAACAGACACTATCCGAAGAGAGGAAAAAATCCATAGCAGAGAAAAAATATCTTGAACATTCCACTTACACTACTTCATCTACAGAGGATGAGACAAAAAAGAAAAAGATAGAAGAGTTTGAGCGTATTATCCGTGAGACACAACAGCGATTGAAGCAGAAACCAATCACAGGAAGTGAAATTACGGCTCCACAAAAGGCAAAAGTTTCGGGGGAAACCGAAACACCAGTAGTTCCTTTCCCCAAAGAAAAGTTGAGAGAAGCTACGCCTCGTGAAGATATTGTAAAAGCCTTACGAGAAATTCGTGAACTTTTACAGGTTATGTCGGTAGAAACGACACCCTCAGGGATACCCCAGGAAATTATCCCTTTCTATAAAGACCTTGTTCAGCAGGGAATGTCAAAGCGTTTATCTGCCGACTTAATACATTCCGTTCTCCAAAATATGAGCATGGAACATGCACGTGACCCTAAAATTTTTATCGAACGGCTGGCTTTAGAATTACGAAAGCGAATCACCACAACGAAGGGTATACCGGTTTGTAGTGGTGTGCCTCGCTGGGTTGTCTTTTGTGGTCCTACCGGAGTGGGGAAAACAACCTCACTGGCTAAAATTTCGGCTCATTATGCAATTCATGAAAAAGTGCGGGTGGCGATGGCTTCTACCGATACCTATCGTGTTGGGGCAACGGAACAATTAAAAATTTATGCACAAATTATCGGTGTGCCATTGAAAATTATTGATGATAAAAAAACCGCATGGGAGACCATGCACGAATATTCCCAATACGATTTGGTCTTTTTGGATACAGCAGGAAATAGTCCCTTTAATACACGGCAGGTCAAGGAACTTCATGAAATATTACAAATAATTAAGCCCTATGAAACGATACTTGTGCTGGGAGCCCATACTCCCCTTGAAGATTTGCGATATAGTGTCGCTGGATTTTCCTCACTCAAACCAACAAGTCTTGTATTTACAAAGTTAGATGAAACACGCCGTTTTGGCTCGATGATAAGTTTAATTTTAGAAACCGGTTTACCTGTGGGTTACTTAACACATGGACAGAATGTCCCTGATGATTTTACATTAGCAACCCCAGGCGGAATTGTTGAACTATTAATAGAAGGAAAACGAAACCGTGGCTGACCAGGCAGAAAAATTAAGAAAATTGGCAGGACAAACCAAAAAGCAATGTAGAGTAATTGCCATTACCAGTGGAAAAGGTGGAGTTGGCAAGACCAGTGTCAGTGTCAATCTTGCTCTTGCATTGGCAACTCAAGGGGCACGTGTTGTCCTCGTGGATACGGACCTCGGACTGGGGAATGTTGAAGTTTTAATGGGCTTGCATTCCTTTTATAATCTGGCACATGTAGTTGAGGGTAGCAAAACATTAGAAGAGGTCGTGATTAAAGCACCGTTAGGATTAGAGGTGGTCCCGGGGTCATCGGGATTATCTCGTATTGCAGACCTTGTTGACCGTGACCGTGAACGATTGATAGAGGCTTTATTATCACTTTGTGAACGGAGTGATTTCCTCCTTCTGGATACGATGGCAGGTATCGGTAAAAATACGGTTTCATTTTGTACCTCTGCTGATGAAGTATTGTTAGTTACTACGCCTGAACCTTCTGCTATTGTTGATGCGTATGCGATGTTAAAAACCATTCATTATCAACGCAATGATGTGGTTATAAAACTAATTGTTAACATGGTGCTCAACTCTGCCCAGGCACAAGCCGTCGCAACAAAACTGACAAATGTTGCTCAACAATATTTAGGTAGAGGTCTGATTTATCTTGGACATATTGTTCGTGATACTCATGTGAACCAGTCTGTAATGCAAAGTCAGCCTTTCTTTATCACCTATCCTAATGCTCCTGCAAGCCGATGCGTTGAAGCCATATCACAACGCCTTTTCTATCAATCACCCGCGATAGAACCCAAAAAGAAATTAGGTTTCATGAAACGGCTTGCTCAAAACTTCGGCTGGGCTGTCGGAAGCGATATATAATACCGTTATTTATTGAATTTATATAAAAAATATAAGAAAGGTTTTTTGTATGAAGAAGTTTTTTATTCGGTTAACAATATTAACTTTGCTCGTTGTGTTAATACTTATAGGTACTGTTATTTTCCGCACAGAACAGGCAAGATGGAAGAAACCCGCTTTTGTTCAAAAGAAAGAGACCCTATCTTTAGCAGATAAAAATGAATATGCAAATCGGTTAGGTAAAGCACTTACATTTAGAACCATTTCTTATCAAGAAGCAGAAAAAAATAACTGGGAGGAATATAAAAATTTTATTAAGTATTTAGAAGAGACTTTTCCACAGGTGCATTTAATCTTAAAAAGAGATATTGTAAATGAGCATAGTTTATTGTTCACCTGGGAAGGGAAAAATCCTACCCTTCCACCTGCATTATTTTTGGCTCATTATGATGTAGTGCCTGTGGAACAAGGTACAGAAAATGATTGGAAATATCCCCCATTTGCCGGGAGCGTAGCCGAAGATTATATCTGGGGACGCGGAGCCCTTGATGTAAAGTGTGGAGTTATAGGTTTATTGGAGGCAGTGAGTTATTGGATACAGCAAGGGTATCAACCTGAAAGGACCTTGCTTTTTGCTTTTGGACATGATGAAGAAGTTGGAGGTAGAAATGGAGCGAAAAAAATAGCGGAATTATTAAAAGAGCGAGGTATATCGCCTGAATTTAGTTTAGATGAGGGAATGTCGGTTAATGAAGGAATAGTCCCAGGGATAGAAGGTCCTGTAGCGCTGATAGGCATTGCGGAAAAAGGGTATTTATCATTAGAACTTTCTGTAACTACACAGGGAGGCCATTCCTCTACCCCACCTGCAGAAACTTCGATTGGACTCCTCTCCTCCGCAATTTGCAGTATAGAACAAAATCCTATGCCTGCCCAATTAGCTGGTCCTATCCGCTGGATGTTGGAAGACCTTTCCCCTTATATGAATTTCCCTATGCGAATGGTATGTGCGAATTTGTGGCTGTTTGATAAGGTATTAACACGCATTTTTGCGACTATCCCCAGTGCCAATTCTGCTCTGCGGACTACTTTTGCACCTACCCTGTTTCATGCTGGAGAGAAGGAAAATGTTTTGCCAACCCATGCCCGTGCCGTAGTGAATATTCGCCTCCTTCCCGGCGATACCACTGAAAAAGTAATAAGTTATGTTCGTAACATTATAAATAATGAAAAGATTGAAGTAAAACCCTTCTCTCCGGAAAAGACAGATGAAGCCAGTCCTGTGTCAGACCGAAATGGAGAGGGATATAAATCTATTGTAAGCACCATTCACGAGGTATGGGGAAATATTCCCGTTGCCAGTGCTTTAACTTTAGGAGGGACAGATTCTGTTAATTATATTGGTGTGGTAAAAAATCTTTATCGTTTTCAACCCTTAAAGTTTACAAAAGAAGATTTGGAACTCATTCATGCTACCAATGAACGCCTACACGTGGACAATTATCTAAAATCGATTGAATTTTATATTCGTTTATTACAA
>CALLRP010000051.1 GCA_938014335.1 uncultured bacterium
ACACTTAAATTATACCTACTGAGGAATTCATGAATTATATAATCTTTGCAACATTATTTATTCTGTCTCAGAGTCAACCTTCAATAGAATATTTCAATAGTAAAGAATTTGCCTATGGGTTTAACCTGACGACATCACGTCCTATTGATAAACCGAATGTGCTCGGGACACTTTTTTTGCCTTCTGTTCCTCCACTTCAGAAAGAATTGCTGTGGCGTTTAGCTCAATGGGCAACAAATTTTCCTTTACAACCCGGTGTGTTTGTAAAGGAGGGAAAAACAGTATGGGTTGTAAGAAATGAGGCGAAGAAGGTTATGTTGCTAAAAGAAAATGACACTTGGAGTATTCGATTGAATTGTGATGGGATTACGGAATATCAGGGAAAATTGCGTCAATATGGAGAACCGTGGCCTCATCTGCTTATAGAAAAGACATTTGCTGATGGAATAGAAATTACTGGGAATAAACTCTATTTTAATTTAGAATTTAAGGTTATGAACTGTGTTTGTGATGAAGTAATGAAGGAGAAACTTGAGCCCACATTGCATACTGCACAGATTTCTGCTTTCTGGACAGTGAAAAATAACAATCCGGATAGTAAAGATTATAAAGAATTTTTCTGGTTTGGACTACCGCTATTTGATGTTCGCTATCCGATTCCGCTGGAATACATTAATCCTGATAAAGGGTCTATTTATACAACGAATAAATTGATTGCTCTAATAGATGGGAGTCGCTTTTATGGAGAGGATACAGGTGATGGAAACTGGAAAAGACTGAATGTCCAACTAAACCCCTTGCTGGAAGAGGCACTAAATAAAGGACAAGCTCGCGGATTTTTAAATAACTCTAAAATCGAAGATTTTGTTCTTACCTCTTTCAATTTAGGCTGGGAAATCACAGGTCCCTACAATGCAGAAATTGAAATACGAAATCTTTCACTGAAAGGGGAAATACCGCCCCATTAAGATTTGTGGTGAATTTTTTTGTATCACCAATAAGAGTGAAAGGATATGTCCTGCTCCGAATTCAAACCCTCTGAATATATAAGTTTATTTACTATGTCTTAATAATTTAACTACTTCGTGATTTTCTTTCCTTTTTGAGATTCCTCCAGTTTTCACTGGGGCTATGATATTAAAACTGTACAGGGTCTTTTAGAAATATTTTGGTTAATAATTTTTCAGTGGACTAATTATTTAAAAAGTAAAAAAGAGGGAAGTTTAGGACTTCCCTCCGAAAGGTTGCGAAACGAAAAGTATAGATTAGTAGTGAGGATGGTTGTGTGCACTTCCTTTTTCTTCTTTCTTTTCGGGTATATCCGCGACAAGGCATTCTGTTGTAATAATCATGCTGGCGACACTGACAGCGTTTTGTAAAGCACAACGTATAACTTTTGCTGGGTCAATAATGCCTGCTTTAATTAGGTCTTCGACTTGCCCTGTATCCGCATTTAATCCAACATTATCTTTTTCTTCTTCTAATTTGGCACAGATTAATTCACCGTTCAAGCCGGCATTATTTGCAATCTGGATTAATGGAACGCCCATGGTTTTCTTCATTAGAGTTACACCTAAACCTTCGTCACCGTCTAATTTGAGGTTATCTAATACTTTGCGGGCACGGAGAAGTGCAACACCCCCTCCGGGAACGAAACCTTCTTCTATTGCGGCACGGGTTGCATTCAGGGCATCATCGGTTCTGTCTTTTTTCTCTTTTAATTCTGCTTCGGTTGCGGCACCCACACGTATAACGGCGACACCACCTGCTAATTTGGCGAGGCGTTCTTGTAATTTTTCACGGTCGTAGTCAGAGGTTGTTTCTTCTATCTGTCTTCGGATTTGTTCGCATCTTGCTTGGATATCTTTTTTCTTGCCGGCACCTTCAATAATCGTAGTGTAATCTTTGGTGATTTCAATGCGTTTGGCTCTACCTAATTGGTCAAGCGTCACATTTTCTAACTTAATGCCTAAATCTTCGGAGAAGAATTGTCCACCGGTTAGGATAGAGATGTCTCTTAAAATTTCTTTTCTACGATCGCCGAAAGCAGGTGCTTTCACAGCACAAACTTTGAGAATTCCACGAATTTTGTTGACGACCAGAGTTGCTAAAGCCTCTCCTTCAATGTCTTCTGCAATGATGAGCAAGGGTTTGCCGGTCTGGGCTGTTTTCTGGAGGAGGGGTAATAAGTCATGAATACTGCTGATTTTCTTTTCATAACAAAGGACATAACATTCTTCGAGCACGGCGGTCATGTTGTTGGGGTCGGTTACGAAATAAGGGGAAAGATAGCCACGGTCGAATTGCATACCATCCACGATTTCTACTTCGGTTTTCAGTCCTTTCCCTTTTTCTACGGTGATAACCCCATCATTACCCACTTTATCTATAGCATCGGAAATAAACTGACCGATTTCTTTATCGCCGTTAGCGGAAACAGTGGCAACTTGTCGAATTTCGTCGGAATTGCGAACTTTCTTACTCATATTGGATATGGCTTTAACGACTTCAGCTAAGGCTTTATCCATACCGCGTTTGATTGCCATAGGATTGGCGCCTGCGGTTACGAGACGGATCCCTTCATGTACCATGGCTTGTGCAAGTACAGTTGCTGTCGTTGTCCCATCGCCCGCGGTATCGTTGGTTTTACTTGCCGCTTCACGCAACATGCGAGCCCCCATGTTTTCAAAGGGGTCTTTCAGGTCAATTTCTTTAGCAACGGTTACGCCGTCTTTAGTTACGGTGGGTGAGCCATAGGTTTTTTCTAATAGCACATTTCTTCCACGGGGACCTAAGGTTGCTTTCACGGCATCGGCTAATACGTCTACGCCTTTAATTAATTTTTCTCGCGCTTCTTCACTGAAAACGATCTGTTTTGCCATAAGAAATTCCTCCTCCTTAAATAGTTAGAACGAGTTAATTTAAGGAAAGTATTTAGATTTTTACATTTATTTTTCTGTTAGCACTCACTTATAGTGAGTGCTAATATCATATCATATATATAATCGTTTTGCAAATAAAGTTTACTGACAAAATAGGGTAATTTTTTTGTATATATAATATAATTGTAAAAATTTATTATGCGAAGGTTATAAAATCTACATTCACATTTATATCTCTATGTTTTGATAGAAAATTGAACTCCTTATTTATTTTGAAATACAATTGTTTAAATCTTTGAATTAGTTAGCTGGGATAAGGGTAAATATATGGATATACAACGGCTTTTTTCTATAGTTTCAAAGTTTGATAAAGTACGCTTGCTTGCGATTGGGGATATTTATTTAGATGAGAATATATATGGAAAGGTGACGGAGGTAAGTTTGGAGGCACCCATTCCTGTTTTGGAGGTATTGGAACGGCGGTATAATCCGGGTGCAGCAGGGAATGCGGGGTGTAATGCCTCTGCATTAGGGGCAACCGTTTATATGTTGGGGGTTATTGGTGCCGATTCGAATGCAGAAATTTTGAAGAAGGAATTTCAGAAGCGGAATGTTAATATTGATTATCTTGTAGTGGATCCAGTTTGTCCAACGAATACTTACGGTAAACTTCGTGCAGGGGGGCATAATATTCCGACACAAGAAGTCCTTCGCACAGACACACCGCGTCCTAAACCTATTTCAGGCAAGGTAGAAGAACAGATAATAAAGAATATATGGAAGGTGGCGAAGAAAGTAGATGCAATTATGGTAGGCGACCAGGTGTCTTCGGTTATAACTCCGAATGTGTTGTCTGCTCTTACGGAATGTGCGAAAAAATATCGCTTGATTACGGTCGCTGATTCACGAGCGAGAGCGAATATTTTTAAGGGATTTGATGTGATCCTTCCGAATGATAAAGAGGCAGGGATTGCAACAGGTATTCATGTTGTGGATTACGAATCGTTGAAAAAAGCAGGGAAGGCTTTACTAAAATCGGCAAAGAATGCCATGATAACACGGGGTCCGGATGGGATTACTATCTTTTATGAGGACGGAAGAATTGAGGATGTTCCGATTGCGCCGGTTCAGGTCGTGGATGTAACGGGTGCGGGAGATACGGTAACTGCAACAGTTACTCTGGCTTTGGTTGCAGGTGCAAATTTACATGAGTGTGCGGTATTGGGAAATACCTCTGCCGGGGTAGCGGTAGCTCAGCATGGAGTAGTTACCGTATCCCGTGAAGAGGTTGAGCAAGCCCTTCAAAGTGCGGGGGGACCTTTTAAGTTGAAAACTTTATCCCAACTTAAAAAGATTGTCCGACAGTTGAGGGAGCAAAATAAGAAGATTGTATGGACAAATGGTTGTTTTGATATTTTACATGTAGGGCATATTACTTATCTGATGAGAGCGAAGCAGGAAGGAGATGTTTTAATAGTAGGTTTGAATAGTGACCATTCTGTCCGCCAGATAAAAGGGGAAGGTAGACCTGTGATTAACGAGCAGAATCGGGCTTTGGTCTTATCTGCTTTGGAATGTGTGGACTATATTGTTATCTTTGATGAGAAATCGCCTCTTCCCATCATCAAGCAATTAAAACCGGATGTTTATGCTAAGGGTGGAGATTATACGATTGATACATTAGTGCAACCCGAACGGCGATTTGTGGAAAGTTATGGTGGACGGATTGCTCTTATCCCCGGTGTTGAAGGGCAATCTACGACCCGTATAATTCACAAGGTCAAAGGGAATTCTTAATAAGTCCTTTTGTTATTTATAACATAGACTTTAGAATAATTTTTTTACCCAATATTTAATTGCTTTATAAACATCCGACTCCTTTCCATAGTAATATTCAGGTTGTAATTTTTTCCCAATGAATACTTATGTATCCCCTTGTTATGTGCAAATATCCAGTCATTGAACGCAAATGGATTAGAATTTTCTTTGCTGATTCTTTCGCCGAAGCTAACCGTACATTTTCGATGATGAGGTGTGAATGAATTTCATGGTATATATTGTCATAGCCCTCCCTTTTGACAGTTGGAATCGCTTCTTTTCTACCTTAGGATTCTCTTTTTGTCATGCCAAGCAATACCTCACCCATCTGGATTTTCTTTTCTAAGGATTTTAAGGTGCTTACATGAGGATTTAAGATGAGCAGGTTTGTTTGCACTTACACCCACTCAACGGCACATAGTTTATCCCTCTCTTTTTTTTGTTTTTAATTGGCTACTACTTTTGTTATAAATGGTAGACGGGGCGGGACTCGAACCCGCGGCCACCGGATTAAAAGTCCGATGCTCTTCCACCTGAGCTACCCGTCCGCCATTAAAAGAGATAAGAGTATATCAAAAACAAATAAAAATCCGCAACAAAATTGTATGGGCAGTTGAGACCTCTTAATAAATCCTTTTTATCAATCCATTCAACTACTTTGTATTTGGAGTTATTTTTTGTCTAATCCTCCCTCGTTTCCACTGAGGGCTATAATATTAGGCGCCGTTCGGGGCTTTTTTATAGATACGAATCTATATTTTTTAACTGATAAACCAATGTCAAATGAGTATGTATTCAAAGAGTTCGCTTGATTTTATGCTTGTTCTATTGAAAGTTTGAATAATGTTCTTTGATTTAGAATGAATTCATCCGTTAGAATATTTGAAAGATGTGATTTATCTGCCGGAGTGGTGGAATTGGCAGACACGCATGGTTCAGGTCCATGTGCTCGCAAGAGCATAGGGGTTCAAGTCCCCTCTCCGGCACTTTTAATAGAGATAGAGGGGTGGGAGCGTATAAATATCTTTTAATCCGTTTCGGATTCTTTTTCAAATTCTTTTCTTGGGGCAATACGGAGATATATAGCATTGTGTATTATTTCAAAGGAGGCGGGTAGATAGCCGGGGACTTCTCCATCTACATCAAGCAAAACCTCACCGGCGGTATGAGCGGGTGTGGCTATTACTTTTTGAGCTTTGAATACTTTTATTTTCGGATGTGTGAGATGTGTTCCATGATAGACTTTGTTGACATTCATTAATAGTTCAAAGGTTGAAATACCGGGGATGATGATGACATCAAACGAAGCATCGTTAATTTCGGAATTGGGTGATATTTGCATACCACTGCCGAAATATCTACCATTACAGACTGCGACGGTTTTTATGTCTATGACCTCATCGAACTGGTTATCAATCTTAAGGCGAACCTTTTTATTGCGGTATGTAAGTAGTGCTTGTAACATTCCGAGGAAGAAAGCTAATTTTCCGCTATATTGTTTTAACCAGACATAGCTATTAACGGCACGATCAGTCGCACCGCTTAATCCAAAACTTGCAATGTTTACGAAATAGCGAGAAACCTCTTCCCCTTTCAGATTAACAAATTTCATTTTTCCTAAATCGAGGGGATAAACGGATGTTTCTGCTAAGTGTTCAATTTGCTGGTCAATATCATAGGGCCAGCCTAAGGTGCGAGAGAAATCTCTACCGGTGCCGGTGCTAATAATTGCAAAAACGGCCTCGGGATTGATAATTTTGTCCTCTCTGAAGAAGCCGTTTACAACTTCATTGATGGTTCCATCACCGCCGACCGCGATGATTTGTTCATATCCCTCTGTTAGTGCATCTCGGGCAAGAATGGTTCCGTGTCCTTGTCTCTCTGTGAATGCGACCTTTACCGGACCAATAGCATGATGTAGTTTCTTCTCTATATCCGGCCAGATTTTGCCGGTTATATTCCCCCATGCTTTCGGATTTACAATGACGAAAGTGCGTGCCCATGAAACAAAATGTACTCGCGACCGATTTTTTTCTGTACTGCATACATCGTCCTGCCATGTTAATTCGTGGGACATTAATTCTATAGTTTTACGAAGAGCATCATCGCCAGGGTCTCCTAAATTTCCCATGTTGGTTCGGCGGAATAAAACATCATTAAGATGTTGTGCCATTTCCTCTCGCACCGCATATACAACTTGGGCTCCGATTTCTTTTCTTGTGTTAGATAGAGGTTCTGCCAGTTGGGGGTCGGTTCGGGCTAATTCGATGATTTTATGAATTTCGGTTCCGTAGTGGTGAGCCAAATTTTCAATGATTTCAGGTGGAAAATCGGAATAGCGTGTTTTCATCTCATCCAGAAATTCATTGAATACATTAAAGTTTGCCCCATGCACGGGTGTTTGGTCGGTTTTGCATGGAGGAGGAGTCGTTCCTAATTTTTCAAATACTTTGTTCAGTACGCGTTCTGCCAGATGTCGTGAGGTAGTCCATTTTCCACCCACTGCGGTTATCAATCCGTCACAAGCATCCTGCGAATGGTCAAAAACTTCTGCGGAACGACTGGCATTGTAAGAATTAAATTCTTCTTCTGTTTCCTGGGGGTCTTTTTCAACAATGGGACGAAGTCCCGCATAGAAGAATAAAACATCTCCGCGACGAAGGTTAGCACCTTCAAATCCCTGATTCACTGTGGAGAGGAATTCAACAAGTTCTTTCTCACTCACATGCACATCATCCGGGTCGCCTTGATATACTGTGTCAGTGGTTCCTAATAGCGAATAGCCCTGCCAGGGTAGAACGAAAAAATGGGTTCCTTTTCCGGGCATGACAATAGCATACTTGTTTGTTATGGGTTTTGTTAAGACGTGTATTCCCTTAGAACGAATGATTTTTCGTGCAGGTTCTTTTTCTGTAGCGATGGCTATAATACGGTCGGCCCAGGGGCCTGTTGCATTCACAATAACTTTTCCTTTTACCTGTATTTCGCTACCCTTTTCATAGTTTTTTACTTTGACCCCTGTAATGCGATTTTTATTTTTCAAGAATCCGATTACTTCGGTATAGTTAAGAACTACCGCACCCTGTGTGATACTCTGTTTCAGGCAAGCCCATGTCAATCGTTCCGGTGAATACATTTGATAGTCATGGAATAAGAGAGCGTTGTTAAAATTCATTTCTTCCAGACGCGGTTCAATGGATAAAATATCCTCACGAGATACGCGTTTATGAGGAGGAATGAATTTATCAGGGTCACTCAAACGATTACGGTCATACGAGAGCCAGTCGTAGGCTTTGAGCCCAAGCGAAAATAAAAGTCGTTCCCGAAATTTTTTGCTTCCATGAATGGGGAGAATAAAAGGTAAAGAATTAACCAGATGCGGGGCGATTTGGGACCAGATTCTCCGTTCCTTTAGTGATTCTCGCACCAGACCAATTTCGAGGTTCATTAGATAGCGAAGCCCGCCGTGAATAAGTTTTGAGGATGCACCGCTGGTGGCACTTGCAAAATCTTTTCGTTCCAGCAATGCCACTTTCAATCCACGCAATGTTGCATCGCGTGCAACACAGGCACCCACGATACCTCCACCAATTACAATCAGATCGAATTCTTCGGATGTTAATCGTTCCCACATTTGTTCCCATAAAAAAATCATGTTTTATTATCCTTTCGATAAATATTTATATCTATATTTATATCTATCGTTATTATTTTGTTTGTTTATGGTAGGAACTTTCAAACCGCCCTTTATAAAAATTCGATTTAAAAAAATGATATTTTTATAACTTTTTAGAAATGAGGGCGAGACTGGAAAAATTCATAAGAATTAAAATTTTCAATTTTTTTTTAATTTCTTATGAAGGAGATGAGGAAAATTTCTTTGAAGATTGATTGAGTATTCCAAGAATGGTCTTTCCGATGAAACTATTGCATATCGGTTTTTTTATTAACGAAGAGCCCAATTTGGAATTCTCTCGTGAAAATAGTATTTTAGAGGAGATTGAAGAAACTTAGGAAGAAGCAATATTTGAGATGAAAAACATCGAAATTTTGGTTTTTTTACTTTAAATCTATAAATTTTATGAAGACGATATACACGGTTAACAAAACGGGAAATTAATTGATAAGTTAGGTTTTTCTGATGATACTTTCTCTGGGGTAGCAATGAAAGGTATTTTTTTAGAAAATTAAACATTGATAATAATTATCTTCATAAAATTCTATTTAATAATTTTAAATTAGAATTTAAATTTTGTTGGGGAAAAGGGATTGGAAAAATTTTTATGAATATTGAATAAAGATATAACTCGCTAAAAATAAAATAGTTATATTTTTGCTTAAAAAAAGTCTTTTTGTTTGGCATACAAGATGCTTCTATAACATCGAAAATTGAATGAATTAGTTTATAAGAAGGAGAAAAAATTATGAAAATTTGGTTGAATAAAAAAGAAGAGAGAGCGTAATTTCTGATAGAGAAATTTTTAATAAACAACAATTTGATAAAAAGGAGGAAAATATGAAGAGAGATTATTTGCAAATTAACAATAGAAGAAGAAGTAACCTCAATAACAATGAAAGAGGAGGATATTATATGAATAGGATGAATGACATGGATACGAAAATAAACAAACCTAAATTTTTTAAGGGCGTAACTTATATATTTCTGGGGATTGGCATTATCCTGGCAGGAATTTATTGGGCTTACCAGGTCTCTACCCCGCAATTTGAAGAAAAGACAATGCCGGATTTGATTTTTCAACCGGGGCAAATACGCCAGATACAAATGAAACTATCGCCACCCGAGAAACCGAAATTACTGAATCATGAAGAGATATTTAATAATGCAGTCGCACCGGCGATTTCATGGTTTCGGGAACAAAACAAAAAGGTTTTGGAGAAGTGTCAGGCCGATCTTGATAAAAAAATCTTGAATTGTTATGAGGGGATAGACAAGTTTTTAAATGACTTGACATCGTTTTCTACCAAAATGGGTGTGTTATGGGAAACCGCTTTAGGTGACAGAGAGGCTTATGTTAGGGGTAAGTTCGAGAAGAATATCTTTTCCGAAGAAAAGTTAAGAGAAATAGTAGAAGAGGTATTCCGTCAGTATATTAATGGGGTAAAAGCCAATATGAATAATATGTATTTTAGAATTAAAGAAAACACCAATAACATTTTCATTGAATTTGACATCCCTAAATCTGAAATAGCGGTAGCCGGCTTTGTTAAAGAATCCTTTACCAAAGCAATGCAAGATATTCAAGATAATTCAAGTAGGGTTTTATGGAATACTGTGATTAGTTATACAATGTCGGAGATAGGGAGTCAGGCTGTAATGCGAGGAGCCACTTATATTTACAGGGCTCTCCCCGTTGCTGGATTGTCTTCTCTTCTGGCTCCGATTACGGAGAGTATCCTGCCCCCCGCTTTTGCAATGGTAGGTTCGGGTATAAGCAGTATAACGACTATGGTAGGTATAGGTGGAATGTCTTCAGTTGCCACGGGAAGTAGCGTAGGTTCAGTAGTCCCCGGTTTGGGAACTGCTGTAGGTGCAGCGATTGGTTTTGGAGTTGGATATATCATTGAAGAACATATGGATAGGAGATTTAAAGAAAAGATGAGGTGTGAGATTGAGGGCAACTTGAATGAAATCAAAGATAAGATCCATAAGGGTTTTGAAGAAGTTATCCTTCAAAGTGAAGATGCATTTCTGGAAAGATTCACATCTGAGATGAAAGCTAATTTAAAACAATATTGCTATGAACAAAACTGGATTAAGGAAAGTGAATATTTAGAAAAATTAGATGCGTTCAATAAAGCAACAATTATGAATAACTTGGTCTCGTTAACGGAAACAAATTTGTAAAGAAAGAAAGGGGGACAAAATGATGTACTCTACATTTATCGATGAATTTAAGGTGATAAAGCACGGCAAGGAATGCAACGAAGTGAGCAATTTATATACAGGAAATGTAAGAGAAACTATTAAATCGAATAAAGGAGGTTTAGATATGAGAAATACAACACAACAAGGAAACAACAAAGGGGGTTATTGTATGAGAACAGGAACATTCTATTTTGGTTTGGTTCTTTGTTTTATAGGGGCTTTGTCATTTAACCTGAATACCCATGCGGTAGTTGGAAAGGCTATTAAGGAAATAGTCGAAGAGGGATTGGAATATTTATTAAAAAAGGGTGGCCAGGAAGTTGTGGAAAGTCTCGAAAAGAAAGTCGGTAAAGAAATGATGAAAGAAATGACGGAGAGGGCGGTTCGAGAGGTAGGAGAAGAAGGTGCGAAAAGATTGTTTAGAGAACTGGGGGAACAGGCTCTGCGTCACGGGGATGATGCGTTCCTGGTTGCAAGTCGTTATGGTGTCTCTGAAACGGTAAAGATGCTGAAAGAGTTACCGGAAGAAATGGCTAAAAGTTCGATGAAGGCATTGTTGAATCGCGGAGATGACCTTATGCCGTTGGTGCGAAGGTTTGGGAGCGAAATATTGGAGGTTGAAGCAAAACATCCGGGATTATCCCCCCATATTGCCAGAGAGTTCGGAGATGAAGGTTTAAAGGTAATGAAAAATTATAGAACAGAGCAAGTGTTACAGATATTAAGGAGAAAGGATATTTTGAACAGTTTAACAAATGAGGGGAAAAAAGAACTATGTCGAAAATTAGATATTCCTAGAACTGCAGAGCAAATCATATATATTTTTGAAAAAAATCCCGACAGAACAAATGCATTAGTACAGTTAAGTAAGGTTATTGGAGGAGTTGGGGGAGTTTATATCGTTTCAGAAAAATTTTTAAGTTCAGATATAAAGAAGCAGTTACCAGATGGAAAAGTTGTAACGGACGAGATAAGTGTTTTGCAAAATAAAACTATAAAACAAAATCCGGATGGAAGTATAGAAGAAAATACATTATCTATTATTGGTTCTCTTGTGTATGGACTTGTGCATGGAGGAGGAGTATTTTATTTTTTCATAATAGTAGGAACAGCTATTGGGCTTTTCTTTATTATTCGGGGACTTGCCCCGATCTTTATAAAAGATAGAAAATAAATGAATGAATTAGTTTGAAAAATAGGAGGTAGAAGTATGTTAATTTGTTGCTCAGTTATTCCCATTCTAATTTTCATAGCGGTTGTTTTTTTACTTTGTTTAAGGGAAGTAGAAGTGATATAGCGGATTTGTCATTGAACATGTCCTCCCAAGAGGTGCCGAAAGGGGAAGCTTGCCCAGCAGGAGGAACATTTATGTTTAACCAAGAGAGTACTTAGGAATGTTTGGGAATTATACAATGCTTATTGGCGGTATAAGGCAGAGCATCCTGGATTTTGTAGTTTACTTATAGCCGAAGATATTTAAATCTTCTTTTACAAACGAGACCTCTGAATAAATCCTTGTTTTATCTAATGTTTCAATGTTTTATAAATCTATTCAACTACTTCGTATTTGATTTCTTTTATTAATCATAACTCCCCGTTCTCACGGGGGATTATGATGTTGAACCCCATTCGGGTTTTTCTTTATAGATACACCTTATAGATACACCTATCTGCAATTCTTTTAGTTGATAGCCAATGTCAAAAGGAAAAGTTATTTATTCAGAGCTCTCTTATATTCCTCATTAAAATTTTGTTGTAGTCTAAAAGTTTTTACAGATATAAGTGCTATTAAAGTGACAAAAGACACGAAAAAGAAATTTGAAGTTTAGATATCGCAGATTTCAAAGGCGCGTTTTAGAGATTGGAGTGGGTCCGGATTTTTCGGGATGAATTCGTGAGCGACAAAGCCGTCATAGTTCAGTTCGACGAGCACTTCGCAAATTCGGCGGTAGTTAAGTTCCTGGGTTTCATCAATGTCATTTCTTCCGGGAACACCACCGGTATGGATATGTCCAATGTATTGGATGTTGTCTCGTAGGGTTTGGATAATGTCGCCTTCCATGATTTGC
>CALLRP010000052.1 GCA_938014335.1 uncultured bacterium
GAGCAAAGGCTCAATATGTGAAGAGTTCCTCCTATTCATTTCAGGGAAAACGACTCAAAAAAACCTCAAAGAAAAGACTTGACAAAACAAAAAAAAATGCTAAACTATAAGCATAGAGAAAAGTTGAATAAGAACTGTGTAATATCTCCCCAACTCCAACCCCAATAAAAGGAGTTTCACCATGCGTATCAAAAACTTTATCAAAAAGTATCCAACAACTATATTTACACTCTTTATAATTTTGACAGGAATAACAATTATTTGCTTACCTCCTGATGTCTATGCAAGTTCAGGTCATGAAAAAGGAATCTGGTCTTATCGTTGCGACTGCCAAAACAAACGATGTAGTACTCCTACAGAGTGTAACAATGGCTTATGCCACATAAGACAAGGTGAAGTTATAACAATATGCGATAAGAACAAAACCACTGAATGCTCTGATTTATACGATGGGAGAAAATGTAATAATGGCTGTCAATGTGCAGGTAGGTGTGAAGAAAATTGTGGTAGGTGTGAACAAAAGAAGGTGAGTAGTGTAGGGGGTTGCATAGGTGGTTATTGTTATTTAATGTTCTATGATGAAATCGGTTAATCGATTTTTAGATGAGGATTGATATTCTATCAAATAACCCGAAGTGTATAATTTAACATTCTAAGGATTAAAGAATGATTACAAAGGGGATGTTAATTTTATCACTAATAATGGGATTTACAACTTTTGGCAATAACTCTCTCAAAGAAGAGGAAGTTAAAGAAATAAAAGAAATAGTTGATGTTGTCAGATCAACATTCAATGTGAATTCTGTAGAATTTGATTATGTATCCACTTTGTACCTTAACCCTAAAATATCTGTGACTGATGGAAAACCAATTCTTAATAAGTTTACTTTCAAATATCAAAATGGTAATTTTTTCTTTTCCAAACCCCATGAAGGTTCCAGGAATAACAAGAAAGAAGATTTGGGCGTAAATAATCCCAAAAACATCTTAGAAGTCCTTATAAAAAAGTATAGTGACAAATCAAAACTCTCATATAACTCTCTTGATAACCATCACTCTATTTACACAAATTTGTATTTTTTCAACGGAGAGGGCTCCTTTCGAAATATTTCCTGTAAAGGAGACAAAACGGAAGCAATTACTTTCTTAACAATAAATGATTGGGAAACAAAAGATGAATACTCTAAATATGGTGCAGCAAGATACTTTTTAGGTTATATAGGTTTTACAATGGAGTCAAGTGACTCAATCGATTACTCGATAAGATGCTGTCCTGTAAGAAAAATAACAGATTTGTTAGATATGCCAGGTATAACAACAGTAAGAGTAGATGGGGATTATAGAGTTTTATTTCACTGTGTCAAACTACCCTGCGATAACCAAAATTGTCCTATATATCTTGAAGATAATGAATTTAATAAACTCATGAGAGAATATATAGAATGGTTTAGTTTTGAAATATGGGTAGATAAAAATAACAACATTAAAAAAATCATTGAGGTCGATTATTTCTCTATTATCTATGGAGAAGATTTGGTAAATAAATTATGTGGATATAATTCCGATAAATTTGCTCCTTACGAGATACGAAAAATTATAGAATTTGAAGATTTTCGGGAATTCTCAAATAATGTAAAAATTCCATTGAAAATAAACATTTTTCTTAATCGATGTCCTTTCTTGCTACTAAGAACTGTCAGTTATGAAGATACATATACAGATAATATTTTCTTAATTCGAGATTACAAAGAGAAAAAAATAAGTGCCAGGGAACTTAGAATTCTATCTCACTGCTATGGCTCAAACGAAAATAATTATTTTGGAAATGCGCTACTAGAAATAGACCCACAAACCTTAAAAGTAAATCAACCTATTCCCGATAATCTGTTCAAAGCCCCTCCAGTTATGAACGATCACAGAAAAGAAATTGATGAAAAAAAGACCAATGAAGGAACTAAAAGAATTATTTCATCCTTTCTTGTAGTTATAGGTTTAATATCTGCTGTCTTCATTCCTATTTCTATAATTCGAAAATACTCTGATTGGAAAATAAGAAGATAATACAGATAAAAAAAGAATGCAGAAAGGTAGGATTAAGATGTTCCCGTATTTGTCTATATACGAATATAAGATTAACTTGTACCATCTATTTAACCTTCTAGCAGTATTCACCATTGTGATATTAGGTATACGATGGAACTTTCAGGAAGGACAAAAATATCCATTGAGTATGGGAATAGTACTGATTGTTGCGCCACTCGCATTTATCTTGGGTAGGATGTTTTATTTTATTCTCCTTATATGTCCTGCATCCAAAACTCAATTTTTTAATTTAGAACAAGGGGGGAGTATGTTTTTAGGGGCATTACTCGGGGGAATATTGGGGGCACTGATTTATTTTGAACTAAAGGGAGTGCCGAGAGTAGAGGGATTGGAGATATTTATCCCGTATATACCAACAGGGGGAATTTTAGGGAGATTAGGATGTTTTTGTGAAGGCTGTTGTTATGGCACAGTGAGCGAGTCCCTCTTCGGTTTGCGTTTCCCGGAGGGTAGTCCGGCATGGACAGAACATGTACATAACGGATTCATTTCTCCGGACCAGTTTTTTTCTTTGCCGGTGCATCCGACGCAATTGTATGAGATAGGAATGTGGGTTATAATAGGTATGATATTGATTCGTATTCGGAACAGAAGACCCCGAAGAGGAACCCTTCTATTATCCTTTCTC
>CALLRP010000053.1 GCA_938014335.1 uncultured bacterium
TGCTTATGAATACACATCAAACTTTATGTGGTCGAACACGGTTCATCAGGCGAGTTCCGCCTGTCATGATTATTTCAAGTGGGGCGATTTTCTAACAGGGAACGGAAATGATACAGCGGAGGGAGGTTTTCTTGACCGCAATTACTACGGTCTGGCACTGGGAGCATCTACCGGTTTAATCAATGATGTGCCCAATTCTTACTCTGCTCATTGGGGCATGCCCCACGAAATTGCAGACCGTCGACAGGCTCTATGTGATGTATATGGGAATGCTCCATGGCTACCTTTTGCATTGGTTGAGGATTATGAGCATCGCGATACAGATGTATTGTTTTTATATCCGATTGACCTCGTTGCTTTTGATGAACGCTTCGGAAGTTTAACTGTTCAATATGGGTATGGGAATTACATCACTGCAGAAAAACTTATGGAATTAGGGAGTTTTGAAAACGGTGTGTGTCGTGTGAAAAATCGTACTTATAAAACGCTGGTAGCCTTGTTTGAACCCACTCCACCGGAAGGTCTTCTGGATAAATTATCATCTTTTACTGAAAGGGGTGGGAATTTAATCTGGATAGGACCGCCTCCTTATTTCGATTTCGCAGGAAATGCTATTCTGGAGAAGTGGGAAAATTTAATCGGCGTCAAATATTCTCTTTCAAAATTTTACGGTTATTCTGCGGTGGGAATGGACATAGACTTTACAGGGCCCCTTGCTCACCTCTCCCCAATGACTGTACTTACTGACTTTCTTGTAGACTTTATCTATCCTGTGCAACCTTTAGAAAATACAGCTACTGTTGCGACATGTAAAGGAAATATTGTCGGGACCTATAAAGTAATGAACAAAGGAACGGTAGTATTTTTAGGTTTCCGTCCACGAGATAATCAAAGTGCAAGTCTTGGTAAAGAAACTCGCTGGCTATTCGATATCCTGTCTGCGATGAATGCATATCCTTCATCAGGTGTTTTCACCGAATACAATGATAACCCTGACTATTTATCGCGAAATAATCCTTACATGTTTACTCGCTTCCCGAATGGCACCATTGCAGTTGCACCTCACTACAAAGATATAGAAGAAAACTGGGAAGGCGGATTTGCAAGAAATCGTGAAAAAGACGAGCAGGTCGTAAAGGAACTTAATCTAAAGCCCAATACAATTGATTTATCCGATTTTAAGGTCTGGGGTCACACAGTAACTTATCAGGGAAAGAGAGCTATGGCATTTCGCATTACAGATGAGAATTTGCTGAGTTTTGCGGGTTCAGGTTCGAACGAAATTACAATTAATGGTAAAATTTTTGTTTTTGCAGATAATCCCATTAATTACATTGCCTGGGCACCCGTCCCACAAAATCGTTATGTTGAGAACGGTGCAGTTGCAACAATTTTTGTAAGTGGAAATGGAAATATTTATATACCATTCAAATCACTTCAACACAAATCGTTCGAAATCATCGCTGAGGGAACAACCCCGGGTAGTACAGGAGAAAAAATACCCTTTGAATATTCAGAAACGGATGGAAAAATAACCATAGCCCTAACTCCCAATACAATCCAAAAAATTTTGTATATTGTCCCGTTATCTCAATAATTATGCTGATACAAAAATTAAAGGGATATATCCCGAAAATATTTTCAGACTCGGATTGGCTTCTTGCATGGAAGAATATTCTCCTCCCTTCTTATTGTATACATTGTGATAATCGTCTAATAACAGAGGAAAATCCTTACTATTGCCCTGCATGCTGGGATACTCTTCCCCGTATTGAAAGGCCCTTTTGCTCGCTTTGTGGTGTTCCTCACCCTATTGCAGTGGGTTTTGGAACACGTTCTAATTTTCCTTGTGAAAATTGCAGGACTCACCCAAATCCATATATTGATGGAATACAAAGTCCTGTGCCATATAAAGGCATTGCTCGTGAAGCATTAATTACATTTAAGTTTAAGAGAAAATCACTCATGGCAGAACCTTTGGGAGCACTACTCCGTGAATGGATTGAGAGGGAAATGATGGAACAACATTTTGATTTAATAGTCCCTGTCCCCTTACACCCGTTTCGACTACAACGCAGAGGTTTTAATCAATCATTACTCCTTGCTGAACAAATTGTACCTTCTTTCAAAGGGGCACAATTATCTGAAGTTCTCCTCCGGATTCGACCTACATTAACTCAAACGGCACTGTCTGTCTCAGAACGCAAAAAGAATATTCGAGGTGCTTTTCAGGTAAAAAACCCCGATGAGGTAAAAGAGAAAAGAATATTACTTATTGATGACATCGTGACTACAACTGCTACAGTTACAGAATGTGCGCGTGTATTGAAAAAGAAGGGTGCTGTTTCTATATATGTATTGTCTGTTGCGAGGGCTACACATCTACCGAATATGGATGATTTACTGGAATCTGTTGGGTAAACCGTACTTAACTTATTGGAGTTTTCTGACTCGTCCCATTGTAAGTTATATGCAGAAACAATACCTAATCCATTAAAATTAACTAAAATTAAATCATTACATTCACATGGAAGTCCCAATAAAAAATATATCCAAAATATTAATCATCCGTTTGAGTGCTATCGGGGATGTTATTCGAGTCATCCCTTCTATGGAATCCATCCGAATTGCCTACCCCAATGCACAGATTGACTGGGTGGTAGAAAAAAAAGCATGTGATGTTATCAGTGGTCACCCTGCATTAAATCAATGTATCGTTTTTGAACGCTGTAGCAATATTACATTATCAATAAAAAATTTTTTATCTCTCTGCAGAGAGATAAAAAAAAATCAGTATGACCTTGTTATCGACTTTCATGGTATTTTAAAGAGTGGGCTTATTTCCTTTTTTTCAAAAGCACCTTATCGTTATTCATTTGCACCTCCACGGGCTCAAGAATTGAGTTATCTATTTGCCAATCACCGTATAGCATTACTTCAAAGCGATATTCTTTCCCGAGTAGAAGAGAATTTCATCCTTGCTAATGCAGTAGGAGCCAAAAGAATAGAAGATTGGATTGGGATGATTATCCCTATAGAAATTGAAGAGGAAATTAAAAATCTTTTACAAAAACTTTGTGAAACAAACAAAAAATTAATTGTAATCCATCCGCCTGTTGAACGACCTGAAAAACAATGGCCCACTGAACATTTTGCAAAACTCGCCGACTTCCTGATTGCAGATGGAAGGTTTGAGGTTTTATTTACATGGGGACCGGGACAACTGGAAGTCATTAAACAAATAACCAAACAGATGCAATATCCCGTTCTTGTGACCCCTCCATTACCTACATTGAAACATTTAGCTTCTTTAATAACACATTCATCTGTTTTTATTTCAGGGGATACGGGTCCTATGCATTTAGCCTGGCTATTGCACCAACCCGCTATTTGTATTTTTGGAGGGACAAATCCCCAACAACATGCTCCACAGGGACCCCCTTTCCGCACTCTATACAAAGGTCCTATCCCTTTTCCTCCAAGAATGTCTCTTTCTCAAGCACAGGAAGCCCTGCGAAAAATCTCCCCTGAGGAAGTCTTTAAATCCGTTTTAGAGTTGACTAAATAAATATCCTTTCCTGTTTAAAATTTAAATTGAATTTGATACGATAATCTTTTACATCGTATTCATTTTTATCCGAAACAGAAAAAGGAGATTTAAATGAAAATTGCAATTACATCGGATATTCATTTAGGCGATGAAAGTTCAAAATTACATCCACCCGGTACAAATAATAATAGTTCACAACAGAACTCCAAATATCTAAGCTATGATGAATGGATAAGCCTATTTAAAGAAACACTTTATAATCATTCCCCCAGGGGACCTGTAGATTATTTAGTACTCAACGGAGATATTCTGGATTTTTCGATAAGTTCTTTTGAGAATACGATGAAAGTTGCACAAAAATTTTTTCAAACTATAAAAAGAAATAAACTTAAAAATGAAGAAAATAAAAACGAACAAGAGCTTGTAAAGCAAATTATTTATATACCTGGAAATCATGATAAACACATATGGGATGCGGTAGAGTGGGAGGTAAACATCATACGAAGACTAAAAAAACACAGTACACCATACCCCTTCAAAAGAACTCAACCGGGCATTTTAAATTTATCAGATAAAGACAAAAATTTATTTCTACCCGGAATACATTTTGCAGATGAAATAAACAAAAGGTATGGAGACCTCTTTTTAGAAGGACTTTTTGAAGATAAACACAATATCATTCCCATAAACATAGTTTATCCAAACTTATATATCACCACAGATAAAAAATTGCATATAATCACTCATGGCCATTTGCTGGACGCCCCATGGGTCTTATTATCCGAACTTTTAGAAGGATTCGAAGGAATTTATTGTACGGAAGTTAAACACTTCGAAGAATATAATTATCCTCTAACATCGATGATTTGCACGGGAGTAGGACAGGGAGGAGAAGTATCTAAATTATTATATTATATAGTAGATGACATCAGAAAAAATGAAAATACATATAAATTACTAGATGAAATGATAAAACATATGTTATCTCGAATACCCGAAGTTACCGGAAAAAATTCATGTCTTTTTTCAATCATAAATAAACCTCTAATCTATTTCGTGAAGAAAATAATTTCTCATTTCCTGAAAGGGGGAAAATTTGAAAATCCCAGAAATAATGAAAAATATCTTGATATTCAAAATGACCCTGCCAAAAAGAAACGCTTAGAAAGATTTTACAATGCAAGCTTAAAACAAGTGGAAAAAATAATGAGAGATAAAGACATTAAAACAGATGGCGACAAAAATATTAGCTTCATCTTCGGACATACTCATGTCCCTATGGAGGGAGAAAAACTTTCACTCAATGGAATTGATTTAAGTTTATACAATACGGGCGGTTGGTTGAAGGATACAAAAAAAGAACCTATGATTTTTTTTATAAACGAAAAGGGTGAGATAGAAAGTACACGATTAAACAATATAATTAGTGGAAATGTTCATAGCCTTTAATAAGAGGCATGGCTCCATCTACACGAACACCCTGCCACTCATCTGTTACATAACCAATGCTTGTCAGGGAACACGAAAATGTACGGTGAAATTGAATTCGAGTTTGTTCCCACTTTTCCATTGGAACAGTTGCCAGCAATTGATATTCTTCGCCCCCACCAAGGATAAAATTATCTAATTCAAAATGATAAGTTTTACAAAATTCAGATAGTTCTTCTGAAACAGGAATGTCTTTTTTACAAATGTTAATTCCCACCTGTGACCTTTCGGCGATATGTCCTGCATCCGTAACTAAACCATCACTGATATCAATCATTGCAGTTACTACCCCCTTCTTGCATAACCATCGCCCTTCATTGAAGCGAGGGATAGGATACCAGTGTGCACGCCACAAGGCAGGCACCGGAAGTTGATGTCTGAGTGCCAGCAAACCGGCTGAGGAATTCCCTAATGTTCCCGTAACTGCAACCACATCTCCCGGTTTCGCCCCCGAACGGGGAACAAATGCCTTCCGAACAGCCTCTCCCACCACAGTTACATCTATGATGATATTCTCATCGGAGGAGGTAGTGGTATCCCCACCCATAATTGTCCCATTTACAAATTCTGTTGCTTTTAACATACCCTGATATATGGCTTCAACTCTTTGAACGGGTATATCCTTAGGTAGAGCCAGAGAAACCACCGCCCAGCACGGCTTTCCCCCCATACTTGCAATGTCACTCCATGCGGAAACCATTGCTTTCCAGCCAATTGCTGTCGGAGGAAAATAATCCGACAAGAAATGAACATTTTCTACCGACATATCCGATGAAATCAAGAGGACCGAATTCCCTGTCTTTACTACCGCACAATCATCTCCTAAAGAGAGTATAACCCTCGTATCTTTTGATTGTGAAAGAAGTGCTTCAATTTTTTTTATTAAAGCCAATTCACCAATATCTTTAAGACTAATCATAGGGATATGGGTCCAACTCCCTCCATGCTTGATGTAAAAAGTCGAACAAATCTACGGCAGTCATACTCCGAGGGTGTAATCCTCGTTCCGCAAGGTCTCCGGCTCTCCCATGTAACCATACACCTAACTGACTGGCATGGTATGGAGACATCCCCTGGGCTATGAGCCCCGCAATTAATCCAGCAAGAACATCGCCCGTTCCACCTTTGGATAAACCGTGCCCACCCGTGGTATTTATGGAATAATCTCCCTCAGGGCTCGCTATTACAGTATGATACCCTTTCAGGACAACCACTACTCCCATCTGCCTTGCAAAATCCACCGCACACTGTTCCCTCTCCTGTTGTATTTCCTTTGTAGACTTTTTAATCAACCGGGACATCTCCCCCGGATGAGGTGTAAGCACCGGCGTCCCCTTACACATACGCAAAATTCCCGGATGGTCACTTATAGCATTCAAGCCATCTGCATCGATTACCATAGGAACATTGATATTGGGTAATACCTTTTTAACAAAATTTATAGTAGAAGGATGTTGGCTTAATCCGGGACCTATCAACACAGCATTTTTTTCCTTTGAAAACTCAATTACTCTCTCTGCCCCTTCTTCGGCAAATGTTCCTTCTTTTGTAGAAGGTAAAGGATAAAATATTATCTCCATTAAATTACTTGCAATAACATCAATAATAGCCGAAGGGACCGCCAGAGTAACCAGACCTACACCTGAACGCATTCCAGCACATGCTGATAATTTCCCTGCACCTGTATAATAACGCGACCCTGCAATTACCAGTAAATGTCCAAATCGCCCTTTATGGTCATGAAGAGAACGTTCAGGAAGATGTTCTTTTAATTCCTCTATACTTATAAATTTATCCATATGAGAACTTTCCTTATTTCTATAATTATAAACATTTGTGAATTTGTGTATAAACTTAAAACCCGGAGAGTTTATTTATCTGACACTATTTCCATTATTTTCTGAGCAATACCTCTTATTCAGTGTGAGATATATAAATAAAACAGAGATAACGGATGTACAGAGAAAAAAATATTTATTCACACTCACTTCAGAGTAAAATTGACCCCACAAATACACAAAAACAACTCGAACTTAACAAGAATACTTGTTTAAAATTTGGTACCTTATTTTACCTGTGTACAGATGCCATAAAGTGTCTTTTGTATTATTAAATAGAAATCCCTGTATTACTTTTTCTTTTCATTTAGAAATAGGGAGTAAATCAAGGGGGGGAATTCTTCCCCAAACTTTTTCAATAGTGAAACCTTCTGCATAGAGGACACCTGCCTGAAGTCCGCGAAACTTAGCGGTTGTTTCTATCATTACAAAGGGGTCGGTTATATGATGCCCCTTTAACCATTTATATTGGCTTTCATGACATGCCAGCATTGCTTTTTTTGTTTCAAAATAATCTGTTATGTCAATATAGAATTCGGGCTGGGATTTTAGTCCCAAAATCGTATCCATATAATAAATAGGTGTAATTTTTTCGTGAGGGGGACATTCTGTTTTATAGTTTGGCAATGTTGCAGAAAAAGCCGCATCAAAAACCAATTGTTGGGTCACCATATGGTCTGTCATATAATCATGCGGACTGTGTGTGATAATCAGGTCAGGGCAAGCTTGCCGAACAATATCCGTAACTTTAGCCCGCATTTCCTGCGTAAAAAGTACTCCCAAATCATCACAAACAGGACCTAACACCTCTGCACTAATAAGTTGACCCGCTTTTTGGGCTTCTTTATTTCGTATTTCCGCCAATTGTTCCATCGAAATATTTTTCCCGCCCATATTACCATTACAAAGATGTGCCATGAACACTTTATGTCCCATCTTCGAATATTTTGCCAATGTCCCACCACAGAGAATTTCCAAATCATCTGGATGAGCTCCTATAGCTAATACATTCATTCCTTTCTCTCCCTTTCTCCTGTTAATTGCATTCCGGAGTTAAAGGTCCTGCCAATTCTTTCAGGAAGAATAAATTTCCGGGCAAAGTCGGCATGAAACTACTCGGAACCCACATACTCGGGCCATAACGAAGTGTAACCCAGAGACTCATCCCCTGCCACATCATACCTCTACCTAAACTTCCATCGGCACCTCCAATAATTTTATCCGCTTTCAAGAAAATACCGGGACCGATTGTATTCGCAAAACATGGGACTAATGTTGTTCTACTTTTAAAACTGGTAATTGCATTTTGCTCAATTGTTAAAGGATGTAATTTGGCACCGAGTCGATAGCTTTGTTTTTTCCATTCATCTTCAGATTGAAATTCTTCTGCGAAATGGGGCTCCCAGAAGGCTATATGAAACACCCTACCAATACCGAATACAAGAACGAGTTTGGCTCCCTTACTCTTTAACTCACCTATTTTTTCGGGATATCTGGGTAAAAGCTTTTTAGTTGCGAAAAAGCGTTGTTTTTCGGGAACCGTAAGTGTACCCAGGGGACCGTAAAAGGCATCTTCCATTGCATTCTGGAACGCACCGGGCGATTTTGGAGGTAGTGTATTCCCCTTAGCATCACTCCATTCATCCATATTAAATCCCCAAACATGCTTGCAATCGACCCCCCACTCTTGTAGGAAGTATACAATCCATTTATACATACCCATGGGGCCAACAGGTAGGATAAGAATAACTTCTCTACCTTCCTCCTTCCCTACACAAATTTCATACGCAATTTTATGCCCAATTTTTACATTAAATTCTTCCAGAGTATCACACATGACAGGTTCAAAGTTTTTATGCCACCATCTTTGCCGTTCTAACACTTTGGATGGAGGATTGCTACAACATTTCTCAATTTTTTTCAAGTCCCATCCCCTGGGGAAAAATTGCTCTAAAAGAGAGCCCTTAAGAGTATCCAGTAAATTCATGTCTGTTTCCTTTCATCTTAAATTTTGCGATTTAATATACCTAACATGAAGTATAACTTCATTACCTTTCACTTTCAAGTTTCAAAAATATTAAAGTAGAATTCAATTTGAGAATAAATGAAGTTATTACTTAAACCATGGAATAGGAAAGGCAGTTAAAGGAGGGGCATCATAGGGGTCCGTAGGGTCAGTGCCATAACGGATTTCTAACCAATCATCTACTCGGTCTCCATCCGTGTCTCGACGATTAGGATTCGTAACAAAACCGAAAGTCCCGCGCACCTCATCGTAATCAGATAAACCGTCATTATCGGTATCTACTTTGTTGGGGTCGGAAGTATAACCCAATACTCCATGAATTTCGTCATAATCGGAAAGTCCATCCCCATCGGTATCTACATCATTATCTATAATCGTAAGTTCATATGTTTGATTAATTGTGTCTAATCGAATACATTGGGGATTCTTTAAAGTTATTCGTAAAATCTTATCCGATTCGGTATGTGTATTATCATACAATGTAATTGTCATCGTTTTTTGAGTTTCGTCCGGAGTAAAAGAAATAGGATTGGGCGAAACAAGAAAATCAGTCCCCTGTTGCGCATTTATGGTTATTACTTCTAATTCTACTTCACTACTTGAACTTCGTGCAGGAGCACTCAGTAAAACAAGCACCTGTTGCGTGACATTCCCCTCAGTAATTGTTGCGGATTGTTGATGAAATCGAACCTTGGGCTGTTCTAAATACTGCTGAGCAAAGTTATAAGTAACATCAAATCTACCAAAGTAGTCAGGTTCGTCAGGGGTGCTACAAGATGCTCCTCCACCCCATAACTGACCAATAATTTGCTGTGTTGCAGTGAGCATTAATGGACTACCCGAGGAGCCCGGCTCTGTGGTGCCTTGACTCCACTGTACTTCATGATAAAAATTGGGATACCGATTATCAATATTTGTTTTTGCCCCAAAACTAATCCGCTTATAACTTCCCGAAGGATGATGTATATCTGTAACAGCCGTTCCAACAGAGGGCCCAGTAGTTGTCCAACCTACGTACACAGCCCCTTCCGGGGGATTATTCCTCATTCGAAGCAAGGTAAAATCATTTCCTCCTCCGTAATTTGCATTCCCTCCCATTCCAGCAAGGTAATCTGCCCCACCTGTTGTTCTGGGAAGCATGGAGAGGGGAGGAGGTGTGCCATTACAGGTAGGAGTTTGATAAAACCAATAAAATTCAACCGAACTCGCTCCGCGCGTGCCTGTTTGAGCATTAACACAATGGTTTGCAGTAAGAACATACGGAATTTGAGTACATGGGTCGTTGTCGTTAATCAATGTTCCGGTGCAAAATAAGGCATAGGGACTTCCTACAATGCCCAATCCCATTATTCCTTTGCTGGTATTGAACCAATCGGGATAACAGGTTACATCCAGATTACAACTCCCTGCTTTGGCAAGTAAAGAAAGGGGGTCTTTGTAAATTCCGATTAACTCTTGGATTTTAAAAGCAACATCATTAATACTTTTATCCGAAGGGACCCAGCAAACAACGGTTATTCGATCCGAAAAACATGTCGGCAACCACCCATCCATTTGCTTAATTTCTTCTAATAGAAAGGGACCCCAAGTATCATCGGAATTACCGACGGAGTTTACAACCCAAAAATGGGATTCAGAAAGAGTATTATCAAGCAACGGTTCTATTCTCACACGAATTCCTAAACTATTCGGATAGTATATATCCAACATCCACAGGGAGGATGCATCCGAAAACACTTGCCATACTCCTTCTGAACTTGTTGAACCAAATACTTCTATAGGTTTGGGTAGAGATTGAATAATTCCTATGCGATAAATCCCTTTTTCCAATCCCACTATTGATTTTTTTTCTTCTTCTAATAATTCTTTCTTGGGTAATGGAGGTAATGTAACAAGAGGAGGGGAAAGAGTCCCTTTCTTCAATAGTTGGAGTATCTCCTCTCTCCGATGAAAAGATTTTTCTTTAGGAGCCACTACAATAGAAGGTTCGGAATATATAGATACATTTCCTATATTTCTCCCCATTTTTTTTATTATACCCATTTCCTCAATTTGAGAATCCGATAAAGCCGTTTCTCCACTATAGTAAACTTCTGATATATTTCCCGTTTGAATATCCTCAAAAATGATACCTCTCAAAAATACATCGGGTCTTTTATTAACTCTTTCAGTCCACGTACTTATCACCTTGAATTGATCTACATTTTTGATTATCGTGGAATAACGGACAGATGAAGGCGTCTCTGAGAAAATGGGGAGCATTAGATTGAGCAATAAATAAAAAAGGAAAAGAATGTGTAATATTGTTTTTTTATTCATTTTTATTTACCTGTTAACTATGTATCTGAAAATGTAACAATTTCACATACAATTTTATTTAGTTCAATTTATATATTTGATTTCTTATTTGCTGAATATCTAATGCATCTGTTTTCCCATCGTTATTCAAATCTGTTTTTATTCTTGAATTAACGCCCAAAACAGCATTAATGACAAAATCGAGGTCTTCATTATTAACTGTTCCTGAACCATCTACATCAAAGACATTCGGAGGGATAAAAATATAAGGTTCTATTAAGGGATAACTAACATCCAATCGACCAAAGTAGTCAGGTTCATTCATATAAGAACAACTGGCATTTCCTCCCCACAGTTGCCCAATAATTTGCTGTGTATCTGCAAGGAATAAAGGACCCCCTGAAGAACCACTTTCAGTGCTACTTAAAGTGTAAATAACCTCATGATATTTATCTAAAGGTCGGATATTTCTCCCTTGACTTATTGGACTACCTGTATTGGTTTTATTGGCAAAGGAAATTCGTTTATAGGACCTGCCCGGATGATGTATTGTGACAACACTTACTCCCATAGGAACAACTGCATTTGTAAATCCCAATTCTACAACATTATTAGGCGGTGTATTCTTCATCCGCAATAGGGTCATATCTGTTCCCCCGTATGTATTAGAACCTACGAGGAAATCCGCCCCTCCTGTTGTCCGAGGAACTTGAGTTATATCAGGAACGGTTCCATTACAATCTATGGTTTGATACATCCAGATGAAATCTAAATTATTTGCTGTAATTTGGTTATCTACACAATGGGATGCTGTTAAGACTAACTGGGATATTTGTTCTTCTTTCCCATCATTTAAAAGACTACCTGTGCAAAAGATAACATTCGGGTTGGAAATTCTTACAATTCCCACAACTCCTCTACTTAGAGTTCTCCACGGTTCATAGCACATTACATCTTCATAACAAGTCCCAAGTTTACTTAATTCATGTATTGGGTCTTTGTAGATATAGGCATATTCCTTAATAGTTAAAGGGATAGAATCTGTAAGAGAATTTTCCGGCTTGACATAAAACAAAGTGATATATGACGAAAAAATAATAGGGGTCCATATATCCTCTTCTTCCCCCGAAATAGGGATGAGCTCGTTATTATTGTCATTTCCCATAATGTAAATGTTATGTAAAGGAGGTAATAATTCTGAAAGAAGAAGATGAAGTTTAATCCCTTCTACCCCTTCTGCAAAGAAATTCAAAGAATAAATAGAGTATCTATCCATTACTTCTTGAGTAAAATTAATAGAAGAAGTATTATTAAACAATGTTATAGGTCTTTCAATGGGAATAACTTTTCCTATCTCTAACAGTCCTTTTTCTTGTAGATTATTTGGTATATATTTATCAGAAAAAAGAGGTGGGGGGAGATTAAATGTGTATTGAGAAGGTTTTAACTGTAATTTCTTTATAGGCATATCTCTTGTCTTTTCTTTTTTCTCTCCATATAATTTTTTCTGATTTGTTCCCGTTTCGGATTGAAAACCCACTTCAGAGGGATACCAGTTCTTAGGACTTAAATTCATCTCTTTTAGGTCTTCTATATTTAGTTGATTCCCCTGCTCATTCATGTAAACCTCTTCATACCCTCCTGTAATTGTATTTCGCAATAAAAAGCCATATACATTCCCCTTTTTTGTATGTTCCATCCAACTCAATTCAGCAATAAAATTACTCGTTTTATAACCGGCTTGTTCAAGCCACGCTTTTATAGCATCCGCATCATCTCTGCTTTGTCCAAAACCAACAAATGTTATCATCAAAACTAATATGAGAAAAAGAAGTAACTTAAATTTCATTATATAAAGAAAAAACTCCAATATTAATCGTTTTAAATGGCATATATTTTTTCTATACTATAAGTTTACCTGAAAATAAGTATTTTTGACGAATAAATCTGCTTGACAATTAAATTATATCCCAATTGTAAGGTTGTGGTATGAAAGTAGTTTCAGGATTAGCACTGACAATATTCTTATATCATCATTTTGTATTTTCTGGGGAAAATCCTCGAACATACACTGATATTATTATATCTATTAAAGATAATTCCTCCTATGTGGATGTAATTCTCCCCAATAGTGAGAGTAGATGTCCCCCCTTAAATTTGAATGTTATTATTCAGGACACACAGATTATAAAAGACCTCCAAATAACTTTCGATAGTGAATTTTTTCCCTCTAAGTCTATAAACAATACGAAATGTCTTCATTTGGAAACCACAGAAAATTTACATTTTAAGGTTATTTCCTGGACAGAAGAGAGAGAAACATCTGAAGTTAAAGAGATACGATACTATTATCTCGTCTTGCTCAAACAATCTCATCAGGTTCTTTTCTGGATTGAAAGTGAAACAGGTATAAAATCCTGTGAATTACACAAAAGTAAAAATCATCCTTCTGAGCTATTCGTTCTAGGAACAAAAAACTCTATCATATTTACAAATGACTCCAAAACACAATCAACCTTAATTCCCATATTCCCTGCTACCCTTAAAAAAACGGGAGATGTAGAGGAAGGACAATTCCATTTCATTAAAGAATCAAAGTTTGTCCCCAATATTTTTGGTTTTCTAATAACTACGGGAGATACAACTCCCCCCCTTCTAAACTTACATCCCTCAGATCTGGGTCCCGAATACGGTGTACAGATACATCTTTTATCGAACAACTCTGCATTGCCTTACTACATTATATTTATTGCCCCTGGAAATATAGTAACATCTTATAACAAAAAGAGATTTGAAATCTGGGGCAAATTGTGTATCATAGAACATGAAAAGTGGGTATATAATACTTTATTTTTTATTGATACTCATGCTTTTACATATAGTGATAAAAATAATCAATGGAGCATTTCCTTTTATTCTCCAATAAGAGGTTATCTACAATTAAATGGGAAAATCAATACAATATATAATGCATTGTTATACGGGGAGACACAGGTTCAACGCTCAAAAATTAGGGGAATATGCCAATTAGAAAACAGCGAGTATTTTTATTTTGAGGTACCTGCATATGTGGAGAGTAAAATTCCTTTACCGGAGCAGATTATTTTAGGGATTCCTGAGAAGAAAGAAAAATCTAAGATGCCCACCATTTTATTACAATAAAACCACCAATAAGAAGCACTGTGAAAGCAACCACACACCAATCGAACCAGCGGTCAATAAAATTCCTGATTTTCTCACCAAAAATAAATATTAATGTGCTAACAAGAAAAAATCTTGCAGATCTACCTACTGTTGAAGCGATAAGGAACATAGGAAAATTGATGGTGCATACCCCAGCGGCAATTGTGATAACTTTGTAAGGAATTGGAGTAAAAGCGGCGATAAAAACGATCCAGAAATTATATGTTTCATAAAGATTTTTCACATGCTCAAATGCTTCTGGAGTAAACCCGGGAACAAATTTGAAAAAGAAATCTTGAACAATCATCCAAACACTATAGCCAATTAAATAGCCAAAAGATCCACCAACGACAGAACCTATTGCACATAAAGTAGCAAACCAAAAAGACTTGAGCCGATTACCAATACAAAGTGCGATTAAAAGTACATCCGGTGGGATAGGGAAAAAACTTGATTCCGCAAAGGCCAATAGGAAAAGAGCCAAAGCCCCATAAGGACTTTCTGCCCAACTCAAAACCCAGTCATACAATTTGCGTAATAATTTCATTAAAAATAGCCCTCGATAAAATTAATTTACAAATTAAAGTTCGATTCGAGGGTCATAGAAATAGGAAAGTGCAGAATGATTTGTAAAATCCCTCTGAAGAGGAGTAATACTAATTTGATTCTGCTCAATAGCATCGAAATCCGTTCCCGGTTCCTGAATATGGGTCGGTTTAGCACCTCCTATCCAATAATATATTTGTCCACGCGGGTCATACCGTTTAATAATCTCATCCTGGTAATTTCTCCGACCCATTTTGGTAATGGAAACCCCTTTTAATTCAGAATAGGGCAGGTCGGGGACATTTACATTTAACATAGTATCTGCTGGCAAACCATACTTTAATATATAGCGAGCTAATTTTACTGCGAAAATACCAGCTGACTCAAAATGTTCCGGTTCATGGCTAACAATAGATATGGAAAAAGAAGGAACTCCTAATAACATTCCTTCAAAAGCACCTGCTACAGTACCGGAATAAGTAACATCATCTCCCAAATTGGCTCCCGCATTTATTCCGGCTATAATAAGCGATGGCCTAACTCCTAATAAGTCACGGACGGCTAACATGACACAATCGGTAGGAGTCCCATCTACCATGTGCCATTTCTCTTTTATGGGGGTCACTCTTAATGGTTTACGTAGAGATACGCCATGTCCCACTGCACTTTGTTCCCGATCAGGAGCAAAAACATATACATCACCAATACTTTCCATCATTTCTGATAAATGGGCTAAACCCTTCGCATGAATACCATCATCATTTGTTAATAAAATAATAGGTCTCGGCATAATTTTTACCTTCTATTTAATTTAATTCTAACCAGCGATTGATACGAAATAATGGGGATAATATAACATAAAATATATTATAAAGTCAAAAGTAATTGAAAAAATCAATTATAAAATAATAAAAATTTGTTTTTTAAATAAAATAAAAATATACTACTTAATAAATTAAAATTTGTTCACATTATTATCATATTTAGCACGAGGAATAAATTTTAGAAACAAAATGTTTTCTTTACATAATTTGAAATGAATTCTAATTCAAACAGTATAATTAAATAAGATAATTTATAGTTTTTATATAAAAATTAGGATTAATCAGGTTATAATGATATGAAGTTTTTATTTGTAGATGATGACCCAAATTTAATATTAATATTTAAGAAGTGGGCAAATATCAAAGGTTATGATGCAAAATTTGCCCATAATGGTTTTGAAGCACTTGAACTTATACAAAAAGAATTTTTTAATATTATTATAATGGACATAGACATGCCTATCCTTGACGGTATTACAACTGCAGAAACTCTACATAAGTTAGCACCAAATTCAAAAGTATTGATATTAACAGGTTTACATCCTAAACATTGTCAAAATCTACCCCAAAATATCGTAGATGTGCTATTAAAACCTATTTCTTTATCCGAGTTGAGTAATAAACTATCTCATTTACAAGAATCTCAATGGTTATAAATTAATATTTTTCTAATATTTAATTTGTATCCCCCCTCTTTTAATAACAACTACATTCTATTAATGTTATCTTTTAAAACATAAATTTGACTTTTATTAATCTATTGCCTTATTTTATGTATATAGATAATTTTTACATAAGGAATAAACATCAGATAGAAAATTGCACTACGCACGAATTATAAAAATTGAGTGTGGGTACATAAACAATAATTACTAAATTTTCAAAAAAAAGGAATGCGTTCATGGCAGGCGCAAAAAAGGTTATAAAACCAAAAACTAAAGTTAGTAGTCCAACTCCTCCAAATTCCAATGTAGAAATTAAAAAAAGAGGACGACCTAAAAACGAAGATTTATCATCTACGACAAAAACACATCCCATGAAAAGAAAAAGAGGGAGACCGCCAGCAGAAAAAGAAATGGAAATTTCAGCGGAAGGAAAACAGGAAACTCGTGGTCGGACGCGTGGGGAAAAGATGTTATCAAGAGAATTTCTATTTGATTTAGTCATGTTTATCAAGGAGGCAGTTGAACCTGTAGCCCGTTCACTCAAAGGTAAAGATATTGTCCATGTAGCGCCAACCGGAGACCCAACTTTCGCAATAGATCAGATTGCAGAGAAGGCTTTACTATCTTTTTTACGAGCATCTAAACAACCGATTGCTTACTACTCTGAAGACACTGGATATTCTACTTATGCACGGGTCCCAAAATATTTATTAATTGTTGACCCTATAGATGGTACAAGAGCTGCAAAGAATGGTTTTGAATGGTGTACGATTTCAGTTGCAAGTACACGGGTTATAGAACGACCCACCTATAAAGACCTTGACAATGCATGTATAGCAGAAATAATGGAAGACCGATTTTTTTATGCAGAAAGAGGCGAAGGAACAACCATCATAAGTAAAGATACAAAAAAACGACCAAAACTATCCAATAATACGGATATTGAAACATTAAACTGGGCAATGACCATACCCGGAAGACCCTCTTATTTGATTTTTAATGCAGCTGGAAAGTTAATTGACTTAAGCAGTTTGCGAGGGGGGTTCTTTACTTGTAATAGCAGTTCTTACAGTTTGACCCGATTGGTCACAGGGCAATTGGATGCCTGTGTGGATATATCCGTCCGATTCTTTAAAGAGTTCCCAGAGGGTACACGCGATATGTTTCTAAAATCAGGTAAAGGTTCCATTATAGGACCTGCACCTTACGATTTATGCCCTGCTCTATTAGTAGCCCAGGAAGCAGGTTGTGTATTCACAAATGTAGAAGGGGACAATTTTGATAATGTATTACTTTTAGATACACATCCTGAGAATTATCAGTCACTTATAGCCGCTTCTAATTCAGAACTACATGATTATTTATTGGAATTCTTTAATGAACGGATTGAGCAAATAATTAGTGTATTAAGAAAAAGGAGACCTACCGGTTAGTACAAAAGTAATTATCAAACACACTGTCAGAAGCGATTTGTTTTTGTCAAAGAGATTTTTTGCTGACTTATTGGAGATAGAGGTAGAGTTCTGATATAATACTTACATAGGTACTTTGGGGAGCCACAAATAATATAAACACATAAAAGAAAGGTTATTATGTTTATAGCCCAACGGTTAGAAAAAATACCACCTTATCTTTTTATGACACTAAGGAACAAGATAAATGAGGCGAAAGCCCGGGGCGTAAAGGTCATCAGTTTAGCGATTGGTGATCCAGTGGACCCTACACCCACGCCTGTTATAGATGAACTCTGCAGGACTGCTTACGACCCAGAAAATCACCGTTATCCTACGGATGAAGAATGGGGTATGCGTTCCCTCCGTGAATCTATTGCAAATTGGTATCACCGTCGTTATGGAGTTACATTGGATGCAGGAAAAGAGATTGTAGCACTCATTGGCTCCAAAGAAGGATGCCATCATTTTGCATTGGCAGTTGTGAATCCTGGCGATAAAGTTTTGGTAACCGACCCAGGCTATCCAGGTTATAAACCCAGCATTTGGTTTGCAGGAGGAGAACCGATACCTGTTCCGGCAACCGTGAAAACAGATTTTCTCCCTGCCTTAGCAGACATTCCCTCTGATACAGCAAAACAAGCAAAGGCTTTCTACTTAAACTATCCTAATAATCCAACTGGGGCTATTGCCACAAAAAAGTTCCTCAACGAATTGGTAGAATTTTGTAAATCATGGGACATTGCTGTTTGCTATGACAATCCTTACAGTGAACTGGTGTTCGAAGGGGAAAGACTGAGTTTCCTATCTGTGGAAGGAGCAAAAGATATAGGAGTAGAACTAAATTCATTATCAAAACCTTTTAACATGACAGGGTGGCGTATTGGAATGGCATGCGGAAATGCAGAAATAATAAAAGGAATTGCTACGGTTAAGGCAAATACCGATTCAGGGATTTTTAATGCTATCCAATATGCAGGTATTAAAGCACTGAATGATTGTGATGACTTTACAGAGAAAATGATTCATATCTACCGCCAAAGACGGGAAAAACTATTATCTGCTTTGAGCACACTAAATTGGAAAATTCCTGCAAGTAAAGGGACTTTTTATCTTTGGGCACCCGTTCCAGAAGGTTTTACATCGGCACAATTTTGCGAATATATTTTTGAAAAATGTGCCATTGTTTTGGCTCCGGGCAGTGCATATGGTCAATATGGAGAAGGGTATGTTCGTTTTTCATTAACTGTGAAAGAAGAACAATTAGATGAAGCCATCGAACGGATATTACAACATCTAAAGGATATTGCTTTTAAATAATAGTCACCCGAAACGATTGCATCGTTTTGTTTAAATAAATCTTAGATGAAAATTGATGAGTATATATCATATACAAGAAGGTAGTATTTATTATGCCTATTTTTGGTAAAGAAATACCTGAATCTCAAATATGTGTCATTCGAAAAAAGGTCACTAAATATGAGGTGTTAAACACACTCATAGATGCCTTAATAAAAAATCCAGCTATTGAGAAAGCTGAAGAGTTCCGTAAAGCGGTGTTTGACCGCGAAGAGATTACCAGCACAGGAATAGGGGGAGGTATTGCTATTCCCCATGTTCGTATGGATTCAGTAAAAGAAATTGTCATAGGTGTTGCCATAGTTCCCGAAGGTGTTGATTTTGATGCAATTGATAACCAACCTGTATATCTTGTGGTATTATTTGCGACACCTAAAAGTAAAGATAAGGAATATCTCCAGCTTGTCGCTAAAGTAATGCAAGCCCTCCGTGATGAAAACCTTTATCAACGACTTATTAAATGCCAGTCTCCGTATCAGGTTGCCATTTGTTTGAACAAGAACTAATCTATATGGCATTTATAACATCTGACACATAAATTGATTAATTATATCATCCACATTATCACTACAAATACTATATTGTTGAATAATCTGTTCTACAATGGCTCGTTTCTGGAAGTTCATTCTGTCTGAAAGTCTTTCAAAAAGTCCGAGGCGTCTTCCAACTTGAAATACTAGTTTTTCGTACTCAGGAAGATTTATAAAATCATGTAGTACAACTAACATTTTCCCTTTCTCTTCTGGGAATTTTCCCTCAACTTCAGGTAACAAATTGAGTATATGGTCACTCTTAAGAATAGAGTTAATCCCTTCAAGATGTTCGATAAAACATACTAATTCACGAATAATTTCCTCATCTGTGCATTTCTTGAAATTACCGGAGGTCCATTCTTCAAAAAGAGGTGTGTTTGAAGGAATAGCTAAAGTACGAAGACGAATAAATGTAGGATTTATTTGGTTTAGAGCATCAGCACTTTCAAGAGCATGTTCTTTCCACAAATCCTTTCCTCCTAAACCCGGCATATAATACTCGGATAATTCAATTCCTGCTTTCATTACTTTTTGTCCTGCTTCTATGTGTTGCTCTTTTGTTACTCCTTTTTTCATAAACTTCAGAACTTTATCCGAGCCCGACTCTAACCCTATATGTATCCTGTTCAATCCATGTTCTTTTAAATGTATCATTTCATCTAACGATTTCTTATATATTGTTTGTGCCCTTGCATAACTGGTAATTCGCTGAATATGGGGAAAGCATTGTAGAAGCCTATTTAAAACTATTAACAATTGCTCTGTAGGTAAAACGAGAGAATTCGCATCCTGGAGAAATACAGAACGCATCCCTGCAGAGTACCAATTAATTGCACTAATAAAAGCCTGCATCTCTATCCCTGTATCTTCCAACAGAGCCTTTAATGTCGTTTTATCAACAGCATAAACATCCCCGCCAAATCTCAAATCAATTAGTGATATGCTTCTGACTATCTGGTCGATATCCTTTAAAACATGTTCTACAGGACGAATAGAGAAATGACTACCTTTATACACAGGACAGAATGCACAGCGATTCCAGGGACAATTCCTTGTTATACGGATGAGTAAACTAAACGCTTCACTTGGAGGGCGTATCGGCCCCTGTTCAAAACCCAGATAAGGTTCTTCCTCTTTTTCTTTATTTGGGATATCGTTCTCTATTTTCATTCATTTCTGACCCATAATATGTCACAAAAAGATTAACAAAAAAACCAATAAAACTTCATCCCTCCACCTCTCTATTCTGATAATCGACATATCCATTTCTGGTATACTTCTTTAATCTTGGGGACAATTTGATCGTAGGAGTTTGTAAGTATGGCAAAGATTATTGCTTATGGTAAAGAACAAGAAATTCCTGATGGTTCGCCCATTATTCACGCATGTGAAACATTAGGGGTTCCCTTTGGTTGTCGTGCAGGTCAATGCGGAACATGTGTTATTACCGTTGAAAAAGGGATGGAAAATTTAGAACCTAAAAATTATTTGGAAGAAGATATGGGCTTAGGTGATAACCAACGATTAGCATGTCAAACCCGAATTCGCTCAGGGACTGTAATAATTAGCTGGTAATAGGGGAAATAAGTCCAAAAATCTAAAAGTGTATGGTAATTTGATAAAATATCTTCATAGGTTACACCTATTTTTATAAATCTGTTTTATCTCTCTTTTCTTCCATTGGAACACGGCTTTTTCTATAAAAATCATTAAATAAATCAGGAAGGTGTCTAAATATTCTATTCCCATTTAAATAATAAAAGACTACAATTATAAGCAGAAATAGCCAGAAAAAAACCTTCATAGATAACAAAGTATAAATAACATTTTGATATTGAGGGACATTTTTATATAGATTAAAATCCGGACGAAGAGGCAAAAAAGCAACAAATGCTAATAAGCCGATTTGAATTGCTTTCATCATACTTTCCAATGGGGGCAAGGGCACTTCTTTGCACCGACAGTAAATAAAGTGCATATAATAACCCGTTAATATAAAGGTAATAACCCAGGGGGAATTCACCATGGCTTTCCATACCGTAACACCACTAATAACCCGCAGGAAATTGAATGTATCCTCTGGTGATGCTCCTAATGCAAAAAAGAAATACCACAATATAATGTTAAAAAACCTGAAAATTATCTCTATCACTATTAACTTCCTTTGCTGGGTTTCTAAAATAGAAGCCTATTTTGAAGAAAAAAGAATTATAATATAATATTGTTTTGTTTTTGTATTATAGAATTAAAGGGAAATACAATGTCTAATTTTTTTGGGAAATTCTTAACGAAATATTCCGATGCGAGGATAAATATTGTTATTTGCGTCTTATTCTTTACTGGTCTTTGCATAAATCCTTTAATCGCCACGACAGATAAAAATGAACAACCCTTCGTTGTGATTTGCCCTGCCACTGGAATGGTAGATGACGGAATGAAAGTAATTATAAAAAGAGCTATCTCCGTAGCCAATCAAGGAGCAAAAGGTTTTATTTTAGAAGTAGATACTCCGGGTGGACTTGTAGATTCCGCCGTAGATATAACTAATATATTATTAGAAGCCAAATGTCCCACAGTAGCATATATTAACGGAATGGGAGCTATTTCTGCCGGGGCATTAATTTCATACGCATGCAAACATATTGTTATGGCACCGGGTTCTAATATTGGGGCTTCCGCACCTATTATTATGGGAGAAGCACAACCTTCCGAAGATTTTAATGAAAAAACGAAATCATATCTTCGTTCGCGTTATCGTTCTTTAGCAGAAGTAAATGGACACGACCCTCTCCTCGCAGAGGCGATGGTAGATTCTAAAATTGAGGTGTGGAGCGTCCAAACTTCACAAAATACGTTTAAGTTCTTTCGTTCTGAAGAAGAGGCTCTGTCCGCATCAAAAAACCAGGATATACATAATAATTCAGACGAGAGTCCTCAAACTCAAACAACACCGGGTAAAAATGATATTGTAAAATTGCCCAATTTGGTTATTCCTGTCTCTTACAAAAATTTTGGTGAGTCTATAAAAAATATCTCAACGAATAACGGGAATAACAAAAAATCCCAATCCTTGTCTCCTAATATTAAAAAAATTTGCAGAGAAGGGGAACTTCTAACTTTGACTTCTAAGGAAGCATTAGAATATGGACTTGCCTGTACCACTGTTGAAAATATAGATGAATTACTCAAATACTTTAATTGGGACAATTATGAAAGGATTCAAATCGAACCTACATGGGGAGAAAGATTATTTAAATTTTTAGTAAACCCTATTGTTGCAGGACTTCTTCTACTGCTCGGAATAGGTGGACTTTATATGGAGATGAAAACTCCTGGATTTGGACTCCCCGGCACTATAGGATTAATTTGTTTAGCATTATTTTTCGGAGCACATCTTGTTATTGGACTTGCAAACTGGGCTGACCTACTATTACTACTTGTAGGCTTAATCTTATTGGGAATCGAAATCTTTTTGATTCCCGGCTTTGGATTAACAGGGATAGCAGGATTAATCTGTATTATATTAGGAATATATCTGTCCTTAACCCGGGTAGTAATACCCGAATATCCGTGGGATTTTGCCCGATTAGATAGGGCAGGACAGACTCTCACTATTGCATTAATCTCTTTCATGGTTCTGGTATGGCTAACATGGAAATATCTCCCTAAAACTCCTTACTTTCAGAGGGTTATGCTTACCCATACAGAAAGTGCAGAGACCGGATATACCGTTCAAAGTACAGAAACACAACAAAAATGGATTGGCACCGTTGGAATAGCGGAAACGGTCTTGCGACCTGCAGGAAAAGGAAGATTTAAAGGAGTATCTTTGGATATTGTATCCTTGGGGGATTACATTGAAGCAGGAACTAAAATACGCATTGTTGAAGTTCAGGGGAATAGATATGTAGTTACACCAGAAAAAGAAAATAAGGAAATGGACTCATGAATGAATTAAAAATTATTGTTCAGATGTTAAAACAATTATTGAAGGAAATGGAAATAGTATCTTCACAAGGGTCCGGATACTATACCTGTGTCCCTTTTGTAAAACGATATAACAAACTGTTACAGGAGTCCCAACGAATTTTTGCCCAATCAAACAATATATTGGTAATTAACACATTCGAACCATTATCTGAAATTGACCCTAAGGACCCCAGTGAAAAAAGCAAGGTTTTATTAAGCATACGGGTAGAAACTTCACAATTAATTACTTTACTCGAAACGGTTATCCAACAGGAGGAAATTAAAAAATGATATGGTGGGTTTTCTTATTATTTTTGTGCGGGGTCATATTAATTCTGGCTGAATTTATAGTCCCTGGGGGAATTTGTGGAACATTCGGATTTCTCATGTTATTAGGAAGCACCGCTCTCGGAGGATATTATTACCCGGATTATCTAATATATATCATTATTTTTGAATTTTTAGGTTTTGTAGGCTCGATTGGGGCGGGGTTTTATCTGATAACCAAAACCTCTGCAGGACAAAAATTAGTGATGTCGGAAAGCCAAACAGTAGCCAAAGGATATGTTGGGATTCAGTTTGACCCTTCTTTAGTGGGGAAAATAGGAAAGGTCATTTCACCCTTGAGACCTGCTGGAATAATAGAGGTAGATGGGAAAAGAGTAGATGCGGTATCCTCAGGTATGTTTATTGAATTAGGAACATTAGTTAAAATTATAGATATACAGGGTCCACGCATCGTAGTGGAAGAATATAAAGATATCGAAAATCCTGTATCATAATGTATAATAGAGTTAACAAAGAAACTTAATTAAAAGGAGATAAATATGTTTAATCCAGTAATAGCAGTATTTCTATTGATTATTGTAGTAATTGCTCTCATCTTTGTAGCAGTAGTAGTGTCTTTCTTCCGTTTATGGATACGAGCTGCGTTATCCAAAGCCCATGTGTCTATCTGGAGCTTGATAGGAATGACTTTGCGCAAGGTGAATCCACAGGTGATTGTAGATAGTCGAATCATGGCGGTAAAAGCCGGATTAAATATAACAACGGATGAACTTGAAACACATTATCTTGCTGGGGGTAATGTCCTTCGAGTAGTTCAGGCTCTTATCGCAGCGAATAAAGCCAATATCCCCTTGACCTTCCAGAAAGCAACTGCCATAGACCTTGCAGGTCGCGATGTTTTAGAAGCCGTTAAAACTTCCGTTCGTCCGAAAGTTATTGATTGTCCTGACCCAACCAAAGGACCTGCAACTGTTGCCGCTGTGGCTATGGATGGTATTCAGTTAAAAGCCAAAGCTCGTGTTACCGTTCGCACCAATATTGAACGGTTAGTTGGGGGTGCTTCAGAAGAAACCATTATTGCCCGCGTCGGGGAAGGTATTGTAACTACAATTGGTTCGGCTCCTACACATAAAAAAGTACTTGAAAATCCTGATTCTATATCAAAGACAGTTCTTGCCCGTGGATTAGATGCAGGAACTGCATTTGAAATTTTATCTATTGATATTGCCGATGTAGACGTTGGAGAGAATATAGGAGCACAATTGCAAATTGCCCAAGCAGAGGCAGACAAACAAATTGCTCAGGCACGAGCCGAAGAACGGCGGGCTATGGCTTTAGCACGCGAGGCAGAAATGCAGGCACTGGTCATGGAAATGCGTTCCAAAGTTGTAGAAGCAGAAGCCGAAATTCCTAAAGCAATTGCAGAAGCATTCCGAAGTGGAAATCTTGGTATTATGGATTACTATCGAATGAAAAATATACTTGCAGATACTGATATGAGGGATGCTATTTCCAAATTGGCCCCTTCTCAATCGCAACCACAACCTAAAGGTCCTGATAAATCCAATCAACCTTGATAGTGTAAAAAATAATAAGGTAATCTGAATATGAATTTTGACGACCTGCTTGGTTTGATAATTTTCTTGGGGATAGTCATTATCTCTTCTCTCTTACGCGGTTTAAAGGAAATGAAAAAGAAAGAACAGGAAAAATTACCTAAAACACCTACACAGCCCCAAGGAAAAGAGTTCAAGGAACCGGAAAATATTCCTAAACGGAAAATAGTTATACGGAAAGAAACAGAACCCATATTTCCTCCCCCTGTTTTTGTTCCCATTCCCGAAACATTGGAAACAAAAGAAAACATGTCTGCAAAAAGGGAGAGAAATGAAAAACGTGTTCCCATGAAGTTAGAGAAAAATGCCGCTGATGAACACCAAGAGGGACCGAAACACAGAGAAAAACCACCCATTATAATTGAGAAAAAAGAGAAGTACACCATTAGAGTAAAGTCAAAACCTCAAAAACAAATAAAAGAAAAACCTTTTGCTGAAAGAATGCAAAAAGTAGCCGTTTCCGCTCCTATGCAGAGAGTATCTTCTTCTTATAAACCCTCTTCTTCTATCTCTCTAAAAGGGAATATAGGGAATATCCCTAAATTACAATGGGCAATCATTATGACAGAGGTTTTAGGTCCACCCAAAGCACTTCGTAATGATTAAAAAATTTCATCATGTAGAATTTTTTGACTCTTCCTGCTTATATTCCATACGCATGAGGGTAATATGTGTAGGTTTTCCATCGAGAATAGTTATTCGAAAAGGTCCTGCGGTAAGCACTTCTCCTTTTTGAGGTATCCGTTGAACCGTTTTTATTAACCAGCCTCCAATTGTCTCGACTTCTTCATCAAACAAATCAATACCTGTCATATCCCGAAATTCTTCAAGGGATGTCCGAGCACGAACTATATAATCATTAGGTCCCATCTGACGGACGGGCAGTTCTTCCTGATCATGCTCATCACGAATTTCCCCAAAGATTTCTTCCAAAATATCCTCATTGGTAATGAGACCGGCTGTGCCTCCATACTCATCAACGACAATTGCCATCGCCTGATGCTGTTGCCTCATCTGCTTCAGAATTTCATCCAATGGTGTAGCATCCGTAATAAATAATACGGGACGAATAAATCTTTTTATATCTTGATTTTCCCTCTCTCTATCTTTAATCAAGTCAAACGCTTTAATAATACCTATGATATGGTCTATATTTTCTTCATACACAGGTATACGCGTATAACGATTTTCTCGGAATACTTGTATAACCTCATCTCGTGTTGCATCACTGGGAACAGCACAAATATCTATACGCGGAACCATAATTTCTTTGGCTACTTTTTGTTGTAGGTCAAAAACAGAATGGATTAAATCGCGTTCTTCTTCATGAATACCCCCATGTTCTGTCCCCTGTTCTACTAATCTTTTCATATCTTCCGGAGAACGCATGAGCGACTTGAGAGAAATAAACCAATGGTTTGAACCTAATGTCTTTGAATAAAACCAAGCAATCGGTATAGAAAGGGGTTTGAATAGAAAATCAAAGATAACAATCAAAGGCACAAAAAAATGACACAGTTCATTGGAATGAACCCGAAAGATGGTTTTGGGCAGAATTTCACCAAAATATAACACCATAGCCGTTGCTATCAATAGAGAAAGTATGGGCTCATCTACTAATTCTGTTAATGCAATAGATGCAATAACAATAGAAAAATTTGTGCCTAATAGTAATACGATAAGTAACTGGTCTGGTTTACTTAAGTAGTTAAGTAGTATACGTGCCCTTCTGGATTGTGATTTCTCAGCAAGATTCTTAATTCGTATGGGATTTAATGAAATAAATCCTGTTTCATACCCAGCAAAGAAAGCAGCAAAAAAAACTCCCCCAATAAATACAAATAGTAATATCAACGGGGAAGACATCATTGCTCTTCTCCTTTGTCCCCATCAAAAACACTATCTTCTTTTTTTTCTATTTTTAGTCTTACTTTTGCGATTCGTTTTCCGTCCATCTTTTCAACAGTAAATTGCAAGTGTCCTACTATGACGGTATCTCCCTGGCTCATTAGATTTTCATGCTGTTTTAATAAATATCCTGCTACTGTTGTATGTTCAGGGTCATCTAATGAAAAGTGAATCAATTCTTCTAATTCAGGAATGGGCATCCTCCCATCTAACAGATATTCATCCTCTCCTACTTGTGTAAAAAGGATTTCTTCTTCATTCTCATCGTCTGATATTTCTCCTACAATAGCACTTAATGCATCATGCAAAGTTACCAGACCCGCAGTCCCTCCATATTCATCCACAACAATAGCAAGGTGTATGTTTAATTTCTGTGCGGTCTTTATAGACTCGGATATAGCCATTGTTTCGGGAATAAAATGGGCTTTTCTACCTATCGGCTTGACCGGTTGTTTCCATAATTTTTTCTCAATATAATCTAATAAATCTTTTGCATATAAGATACCTACAATACGGTCTAAATTTTCATGATAAATTGGCATGCGTGAATATTCATGTTCACAAAATATTTCCCAGGCTTCTTTAACTGTCGCATCGTCGGGAATAGCAACAATCTCTGTTCTTGGAACAAGTATCCTTTTTACAGGTTCATCACGAAATTCCAAAATTCCGCGTATCATTTTCCGTTCGTCTTCTGCGATAACATCTGATAGTCCTTCCTCTCGAACGAGAAGTTTCAATTCATCATCCGTTACCCAGGGGGAAGGAGGTATAGAACTAAATCGAGTTATCCGAAAAGTAAATCCAATTGAAGCAAGGAGTAATTTACGAATGGGTGAGAATAAAGCATGAATAATGTAAATCAAAAAAACCACAGAACGTGCATAACTTTCTACATAACGAGAAGCTAACAACTTAGGAGTTACCTCTCCCCCAAAGATAAGTATAAATGTAGAAACAAGCCCTGCAATTAGATATGAAATGAATGGAGAAGCAATAGATTCAGGCAAAAAAGACTTAATCACATATTTTTCTAACCTACTTCCAAAAGCGATACTTAATCCAATATTTACGATGGCATTCCCCATTAAAATGGAAGTTAATAAATCAGGAGGGGAGGTCATCAATTGTGCAATCAATCTATCACGGAAATATTGACTTTTTTGCATGGCTTTTAGTTGAGTCCCACGGATAGCAAAAAAAGCCGTTTCGGTTGCAGAAAAAAAAGCAGAGGCACACAACAAACATAAAGAAAGGATTAAAATATTTACAGGGAAATAATCTACCAATTTTTCCGGAAAGTCTATCTGAACTGCATAACTTATTTTGTGGAATATCAATATCAATAAAGAAATTACTACGAAGAGAAATAATAACAAATATGAAAAGTATCGAATCCCCCGAATAGTTTTTATATTAAATGTTCTTTTAATATCTCTATATTTTGTTTTTTTTCTTTTATCAGTATCCATCTTAATTTATTATAACTACTTTTCCCTTCTCTTTTCTATATCTTTCGAGTATTTAATCCATGCGGACTCAAGGTCAATATTTAAGTATTTAGATTGTTTTTCCATCATCTCTCTGCGTTGTTTAGGCGTATCATGTGTATAACCTAATAAATGTAATAAAGCATGACAGTAAAGTAAATATACCTCTTGCTTTATCTTTTCAAGATTATTCGGATATTTGTCAAAAACGGTTTCAAGTGAAATTACAATTTCGCCTAAATATTGAATCTCACCTACAGGGAACTCCGGAGGAACTGAAAAAGAAAGGACATCCGTTGGTTTATTTTTGTTTCGATAAGTTTTATTTAAACTCTTGATAAAATCATTATCGCAAAAGACAAGACTTATTTCGTAGTCTTTTTCAGGAAGTCCCTCACTCCTTAGAATCTTCTCCGCCATTTTTTTGAATTTGATAGGACTATATGTTTTTTTAAAAATAGACAGATTCTCTATATAAACTTGTACCATTCTTCTATTTTCCCGATATTTTTTGACCGTTTGTTTGAGTTTCAGAACTACCCTTAGAGTTATTTTTTTGAACTATGGTAGAAACATGCTCTTCTTCAATATTTGTATTAGGATAGGAGGGACGGAGATGAAGCAAAGAAGTCAAAACTCGAGAAACTTCTTCAATAATTATATTTAACTGTCGAAGTGTTAAATCACATTCATCAAACTGACCGTCATTTGCTCGCTCCGTTACAATTCGGTCTACCATCTGACGGACTCGTTCGGGATTGGGATTTTTAAGTGAACGAACTGCCGATTCCGCCGCATCACAAATCATAATAATAGCATATTCGGGTTTCTGGGGCTTGGGCCCGGGATAACGATAATCTTGCTCATTCACATCGCCAAATTTCTGTTGTTCCCGAGCTAACTGGTAGAAATAACTAATACGAAAAGTTCCATGATGTTGGGCTATCGCTTCGATAATTGGCTTGGGCAAGCGGTATTCCTGTGCTAATTTTATACCTTCTATAACATGGGAAAGAATTATCCGCACACTATTTCTTGGAGAAAGCGTATCATGAACATTAGTACCATTTTGATTTTCATAGAAATACTCGGAACGATTCATTTTCCCAATATCATGATAATAAGCACATACACGAGCCAGTAAGCCATTGCCTTCAATTGCATCTGCCGCCGATTCGGCTAACTGGCCTAAAATAAGGCTATGAGAATAGGTAGCGGGTGCCTGCACTGCTAACTTTTTTAAGATAACATTATTTAGATCTGAATATTCCAATAATTGAAAATCCGTAACAATTCCAAACAAGCGTTCAAGAAACGGAAGTATACCCGGCACTAACAGAATACATAGACTTCCATTTATGCCGAGAAGGAAAAACCTTCGAATAGTTGCTTCACTGATTAATGTATCGGTCGTTAATGTTATAGCAATCAAAGCAAAGGAACCGATAATAATCCCGCTTAACGAAGCAGAGGTTATATCCCGTCTCTTACGAACACGATAGACAGAAAAAACAGCTCCCATAGTCATAGCAAGATCAAAAACAAGAAGTCGCCAGTCATAACGGAACAGAATAGATAATAGTATACATGTAATAAAGGAAAGGAAAGCGGATAATCTCATTTGTACTAAAATAGCAAACAATATACCTACAATCGTCACAGGAACAGCGAATCCTGTGCTATCAAAGTACTGCATTCCTCGCCCTAAAACGAGTATACCTATTATAAGAAGCAGTGCAAGATACCATATTGTTTCTATGGAAGGTTCCCCTTTATGTTCCCAGAGGCAAATAGCACGATAAAGACTTACAAAAGCAAGTGTAGCAATTATCAAATGAGCCACGAAAGAAAAAATCCAGCGGGGTGTTTTGCCTTGACTTTGTTCTAAAAGTTTCAAATAAGTTTTTGCATCAGAGCGGGACTCCAAGGTCCAGCGTTTCCCTCGTTCTTGAATTATCTCCCCTGCTGCGATTTCTTTCATGATAGGATTAATACCTTCCGCTGTTCGTTCGCGAACAATTTCTGTCGTCACAGGGTCATATTGTAAGGTTTCTGTAACTAAATCCCTTACTATATAGAAAATGGCTTCGTATATCTTTCTCCAGTCCAATGAGGTTATATTTTGCTTCGTTATTTTTCGAACCTCTTCCTGAATATAAGGTTTTAATTTTTCCTCAATGGCTCGATTTACATCCGGAATCGTTTTTAGATCAACCTCTTCGCTTGCCTTTTGCTCAGAAGAGGGATTCCCTTTAACAATGATTATCCTCAACCCAGCGGTCTGTTGTTCTTGAACAGAAATAACCCCTTCATTTAAAACATAACTAAGGCTCTCTTCAGCGATTTTTTGCATATTGCCCAACAATTCAAATGAAGGATGTATCGGAGTGAGCATTCCATTGTTAGGAAGAATAGGAGATGATTCATTTGCATTAGAGTTTAATTTATTTTGGATCTCAGACTCTATATCTGCTAACAACCATACTACTAATCTATCACTTTCCACTTCTCCATCCCATTGAATAGAAGGATAAACCTCATTAAATTTTTTCTGAACATATGATACAATCTGAGATAGTTCCGACAGTTCTACATTTTTCTGCTGCTGAAAATATTCGTTTAAAATTTGATTACGTACTTCTTTTAAGTGTGAAATTCTTTGACGGAGGTGCTGAATTTGGCTTTGTACTTTCTCTTGGTCAACACGATAATGAGGTGGAACTTTTGTCCTCGCTTGATTTTTTGCTTCTCGAGTTGCTTTTACATCTTCCGTCTGAAAACTAAAATCTGCACGAAGTTCCTGCTTTGCCACAATCTCTCGGTCAACTTCTTCCGTCGTCAAGGTTTCTTGATTTATATTGGCTGTAATAAGAAAAGCCGAAATGATAACAGCACTAACTCCCGTCAAAAAAACACGGATATTGAGGATTCGCTGTTTCTGTAATCCCTTCGTTTCTAAACTTATCTTATTCAACGGAAACCCAATTCGTCGTTGGGCTCCGGAATTTTCGCTCATAATTTCGGCTCGCTCCGTGTTTCATTCGACTGGGGAGACAGGGTATCTGGATTAATCGTCCTCCTATGAGCCTCATATGCATCAATAATTCTTTGAACCAAGGGATGTCTGACTACATCGCGTTTAGTCAGATGAACAATACCTATTCCTGGAATCCCTTCAAGAATTCGCCGACTCTCCACCAGTCCCGATATTTTTCCCTTTGGCAAATCTATCTGTGTTATATCCCCTGTAATAATAGCACGCGAACCCTCACCCAATCGAGTTAAAAACATAAGCATCTGGTCACTCGTTGTATTCTGTGCCTCGTCCAGAATTACAAATGCATGATCTAAGGAACGACCTCGCATAAATGCTAACGGTGCCACTTCAATACGCTCTTGCTCTATCCATCGTTGAACCCGTTCAAAATCCACCATAGAATACAAGGCATCATAGAGAGGTCGTAAATAGGGATGGACTTTTTCTTCAATAGCACCCGGCAAATATCCCAAATTTTCACCTGCTTCTACCGCAGGTCGAGTTAAAACCAAACGACGCACCTGTTTGTTTAGTAATGCAGACACTGCGGATGCCATAGCAAGATAGGTCTTTCCCGTTCCTGCTGGACCTATTACAAAAGTCATTTCACATTTTTGAACCGTTTCCAGATACTCCACCTGCCCTTTTGAACGAGGCTGTATTTTGATTTCAGGTCTCAAGCCCGAAGTAGGAACTTTGGGAAACTGCGATTCAGAAGTCTCTTCTATCACAACATTATTTTTCATTTCTGGGTAATCTTCCAATGCAAGGTCAAAATCGGCAGGAGTAGGGGTATATCCTTTGCGAACAGCAAAAAGAAGATGATGAAGGATATCGCTCACTTTACGGGCTTCTTCATACTCACCGATTAAGAGAACTTTTCCGCCGCGGTCAATCACTTGAACTCGTGTTTGGTCACAAACCCGTTTGCGAATTTCACCATTCACTCCTAACAATTTAATTAATTCATCATGATTATGGATAACGATTTCATGCGTTGAAACCGTTTCTCTCTTCAAACGATATTTACTCATGCCCAATTATTTTAATGAAAAACCTCCTTTGTTATTGTTCTTCCAGCCTTAAAACCTTCTCGCCAGGATATACCCAGCCTTTATTTTTACGCACCGATTCTTCCTGTTTTAACTGGTCTGCTTTGAGCCGTTCTATTTCCTTTTCTAATAAACTTTTTTGAACCACTAAATTGCGGATTTGTTGAACTAATTCCTGAAACTGAATTTCTGCTTTTTTAACTTCCTGATATCGGTTTGAAATATCCCGATACTTGAAATAACCATAAGCGAAACCACATGCCAAAAACACTATTAGTGTAAAACGCAATATCTGCTTCAATCTTTGCATTTATTTGCGTCAAATGCTCCTTTTTTATCCATTTCTTATATTATACACCTTTTGCGTATTATGTGCTAAAAAATTATACATAAAAATGTAAATATATACGAATTTATTTCAGAGGAGCAAACGCCTTTATACCTAAATATTCTGCCTGATTCCCTAACTCTTCTTCGATACGCAATAATTGATTATACTTTGCGATACGGTCACTGCGAGAAACCGAACCCGTTTTTATCTGACCTGCATTTATTGCAACAGCGAAATCCGCAATAGTTGAATCTTCTGTTTCGCCACTTCTGTGAGAAATAACTGTTGTGTAACCCGCACGATGTGCCATCTGACAGGTTTCCATTGTCTCCGTTAATGTACCGATTTGATTCAATTTTATCAATATCGAATTGGCAACACCTTCTTTAATTCCACGACCTAAATATTTAGGATTGGTCACGAAAATATCATCGCCCACTAACTGAATTTTATCACCCAATTTATCTGTTAATTTTTTCCAACCTACCCAATCATTTTCATCTAAACCATCTTCTATACTTATAATAGGATAATTTTTAGCCCATTCTACGAAAAATTCAATCATATCGTCAGATGTATTTTCTTTCTTTTCCTCAGATTGAAGAATATATTTCCCCTTATTGAAGAATGAACTTGCCGCAGGGTCAAGGGCAATCCATACTTGCTTCCCTTCTTTATAACCGGCTTCTTTAATTGCCTTTAATATTACTTCAACGGCTTCTTTGTTAGATTTGAGATCAGGAGCAAAACCACCTTCATCACCAACGGCGGTATTCAAACCTTTATCCTTAAGGACTTTCTTCAATGCGTGGAATATCTCGGCACCCATCTGCAATGCTTCTTTGAAGCAACTGGCACCTGCCGGGGCAATCATGAATTCTTGAAGGTCTACATTATTATCTGCATGTTTTCCCCCATTCAATATATTCATCATGGGCACAGGTAATACATGTGCATTTACGCCACCCATATAACGATATAACGGCAGTTCCAATGTCTCTGCTGCCGCTTTTGCTACCGCAAGCGAAACACCCAATATTGCATTAGCACCTAACTTACCTTTGTTCGGCGTGCCATCCAACTCACAAAGCATACGGTCTAGCTCTCTCTGCTCTAAGGCATCCATACCTAATATTTCTTCTGCAATAACTTCATTCACATTCTTTACCGCTTTGGAAACGCCTTTGCCTAAATACCGCTTTTTATCTCCATCGCGGAGTTCTACTGCCTCATTTTCTCCGGTCGAAGCACCCGACGGAACTGCTGCTCGGCCTACTGCTCCAGAGGCTAAATATACATCTACTTCAACAGTCGGATTCCCGCGTGAGTCTAATATTTCGCGTGCTTGAACTGCTGTAATCCTTGTCATAATTACTCCCTTTCCATTAATGTTAAAAGTTTAAATTATAATTTCCATGGTTTAATAAGATGTTCCCAATTTCGGTTGAGGAATTCATCTTCATAATCTCTAAAAATTTGATAATCTTCTAACTTATCCCCTGAGGTCCGAAGTGCCTCATATTTTCGGGATAAAATCTCATAGGCACAGGTCAAAAAAATAGACGGTATCACCATACCTATGAAGAAAAAGAACAAAGGAAATATATTTAATAAATATAAGATAGTATAGCAAAAAAATACCTGAAAACTAAAATACGGATTAGCAAAAAGTAAAATATATCCCCAATAAACATATTTCCAGAAGGACATCTTTTTAAATGATAATGATGGAATAATCCAGAGCAAGGCTATAACAGTAAATATTCCCAGCCAGACAAAAAAGCCTGTTAAAATATAATTTGCATATAAAGAATTAAAAAATTTTTTACTTACATAAAACCAAATATTAAGAATTAAAATGAAAGACAATAATAAAAATAAAACTCCTACAGGGATACTCTTACAAACTACAATTTTCAAAGCATAAAACAGTCGTTCCTTTAAGCCCTCTCTCCTTTCAAGAATAGCACTCGTGAATGCAGAAACAAAAACATTTGTGACAAAAAAATATAAACCCATCATATAACAAATAAATATATAGAATAAAGGAGATAACTTCCCCCAATTAGAAAACAAAAATAAAGTCAAAAAAATCATCGGACCCATCAAACACAAATTAAATATAAAATATGTCCCCATATAGTCATACCAGACCCAAAAGCTCATCTTAACAACACGCTTTAACACGCTCTTTCAACTTTCAAAAATGCTATAATGAATTATAAAAATATACGGATACGAGCGGTTTTTTTGAGTTCATTGAGCCATTTTTGATAGCGTTCGTTGATGTATTGCTCTTTAAGTTTAGGTTCGATAATGATACGAGCCTGTTCGTATGACAGTTTTCCACTTTCTTCTTTTTCTTCTACTTTAAGGATATGGAAACCCCATTCGGTTTCTATAGGGGTACTTATCTCACCTACGGAAAGTTTTTCTATAGCCTCCTCCAATTCGGGGACTAAATCTCCTTTGGAGACCCATCCTATAAGTCCAGCGCGGTCTGCCTCGGGACCCTGTGATTCATTTTCCGCTACGGAACCAAAATCGGCACCTTGTTGTAGTCGGTCGAATATTTCCATTATGCGTTCTCTTACTTTTGTCCGTTCATCGGCTTCCTTGGGAGCAGGAAGAAAAATTCGGCGGACTTTTGTTCGTTGAGGATTTTGGAATTCTTCAATATGCTCGTTGTAATATTTTGAAATATCCGGTTCGGAAACCGTTATTTCCTTCTCAAATTCTTTCCTTTTTTTCATGGCATAGGACAGTGCGATGATTTGTTGCTTAATTCGTTCACGAAATTCGCTCATCATTTCTCCACTTTCTTCCAGAAGTTTATTAAATTCTTCAGGAGAACCGTAGCGTTTTTTTATTTTATTAACACGGTCATCGATTTCTTTTTCATCTACTTGTAAACCTTCATTAATCGCTTTACGATAAAGGAGTAATCGTTCAATATAACGGTCTAATGCCTTCTGCAAGGCTTGTTCCATTTCTTGCTGGATTTGCTGGGCAGAAGCCCCTTGTGATTTTAGATCCGCAAGGAAAGGCGCCACTTCTTCTCGCAGATCACTCATAAGAATAGGTTCATTATCAACCGTCGCAACTATTCCATCTAATAGAGCACTCGAAACGGTGAAAATTACTCCTACTAACAAAAAAGTTCCACACATACAATTCTCCTCTATTTTAGATATGATTATTTTATTTTTAATTTCCTGCTGATTCTGTATTTGTACCCTTGAGCAAGCCGATAGCATTAAGTAGTGCTATGATAGCCTGAATAATCACAGTAATACTACCCAAACCGGAGTTAAGTCCCCAGTCTAATGCTTTTACATCTGCTGAAATAGGTTTAATATGTCTCATTTCAATATCCTTTTATGTTGATTTTAATAAAATAGGGAAGATAAACATTTCATTTATCTTCCCTATTATACTATTTTGATTAACTTTTTTCTAATAATTTAAACCTTCTGAAAATCGTTATTCCTCCATAGCATTCAGGTCTTCTTTTTCCTCAGTTTGTATATCCAGATGTTCCTCTAATTCTTTCTCCGAGATACTTGCCAGCACGGGCTCTGATTTTTCATAGAACCTACTACCCGTTCCCGCAGGAACAAGATGCCCAATAATAACATTTTCTTTGAGACCACGAAGATAGTCGCGTTTCCCTCGAATTGCCGCATCAGTTAAAACTCGGGTTGTATGCTGGAATGATGCGGCTGCGATGAAACTTTCTGTGCTTAATGCAGATTTGCTTATTCCCTGCAAAATAGGTTCGGCTTCGGCCGGTTTTCCACCTTTGGCAATAACTTTCTGGTTGATTTCTTCAAATTTGGAACGGTCTACCATTTCATGGGCTACAAATGGAGTATCTCCTGTATTTTCTTTAATACGCACTTTGCGAAGCATCTGGCGAATGATAATTTCAAGATGTTTGTCATTTGTACGAACCCCTTGGGCACGATACACTCTTTGTATTTCATCCAGAATATATTTGCGAACCGCTTCTTCTCCTTTAATCTCTAAAATATCCTCAAGAATAATCGGGCCATCTGTCAACTGTTGTCCTGCATAAACACGGTCGCCTTGTTGTACAAACAAGTGCTTGCCCGGCGGAATGGTATATTCGCGTTCTTTACCAATCTTCGGAACTACTTTTACTTTACGCATACCTTTGATAGAACCACCTATCTCAACAATTCCATCAATATGACTGATTATTGCCGGATTTTTAGGGACACGAGCTTCGAATAATTCCGCTACACGAGGTAACCCCCCCACTATATCTTTCGTCTTACCTAACTTACGAGGTGTCTTCGCAAGAATATCGCCCGCTTCCACTTTATCTCCATCCTGGATTAATAGGTGCGTCTCAGGAGGCAAAGGTGCAAATGCTAAAACTTCGAAATGCTCACCTAAAATCAAAATTTGAGGATGTAAATCGTGCTTATGTTCTGTAATAATACGCTCTTCCAACCGGGTCTCCGGATTTATCTCTACCTGCATGGTTATACCTTCAACAACACCTTCTAATTTCACCTTACCGGAACGCTCTGCCACAATCACCTGATTATAGGGGTCCCATTTATAGAGTAAAGAACCTTTTTTTAATTTCTGTTCATTTTCACAGAAGAGAACGGACCCCATCGCAGGGGCAAAACGGATAATTTCTTTCCCTTCATCATTTAGAACACGAATCTCACCACCACGATTTAATATTACCGTCTCGCCTTTACGGTTTTTATCCGTTCGGATGTTATTGAAGATAACTTTTCCATTTTCGGGAATACGTACTTCTGGATTTTCAACTTGCAAACTTGCCGCACCACCAATATGGAAAGTTCTCATAGTTAATTGGGTCCCCGGTTCCCCGATAGCTTGTGCTGCAATAATACCTACGGCTTCACCTAATTCTACTAACCTACCTGTAGCAAGGTTTCTACCATAGCATAAGGCACAAACTCCTCGTTTTGCTTGACAGGTAAGCACAGAACGAACATGAACACCCGGTAAACCCGATTCTACAATAATTTTTGCTTTTTCTTCGGTTATCTCTTCATTTGCATAAACGATCGGTTCAGAATGACCCGGTATTACGATATCTTCTATGGCATATCTTCCTACAATCCGTTCATCCAACGAAGTTATAATATCAGGACCGGAGGTTAATGGCTCTACATATACACCGTTTAATGTTCCACAGTCATATTCTTCTATTGTTACATCCTGTGCCACATCTACCAGACGGCGTGTTAAGTAGCCCGCGTCTGCTGTTTTCAAAGCAGTATCTGCCAGCCCTTTGCGTGCTCCATGGGCAGAGATGAAGTATTCCAATACACTGAGTCCCTCTCTAAAATTAGAGGTAATAGGGGTCTCGATAACATCACCTGAGGGCTTTGCCATCACACCTCGCATACCCGCCAACTGCCGAATCTGGTCTTTGCTACCTCTCGCCTTGGAGACATACATTAAATATAGACCTGTAAAACCTTGCTCTTTTTGTTCAAGGCAATTTAACATTGCCGAGGATACTTCATCTGTCGCTCTCTTCCATTCTTCTATAATCTTATTGGTACGCTCTCTTTGTGTTAATAGACCATGTTGATATTGTTCTTCAATATGTTCTACATGTTTGCGAGCATTGGTTAATATCTTTTCTTTCTCTGGAGGTATCGTCATATCTTCTATTGCAATTGACAAACCCGATTTCGTGGCATATTTAAATCCAACATTTTTCAGACAATCCAACAACTCAACCGTCTTGCGGTGCCCAAACTTCTTATAACACTTCGCAATAACCTGACCAATGGTAGATTGGTTGTGCTCCATATTTATATCTTCCAATTCTATCTCGGGGGGTAAACTATCCCAAAGAATTACCCTACCTACCGTCGTATCCACAATTTTTCCATTGGTATACACTTTAATCCGGGCATGAATATCTACATGTCCAAAATGATATGCCAACAAAACCGATTCTTTATTCGGATATATTTTCCCTAATCCATCACCTTGAATTTTTTCATCCTTCGTTTTCCATTCCTCTTTCCATTCTCCTTTAGCTCCAGGTCGAGAACGAGATAACCATGCAATCCCTAACACGATATCCTGACTCGGGGTTACAATAGGGGACCCATCGGATGGAGAGAAAATATTGGAAGAGCCCATCATTAAAAGATGTGCTTCCAACTGTGCCGCTGGAGTTAAAGGTACATGTACCGCCATTTGGTCACCATCAAAGTCCGCATTGTATGCCCTACATACTAACGGATGGATACGAATCGCATTTCCTTCTATTAGTATTGGCTGAAAAGCCTGAATACCTAAGCGGTGAAGTGTAGGCGCACGGTTTAATAGTACAGGATGGTCTTTAATAACCTCTTCAATGGCATCCCAAACTTCCGGCTTGCCTTGTTGAACCATCTTCTTTGCGGTCTTAATAGTAATAGCTATACCTTTTTCTTTTAATCGATTAATAACAAAAGGTTCAAACAAAGCTAACGCCATCCGTTTTGGTAAACCACATTGATTAAGTTTTAATTCGGGACCCACTACAATCACGGAACGTCCTGAATAATCAACTCGCTTCCCCAACAAATTCTGGCGGAATCGTCCCTGTTTCCCTTTAATAAAATCGCTTAATGATTTCAAAGGCCTCAAATTCGTGCCTACTACCGCTCTGCCATGCCTTCCATTATCAAAAAGAGAATCTACCGCCTCCTGAAGCATTCGTTTCTCATTACGAACGATAATCTCCGGGGTGCGAATTTCCATAATCTTCTTGAGACGATTATTTCGATTTAATACACGACGATAAAGATCGTTTAAATCACTGGTAGCATATCGTCCTCCATCTAATGGGACAAGAGGCCTTAAATCCGGAGGTAAAACCGGAATAACATCTAACACCATCCAGGAAGGCTGATTACCTGATTTCCGAAACGCTTCCACAATCTGCAATCGTTTAATCGCCTTTGAGCGAATCTGGGCAGAGGTTGAAGTGGTAAACTGATTACGAAGCTCTGCAGATAAAACATCCAGATTTATCTCTTCTAACAATATCTTTATGGCTTCCGCACCCATCTTCGCCTTGAACGAGCCATACCCAAATTCTTCTACCGCTTCTTGATATTCCTCTTCAGTTAATATTTGCATTTTTTCTAACTGGGTTGTTCCCGGATCAATGATAATATAGCTTTCATAATAAATCACGCGTTCCAAACTTCGAACCGGCAAATCTAAAAGATTGCCTATACATGAGGGATTGTTTTTGAAAAACCAGATGTGTGCCACCGGTGCCGCTAATCGAATACAACCCATCCGCTCACGACGCACTTTGGCTTCGGTAATCTCTACTCCACATTTATCGCAAACAATACCCCGATGCTTAACTTTTTTATACTTGCCACAACCGCATTCCCAATCCTTTGTAGGACCGAATATCTTCTCACAGAATAGACCGTCCTTCTCAGGTTTGAAAGTCCGATAGTTTAATGTTTCGGGCTTCTTCACCTCTCCCTTCGACCATTTCAATATCTCCTCAGGAGAAGCGATCCGAATTTGAAGTGCATCAAATCGGTCTGATGTGGTAGGTACATATTTAGCCAAGGTATATATCCTCCTCGTCTTCTTTTTCTTCGGTATCTATTGCTGTTTCTACTTTTGCAAGTTTGATTATATCTAAACAAAGACTCTGCATTTCCCGAATAATTACATTAAAAGATTCGGGAACGGAAGGTTCAACATCATAATCACCCTTCACTATGGCATCGTAAATCTTGGTTCTACCCTGAATATCATCGGATTTTATGGTAAGCATTTCTTGAAGGGTATGGGCCGCACCATACGCTTCTAATGCCCAAACTTCCATTTCTCCAAAGCGTTGTCCACCAGAATTGGCTTTACCACCCAAAGGCTGTTGTGTTACCAACGAATAAGGACCTATAGCCCGTGCATGTATCTTATCATCTACCATGTGGTTTAATTTCATCATGTAGATGTAACCCACACAGGTTTCATGATGGAATTCTTCACCTGTTTTACCATCACGGAGTTTTACTTTCCCACTCGTCGGGAGGTTTGCCTTCTTCAAATAATCGATAATGGTCTCTTCTTTAGGTCCATTGAAAACCGGAGATGCTACTTTCAATCCAAGAACCTTTAATGCCCAACCTAATTGAGTTTCCAATATCTGACCTACATTCATTCGGGAAGGAACACCTAATGGATTTAAGATAATTTGGATAGGAGTACCATCCGGCAGGAAAGGCATATCTTCCACAGGAACTATCTTTGCCACCACCCCCTTGTTTCCATGGCGTCCTGCCATCTTATCTCCTACGGACATTTTCCGTTTCGTTGCAATATATACTTTAACAACTTTATTTACCCCCGGAGGTAATTCATCTCCTTCTCTTAATCGGTCTAATTCTTTTTCGCGGAAAGAAAGAAGTTTTTGCTCCTCTATTGCAGCCTGATTTACTAAGCGTGTAAATCGAGTTTGTATTTTTTTATCTTCTATTTTTAACCGCCCAAGAATGGAATATTCCAATTCTTTTAGATGGGATGGTCTTACTGCCTTTCCTTTTTCAAGAACATATTCATTCTTGTTATAGTCAAAAACATCTTCCGTTATTTTCTGTCCCAACATATCATCACGGACTAAATCCACAAAGGTCTTACGAATTTTTTCTATTCGTTCCGCATACTCTTGTTTAATTCTCTCCGCTTCCCGTGTAATTCGTGCCTTCATCTGTTTATCTACCGCCTTATTTCGGCGACTGGACACCTTCACATCCACAACAACCCCTTCTGTCCCCGGCGGAACATATAAGGAAGCATTGCGGACATCTTCCGCTTTCTCTCCGAATATAGCAATTAACAACTTCTCTTCCGGGGCTAATTCAGATTCCCCTTTCGGAGTGACTTTCCCCACAAGAATATCGCCCGGTTTTACTTTCGAACCGATATGAATAATACCATTTTCATCGAGATTCTTTAAGGATTCCTCGCCTTCGTTGGGAATATCAGGTGTTATTTCTTCGGGACCTAATTTCGTATCTCGTGCTTCTATTTCAAAAACTTCAATTTGTATCGATGTGAAAACATCGTCCTTTATTAATTCTTCACTCAAAATAATAGCATCTTCAAAGTTATATCCTTCCCAGGGTAGAAATGCAACCAGCACATTTCTACCTAATGCCATTTCTCCATCACACATTCCGGGCCCATCCGCTATAATATCTCCTGCATTAACTTTGTCGCCCTTTTTCACAATAGGCTTCTGATTTATACAGGTGCTCTGATTAGAGCGTGTAAATTTTTTCAAACGATATACATCTTCTTCTAACTTAAATGGATTGTCCGTCTTAGCACTGTCAATACGGATCCGAATGACTTCACTATCTGCATATTCCACAACCCCGGCTCGTTCTGCTCGGACTGCTGTTCCGGAATTCCTCGCACAAATTTTTTCCAAACCTGTTCCAACAAGAGGCTGTTCTGCTTTTAATAACGGGACTGCTTGCCTCTGCATGTTAGAACCCATTAAAGCACGGTTGGCGTCATCGTGCTCCAAGAAAGGAACTAATGCAGCGGCTGCACTCACAATTTGCTTTGGAGATACATCCATAAAATCCACCTCTTCGGGTGGAACTAATGGAAAATCTCCTTTATAACGACACAAAACAAGATGATTCTTAAATTTCCCTCTACTATCTAAAGGCTCATTTGCCTGAGCAATTTTATAATTATCTTCATCATAAGCAGTCAGGTAAATGATTTCATCCGTGACTTTCCCATTTTCTACCTTACGATAAGGTGTTTCAAGAAAACCATATTCATTAATCCTCGCATATGTTGCCATAGAAGCCATCAACCCAATGTTAGGTCCTTCAGGTGTTTCTATCGGGCAAATTCGTCCATAATGAGTTGGGTGAACATCGCGAACTTCGAAACCCGCACGGTCGCGATTTAATCCCCCCGGACCTAATGCACTCAAACGCCGTTTATGGGTTAGTTCCGACAAAGGATTGATCTGATCCATGAAATGCGACAGCTGACTCCTTCCAAAAAAGTCTTTTAACACAATACCCAACGGTTTTGAGTTAACAAGCGACTGTGGAGTATATTCTTGGTCCTCTGTACGATAATTCATCCGTTCACGGATGGTCTTTTCCATTCGAGCCAAACCAATTCGAAATTGGTTCATTAATTGCTCGCCTACTGTCCTTACCCGACGATTTCCTAAATGGTCAATATCATCCAGCGTTCCTTCCCCCCGATGTAACTTAACCAAATACTTAAGGGTTTCAATAATATCCTCTTTTGTTAAAGTTCTTTGTTTCTGTGAAATCTGCAAACCTAATTTTCGGTTTATTTTATATCTCCCCACGGACGCAAAATCATAACGGGCAGAGTCAAAAAACAAACTTTCAAAATGTTTCCTGCACTGTGCGTCATTAGCAGGGTCTCCGGGTCTCATACGGACATAAATTTCACGGAGTGCTTCTTCCTGGGTTTGTGCCTGATCCATGTTAAGCGTCTGTGCAATACTAATATCACTCAATACATCCTGCTTATTCAGAATATAAAATTCGCGGATGGGCGAGCGAAGTATCGCATTTAATACTGCTGTTGTGATTTGTGAGGAAGCATCTGATATAACTTCCCCTGTTTCAGGATCAATAATATCCGTAGCAAGCCAACTCCCTACCAGTTCCCTTACTTCCACACGAGTTTCCACTTCTTTTTCACTCTCTCTCCCTCCCCGTTTTACTTTTTCCTTCTTAAAGATACATGCCTTGGTTCGCTTTATCTGGACACGGTCTATCCTATAAAACATTCGTAATATTTCATCCGGTTCTACATACCCCAATGCCTTTAAGAAAGTCGTCGCAAGCATTCTAACTCGACGATCTACTGTAATCCACAATACATCGTTTATATCATATTCAAACTCTATCCATGCCCCCCGATACGGAATAATTCGGGCAGATAGTAAAAATTTCCCTCCTTGATGTTGTTTCCTTTCAAAAGAAACTCCGGGGGATTTATGCAATTGACTAACTATAACGCGTTCTGCACCATTTATAATAAATGTCCCTGTGGGTGTCATCAGAGGAACTTCCGCTAAGAATACTTCCTGTTCCAGGACCTGTTTTTCCTCTTTCTCTCCTTTGAGAGACTCTTCGTATATGGTAAGCCTCATTGTGGCTTTTAATGTCCCACTATAAGTTAAACCTAAATTCTGACATTCTTCAATTGTGTATTTAGGTGGAATAAGGTTGTATGAAATAAATTCTAATTTCGTTAAACCATTTGGAGATTCAATCGGGAAATATTCATTTAAAACTGCTTGCAATCCCTTATTGTACCGTTCACGGGGAGGAACTTCCCATTGCAAAAAATCAGCAAACGATTTAGTTTGAATTTCAATTAGATTGGGCAGATGAGATAAATCCTCAGGTGCACGAGATAATAAAATGCGTTCTGTTCGGGGAGCCACAGCCATTCAAAAACTCCTTATGTAGGGTTCCGGAAAATTTATAAGAAGTGACACTTATACCTATCCTAATTCTTCCTGGTGTAAAGATAATTCATTCTTTTACCGACATTTATGTTCCAAATCATAAGGTCTTTATTTATAGAGGGAATATTATAGCAATTTTAAAGCCAAAATGCAAATCCCCTCCCCCCATATCATTTTCTTTTCAAATCATTATGAATTTGATGTTTCTTTCTCCTATTCTTTTATTTCATCATCTTACTATATTCTATCAAAAATATTTTTATAATTCAACTATTGTGTTGAAAAATTTGGGATGATTTCCCGCTATAACAACTGTTACTTCCCCTTTTATAGGCTCCGACTCCATTTTCTTCACAACTTCTGAAAGATAACCCCGATAAATTCGTTCAAATTTCTTTGTCATCTCAAAACACACTGCACATTGTCGGTCTCCTAAAACCTGTAATGCCTGTTCTAAGAATTTCTGAACTCGATATGGAGACTCAAAAAAAATTAATGTGTGAGGCAAATCCTTTTCCTGTTCGAGAAATCGTCGCAAAGGACCCCCTTTCCGTGGGGGAAACCCTTTGAATGTATATGAGGATGTGGGTAAACCTGAAGCAACGACGGCGGTCTCAACAGCGGTTACCCCGGGGATAACCTCAACATCATAACCCGCATCTATCACAGATTGAACCAATCTAAATCCGGGATCGCTTATACAAGGCATCCCTCCATCGGAACATAAACCCACTTTCGTCCCTTTGGAAAGTTCTTCAAGCACACCCGAAATTATTTTCGGTTCCCTCGCTTCAAAACATGCCCAGACACGGGAAGGAAAGGGTATTTGATAATGGCTATAAAGTCGATGCGTTACTCGTGTATCTTCACAAAGTAGCAATTCTACTTCCTTTAACATTCGTAATGCCCGATAGGTTATATCCTCCAAATTCCCAATAGGTGTCCCAATGATATACAATGTGCCCATAAAACTTTCGTTTCTAATTAGGATTATCCCCTTTTATTTTAATGATTCATCAAATTCTATTTTAGGCTTAAACACAATCGCATTTTCCGTCTGCATTGCTTTTACAATTTGTTCATACATTTCTTCATCCTTATAAATCCCTACAATTGCTCCACCAGACCCTGTAAATTGAGCATGTGCACCAACAGAACGAGCAATATCTACCAATCGAACCTGTCGCGGGTCCAGATTATAAATGGTTTTCCTTCGATCAAAATTTTTATCCATCCATATCCCCATTTCATCACCTTTTCGTGCCCAAAGCAAGTCTCGTGCTTTTTGTGCATACTCAGCAAAATCACGCATCGCTTGATGAACTTCCGGATCCCCATCAAGCCATCTTTGTCGAACATTATTATGAAATACTTCTGACCCCTCCGATAATTCTTTTCTATATGCAATAAACAATTTCGGCAATAAAGATACCGGTATTTCCTCATAATACCCATACCCCTGTTTTTCCATCAACTCTTTGTCAAAATCCATGAACACACATCCCTCATACACCTGTATTACACGGTCCTGTAATCCCGCAAAAATACCCAGTTCTTCTGTCTCCACACTTAATATAAGATTAGGGAGAATAGCCTTAGGAATTTCTACCTCGTAAAACTCCATTAAACATTTCATTGTAGCCGTTACCAATGCACTGGAACCTGCCAAACCTAAACGCCGAGGAATGGTGGAACGATAGCGAATTGAAAAATTCTTCTTAGACAATTGAATTTTGTGCTGTTGACAATATTTATAGAACTTATATATCCCGGCTTTCATTAAACGAATTCCACCATAGTATCCATTTAAACGAACATCTTCTGTAAGATGCTCAATAGAATCATATTTTGATTGGTCTTGAAAACTCGGAATTATTTCTAATTGTGGACTTTCATAAAGACTTACTTTCGCATAAAAATCACGGATAATAACACTTATTGTCTTCCCAAAATAACCATCCGAAGGATTCCCTACCAACCCTGCCCTCGAATATGCCACATGTTCAATTGCCATGAACTCTTCCTTTTATTATGTTTCGTAGTCAAGGATAAATTATATCGAATTTATATCTCTCCATTCCCCCTAATAAATTCCAGTTCATATTTCAATACCCCCAGAGTACATATAATATAAATATTGGATTCTCTCCGAAAAACTAAAAAGGATAAGCACCTTTTTTGTTCATATCATCCGTGTTTATTTACACAATCCACAGTTGAAAATATTACTGTTAATGGTATTGTTAAAACCAATGTTCATCATAAATGGTAACGATAGCTCCTGGCACCCCTTTCCACTCGTCGGCAGGATGCTGTCTTTACTTAACACCCATGTTGCTTACTTAAACCACAGGAAGGAATCTCTGTGCTACTTCTTGTCAGGGGGATACTAAAATTCGGGAGCGTCCCGCTTCCCATCCTCAACATACAGAATGCTTTTTCTACTCTTTCGTGCCCATGATTCGTGCTTATTTGTTATTCATGAATGATATAGGAAGGAAAAATTAAAGAAAAGAATACTATCTTAAATAATCTAATAAACTAGGTTGCACAACACGGGATGCTGCGTTAAGCGCCGCTTGATATGCATTGGTTTGTGTATTTAAATTCACCACTACCTCTGCTAAATCGGCATCAATACTGTCTGATATAACCCTCTGGAACTCGATATTAGCATTTCTCAGGTTCTCTTCCGTAGTATCCAATCGTTTGCTCACAGCACCTACTTTCGCCAACGCCAATGAAAGTTGAGAAATTGCGTAATTTGCTTCCTGAATTCGCTGTTCTATCCCTGCAAAATTTGCAGCACGCAAATCATCTCGCAGTGAAATCAAAGTTTGGAAAATATCCGTACTTTGAGAACCTGTAGCGAGGAATACTTCTCTCCCTGTCTGATTTGTAATAACCTGTGTCCCCTCCATAATTTCCATACTAATATAATTGTCATTCCCATTATAGACTACTGATGTGACCTCACCATTCGCATTTCTCGTTGCTTGAAATGGGGAGGAAGTGGTAACAGTCCCCCCAAAAATATATCGACCATTTGTTTGATGATTGGCTTCATTCATCAACGCTTCAATAAGTTGATTTACCTCTGTTGCAATTTGGTTACGCTGTAATTGAGCATTCGTGGTATTTCTTCCCTGAATAGCCAACTCTCTTGCCCTTTGAACAATATCTAATGTGGTCGTAATGGTAGTCTCCGTTTCTGTCAGATAAGGTCGGATAGTCGTTATATTTTTAATGTATTGTTCATTTTGGGCAATCATAGATTGTGCTGAAATAGCTCTGCGGGCATTTAGGGGGTCATCCGAAGGCCGATTGACCCGCTGTCCAGAAGAAAGTTGTTCTTGCAAAGCCAGTATCCTCCGTGTCTGATATGCTAAATCCGTAAGCGTCCTATCCACAAGCATCCGAGATGTAACACGAATAATACCCATAATTTTATCCTCTGTCATCCATAAATCGAGTTAATACCATCTCTGACCTCTTCAACATCAAGTCTGAATATGAATAAATCTCCTGTTCATCACAATCAGGATATATCTTTTTAAGTGTGCTTCTTGCCGATTCTAAAGACGCACGATAAAAAGGTACTGCTTCAGCAAGCCATGCTTTTAAATAAAGGACCGCTACTTTCATTCGGTCGCAGGAATCAAGGATACGTGACCTCCAGGGTTCTCCCACTTTTTCTGCAATATCTCGTATCCGCTTGTCTGGTGAATTAATTCCTAAATGTTTACATATCTTTTCTACCAATTCTTGCCGTATGAATTCAGCGTGGGCTGTTTCTTTTACGAGATAATCTATAGCAGAAGTTTTTTCACTAAAATATTTTATATTCCCATCAAAACCTGCTTGTAATTGTGCTAAACAAACCGATATCAATGTTTCCTGCCTCTCCGCCTGCTCCTCTAATAATGTACATAAACTTTCAAACTCCTTCATCAAGCAAATTCCTTAAAAAACTTAATCCTTAAAACTTGTAAACGGTCCATTACGAAACCACATCATTTGTATTTCTTCCGAAGTTATAAATCCATCCTTATTTATGTCCCATTGCTGAAACTGCTGAATAGGAAGACCACTCTCCCTTACAGAAATTTTCCAGTCTTGATTTGAGTCATATAAAGATATTATACTTTCTGCCTTTTCTTTTGATAATTTTTTCTCATTTATTTCTGATTTGAGAATTTCAGAAAAAGAACGGGTATTTTTCGGATAATTATTTTCTATTTTTTTATGACCTATCATCATAAGTGTCTTTGTAAGGGAGTTAATCGCATTTAATCCCATAATCCATTGCATCATTTTTTTATTCCTTTATATTAATAGTTATCGGCAAATCGCCTTATTTTCTTAAACCCGATCTCGCAGATTACTCTCTGTAGAGTTATCTACATTTTTTTGCATAGTTTCTGTATTCTGGATAATTTGTTTTGCTATTCCTAATTGCCCTGATTTTGCCATTTCTCCGGCGAACGCATCATGTAACATGTCATAATATATTTCTTTCGTAGAATTTTGAGGAAAAAGTTTTGATTGAACTACTGTTTTTCGCATTTCTTTTAATAATTCATATAAAAACAACCGTTCCATCTCTTCGCCGGCAACTTTTTTCCGTGCTTCTTCAGTCCGAGCGATATCAATATTGGGAACAACATAATTGATGGGGTTTACATATAGCATCTACATAATCTCCACTTCTGCTTCGAGGGCTCCTGCCTCTTTCAAAGCCTGAAAAATAGAAATCATATCACGCGGGGTAATCTTCAATCGATTTAGTGCCTCTGCTACCTCCCCTGCAGAAGTTCCCGAGACCGGCATAAGATACGCCTCCGATTCTTGTACTTCCATTGCAGTGGTTTCTGTAACAACGGGTTGACTCTCAGTAAAAGGTGTTGCCGGTGTTACCTGAGGTGTAGAGGTAATTTTAATCGTCATGTTTCCATGAGCTACCTGACAGGGTTTTACCACTACATCTCCCCCAATGACAATAGTCCCTGTTCGTTCATTAATCACAATTTTTGCCGGTGGACTTGTCGTTACTTCAATATTTTCTATTCGAGCAATAAAACCCGTCAGGTCATTATGGTAGGTCTCCGGAACTGTTACCCGAACCGACCCTCCCCCCATTGCAAGGGCTATATTCTCACCAAACTGGTTTTCTATTGCCTGACGGATTCTATCTGCTGTGTTAAATTCTGGCTGTTTTAGTAAAAGGACAATCCGTTCTCCGTCAGTAATTGTTGAGGGAACCTCGCGTTCTACATACGCTCCCAATGGAATGCGACCTGAAGTAGGGTGATTTTTGCGAATAGCCGTTCCTCCTCCCCCTCCCTTTTCCGCATTAAAACCTCCAATGGAAACAGGTCCCTGAGCTACTGCATATACGGTCTCTCCTAATCCAGGACCCTTTAAATGCGTTTCTAAAAGCATACCCCCTTCTAAACTTTTACAATCACCCAATGCATCAATTTTAACATCTATCCGTGTCCCTTCTTTTGCAAAAGGTGGAATTTCCGCCGTTACCATAACTATTGCAGAATTCTTCGGGGTTAAATCTTTCGGGTTGCTGATAGTTATCCCCAACCGTTCCAACATCTGTCTTTGTGCCAGACGGGTAACTCCAACACTATCACCTGTCCCCGCAAGTCCCACTACTAGACCTATCCCTTTTAATATATTTCCTCGGGCACCTTGAACCTCACATAAATCGCGTATCCTCGCTGAATCCGCCAGTACAGGAAAAAGTAGAATTAATAAAGCAATATACAAAAACAACTTTTTTCTAAACATATTGAAACTCCTTATTAAAATGGAGAAAACCAGTCCAAAATTTTCGTGATGAGTCCACGCCTTTGATTATTCCACAGGTCTCCTTTACCTTTGAGTTGAACCTGAGCATTGGCTACCTGTGTTGACAATACTGTATTATCGGGTGCCACATCTTTTGAGCGGACAACTCCACTAACTGTTAGAAGCGAATCTTCGCGGTTTACTGTTACCCGTTTTTCGCCTTCTATTCTCAAGTTACCATTCGGATATACTTGTGTAACGACACAGGCTATCGTAGTGGTCAATGTACTCGTGCGTGTCGTTTTACCCCTCGCTTTGGTCTCGTTTTCTGCTTCAATCTTCCAGTTTGGCAATAAATCAGGGTTCAACAAGCCCAAACCATCCGGCTTCTCCGCTACAAGAAAGTTATTATCTTTCTCTTTGGCTTTACTCTCTACATCAGATTCCTTCTTCGTATTCGTATCTGCTGTTGTGCTCGCAGATATTTTCTCCCGAACAAGTATTGTAATAATATCCCCGGGCTGAAAACGTGTCCCTTTCTCAGATATTAATGTTCCCGCACGTTGTGCATCCTGTGTAAAAAGACTATCTCCATAAGAGATGGACAGAATACACAAGATACATAAGAGAAAAACAATCATTATCTTTCGTGCTTTCATAATGAATTACTCCACTTTAACTGTTCCATCTGATTGAACCGTTGCTTCAAACTGCTGGTCAGAATTCAAATACATACATCGAACTCGCTCGCCTATTCTCGCATCCGATAACACTTTTACTTTGGCTGAAATAGATATATTCCCTTGCATATATTCCACAGGAACCACTTGATTCCGTTTCACCACCACAGGAGACTCAATATCTTCCAACCGAATATGGGCTCCCGAAGGAATCAATTTCTTTGCAGACATTCCCACAACGGAATACATATCCCATATAGGCGAACCCATACTCCGAGACAATGGTGTTTGACGAATAGATATATCCTTTTCTGTGATTATTTTTCCACGAGGTATATCGCGAACTGCAATCACTACGAACCCTTCCGTTACAATTGATACCCTACAAATAATTGTTTTCTGGACCTTACCCCCGACACGAATAATCCCACGGAAAATTCCCGCCCCTATATAACGATATGAATTATTCGGCTTCCATGTTATCTCCACATCCCCTTCAGGAAAGACCAAATCTTCAGCAGGAGGATATATTTCAATTTGCGTTTGACTTACATCCCAGGGCATTTGTTCCTGTATATAATGTCGTAATGACTCAATAACGATATCTTTCGTGATAACTGTCGTTGCCCGCTTTACTACTGTTTGCCCCGCCTCATTAACGCCCAAATTCTCCGTATCTACACCAAGTTGCTTCAATTTGGAAAATACCAGTGTGTTGGGAACAACCCGAGCATACCCCGGTTTCGGAGCAGGTAATAACGGAATACCATTTATAGTTTCTGTATCTATTCCCTCCACGACATCATTCAACATTACTTTATCCCCGGACACTTCCGCCTCGTGTCTTACTACAATATTTTGCGAATATCCTGCACTATTTAAAAAGATTACTATCAAATATAACAAAACCTTTTTGTTACATTTGGTAGAACACCTCTTCGAAACATCTCCTGCCATTCGTTAGATTATCTCCTCACATTATTCGCAGTCTGGAGCATTTCATCGGATGCCTGTATTACACGCGAATTAGCTTCATAAGCACGCTGTGCGATAATCATCTGTATCACTTCTTCTACAACCTGAACATTCGAGTTTTCTAAGAACCCTTGAGCAATAGTCCCAAGTCCATCTAATCCCGGCTGACCCACATTCGGGGCCCCGGATGCTTGCGTTTCAAGAAATAAATTCCTACCTAATCTTGCATCCAGTCCCGCCGGATTAGAAAATCGTGCTAATTCTAATGTTCCAATATTTTGCGGGGTATTATCCCCCGGAACACGCACAGACACCGTGCCATCTGCACCGACTGTTATTAATTCTGCTTCTGTGGGAATTGTAATAGCAGGTGTCAGCGGATAACCATCTACCGTCATAACCGTCCCTTCTTCATTAATCTTAAAAGCCCCGTCCCTCGTATATGCAGTTGTCCCATCGGGTAATTCAATCTGAAAGAAACCATCTCCCTCAATCATCAAATCCAACGGATTTCCCGTCTGAATTGCAGAACCTGATGAAAAAATCTTTGAAACAGCCGAAGGACGAACACCATGCCCAATTTGAATACCTTCCGGAATGGTTGTCCCTGCTGTTGTCTCACTTCCCGCAGGCTTAATGGTTTCATATAATAAATCTTGAAAATTAACACGACTTCGCTTAAAACCTGTCGTGTTAACATTCGCTAAGTTATTTGCAATAGCGTCAATATTCATTTGTTGAGCAATCATTCCTGTTGCCGCAGTGAACAACGAACGAATCATAAATTAATCCTTCTCTTTATGTTTTAACCCGCAAGTCCAACCTGGTCAATAAGTCTACCGATGGACTCATCTATTGCAGAAATAACACGCTGATTGGCTTCATACGCACGAAGTCCCAGCGTAAGGCGCACCATCTCTGTGGGAATCTTTGTATTCGACCATTCTAAATACCCCTGACGAAAAGCACTCTTTGAGGCAGGTTGCATTCCCCTCTGAACCTCCTGAGTCGCTGAATATACATTTTCCCCTTCCCTCTTCAAACGCTCCGGATGGGTAAACTCTATACAGCGGATTTGTCCCACAGGGACACCATCTACCGTTACATTCCCATCTACCGAGACATTAATTTCTGTCCCCTGTATCTGAATAGGTTGCCCATTCGTTCCTAAAACACGATAACCCTGTGGTGTAGACAAATAGCCCTCCGCATCCAGTGTTAAGTCTCCTGCACGAGTATATCGCTCACCAGAGGGTGTTTGTAAAACAAAATAACCCGGTCCCTGAATTGCAATATTCAAGGCATTCCCCGTTTGTTTCAAAGGACCTAACGATAAATCAGGGAAGGTTTCTACCACTTTTACACCTCCGCCAGGGGCACTTTTAGGGACATACACATGATACTTTTCCCCTACTTTGCGAAATAAAGGATAAAAACCTAACTGTACCGGTGTAAGCGCTTTATAGCCCGCTGTGCTTGAATTAGCAACATTGTTAGCATACACCGACTGCCTCTGTTCAGAGGCAATCATTCCACCTGCGGATATGTATATTCCCGGTATCATTTTTACTCATAAATCTATATTGAATTAGTTTTATGTTTTTTCAAAGGCGGGTGGCATGGCGACAACGATTTTCAAAAGGGACAAAGAAACACATGGGCGCAAAACATTGCGCCATGCCGACCCATGGAGGAAAGTTGCTATGGGACTTTTTGCACTTGAATATTCAACTTTCATATTAACTAATTAGCAAAGTCCATGCCATAAAAATTGAATATGACAAACTGTTGAAAAATAACAATTTAAAAAAATTAATTTCTAAAATATGCTTAAAAAATAGGAATGATTTTCCACAAAAAAAGGAAGAATTTGCATTTTATATCGTTTTATTCATAAATTAACAAGGATAAAAGGAAAATAAGAGTACCTAAAAATGAAAATATCATCCATAGAGTTCAAAAAAAGTATTTTAGACATTCGGGACCTTCCACGCGATCGCAAACATGAAATCGCCTTTGCTGGAAAATCCAATGTCGGAAAATCTTCTTTATTAAACACCCTTTGGGGGCGGAAGAATCTTGCAAAAACAAGTAACACACCCGGGAAAACAAGAACCATCAATTTCTTTGAAGTTAATGGAAAATTTTATATGGTTGATTTGCCAGGTTACGGTTACGCAAAGGTTCCGCAAAAAATGAAGGAACAATGGAATAAAGTAATGTTCGATTATTTAACCCAAAGTGAAAATCTACAACTTGTCGTTGTGCTTATTGATTCACGCCATGGACCAGGAGACCACGACCATCAATTATTGGACTTTCTGGAAGAACATGAGATTCCTACCCTGCTCGTAGCTACAAAAATTGACAAATTAGGAAATGCACAAAGAAAAATACAATTAGATAAAATCCGCAAAGAACTACAATTAGATGATGACGCCATTCTACTCCCCTTCTCTTCACAAACCAAAGAAGGCGTCACCCCCCTCTGGAAAATTATTGAGGAAGTACTAATGTATAAATGAAACAAACCATTTCACTTGTTCGCACCTTAAATAATAAATATAATGAAAAGCCACAATAAGAGAAGATGCATAAAATCACCCCTGAACGAGATAAAAAAATTCCTTAATTTATATTTTATATTCTTTATGAACTAACATACCAATTCATTCCTCCATGTCTCTCCATACTTCCTTATGCCTCCAAAGATAAATAATCCCAACTCGAACGATACAAACCTACACAAATAAAAAAACAAAAAAGTACTCCCTCATCACCTTACCCAAAAAAACTCTCTGTGCTTCTCTGTGCCCTCTGTGGTGAAGAAGAAAAAAAAAATTTAACCACAGAGAACACAGAGATACACGGAGAAAGAAAAGAAGACAGAGTAAGGTATGATGCGAATAAAGTATTCTTTTCTCAGTTTATCCTCGACCTGGCAGGGAAAACCGTGCTTAAAAATGGCAACAAACATTTTCTACCGCATGAATCTCCGTGCTTCTCTGTGCCCTCTGTGGTGAGAAAGAAAAAAGAAATTTAACCACAGAGAACACAGAGATACACGGAGAGAAAGAACAGGGAGAGAAATAAGATGCGAAGAAACTCGTTTCTCTTAATTTATCCTCAACTCGGCATGTAAATCCGTGCTTTAAAATGGCAACAAACATTTCCTACCACATATATCTCTGTGCTACTCTGTGCCCTCTGTGGTGAGAAAGAAAAAAGAAATTTAACCACAGAGAACACGGAGATACACGGAGAGAAAAAAGAACACGGAGAGAAATAAGATGCGGAAGAAACTCGTTTCTCTTAATTTATCCCCAATTCGGCATGTAAATCCGTGATTTAAAATGGCAACAACTATTTCCTACCGCATATATCTCTGTGCTTCTCTGTGCACTCTGTGGTGAAGAAGAAAAAAAGATTTAACCACAGAGAACACAGAGAGACACGGAGAAAGGAAAGAAGACAGAGTAAGGTTTGATGCGAATAAAGTATTCTTTTCTCAGTTTATCCTCGACCTGGCAGGGTAAACCATTACTAAAAATAGGAATA
>CALLRP010000054.1 GCA_938014335.1 uncultured bacterium
TTTATCTTTTCAGTATAAATTTCCATCTCCACATAGGGGTTAATATCTTGTATAACTTCTTTTATTGCTTCGGTTTTATACATCCCAATATGTTTTACAGAATATTGTTGTCTATTTAGATTACTCGGTTCTATAACATCAAAATCTACCAGAATTAATTTTCCTATTCCAATACGAGCCAGAGCAATTGCTACAGTAGAACCTAAACCACCTAAGCCTGCAATCCCCACAATACTTTTTTTTACTTTCTCGTGGACTCCAGGGGTATGTCTTGCTACCATTAAAAATTCCAATTCTGTTCGAGAGGGTATTTCTCCCCGTCTAATTAGTGCAATTCGGTCTTTATTATTTACCGATTGTTTTAGGTCATTTTCATTGTTTACAGGGAAACCGTTCCATATTACTATATCTGCATTAGGTTTATACCTTTGTTTTATATCCAGCAAAGTGGTTCCTGATAGGACTTCACATTCACTTTCATTTATGAAGACATGTATTTTATCCATTTTTATACTTCTTTGCGGAACAATTTTATTCTTCCACGGTAGGTATCAATAATAACGGCTAATATGATAACCATTCCTGTTATCACTCGTTTCCATGGTTCCGGAACGCTAATTTGCACAAGTCCTACTTCTAATGTGGCAATAATAATAACACCTAACATTGTTCCTAGAATGGACCCTTTTCCCCCACTCAAGCTGTTTCCTCCAATTACAGCGGCAGCAATTGCAGATAATTCATAACCAATTCCTGCATTGGGGTCAGACGAACTTAATCTTGCACAATGAAGTAAGCCTCCAAGTGAAGCCATGAATCCGGAAAGAATATAAACACTCAATAATACCTTTCTGACATTAATACCTGACAAATGTGCCGTTTCTTCTTTTGCTCCAATTGCAAAGCAATGCCTTCCCCAAGGAGTATAAATCATTAAAAAATGGACCAATAAAACAACTATCATTGCTAATAACAGAGGGAAGCGAACTCCCATCAAATGAGGTTCTGAAATGATGTCTAATTTTGAACTTAAATATTGTGTAATTGAATTTGTAAAAAGGTATGTCAAACCTCTTCCCGCTTCTAACATACCTAATGTTACGATAAAAGCAGGGATATGCCATTGAGTAATTATAAAGCCATTGATAAAACCACAAATTATCCCAATAAGAAAACACGCAAAAATGGATATTGGGAGAGAATAATTCTTCGTCAATAAAATACCTAAAAAAGCACCCGATAAACCTAAGACAGAGCCTACGGATAAATCAATACCTCCGATAATTAAAACTACAGACATACCTGTGGCTAAAAGGAGTATATGAGGGATCTGGTTAAGAATAGTAATAAATGTAGAGTAAGTAAAAAAATATTGAGATTTTAAGCTAAAAAAAACAATTAGAAATAAGAGGGCTACTAAAAGACCTACTTGTTCTTTAATAAAATTAATTATACTTCGTTTCATAGTGAGTTTTATTTATTTATAATTTTATAATTAAATCCACCGGTGTCTCTTTATCTTCTGGAATTGTACCCGTTTTTAAGCATTCTAATGCATATTCAATACCATATACAGCCAATTGGTCTGCATGTTGGTCTGCTGTGGCTAAAAGCTCGCCTTTTTGCACCAGTTCGTTTGCAGCAGAAATATTATCAAAGCCTACCACTTTTACCTTGTCCATGAAGTTTCCTGCTTTCAACGCAGAAATGGCTCCTAAAGCCATGCTGTCATTGGCGCAGAAAATACCTTTTATATCTGGTTTTTCAGTCATTAGTGCAGAAACGACTTTATTTGCTTTTGACATTTCCCAATCGCCATTTTCATCAGCAACGAGATTTAATCCTTTTTCTTTAATTGCATCTAAAAAACCTAATTTTCTTTGAATAGCGTTATAAGCGGTGGGAACTCCATTGATTACCGCAACAGGGTCACCGGGCTGTAATCGCTCCGCGAGATATACTCCTACGGTTTTTGCCCCTTTACGATTATCCGGTCCTACGAAGGGGATTTTTATTTCGTTTTGTTGAAGTATTTCTGCATCAAGGCGGTTATCTATATTAATAACAATGATACCTTCCTTCATGGCTCTTTTACATATAGGGACTAATGCTTTGGAATCTGCTGGTGCGATAACAATAGCATCTACTTTTTGTCCTATCATGGTTTCCATAAGTTGTACTTGACGGTTGATGTCTAATTCATCTTTAATCCCTTCTACAATTAAATCATAATCAGATGAATGTGCCTGATGATGTTTACGAGCCCCTTCTTCCATCGTCTTGAAAAATTCATTAGCAAGGGATTTCATAATCAACGCTATGCGAGGTTTTTTATTTGTCTTCTCTTTTTCTTTGTTGTCTGCTGTTTTGCTACAGGATAAACTTGAAAAACACAAGATTGATACAATAAGCAAAATTGTCAAATAATTAATTTTCATTTTTTTTCTCCTTATTTGTATTTACCACGCTGTTCCGTATTTACTTGCTAATAAATCAGCGGTATAAGGACCTTCAGAGCCGAAGGGATATATAACAGGTTGAATTCTCTTTTTTTCTAATTCTAATAATACAGGACTAAATATATCCCACGCTGATTCTAATTCATCGGAACGAATGAACAAACTTTTATCACCGCGTATCACATCCAACAATAACAATTCGTAAGCGTCAGGGACACGCGATTCAAAAGCGGATTCGTATGATAAGTCAAGATTGGACTCTCCCAACACGAGGGATAACCCGGGAATTTTGTTGACTATTTTTAAGGCTATCATTGCATCGGGTTGAACTTGAATTAATAATTCGTTTGGAGTTAATTGGGGTGCGGTTTCGGCAAATATATTTCCGGGAACTTCTCGAAATTGTATTTTGATTTCAGTAGTCCGTTTGGAAAGTCCCTTCCCTGCTCGAATTAAGAAAGGGACACCATCCCATCTTCGATTTTTTATAAAAAGAGATACTGCGGCATAAGTAGGGGTAATGGAATCTTTGGGAACTCCTTCTTCATCACGATAGCCATGTTTCATTTCACATTTTTTACATTGTAGGATACCAGGTCCGTATTGTCCTACAACGAGTTGTGAGAGTGTTACAGGGGGAATACATCTGAGAACTTTTACTTTTTCATCGCGGATATAATCGGCTTCTAATCGAATAGGTTGTTCCATACCGACCAATGCTAATATCTGAAGTAAATGGTTCTGCATCACATCGCGAATAATTCCGTATTCATCGAAATAACCTCCCCGTCCTTCAATTCCTATATCTTCCATCCATGAGATACGAACATTTTGTATATATTGGCGATTCCAGAGAGGTTCTAATATCAAATTGGCAAAGCGGAGTATCATTAAATTTTGGATCACTTCTTTCGCAAGGTAATGGTCAATACGATATACCTGTTCCTCACGGAATACCTTTTGCAACCCTGCGGTTAATTCATCTGAACTCTCTCTATCTCTTCCAAAAGGTTTTTCAACTACAACCCGTGTCCATACCCCTTTTTCTTCTTGTGTGTGTATTAAATTGGAGTGAGCAAGAGCGTTTGAGACGGGAAGGAACAAAAAAGGAGGGATAGCAAGGTAATATATTTTATTAGATAAATGTCCTTCTTCTAATTTACGAATTAAATCCCCCATTCTCTCATAATCTTGAAATGCATCATATTTGCCACGACAATAAAAACATTTCTTTAGAAACTCATCCATCTCGGAAAGAGGGATGTTTTCTTTTGCAATGAATGTTTTTACTTTATTCCGAAATATATCGTCATTCATTTCGGTGCGAGAGAATCCAATGATTTGAAATCGTTCAGGTAATAATTTTTTCTGGAAAAGAGCATAGAATGCCGGGAATATTTTTCGTAAGGATAAATCTCCTGATGCTCCTATTACCACGATTGTTAAATCTTTTATGGAGGAGGTTTTATTTCCCATAAATAAACCGAATCCTTTTTATTGTTAATTGGTAAATAAAATTATTACAATATCAACAAAATTTAGTTAAAATCATAACAAATATTATTCTATTTAGTGTAAAAACATGGTCTTTTTGATAAATAATATTTTACAGGAGAAAATAAAATGAAAAAAAGTGATATCGTTATTTATTCTCTAATCTTTATCATCTTACTGTCTTTTTTATCATGTAGTAAACAAGAAGAAAATAAACCTCTTAAAGAGACAGAAATTTTTGGTTCTCAAAAACATTTTCCAACACGAAATCTGCTCTCTTTTTTGCCTCAACCTGATGCCCTTGCTTTGGTCAGTCCATCTATAGAAAATATCGTAAATTCCTTTTTTAAAATAGATAATTTACGTAATAATGAAATGAGTAATTTATTAAAAAAAGATCCTACTTTGAGTTATATATTAAAGGAAGACAAAGAAAAGACTAAAGAGAATTTAAAATCCCTCGGGATAGATACGCTTCAACCTTGTGCATTTTTTTACACTTTAGATAAGGGATGGGAAGCTGTGATAAAGGGTGATAATATAGATGCTTTCGTGAAACTATTCCCAAATGTGAAGAAGACTACATTAAAAACATCCTGGTCATGGTTTATCACTGGAAAATTATCGGCATATTGGGATAGTAAATCTAAAATCGGTTTTACCGTACATAATGGACATATTTTTCTTTCAAATGATATAGGTCTAATTACTAAATCTATCGCAGGGAATACTCCTCCCCCATCATTTCATTATGGTTTAGATGGAAAACCTGTAATAAGTTCGGACGAGACTGTAATACTTCTATCTATTTCAGATGAATTAAAAACAATATTAAATAACCCTAAACGGACTTTTGAGCCTACATGGCTAAAAGGATTGATTCTTGCTTTGGGAATAGATTTTGATGAAGTTTGTGCGGTTATTAATCCGGAAGATACTCTTCATGAGATTGCAATTGCAATTCGTCCGAAACAAGAATTAGTGAATAACCCAACAACCCAAAAATTAAAACTTTCTCAATTTTTACCTGAAAATTTTCTTATAAATTTAGATCTTGCTTTAACGAATGGATTAAAAAATTTTTTGATGCAGTTAGCGAGATATGATTCATCCGGAGAATTAAAGAAAGATTTAGGTCGTGTTGTTTCTTTTGTTAATTCTCCATTATTTCAAGATGAGTTATCCATTGGAGTTTTACCTCCCCCCGATGGAAATATTCCCGATATCATTTTTATTACTATCTCTAACCAGATTGATACATTAAAAAATTTATTGGGTATTGCGGCAAAACCTGATGAGTCTATCGGTGATTTCGATGTTTTAAGAGCCGATTTAGAACAATTTATAAAAGTTCCTGTTAGTTTATATATTGGATTAAAAGACCCGTATGTAGTTATAACAAACAAAAAAGAGCAACTAACTGATGTGATTAAGAAATTTTCTGAAATTTCTCCAGAGGAAGATGCACAAAATATTTATAATGCCTGCCCATATGGTTTTGTTATTAATAATACAAATGCAATTAATACATTTTTTAGCAATAAACCGGACCTTTTGAAAATAGAAGTCATTGAAACTCTTTCAAGAATCTTACCCAATGTCCCTGAAATGTGTATGTATAACAATGAATCATGGTATCTTGTGAAGGTTAAGGTAAATATTTAATTTAGTTATAACTATGCAAAAAGGAAAAGAAATCTTAATATGCAGTGAGGGCTTAACCCTAACAGGGGTCTTAAATTCTTCTCCCACTTCAGACAAATTATGGGAAAAACTTCCTATAAAATCGGTCGTCCACAGATGGGGAAATGAAATATATTTTGAAGTGCCTGTAAAAACCCAATTAGAAGAAAATGCTACAAATGTTGTTCCACCAGGAACTATTTGTTTTTGGGTAGAAGGGAATTCTGTAGCCATACCTTTTGGTAGGACGCCTGTTTCCATAGGAGATGAATGTAGACTTGTAACTGATGTAAACATTATTGGAAATATAAAAGATTCTCTTGAACTTCTATTTTTAGTAAGAGAAAATACCGAAATCGAAATTCGGAAATTTGAATAGTAATACAATAGATTTTTGGGAGATATAACATTGAAGATTGTTGATTGGTACTGGAATGATTTTTTAGGTAAGATTATTTCCACAGTAGAGGATATTGTCGGGTATGAACTTATAGAACCTTGGGCTCCGATAATTGTAAAAGGAGCAATAACTTTTTTTATTCTATTGTTGTTTTATGAAATCTACCTTCGAATGAGCCGATTCTGGCGAAGAAGAAAATTTATTTCCGAAAGTACTCCTGTGGTTCCTCCTTCGTCAGAAACAGTAGATAAAAATTCAGAATTTATTCAACAACTTGAATCTCTAAAAGCACCTCAACAAACTATCGAGAGACTAAAAAAGGAAAAGAAATATGAGCAGTTGGGGGAAGTGTATGTTTCTATGCAGAAATATAAAGAAGCAGGTTGGGCATTTGAAAAGGCAGGGATATTGAAACGGTCTGCTACGGAATATGCAAAGGCAGGTTATACAGAATATGCAGCGAAACTTTTAATAAAAGCGAATGAACCTCAACAGGCTGTTCAGTTATTGGTAAGTATTGGGAAAACGAAAAAAGCTGGGAAATGGATGGAAAAGCAAGGGATGTTAGACACTGCCAGTTTTTTATGGTGGGAAGCGGGATATTATAAAAGGGCTGTTTTATTGTGGTTAAAATGGATAGATACCCTTTCCAATAAAACCCAGGAGAAATCGGTTTTCTTTAATAAAATCATTCAGTATATATATAAAGATGGAATTGATAATATCCCCGAAAAATATAGAAAATCCTTGTTAGAACTGTTAAGTCAACAGATGATTTTAGAGAAGAGATATGACCTTGCCGTTGACTTATTAAGAAAATGTGGAGAACACCAAAAAGCGGAACGGCTATTACAACAATTAACAAGAAGGTAAAAACATTTTATTAATAAACAACTCTTTGTCTAACCCGATTGTAAGACATCCAGAATTTGCGGAGACGGTCTAATATTTTTTCATCAAATACCACAGGGGAAAAAACAGCCACTTGATAAAGCTGGGTAATTTCTTCTATTTCCTCACGCAATACTTCTAAACTTTGAGGTAAGTTTTTCAAAAATTCGAGAGGCGTTTCGCTAGGTTTTTTCGGGACACCTAAATCTTCTGCTAAAGCACAGAGGGCTAAATAAGCATACTCAATATGTTCATTCGGACTATTTTTTTTGCTCATTTCGGGATGAGAAAGGGAATTTACGAATTTAATTGATTTTGATTGGCTGGAAGAAATTTTTTTTCTTATTTTCAAGGATTTAGGTGTACGCTCTAAAAACCTCTTCAACCACCCAAAACCAATCTTCCCTTTTTGCACCGATACTCTAACCCATTCAACGAATAGTCCTTTTAACGCTTGAAATATAATCCATATACTGACCATCACAAGAATAGTGACAACTACATACCCTAATTTTTGGAGTATCATTTGCTGTTGCCAAATTTCTACGGGTGTTGCTACAACAGGACTTAACTGAAATGTATCTCCTCGAACCCAAGGGTCAGGTTTATGTTCTGCGACATAGAAAGGTTTTGGTAACTCAGGTAATGGGAGATAAACAGAACATACCATAGCAATAAAAATAATGAAGATACCTGCCAATACCCATGTAATTCCTAAAAGAGAGGGAACGGAAATTTTACGCATTTTATAATATTCTCTAAGTCCTCCTAAACTTGTCATGACAAGAAGTAGAGTGGCAGAGAATACATATAATACAAGATAAAACCATCCTCCGTTTACTATTTTTTGACCTCCGTTCACAAGGATACGGAGTCCAAAGGAAAATATACCCATAACAGGGATACTAAAGAATAATATTGAAATACCGGCAGGGATTTTTGATAGTTGTTCTCCAAATCCTATAATGTTGAATGTTATATCTTTGGTGGAAGGGTCTTTGAATTTTAGTTGTGTCGGGTCTACGGCTTCCAATTCATAAAATAAATCGGATTCTCGTGTGGTTGTGATTTTCTTTGTTTTATGTTCTCTGCTTTTTTCTACTGCTTTGCTTATGCTGGTGGTGATGCCTATCTCTGCTGCACTTAAGTTTTCGTCAATACAACATTCATAAGTTATTCGGTTCGTGAGCCACCATAGAAAAATTACCACACCCATGTTCGTTAAAAAAGCCAGGAAATTATTTCCTGTAACAAGGTTGTAGATGACTGACCCTGTTCCATACATAGAAGTACTAACCATAACATAAAGGCTTATTACTAAACCTAATCCGAAACCATACATAACTCCATCTTCTATACTTTCGGTAGCGAAGATTCTATTTACTGCTACAATTCCTAATACAAGGGAAAAAGCCACTATCCGTAGATTACTATCGTTAACTGCCGTGTAGATGTATCGGACATCCAGTAAAAAAAATACAACTGACCCCACTAATACTAAAATCAAAAAGGGATTGATAAAACTAAGCAGTGTATCAGTAAGTGTCCAATTTGTTTTGAAATCGGTTACTTCGATTTTTTTGTTTTTTGTATGATTTATGTCTAAAAAATCTTCGCGAACAGGAATTCGTGGCGGTGGAACAGTTTCATCACCCATTTTTTCAAAAGAGGGCTCTTCTTTTTTTTCGTTCCATGATAAACTACCATCTTCCATCCACTCTGGAATTCGCATCGCTAAACTCCAATTTTCTGTGGTGCTATGTTAAATAAATCTTGTTCATGTTGAATATGAAAAACGGAAATTCCAAATTTCCCTAATTTAATAACGGCTTCCTGGTAACCATTGTCATCTTTAATAATAATAATATTTACAATAAATCCTTTTGCTTTTAAATTTTCTATCATAGAAGCAAGGTCATCTGAAACTTGAGGGACAACTAATAAAAGGGCATTATCTCTTGGGATATGAGGTGCTGTTATTTGTAAAAGATAGGTCATATTTACAATTGGGTTGGGGATTATTCTTGCAAGATTTTCTAATATTTTTTGTAGTTGGATAGGAGATCTTCGGGTTGGCACCATAAGAGGGCTGATATGTTCGGGTCGAGTTTCCTCTTTTAATTTTAAAATCAGGTCATCTCGTGCAAGTGATATTTGCTGTTCTCTTTGATATTTTGCGGTATCACTTGCATCAAGTCCATTTGTTACTAAACCCACAGGTTCACCAGAGAGATAGAGAAGATATGCAATGGATGCCGTGGTTGTTATTGCCAATTCCATTCGTTCCTCGCGGGTTTGCGGGAGATAATTGTCTTCAAACATATCTAAAGCGAGTGTAGCACCTAATACAGTTGCTGGTTCATAGGTTTTCACCTGCAATTTATTTGCTTTTGCTGAAACCTTCCAGTGAATAGATTTTATAGGGTCCCCAGGGACATATTCGCGTATCCCATAGATTCGTGTTGGATCTTCGTAAATTTTGTGTGAAACCCTAATAGGACCATGAGGTCGGCGTGTAGATACCTGAAAACTTTTTATATACACTACAGAAGGTAACACCGTTATGTATTCTTGCTTATCATCTGTTCGAAATCGTCTTTGTAAACCAAAGAAATCACCTGTCTCTAACATTAAAGGACCTACTTTATGGTATCCCCGTCGAGGGAAGCGTAGTTTATATGAAATGGTAACCATTTCATTGGGCATAAGCATTAAAAATTGTGCATTTTTACCTATACATTCACTTCCTGGAGGTATTATATCTTCTGCATATAACCAGGGAATAGGTAACCCGAATTTATTATGGACAAAAACAGTTACATCAACTTCCTGCCCCTCATTAATAACTAATGGAGTTACAGAACGATTACAATCTACAACTTTTAACCATAATCTATTTAGCAAATCCGATATTACAAAAATTATTAGAAATACATAAACGGTATAAACCAGATATATACTTTGAACTAAAAAACCTAAAAAGAGAGTAAAAAAGAGTAGTAAAATCCAAAATAGTTTCGATACTATATAATCTTTATAATTTTTTATATTCATTTTTTATTAAAACTTTTTGACATAAAACATTCGAATTCATGATAATTGTAAAATATTGTTTCATTATTTATTGAGATAATTCAAAAGAATTTAATCAAAAAATAAACCTATACAAGGAGACAAAAAATGAGTCAGGAAATTAAACCCACAAAATTGTTTGTAGGTAGTTGCGTTGCACTAATAGCCACAGCCATGACCTTTGCTGTATTAAGTGCTATCATGAATCCATTAAAACAACAATTTCTATTAACAAATGAACAGGCAGGCTGGATAGGAGGAGCCGGACTTTGGGGATTCCCTATATCTATTCTCATATTTGGACCTCTTTGTTCTGTATTAGGTATTCGTTTCTTGCTTCGATTGGCTTTTGTATTTTTTATAAGTGGTATTTCTTTAATGATTTTTGCACAAAATTTCTGGATGTTATTTTTTGGAGCATTAACAATTGCTTTTGCAAATGGTCTTGTAGAGGGTGCCTGTAATCCTTTAGTAGCAACCTTATATCCAGACCGTAAAACACAAAAACTAAATCAATTTCATGTATGGTTTCCTGGTGGTATTGTAATTGGGGGACTTTTATGTTATTTCTTGGACCAAGTAGATGTGACTACTCTCCAGATACAAGGAATAACTATCCATTCATGGCAAATAAAAGTAGGTTCTATTTTGCTTCCTACTTTCGCTTATGCAGTTATTATGCTCATGGAAAACTTCCCTGAGACAGAACGTGCTCAATCCGGTGTAAGTTTTGTTGAGATGATTAAAGAAACATTAGGAAGACCTCTTTTCATACTTTTGTTTATCTGTATGATGATGACTGCTTCTGTAGAATTAGGACCCAATCGCTGGATACCTGCTGTTCTTGAATCGGGGGGAATTCCGGGGATGTTGGTTTTAGTCTGGACAAGTCTTCTTATGGCATTACTGAGACAATTTTCGGGTCCTGTGGTAAATAAATTGTCTCCAACGGGAATGTTATTAGGTTCCGCTATTCTATCTGGAATAGGATTATACATGCTTAGTTATGCTAATAGTTATACATCTATTTTTATTGCAGATACAATTTTTGCCGTGGGTGTTTGTTACTTCTGGCCCACTATGTTAGGAGTTGCGGCAGAAAGAGTTCCGAGAGGTGGTGAATTTGCTCTCGCTCTTTTAGGTGTAGCGGGAAATGTTGCGGTAGGACTTTTAACAATACCATTGATGGGTAGGGTGGCAGATTATTATGGTCATGAAAAATTTGACACAGAGAAGACAATTGCTGTGGTTCAAACGGTATCTCAGGTTTTCCCTGAATATATCAAGAACAGACCTGAAAGTGAACAAAATGCTATCAATAACCTTATGAAGGATGCTAAAGAGATAGAGAATTATTATGTAACAAATAAAAAACTGCCCGAAGTAAAGACGGCCAATCTGCTAAGAGCTATTCACTTGTTAGCTCCCGAAAATTCAGAGATAGCAAAGGCAGCACAAGCGTTGCTGAATCCAGCGGATCTTTATGGAGGACGTATTGCTTTCAGATATGTTTCTGCACTTTGCATTATTCTTGTCGTTGTATTTGGGCTCATTTATGGTCGAGATGTCATGCAAGGCGGATATAAGGCAGAAAAAATTACTGGGTAAATATACTCATAAAAGAAATAGGACATATTATCTTTGCAAGAGATAGAAAATTTTTTATCTGCTCTGTCTAACTATGTTTGGGGTTATCCTGCTATTATATTGTTATTAGGAACCCATATTTTTCTGACAATCCGACTGCGTTTTGTCCAACGGCATATCATAACGGCGATACAATTATCTTTATCTCGTCCTCGTAAAGAACCGGGTGAAATTAGTCATTTTGCTTCTTTAATGACTGCACTCGCTGCGACGGTAGGTACTGGGAATATAATTGGTGTAGCAACTGCAATTTCAGCAGGGGGACCGGGGGCTATTTTTTGGATGTGGCTAACTGGAATTTTTGGTTTTGCCACAAAGTATTCTGAAGCGGTTTTGGCAATTAAATTTCGGGTACAGAATGAAAACGGGGAGTTTGTTGGTGGTCCTATGTATGTTTTAGAAAGAGGACTAAATTCAAAATTATTTGGTATTCTTTTTGCCCTTTTCACTGTCATAGCCTCTTTCGGAATAGGAAATATGGTTCAGGCTAATGCAATGTCTAATATGCTCAATGAATCATATAAAATTCCCACACTACTAACAGGCTGTATTGTTGCATTTCTCACAGGATTGGTTATTTTAGGTGGTATTAAGAGTATATCTCGTGTTTGTGAATTATTAGTTCCTTTTATGGTAATTCTTTATTTTTTGGGATGTATAGGAATTTTGATAGTTCATTATCAAAATATTCCTGAATCTATAATTTTAATATTTAAATCCGCTTTCACAGGACAATCAGCAGTGGGAGGTTTTTTGGGAGCCGGTGTTCGCTCCGCTATACGGTATGGTGTTGCACGTGGACTTTTTTCCAATGAGGCGGGGCTCGGAAGTGCTCCCATTGTAGCGTCCGCAGCAAAAACAAAACATCCAGTCCAACAGGCTCTTGTTTCCGCTACAGGAACATTCTGGGATACGGTGGTCATTTGTTTTTTAACAGGGCTTGTTTTAGTTTCTTCAGGGGCATGGACTCAATCTTCTTCTCCTGTTGAAATTGTTAGAAATGCATGGAACAGTTTTTCAGGGGTAGGGATTTTTTTATTGTCTATATCCCTAATTACATTTGTTTACTCTACGATATTGGGATGGTCCTATTATGGTGAAAAGGCATGGGAATATTTATTCAAAGGTAAAAATATAATAATTTATCGAGGGTTATGGGTTATAGGTGTTTTTTTAGGTGCCAATATTAAATTAAATTTGGTTTGGACTTCAGCTGATATTGCTAACGCATTAATGGCTATTCCCAACTTGTTTTCTCTGATTTTTCTAACCCCAATTATAGTAAAAGAAACTGCTGATTTTTTTTCTAATAAGAGATACACAGAATAACTAAAGGACATCCGATAGCAATTCGACTTTGTCGTTGGGATTAATACAAAATACGGTATTTTTTCCTTGCTTTTTGGCCTTATACAAGGCTTTATCCGCTAAAGTAACTAACTCGTTGGCTGTAGTTCCAATTTTAAGTTGAGCGACGCCGATACTCAATGAAGTCTCATAATTTTTTGTTTTTGCGAACTGTTCCTGGATTCTTTCTGCCACTTTTACACTAATTGAAGACTCTGTTCCGCATAGAATTACAGCGAATTCATCACCTCCAAAACGGAATCCCGCATCACTTCCGCGAATACATCTTGAAATGATTTTTCCTAAACTACTCAGGACTTGGTCCCCTGCGGTATGCCCATAGGTATCATTACAGTGTTTAAAATTATCTATATCAATCATAAGTAAAGCATAATTAGTATAGGTTTCTTCCGCATTCTTAATAGCCCATTCTATTTGCATTTCAAACGACCTTTTGTTAAATAACCCTGTTAATTCATCTTTTTGGGCTACTTCCATCAGGTCTTCTTCTATCTGTTTCCGTTCTGTAATATCTTTCAGAGTAAGAAAAACACTATCATCTATTTCTGTTATTACACGAGCACCTGTAATATCGCAATGAATTAATGTACCGTCTTTTTTTATTACCTGTACATCGGATAATCCGCCGCTTCCTTCTGTAAGAAAAACTTCATACCATTTTTCAAATCTTGCCTTTTCTGTATCTAATAAAAATTTTTCAAAATTTTTATCTTCAAGTTCGCCTTTTTTATATTCTAATAATTCAGATAATGCCTGATTTGTTTCTCTAATAAATCCACTTTTGGGATCAATAATCATTATTCCATCCGTGTATAAATTAAAAAGACCTCTATATCTTTTTTCTGCAGAACGACAGGATTGTATAAAATGGATTTCGCGAAGGACTCTATACAGCTTTGCATGTAATTCATCTTTTGAAAAAGGTTTTAGTAATATATCATGGGCTCCTGCTTTTACTACATCTAAAAAGGAAAATTCATCTTTATATGCAGTCATCACGAGAATTGCTAACTCAGAATTTATTTCTAATGCTTTTCGTATTAATTCCAGCCCTGAAATTCCAGGCATAATCATATCCGTAATAAGAACATCATAAGATTTTCCCATATATCCATTTTTTAATTCCGTTAAAACCGAGTTCCCATCATAAACACACTTGGTTACAGTGCCCCAAATACTGCTTATTATTTTTTCTAATGTTTGTGTTAATGTTTCCTGATCATCTGCAATAAGTATGTTAAAATTACTTAAATCAATTTTCTTGTTTTGCGGATACATATCAAACCCTCAAATTGATGTAAGATTATATTGCTTAAATTATTACGCCTATGCCTGTTAAAAATCAAAATAAAATGGAGCGGGATACGGGTCTCGAACCCGCGACATCCAGCTTGGGAAGCTGGCACTCTACCAACTGAGTTAATCCCGCTCTGTTCTATTAATTATATTAAAATATTTTATATAATTCAAACCCTTGATTAAATATTTATTCTGCCCAGCGAGGTTGGATTCTAAAAAATCCAGAAATATTACCCATCTTTGCAAAAAATGTTATCTCTTTTGGTTTTTTTTCTTGTATTATCGTAACAACATTTTTGAACTCATCTATTGATCTTACCGGAATGTCTCCAATTGCCTGAATAATAAATCCTCGTGATATTCTACTAATTTGTGCAGGACTCCCTGATTTTACACGATATACTAAAACACCTTGGACTGTTTCATCAATACTTAATGCTATTCGCATATCGGGTGTAATTTCACGTACCGTTATACCTACTGATTCCCATTCAAATTCTTCTGCTTCTGATGATTTTCGGGGACGGGTCTGGAGTAATGCAGTTAATGTCATTGGTTTTTTATCTCTAAGAATTTCTATTTTAACGCGGTTCCCTACTCCTGCCTCCCGTACTAACTTTGTAAAAGAAGTTACATCGGTTTCATATTTGGCTTTGATTGGAGTACCATTAAAATTGGTAATAATATCGCCTATTTTTAATCCGCATTCTGAGGCAGGAGATGGGTTTACAATTGTTGCAACAATTAATCCCCCTTCTTTGGGTAAATCCCAATACTCAGCGAAATCATCTGTAAGAGGTTGTGTAATAACTCCTAACCATGCCCCCTGCTCTTCATCTTGATATTGGACAGCAGGAGGATTTTGTATATATTTCTTAAATAAACTGTATTGATATATGAGTGGATGTCCACTTCTTGTATATACTTCCCCTCCTTCGGCTTTACTCAAATCAAATCCGACAACACCTACAATATTTCCCTGTTCATTTATAACGGGAGCTCCTACAAAACCTAATCGCACATTTTCATCAAGGCAGTAGGTTAATCGGGGTTTTTCTAAAATAGCACCGATATGAGCTGTAGTTATACAACGAGCATAATCTACAGTTTCACCTAAAATACCAACCATTGTGACTGTTGAGCCTATTTTTAATGAGTCTTCTGTAAATTGGGCATAAGGGAATTTAATATTTTCTTCATTATCAATTTTTAAAAACATCACATTCAGGTCATCCGGTTTTCTTAATTTCAATGCAGGAAATTCTTTTTCCTCTCCTTTAATGTTCAAACGAACACGAAAGTTAAAGGATGAAATATTTTCCAGTTCTACAAATCCCGGCACCATTACCAATCCGTCTGCAGAGACTATTAAACCGAGAGCGTTCCCATCTCTTCGTGTAACTTCTCCTGTAACTTGATTTGTTACTTCAGATGAATACTGCACCAAAGCAATGGAGGGGGTGATTTGATTATAAATAGTTTCCAGCTGAGCTGAAGAAAATGTTCCCCATATATTTTGAATCAACAGGGTTGATATTATAATAAAACTATTCATGAGTTGTACTCCGTTCTTCGTTCACAATTTTAGATGCAGGCTGTTCATCTTTTATATCTTTTATATTTTTGATTAATACATACCTTGTTACAACGCCTCGTTGGACAAAAAGTAAAATGCGAGGCTGTTTTTTATCTATAGCCTGCCTATAGATTTTCATAAACTCTTCTAAATTTTTCACCTGTTGGCTTTCTATCTCTAAAATGACATCTCCTGCTAATAATCCGGATATTTTTGCGATACTTCCATCCTGCACACCTGATATATAAATACCATTTCTGCTTGGAATTCTTAATCGTCTCATCATTTCATTGGTAATATCTGAAGCAGTAAAGCCCCATTCTGAAAATTCAACTTCTTGCCCTTTATAGGGAGAGTATACATCGGGAATAACTTTTATTTTTTCCTCTTTATCGCCCCGCTGAATAGTTAATTCTACTTCTTTACCTATTTCCAGATGAGCAAGTCTTCTTCTGATTACAGGCAAATCTTCTTGAAATCTTGCATGAACAGGCTCTTCATTAACTTGCTTTAAAATATCTCCAGAGCGTATCCCCACCTTATATGCTGGTGAATCCATTTCGACATCGGCTATAACGACGCCCTGTCGGTTTGGGTCTTCTGTTATGGCTTTCATTTCCTGGAGATTCAATCCTAACCAACTTCTATTTATCTTTCCATTTTTAATGATATTTTCTACTACCTCTTTTGCTGTATTTATAGGGATAGCAAATCCCACATTTTCCGCACCTACCAACATTCGAGAATTGATACCGATTACTTCTCCTTTCAAGTTTACTAAAGGTCCACCACTATTTCCCTGATTTATCGCCGCATCTGTCTGTATAAAGTTATTAAACACAGAAATAACACCTCTTTGGTCTTCCAGATAACGATCGGTCATACTTATAATTCCCATTGATACCGAGCGGGCAAGTCCATGAGGACTACCCATTGCAATTACCATTTCTCCGGTTTGGACATTATCGGAGTTACCCATAATAACGAAGGGATATTTCTCTTGTGAAGGAAGTTTTAATACAGCAATATCCGTAAATGGGTCTGTACCCACTACCTCTGCATCTATTTCCCGTTTATCACTCAGAATACATTTAACTTTCTTGCTTTCCCCGACTACATGTTCATTTGTCACGATATATCCATCTGCTGATATGATAAAACCGCTACCGATAACAATTACTTCTTCTTTTTTTCCTAATGTATAAACAGGTTTAATCGGATTTAAATGCACCAATGCGGGAACAACTTTTGATTTTGCTTTTAACACTTGCGATTGCAAAACACCGCCATTGGAAAGTGTAGAGCAACCCATCAGCAAGGTAAGCGATGATAAAATGGCAAATAAAGATATAAATAATTTTAATGATACTTTTATATTTTTCATATTTTTTCCCTATAATTGTTATAGAAACACCATATTATATAAAACTATTCTGTTATTTTTAACGATTTTATATTGAAATATATAACAAATATATTTACCAAATAATGAAGAGAGATTACTTAATTATTGTAACAGGACTCCCGCGTTCAGGAACTTCTTTGCTCATGCAAATGTTAGGTGCAGGAGGAATTCCTCTCCTTTATGACTCGGAACGATTACCTGATGAATTTAATCCTTATGGATACTATGAATACAAGCCAATTAATAATCTTACTAAACCATCCGATATATTTTGGTTACAACAATATAAAGGGTATGCAGTTAAAATAGTTTCACCTATATTAGTAAAATTAACAATACCTTTTCCCTCGCGAATTATTTATATAAAAAGAGATTTACAAGAAGTTATTGCATCCCAACAAAGAATGGCTTATAAAAATAATTTTTTGAATATATCTTCTGTATTGTTAGACCAAAAGAAATTATTGAATATCTTTAAAAAACATACTCAACAAATGATGAAATCTATTCTTCATAACCCAAATTTGAAATTATTGGAAGTAACCTTTTATGAAATATTCGCCAATTCTGAAAATATAATCCATTCCATAGATGAATTTTTAGATGGGGATCTTGATAAAAACAAAATGAAATCAGTCATCAAACCGGAATTATATAGAAACAAAGTTAAAAATTGAGTATATTACTCAGTGTTTCATCTTCATCATATTTTTTCGTTCGATACACAAATGGAGTATCATCAAATCAGAAGAACGAATCCCGGGGATACGGGAAGCCTGCCCTAAATTTGCGGGTTTTATCTCTTTGAGGCGTTGTTTACTTTCTCGGGGTAACCCTTCTATAGTGTCATAATCTAAATCTGATGGGATAGGAATATTTTCAGACTTTTTAAATTTTTCTACCATCTTTTCTTCCCGTTCAAAGTATCCATGATATTTAATAAGAATTTCGGTGAGTTCTTCTGCCTCCTTTGAAATAGGCTTTTCTCTGGGGAAAAAATGATAAAATTCTTGAATTGTAACTTTGGGTCTTCTTATTAATACGGCTCCTGTAGTTGGGTGGTTTAGTGGTGGTTCTCCTAATGAGTTTAACCATTCATTCATTTGCTGGTTGGGCAAAATAACCAATTGTTCTAATCGTTCCACTTCTTTTTTTGCTTCTTCTTGTTTCTTTCTTGCTCTCTCGATGACAGTATCATTAGCAAAGCCATAATGAGCGAGGCGTATATCAGCGTTATCATGACGAAGATGAAGGCGATATTCGGCTCGTGAGGTAAAAAGACGGTAAGGCTCTCTTACGCCGCGTGTAACAATATCATCTACCATAACTCCAATATAGGCTTCATGTCTACCTATAATTAAAGGTTCTTTCCCTTTCATATACTGAACTGCATTTAAGAGTGCATAAATACCTTGTCCGCCGGCTTCTTCATAACCCGATGTACCATTAATTTGCCCCGCATGAAATAACCCTTGAATTAATTTTGTCTCAAGATTTAATTTTAGTTGTGTGGGAGGAACAAAATCATATTCTACAGCATAACCTGGCCTGATAATTTCTGCATGTTCTAAACCTTTAATTGAGTGTAACATTGCTAATTGGACATCTTCAGGTAAACTGGTAGATAAACCATTAACATAGACTTCCGCTGTGTTTACTCCTTCGGGTTCTAAAAAGATGTGGTGGCTGGTTTTGTCTGGAAATTTCATTACTTTATCTTCAATACTGGGGCAATATCGCGGACCTATACCTGAAATTTTTCCTGAATACAAAGGAGATCGGTCTAAACTCTTTCGAATAATCTCATGCGTTTTTTCATTTGTATAAGTAATCCAGCAAGATATTTTATTAGGGTTAAATCCTTCAATCGGTGTGGAGAAAGAAAAGGGGCGAGGATCGTCATCCCCTTTTTGTTCTTCCAATCTATCAAAACAGATACTTCTTCTATGAATTCGGGCGCATGTCCCGGTTTTCAACCTTTCCACAGTAAAACCTAATTTACGGTAACAATCACTAAGGTAAGTGGCGGAAGGATCTCCAGCTCTTCCACCTATAACAGATTGCATTCCAAAATGAAGCAATCCAGATAAAAATGTTCCAGTACATACAATAACAGTTTTAGCTGTAATTTCCTCTTTTGTAGTTAATTTAACTCCATATACTTTATTTCTATGAACACATATTTCTGCAACTTCTCCTTGTTTTAAATACAAATTTTCCTGCAATTCACATACTCTTTTCATATCCCATTGATACAGGAAGCGGTCTGCCTGTGCCCTTGGGGAGTGTACAGCTGGACCTTTTGAGCGGTTTAACATTTTAAACTGTATTCCTGTTCGGTCAATACACCGCCCCATTTCTCCTCCTAATGCATCAATTTCCCTTACTAATTGACCCTTCGCCACTCCTCCTATGGCAGGATTGCAGGACATTTTTCCAATATTATCAATTTGCAGGGTTATCAGTATTGTTTTATAACCCAAACGGGCTCCACCTAAAGATGCTTCTATACCGGCATGACCTCCTCCTACTACTATAATGTCAAAATCTCGAGTTTCCATATTAACCTGCTTGTGTCATTATATTTTATATTATTTTTTCTATCGGTATTATTAATATAAAAGATTGAACTCTTTTGTTAAAATTAAGATAAATATTTTAAGTATATTACAATAAATTTTACAGAGAGGAAAGGATGAAAAGTATGTTCTCATTCTCTAATTTTAAATTACTAATGGTAAATACTGCAATTGTTTTTTTATGGTTTTGCATTTTTTCTCCTTATGTAATTTCACAAAACTCGGATTTGCGTGTTAGTCCTAATGAAATAACTTTTCGTGATTTAGAACAAGAAGCCATTGTAAAAATATTTTATAAAAATCAAATTTTAAATAAAGGACATATAAAAAGTTGGTCTTTTTTAGCTGGTGATAATAAATATAACCACATGATTAAATTAACACCTCTTGACGATAAAATTATTATTGAACCTGCATTACTTGAAACTGGAACTTATGATCTTATTATTGAAACTACTTATGGCAAGTGTCTTGTCTTCGTGTATGCTCCATTAGATAAACTTCCCGATACATTGGAAAACCGTGCAAAAAAGGAAGGAATTTCTGTAGAGGAATTAAAAAGAAGAATGGGACTTGCTTCTCCCATACATAGGATAGATATTCATCTGGAAGTTCCTGCTATACATTACGAAGGTCAAACATTGGAAATTAACCTTGAAAAAAATCCTGATCATTTCTATGTTTGGCGGGTAAATAATAAAGTTATTAAACAGGGAGAAGGAGAATCTTATTTCGCTTACACATTTACAGAACTGGGTGATTACACTATTGAAGTGGAAGAAAAAGATGCGGATATTCTATTGGGTAAAGCAAGCGCAACCACAAAAGTAATTTCCTATGCTCCTATCTCTTATCAAATTCGGATGAAACAGCCACTTACATTAACTGCGGTTGAAGGATATTCCTCTTACACATGGAAAGTGGAGGGAGTTACACAAAAAGAGAGTAAAAACACAATCACTCTGAGATTTAATGCCGAAAAAAAATATATTGTAGAGTGCATTGCCAAAGGACCTAAGGAGGGGCATCCACAATCTTATTTCAAAACTATTTATGAAATAACTGTATCAAGATAATTTGCAACTGAGTTTGTAAGTTGTTTTTATTGATTCACATTGATAATTGTTATATCAGGCTCTTGTTTTCCTCTCTGATAACGAATCATAATTGGCTTTCCAACATTGGCAAGGGTAGTAAGAGTAGATATTAATTCATCAACACTGTTAACCGTTTTCTTCTGGACTTCTATAATAAGATCTCCTGGGAATAACCCGGCTTCTTCTGCGGGACTTCCCGACTCAATATTTTCTATAATAACGCCTTGATTTTCAGGAGGAAGTCCCCATTTTTCTCTGTTCTGCTTGTCTAATATACCAAAAGTCATACCCAGTATGGAGATCTTCTCTTGTGGTTTCTGGGCTATTTGTAAATTCCTTTCACCTAATATAACAGGTAATGAAATTTTATTTTCATCCCTCCATATTTCTAACATAACAGAGTTTCCGGGCATATATGAAGAAACCGTGTTTACTAAATCTTGAGCGGTCTGAATTTCGTGTTCATTTACTTTTAAAATAACATCATAAATTTTTATTCCTGCTTTTTCTGCAGGGGTTCCTTCCTGAACTTTTTTCACGAAAGCTCCTGAAGTTGTGGGCAGATTGAGTGCATCACCATAGCGTTCTACATCTGTAACGGCAACCCCTAAATAACCTCTTGTAACTTTTCCTCCCTGTATTAGTTGAGGTATAACTTGTTTTACAGTATTTATCGGGATAGCAAAACCAATTCTATTTGCACCTAACATCAATGCTACATTTATACCTATCACCTCACCTTTAATATTGGTCAATGGACCTCCACTATTTCCGAGATTTATTCCCGCATCGGTTTGTATTAAATGTTGGAATGTTAATCCTTGCATTTGTAATTCTCTGAGGTTTTCTCTCCCTAAAGCACTGATATGACCAAAAGATACGGAACCTTCCAATCCGCGGGCACTTCCAATTGCTGCCACGAATTGTCCTACCTTTAATCTGTCTGAATCACCTAAAACGGCAGGAATTAGTTCTTCGTCAGGTTCCACTTTAATCACGGCAAGATCTGATTCCGAGTCTGCTCCAATAACTTTTGCTGGGTACTTTTTGCCAGATGCAGTTTTAACCGTAATTTTGTCTGCATCTTCTATAACATGATTATTCGTGATAATGTAACCTTCTTTTGAATAAATAAAACCAGAACCTGTACCTGTAACTTTTTGTTTTTGGTCTTTTTGGGGAAGTAGGGGATTGCCTTTTTCTTCGGGAACGGGTAAGCCAAATTGTTTAAATAATTCTTCCCGATTGATAGGAATCGCATTGATTTGCGACTCTCTCTCAATATTAACAACTGAACGACCTACCTTTTCGTGTATTTCGATAAACTTTTGTTCAATCTCTTCCAGAATATCGGCGTAGGAAAACAAAGAAGGGGTGATAGCTATTAATGGAATTAAGATAATTGTTGTAAACTTATAATTTTTGTTCGTCATCTTTTTGCTCCTGTTTAATGTTTTGTGAGTCGATAGATTCTAACAATCCGGCGCGGATTGCTGTTTGTAGTATTCTATGTGTTATTTTACCATCTCGAAATTGGACATAAAACGAATCGCGGACACGGTAAGCACCTGTATTAATCCTTGCTTTATAAATGTTTAATCCCATAATAAAAAGAGCCGATGCAATATCATATAACAAACCTGTTCTGTCTCCTGCTTCTATATCGATAACTGTATGTTTACTTGAAGAATCGTTGTCGAAGCGGATGTATGTTTGCACGGGTGCCAGTGACTTTTTCAATGCAAATAATTTTGTTTTTGTTTTATCCACCAGAATTTGTACATCTTTACCATCAAGAATCACAGACTTTAATGTTTTTTCTAATGCAATAATCTGCCCCTCTGTAAGAGGTCTGTGTTGGGTTGCATCACGAACGAGGAAACAATCTACTACCCATCCGTCTTCTCTTGTATAAAGTGAGGCACTGTAAATATCAATAAGTTGAGATGCGAAACATCCTGCAATTTGAGCAAATAAACCTTGTTTATCGCGTGTCGCAACAACAAAATGACTCATACCTATAGATTCATCTGACCAACAACGAACTGCCAATCCTGTGGACATAGCTTCCTCTAAGCAATCTAAATGAATAATAATTTCATTGGGTGTAAAGACATCCAAATATCCGGAACCCATTGAGTTTAAGTGATACTCTAATTCAGAGCAACTTTTATGGGGTAATTTCTCAAGTATTTGTGCTATTTTTTCTGTAAGTGTTTCTTCTTCTGTCATATCTTTTGTAGATTCTTTATTCAGGACCCGAAGTGTTTTAAAGTAAAGATTAACTAATAGTGACCCTTTCCATTCATTCCAAACATTGGGACCTACTGCACATAAATCTACATAGCTCATAATTAAAAGTTCTTTAAGCAATCTTTCTTTTTTGACTTCGGACGCGAAAGCCTGAACAATGTCTATATCATCAATATCTCTATATAGGGCAACATTTACCATGAGTTGATGATTTTTCACGAGAAATACGACATGCTCTGATTCTTCATCATTTAGTCCTAACCTGTCACAAATAGTCCTTGCAATTTGAATTCCTGCTTCTATATGGCTTTCCCCCTCTACTTTACCAAGGTCGTGTAAAAGGATAGAAAGAATTAAATATTGAGGTTCTTCTATTTCCTTTAATACTTTTCTGAATATCTCTCCGATTGAACCTGATAAACGAGGAATTTTTTCTAATGATTCTACTGCACGCAAAATATGTTCATTTACAGGATAGCTATGGAAATCTTTATATCGTACGATTCCCTGAATATCCCCAAATTCAGGTAAATATTTTGATAGGACTCCTAATTTTTCCATCTCTCTAAAAGTAAAACCTGCAGAAAAAGGTTTCCCACATATTGATAATAAATATTTATTTACTATCTCATTATTTCGGAAATTATCATTGATTACGTGTAAACTTTGTTGTATCCAATGTTGGATAGTATGACCTACTGGTACTTTTCTACGGGATACTTCCCAGAACAGTTCCATAATACGAACAGGATTTTCAGCAAACCAATTTGTATCATCTTTTCGGGGTGAGAGATAACCATTATATAAAATATAATTTGTTTTTTCATCAATATTCGAGGAGGGTATCTCAATGGATGTTTTAGGGAAATTTTTTTGTTCTGATTTACGAGCGACATATTCAAATAGTGAGCGTATCCTCATTGCGGATGAATAATAATCTTCCATAAATCTTTCAATAGCATCCTCCGTCAAATCTCCATAATTAAAAACTTGAGAAACATGGCATTGCATCTCAACTGTCAATACATCCCAATTCCGGTTTTTTATGAAATGGAGTTCATTACGAATTTTCCAGAGGAAATCAAGACTTTCTACTATTGAGAGATAGCTATTGTTATCAACGAGCCCGCTTTTCTCCAAATCCTCAAGATGGGAACCCCAATCGCTATCCAATCCCAAAATCCACAGCGTCGCATGATAATCCCTTAACCCCCCTGCATTTTCTTTAATATCGGGCTCATGAGAAAACAAATCTTTTCCCAACTGAGAAAAGGGATGTCCTAATCTTTGGAATATAATATCATATACTTTAGAACGAGTACTCTGAGAAATTTTTTTTAACTCTGCTTTTAATTGCTCTGATAGGAAAGGTTGACCCATAATATTACGAATATGTAAATAAGAGGTAAAAGTTTTAGGGTCTTCTTCGATAAGCTGAATGGCTTCTGAAACTGTATAGATAGCAATACTCACATGTAGCCCCAAATCCCACAATATTGTTGTGAAATTTTGTATTAAGGGTTCTAATGTTGAATAGTCTACCTCTTTCTCATGTAAAAAACACAAATCACAATCGGAATGGGGTGATAATTCTTTTCTACCATATCCCCCCAAGGCACATAAAGTCATCCTATCTAATATTTTTTTATTAATATTAGAGTCATAAAAGGTAAATAAGAGAACACCACCAATAAGATTATCGGCGGTTTCACTTAATTGTTTCAGTATTTGTCTTCCAGAATATCCTTGTTTATGATTTTGTCGAATTTCTTCCCAACTTTGTTTATAATATCTTTTCGCAGAGGACAAAAATTCATCTCGGGTTATTTCATCTTGTGGGGATAAAGAGATACTTTGTAATAGTTCAACAAAATTCTTCAAGATGACACTTTCTGTTCAAGATTTATTTTATTTTTAATGCTACGATATGGGGGCTTCCAGATAAAAATTTCTTCGCTTTTTATCCAACCTCTTTCATTATCTACTGTGGAGATTAATGTCCAGTTACTCTCTTCCCGTTCTACACGTACACGGTCACCTTCATATAATTGAAACCGAGAAGGACTATTGTCCGAAGGAGTTATATGTACTGGACATTCCACCGTAACAATAACACCTAAAGGAGATGTATTTATTTTAATCAAAGCAGATATAAAAAATAGAACCCCCAAGACAATGGATGTAATTCCTAAAAATAACATAACCTTCCTATATTTTTCGTTCATCCACATAAAACAAGCCAAAAAGGACCATCCCAAAAACCAGAACCATACACTAATGGTCCATGTCCATCTTGTATTTATACCATAATGCCAGATAAAAAGATATTTTAACCACAACGGCTCTTGTGGAACTGCTAATTTTCTTTTTGTTTCATTTAGTACTTTGTTCAAATTTTCTTGAGCAAGTTTAAAAGATGGATTTAGTTCAAGAGTGCGTTCGTAATTAGCAATGGCTAAACCTTTTTTCCCAGAATGATAATATGCATTTCCTAAATTATAAAAAAGGATGGGATGTTCTATACCGGATTCTATTAATTTTTCGTATTTTTGAATGGCGGTCTGGAAATCTTTCTTGTAATATGCATCATTCGCCTCTCTAAAAGACTGGTCATATATATTCCCACTTATATTTACAAATAATGTAATTAGTAGAATACCTATATTTGTCATACTACTTCCGTACTCCCCTTAATTCTTTAATAAGTAAGTTAAAGCTCTCTTCTAATCCTCTGCTTTCTTCTATTGTAATGGAGCCTCCACTGTATCGGATACGCTCACAGGTCTTTAAGAGTTTAATCGTTTTATGCAAAACTTCATTATTTATCTCTTTTTCTCGCATGATATTTTCTACATCATCAGAAGTTAAACCGGAGATGTTCATAACCCCAGTTATATCACCAATATATTGTTTTAATGATTGTTCAACAGCATTGGCGATATTCCCTTGCATTTTTAATTCATTAAATTTTTCTATAGCGTTTGCATAAGCAGATATTTTACGCATATAGATAGGATTTTTCTTTAAATATTCCCGTCGGAAAGCTAATCCTAACGAAATCATAGACAAAAAAGGTGAAAGGATAAAGAGAGTAATGATGCTCCCTTTATAGTAAACACGGTGAGGTCTTAGATCAACACCCTCTGTTATCAAAGGAATTAAATCGTTATTAGATAAATCTATGCTAAGAGTTTCTATTCGTGGGGTTCCCCCAGCAGTAATTACACTATTTACATCTTTTGCTTCCCCTGTAACTCTTACCGAAAAGGTATTTGTTCGAAGTGTAGCGTACTGTCCTAGCTGGGGGTTAAAGTAATCATATATAATTGAAGGTATTTCAAAATTTCCGGGTTTCAAGGGGGTAATGGAAAAGCGAATAGTTTTTTCAACATTATCCCATGTATCCGTGTTACTACTTATATTTTCTGCATCAGAAACATAAGCCCAGTCCAGAACAGGTTTTTTGGGTACCCTAATAAAATCTGGATTTCCTGAACCTCGTATTGTCATGGATAAGTATATAGGAGTTCCTACGTTCACATTGGTTTGTGAAAGATTTGATGTCATAGTATATTGTCCAATAGCCCCATAATAATGTTCTGGAGAATTTGGAAGGGGTCGCACTTCTAAATTTACCGTATTTGTACTCTTATTCAAGGCGTATGTCTCAGGCCAACCCCAGTTGTTGTAATACCTCACATAGCAATTATTCCACTCCCATGAATTTATGGTTAGTGTTCCAACACTTTTGGGACAGATTGGAACGGAAAGTTCTACTACACGGTACATTCTTCCATTTTGCTCTTCTCGTCTTGTATTTTGCTGAATCTTCCCCACATAAAAATCATCTAAACTGGGTATATCGGGAAGGTTTCCTGTCGAAGTTTGCACGGATATATCTGGAGAGTCAAGGATCTTCGCACGAAACAGTAAAGTTAGGACTTCACCTTGAAAAACTATTCTCTTTGATAATTCACTTTCTACAATGAGAACCTGGTCTAATTGTGTTTGACTGCTTTGTGTGCCAGAACTTGTAGAAGAGCGTCTCCTTCCTGATGGAACACTGGGTTGTTGGGGAATTGAAGGGGCAGGTGGCACTACTTGTTGAGGTGCTGTGGTTTTACTTACCTTAATTTTTATCTCAGGTGCTATATATTGCTTTCCGTCAACCTCCGCCTGAACAGTGATTTTCCATTCCCCTTCCTGTTGGGCGTAACCCCGATAATGTCGCTCTTTTATTACTACTATCCGCGACTGCCCAAAACCAAATTGCATTTGTGTGCTCATCCCATTGTAGAAAGGTTGGGGATTAATTCTAACACCCTCTCCAGAAGAGATAACAGGTTCTCCAACATTAGAACCTTGAACGGAAACTATTACATCAAAAGTATTCCCTATTCCTACTTCTAAGGGGTTAACTTGAACTTGTATAGGTGAATCGGATGCATATACTTGAGAGACAATCGAACCAAAAGAGAAAAGAATAATAGAAAGCAACAATATGTTTCTATTATTTAGCTTTATTTTATTTCGCATATCACCACCATTTTTCAGGTAACATGATTCGTTCACGCTCATTCAACATTTCTTTTTGTTCCTTCTGGTCCATATCATCTAACGACTCCAACAATAATTGGAGTTGGCGATTTTCTTTTTTGTTTTCTTCACTACCTTTTTGTTCTTTCTGATTGTTTTGTTCTTCTATATTTTGTTCATTTTCTTTCTGTTGTTGTTCCTGTTCTGGTTTTTGCTGGTCCTGGTCTCCACCTTTAGACTGATTTTCATCCTCACTTTTCAGGGTAAGTACTATTATAAGGTTGTCATTCTCTAATTTTATACCTTTATATACCAGGGGTTCTCCTATCTTGGCTTTTGCCACCGCTTGGATGGCATTTATTCTCTTTTCTCCTTCCTCTATCTGGACGCGGGTATCTAATGTAAATATTCCTGGAGGCATTACCTCCTTCGGAACTACACAATAATTTATTTTCTCATTAACTTTGTAATTTAACTCTTTTTTTTCATCCATTGACAATGTTTGTTTATTTTTATATACTACCTCATAATTGTTTATTCCTAATTTTTGGATAATGAATGACACTGCTTCATCGCCTTTTAATACAGCATTATTATCTTCCACAATTCCATTGTCCACTGCATTATTTTCTTTTGTTTTAACTGCTACAACTTCTGCAATTACTGTTTTTTGTTGTGTATCATTTTCATCAGGTCTCTTAATCAATGGTGGGATATTATTCTCTGCAACAATAAAATGACTGGTAATGTAAATTAGAAATGTTATTAAACCTACTTTATGCCATATCCAATTATGGTATTTATTCTGCTTTACAGCCATAATTTAATTACTCTTCTTTTTTAACTCTACAATATTAGGTTGCTCTTCTAAGACACGAATATCCGCATCGGGAATATCTGTTTTCGTTTCTAAAAACATAGTTGAAAACTTTTGGTCTTTATTAGATTGTGAATCTTGTTCATTTTGATTCTCATTTTTTTCTTTTCTCTGTAACAATTGTTTTAACTGATATAAAGCATGGTCTAAATTTTTCTTTGCTTCTGGAAAATCCGATTTATTTTCTATTGCTTCTCGATAAAAACGGATGGCATTTCTATATTGGTTGATAGAATCTTGTATCATTTGAGAATTCTCTTTTTGTGCATTTGCCAAAAGTAAGCTACAATTACCTTTATTATATAAACTGTTCGCCTTTTTCTCAGGTGTTTCGGCTAATTGCATGGCCGAATCAAAATAATGTTCTGCTTCTTGAATCAAACTTTTTGTGTTATCCAATTGTTGAGCATCTATACTTTTCTCTGCTTGATAATATTTTATACATCCTGCACCAAGAACTACATCATAACTTTTTGGATTTTTTATTAACAATTCTTCGTATTCTTTCCATGATTCTTCATATTCACCTTTTTTGACCTTCTCATATGCTTTTTTCCAAATATTTTGCATATCATCGGGATAACTAAAAGAATTAACGAGAAGACATAAAAGGAGAATTGCAAAAAATTCTTTCTTATTTAAAAAGTCCCTTATCATATTTTTATTTTCTCTAAATTCATTTCTTTTCGATAAGATAAAATTATCCATATAATAGTTTCACAGATAAATAGGATATAAGCTATCATAAGAGGCCAGCGATAGCGATTTACTTTTTGATACCTTAAGGTATCTGATTGTGAAAACATCCGTATTTTTTCCAATTCGCCTAAAATCATATTCACATCTGTATCGTCCATTGTTGTCCGAATATAAAAACCTTTTCCTTTCACTGCTATATTCTGTAATTTTTTTTCATCCAACACAGATTTGTGCGTAAGGTCAATATTAGAAGTTTTTACATATCTTTTCATCCATTCGGGAAATTTTATTTCTGCTCCTTGAGGTGTAGCCATCCCTACTGCAATTAAAAAGACATACTCGCCAAGGGCTTCTGCTTTCTTTTCTGCATTTTCAGAAAGGTCTTCTCCATCACTAATAATTATAACGGCACGAGCATATTTATCTTCTTTCCCTGATTTTGCTATATCCTCTTTTAATACCTGTTCAACCTCGGAAAAGGCACCCGAAATATCCGTTCCTTCTTTACTCAACATGTCTGTGTTTAATGAACGAAGGATTGTCTTTACATACGCATGGTCTAACGTCAGTGGACATACCAAAGCGGATTCACCTGCAAAGGCAATAATTCCAAACCGGTCCCCCGGACAGCGGTCCATTAAAAGGAACGCCTTTTGACGGGCTCTTTCTAAACGATTCGGGGGTAAATCATCTGCTAACATACTTTCGGATGTGTCAATTACTAACAAAATGTCTCTGCTCAATTTTTGTGTTTTTTCCCAGGAAGCCCCCCAATGGGGTTGGGCTAAAGTTAAAATAATAAAGAAGATACTAATTACCACAGTTAAGATGCTCACTTTACGAAGCCAAGGTCTGAATCCTTGTATTAAACGCTCTGTAAGAGAAATTTCGGCAAATTTTTGGACTTTTATATTGCGTCTCTTTTCTAACCATAATAAGGATATTAACATTATTCCCATTAGAATTATCGTAGCCAATATCCAGATGGGTAAGTATTTCCAAGGAAACGCAAAGTACATTTATTTATAAACTCCTTATTACGGTAAGGGATCCCAGAGAATTCTCCGTGAATAGGTAGATGCTATCATCAATAAAGCACCAATAATAACAAAAGGTAAAAAATTCTCTTTGTATTCATAAAAGTCGTTCACATTCACTTCTGTGGCTTCCATTTGGCTTATTTCATCATATGCTTTCATAAGTCCTTCTGTATCTGTCGCACGAAAATATTTTCCTCCTGTTTCCTCTGCAATCTCTCGTAATAAATCTTCATCTATAGGTTGGTTTCGAATCATTTGTCCGGTTGTAGTTATTGAATATCCTGTTTCTGCGGTCCCGGCACCAATCGTATAAACTTTTATCCCCATTTCCTTTGCCAGTTCTTTAGCTTCTTTAGGGGTTATCTCTCCACGATTATTGATACCATCCGTTAATAAAATGATTACTTTGCTTTTTGCCTCACTTTGAGATAATCTTCGAATTGCAAGTCCTAATGCAGACCCTATAGCAGTCCCATCCTTTTCCTGTGGGGCAAATTCTACCTTATTTAATGCTTGTAATAAGACTTCATAGTCCAATGTTAGTGGACAGCGTGTCCATGCAACACCAGCATAAAGAATTAAACCGATACGGTCCAACCCAAAACGGTCTGTTTTATTTTCTTTTCTATGTTCTACAAAGTGAATAGCTGATTTTTTTGCAACATATAAACGATCTCTCGGAATTCCTCCCAACATATAGTCCTGCTGGCTCATACTACCGGAAATATCTAAACATAACATAATGTCTATTACATTAGCTCTGTTTTTATTGAGTTTTACTCCGTAAGTTGGCCCTGCTAATGCTATAACAAAACAAATAGAAGCCAGTAAAAATAATAAAGGCCCTATCAATCTTCTCCAGTGCGTTGTATCCATCCCCCATTTCGATAACAAAGAATTAGAAGAAAACAGGATTGAAGCAGTACTTTTTCTTTTTATCTCGAGTGCAAAGAGAATAAAAACAGGAATAAGGAGCAAGAAAAAGTATGGATATGTAAAAAAAATACCTTTATTTTGGAAATAGCTATACATCACCAGGACAACCCACTCTGTTGAACTACTTCTTTTTGATTTTCTTGTGGACTTTCTTTTATCTGCGTTTCCTGAACAAAATTCCAAACCAGATTGTAACTGGCTTCCATTTGTTCATTAGTAGGAATAAATTGTGCAAATTTAACCTTATCGCAATGATTTAAAAACGAATATAGCAATTTTTGTTGTTCTGTGGTAAGTACTTTTTCTTTCATGGTTGTTTCTATAAATTCTTGAGTGGTTTGTTCGGGAGCATGGATATTAAAACGGTCTTCAATATAATAACGAAGTATCCATGTTAACTGAACATAATAAGGCTCATACAACCCCTGTGAAGGTAAATCTTTCGTTTTCAGTTCCTTTAATCTTCGAAATGCTCTTTCCCATGGTAATTCTACTTTTTCTATAACTGTTTTTTCTTTTCTTAAATATTTCTTATAAAGGTATGCTAAACCCGTTATAATAACAAGAACGAGTATGGAAATAACTCCACCTAAGAGCAACCTTTTATATGAGGGCCCTATTTTAGGCTCAATTATTCCTGCAATATTTTGTATCTCTTTCTTTTCTTCATCTGTGGGCTCCCTCACTTCTAAAATAAAGGCTGATGTTTTCCATTCTTTACCTTCTTTTTCTTTTATAACAGCAGGGGAGATTAGATATTTTCCGGATTTAAGAGGGTCAAGAATAATTTTTTTAGTACATCCTTCTTCTCTCTCACTCATAATAGGTTTTTCAGTAGTTTCTATATCTTCATGCAAATTCTTCCATTCAGGGCAATTTTTATTTTCAGGGGTATGATTTTGGATTATATATTCAGAAGACCGAAACCAAGGAATCTGTGGATTGTATAATTCCACACTTATATTACCTACGGAAATTACAAAAGCATATATATTTATAAAAATATTTAATAACATCATAGTTAGAATGATTTCTTTTTAATTCTCCTTCAGCGATTTGTTTTCCGTTCCCGTGCACGGAAAAAACGATAAAGTTCGTCAATATATGGTTTATCTGTCCTAATATCTAAAAATTCTGCTCCACATTGGAGAAGAAGCTTTTTCTTCCGTTCAAACTCTTCTTTTGCTTGCAATTCATATTCTTTCCGTAATTGGTTATTCCCTGTATCAATAATGACTTCCTCACCTGTTTCCGCATCTGCGATTGTAATTAAACCTATATCTGGCAAAGATAATTCTCGTGGGTCAGAAATCATACAGGCGATTACATCATGTCTTCGAGTAAGAACTTTCAGAGTTTTTTCATACTGTTTATCATTAAAATCGGACAAAATGAATATCACAGACCTTCTTTTCAGAATTTGGGATAAAAATCCTAAAGACTTTGAAATATTTGTTCGTTTACTTTTCGGTTCATGATACAAAACTTCCCGAATAACTCTTAATCCATGTTTCCTTCCTTTTCGGGGTGGGAGAAATAGTTCAACTTCATCCGTAAAAACAATAAGACCGACTCTATCATTGTTCTGAATCGCAGAAAAAGCCAGGACAGCACAGACTTCTGCGGATAATTCCAATTTAAATTGAGATATAGAACCAAATCGCTGGGAACCACTTGCATCTACGACAAGCATAATCGTTAATTCACGCTCTTCTGTCAATACCTTTACATGAGGACTCCCTGTTCTTGCTGTGACATTCCAATCAATATTACGGACATCATCTCCAGGAACATATTCACGCACTTCTTTAAATTCTACTCCCTGTCCACGGAAAACACTTTCATATCTTCCTGCGAGAATATCATTTACCAATTTTGTTGTCCGGATTTGAATTCTTCGGACTTTGGCTAACATTTCTGCTGTTAACATACTGCTAAATTACCTCTATATTACGGCACAGGGACATGGTCAAGAATCTTCTGGATTATATCTTCACTTGAAATATTCTCTGCTTCTGCCTCGTAAGAAACTTTAATTCGATGTCTTAATACATCGGGAGCCATTGTCTTTATATCGTGAGGGAACACATTTCCTTCGCCTTGCAAAAATGCCCATGCTCTTGCTGTCTGTTGTAAATATAAGGAAGCACGGGGAGAAGCACCGTATTCGATTAGATGATTTATTTTCAATCCGAACAAATCTGGATTTCGGGTTGTCTGGACAATATCAACAATATAGTTCTTAATTTTTTCATCTACATAGATTTGATTCACTATCTCCCTCATTTCCATAACTTGCTGTTTGGATAGGACCGTTGCTACATTGGGCTGATGAAGTAAATCCACTCGTTCAAGAATTGCTTTTTCCTCATTCCGATTGGGATATGTAACCTTTAATTTGAGCATAAAACGGTCCACTTGTGCCTCAGGCAAGGGGTAAGTTCCTTCTTGCTCTATGGGATTTTGAGTGGCAAGGACCATAAACGGTTCTTCTAATTTATATGTATTATCGCCGATAGTAACCTGCCGTTCTTGCATGGCTTCTAATAAAGCACTTTGTACCTTTGCCGGGGCACGATTTATTTCATCAGCTAAAATGATATTGCCAAACACAGGTCCTTTCTTGGTTGTAAACTCCCCTGACTTTGGATTATATACTAATGTTCCAATTAAATCAGCCGGCAATAAATCCGGTGTAAATTGAATTCGTCGAAAAGAACAATCCAAAGTTTTAGCAAGTGTATTCACTGCGGTGGTTTTTGCAAGCCCTGGGACACCTTCTAAAAGGACATGTCCGTTGGCTAACAAACCAACCAGCATTCGACTTATCATATATTCCTGGCCTATTATCACTTTACCCATCTCACTCTGCACACGCAATAATGTATCCGCATACCGTTCTACTTTGGCTCGAATCGTCTGAACACTCATAGACATAACTTATCTCCTTTCTTCTTCTTAACGAGAATGATTATTTCACCTTATTTTCATATTCAGAAACATAATGGGTTACTTCTCTCCAGAACAAATCCATTTCCGGTTCCGTAGGATTTATTCCTTTATAGCCTACTTCATTCATCTTTTCTTTTAACTTTTGTTCTAAACTTAATAACTCATTTATTTTTTCTTTTCCCTGTAATTTTTGAATGATTTCAAGCAATGTTTTCAGATATTCATAATAATTTCCATCTAATCTATACTTCCTCGCCTTATGAATATATTCGTCAAATGTCATCACTACATTGGTCGTTTGTTTTTTGTTTGTATTCCCGAAGAAGAAATAAGAAAAGACAGATGCTAAAATAATCAGGAAAATCCCTGCCCCAATAAATATATATTTTCTTAACTTAATAATTTTTTTGTCTTTTACCTCTATTTGTAAAGATGGGATATCCCAATAGGATGCAGGGATTACTCTTGTGTTATCTTTCATAAACTCGGATTGTACATCCTCGGAAAGTAAAATATATGGGACTCTCATAGGACCTATTGTATATTCTCCCGATTCCTGTGCCAGTCCTACAATTATAACTTCCAGATTCACTTCGTTTTCAGATTCATGAGTAGCAAGTTTACTCACTTCAAGAGATAGTTTTTCATTCCGACTTTCAAATTCAGGAGGGAAAAAACAGTAGGGGTTCTCCTGTTTTTTTACTTTTATAGAAACTAAAATTTCAAACTTTTGCTTTGCTAAAATATCCTTATCTTTTTTTTGAATATCAATTAGAGGTTTCGTATCTGCAAATGATACAAATCCTAAAAATATAAAACATAAAAGGAATGTATTATTTACATTTTTCTTTGACATAATTTCGTTCAAAGGGGAGTTTTTACCTTAAATAGAATGATTTTATTATAAAAACGGAAATGTATTTATTATGGATACAAAGAATTAAGCAATTTCACTACAGATTTGGGAATGAGAAAGAATACCACATAAAATAATATAATTTCATTATTAGAAAAATAAAAATTTATTTTCCTTCTGAGGGAAAGCAAGAAAGATTAGGTTTACGATTTCATGAAAAAATTAGTACAATCAAAATTTAACAAAAATTCGATTAAAGTTTTATGGTCAGGTTTTAGGCCATTTTTTGATTACTGGGGCAATGAACTTAAGCGGTTCTACCAGTTTGATACATTGGTTAACTCATTCAATAATTACCTTTGTGGTAGAGATAAATTTGTTATTCCAACAATTCAAAAAGTTCTCGGCAATGCACCCATTACCAGTTTAAAGATTCATTTATTCCAGGAAGGGAAATATCAATTCATATTTCACTTAAAGGCGGAAAATCAGAAGTTAAAAAATACCCATTTTGCTTTTGTTGTAGCAAAAGATGGTGATGAATTTTCAAAAGTAGCTAAATCAGAACATCAGTATTTAACGATTCTCCATAAAAAGTGTCCAGAACTTGTAGTAAAGCCTTTTTCCGGAGATTATTTATTCTTCCCGGACAGACATAACCGCAAAGAGTTTCATCGAAAGATATATGCTTATTTAACACAATGGCTCAATGGTTTTGACGAATTGGGTGTAAACAAAAACTTGCAATTTTTCACTAATGTTCCCAAACCTCATACCTTTTCGGTGGATGAAACAAATTTTATAAAGAAAAAAATTATTGAAACTATATTCCGTCTTTATGATGAAAAGAAAAAAGCCAGTATTGCACTCCCTGAAATTGCATCCGGGGATTTTGTGATTAAAAGGAGTTCATCTGGACAGCATCGGATTAAACTTATTGCTTGTAGGAAAATAATAAGACCGATTTCTCCTCCCGAACTCATAGCCAAAATCATAATAACATCATGGCGTTGGGGAAATAGCCGATTTCATTTACTTCCTGATGAACCAACTGATTTTTTGAACGCGATTATTCCTATTTGGGGAGAAGAGAAATCTTTATTGTGGTTTAAAAATCTATGGGAACAGGAAGAAAAATTGCTACAACATCCTGTCATCCCACAAGAATATATTAACTCGTTAAAGAAAACATCTTTATTAAAAATGAAAGACTTCCAAAGTAAAAGGGTAAAATGATGCAAAAACAGTGTAATCTCATAATTGCAGGTTATATATTTCTTTATTTATTTTCTATAAGTGCTTTTTCCGGACAATATCCTATTTTTTATGTTTCCCCAGAGGGAAGTGACAGTTGGTCAGGGACGTTTCCTGACCCTATAGGAAATGGTAGTGATGGACCCTTTAAAACATTAGAGAAAGCGAGAGATAAACTTCGAGAAATATTGAAGGCTATGGACAAAAAAGGGGGGGTTGTTTTAGTTCGTAAAGGGAAATATGAACTTACTGAACCTCTGGAATTTGATGAAAATGACTCAGGCAGTAGTGCATTTCCTGTAGTATGGCAGAATTATAAAGGAGAAGAAGTTTATATTATTGGGGGAAAAGAAATACAAAATTTTGAAAATTACCAGGGTAATATTTATAAAGCAAAAATAGAAAATGTTCCTTCAGAACCCCGAATTTTAATGTATAACAACAAAATACAGATATTAGCACGCTGGCCCAATCAAAATGATGAACAAATCCCCGGAGGAGAATGGGCATTCATAACAGGGGTAACTGATGATACAGCAAAGACTACTTTTCAGTGTTCTCTTCTTCCACCCAGTCTACTTAATTCAGAGATAAAAAATCTTGAAGTAGCTACCTTTTCAAATTACAACTGGGCATTCCAGATAATAAAAGTAAAAACCATAAAAGAAGGGGGAACTGTTGAGATAGAAGGGAACTTCAATTATGAAGCAAAAAGAGGAAGGCGGTTCTTTTTACAGAATCATTTATCTTTACTTGATACTGAAAGTGAGTGGTATTACGATAAAGACAAACAAGAACTCTATTTTTATTTTCCTGTTAGAGAGCAATCATCTGGGACAAAACCTTTTTTAGCCACACTTAATAATCTCATCACTATCAAAAATGCCAAATATGTAAATCTCATAGGGTTTAATTTCCTATGTTCTAATGATACGGGTGTAGTTATGGAAAATTCGGAACAATGCCTGGTAGCAAAATGTTCTTTCTCAGGTATCTATAATACCGCTGGGGTAATAAATGGTGGGAAAAACAATCGAATTGAAGGGTGTGACCTTTTTGAATTGGGTGGTTCGGGAATTTCAGTAAATGGTGGAGATAAGAAAAAGTTAGAACCTGGAGGCCATCAAGTTATTAATAACCACATCTTTCATTTTGCTAAAATTCACAAGACATACCACCCCGGTGTTTCTATCAGTGGTGTAGGAAATCGTATTGCTAATAACGAGATCCATGATTCCCCGCATTCTGCAATCATTTTAGGTGGGAATGACCATATTATCGAATATAATAGAATATATCGTGTATGCCAGGAAACAGGCGACGCAGGCGCATTTTATATGGGAAGGGATTGGACCAACCGTGGAAATATTCTTCGCCATAATATTTTCCATGATGTTTATGGATTTGGACTTTCAGATGAAACATCTTCTAACGATGCGGATTTCCATTTCCAATATGAATTTCCTCTATGGGCATGGGGAATATATTTAGACGATTGTACCAGTGGAGTTACTGTTTTTGGCAATATTCTGTATCGTGTTCCTCTTTGTGGAGTAATGATTGGTGGTGGGAGAGACAATCTTGTAGAAAATAACATTTTCGTTGATTGTATTCCGGCAATTCATATTGACGCTCGGTGGGATTCGTATTGCTGGGATGTAATGGATGAACGATTAGAAGCCATGAGACCTAAAGAACCACCCTATAGTATTCGTTATCCCGAATTATTATCCCTTTACCAAGATGACCGTAAAAAACCAGCTAATAATCAATTTATACGGAATATTGTCGCCTATGAGAGAGATGATTTTTGCGGCATCTCAAGTATGGCATCTACAAAGGAAAGCTCCGCAGTGTATCATTTAGTGCCTTTTGACCCCGAAACGAGTAAATTTGACTACAACTTAATATTTCACTTTGGGAAGGAGGTCCGAGTGCATTGGCAAAGTTACAAAAAAGATGATTCTGAAAAAATTCCATTCTCCAAGTGGCAAGAACGAAATTTTGATAATGCAAGTATCATAGCCAATCCCCTGTTTCTAAGTCCTGAAAATGATGATTACTGGATTAATTTTAATTCACTTGCACTAAAAAATCTAAAGTTCCAGCAAATACCCATAGATAAAATAGGATGCTATTATAACGAGTTTCGTCGTTCCTGGCCTGTTGAGAAGCCCATCCCACAGAAACTAAGAAATCGTAAAGTATGGACCGTTCAAATTAATGATAATGAGTTTAAAGTAACATCTGAAGAATTTCAACCTCTCAAGTCTGAAGAAGCACAACAACCATTTGATATAGAAAAATTCGTGGCACCCATGCTAACTCCCGGCGGTATTCCCTTAGAACAAACACCCGTAACGCCTCCACCGGGTATTTCTGCTTCTCCCGGGGGGAGTATGGGAGGTGGAAGTTTTGACCCTATGCAATCATTACCCCCATTCCCTAACCCATAAAAAAATGAGCAAATTATGAGTACAATTTATTATGACAGTGATAAACAAAAATCTGTTTTACAGGTCCCTATTGACCTTATAAAAGCAAGGGAAATTCTTTGGGGACTTGTCTGGCGTGAGATAAAGGCTCGGTACCGTTATGCTGTATTGGGTTTCTTATGGGCTGTTATTGAACCTGTAACCTTGATGTTGTTGCTCTTGTTTGTTTTTTCATTTGTATTTAAGCAGCGCATTCCTTCGACAGAGAATTTGAATAGCCCTATGGCAACCCAAATATTATGTGGTTTGATTTTCTGGCAGTATTTTTCAACATCCATATCAAGTGCTACTCTATCACTTATCAACCATCAAAATCTTGTAAAAAAAGTTTTTTTCCCTCGTGAAGTTGTCCCATTGTCTTCTGTCATATATCCTATTGTTAATTTATCTATTGGATTCGTTACTCTGATTTTAATTCACCTAATATTACAAAAGAATATCCATCTCCATATTCTCTGGTTGATTATCATTTTCCCTGTTCTATTTATGCTCTCTGCAGGTTTGGGATTTATCCTTTCCACAGGACATATACATTTTAGAGATATAGGAAATATGGTCAATATAGGACTGACTTTCGGGTTTTATGCTTCGCCCGTTTTTTACCCTTTAGATTGGGTTCGTCATGCATGTGAGAATCAATCTCTTCCGTCATGGTTTTATTATATATATATTCTGAACCCAATGGCTTGTATATTAACAAACCTTCGAGAAGTCATTCTCTATGGACAGGCTCCTAATCTGACTTTTTTGATTTATTCCGCCGTAATCAGTATGATTTGTTCTCTGACAGGTGTATATATTTTTAGACGACAATCTGCAACCTTTTCGGATTATTTATAAATATAAATATGAATGAACCTATTATTGAAATAAAAAATATTGTTAAGGAATATCCCATACGCAGAGGATTTCGTGACCTGCGGGGGCAGGGGGGGGTGTTGGATTGGATACGAGGTAAAAAGACTGAAAAATTTCGTGCGCTCGATAATATTCATTTTGACATTTATCGAGGGGAAACAGTTGGTATCATAGGCAAAAACGGTTCGGGTAAAAGCACATTATTAAAAATTATCGCTGGGGTCACTATCCCGACATCAGGAAGAGTTGTAGTCCATGGACGAGTGGCTTCTCTCCTGGAATTAGGGGCGGGATTTCATCCTTTACTCACGGGAAGGGAAAATATTTATTTAAACGCAGGCCTTTTAGGAATGCGGAGAGCACAGGTTAATGAAGTAATAGAGCAAATCATAGAGTTTTCAGGTATAAGTGAGTTTATTGATCAACCGGTAGACACATATAGTAGTGGAATGTATGTCCGTCTCGGGTTTGCAGTTGCATCCTTTGTAAATCCAGATATATTCCTCGTTGATGAAGTATTGTCCGTAGGGGATGAAGAATTCCAACGAAAATGCAGACAACGCATAGGCGAACTTCGAGAACAAGGGAAAACAATTGTCTTTGTCTCTCATGACCTGGGTACAGTAAATGCCCTCTGTAATCGTGTATTTTTACTGGATAAGGGGAAACTAATAGACCGGGGTTCCGTTTCAGCTACTATTGATTTCTATTTAAGACAAATCGGTAGAGCAGAAGGAATACATACCATCTCAAACGACGCGGAGGATTTTGAAGCAATTTTTAGTCACGGAAAAATATCATTGTTTTACAAGAAAAAGGAAATTACTTCGCCCTTAGGCATAGAGGGTGTCGCAGTTCATCTTCAACAGGCTCATCCCTCTTCCCTGGGGGACTGGCATGTTACCCGAAGAGAAAATAAATCACTTGTTGCACAGGGCACATTACATCGCTTGCCTTTGCAGTGGGAGTGGGAGGTAAATATTAATGAAACGACACTGACATTATCTCCTTTCTTAAATTTATTGAAAGATATCTCCTTACAAGCATTGGAGTGCCGTATATTTTTGCCAGAATCTTATGACCAATACTTTTACGCAGGTCAGGAGGGAAAATTTGCACCTATTCAACCGGGGAATTTGGGATGGGTTCCAATGGTTCCACCTAAAATCGGTGAGAATTCTGTATTTTTGTTGTCCCACCATCCTCAATATTCGTTATTAAAGGTTGAATTCCATTCAGAAGAACCGGGTATTTCTATTACTATCGGGAACACAGACTATATCGGTAGGGCTCGCTTTGTCAATTGTCACCTACAAATACCCGAAACGAAACATATACAAAAGGCAGGAACTCATTCTATGGGTAAAATTGTCATTTCAGTTGTAACAAAAGAACAATATGAGGATTATAAATTATCATGGCTTCGACAACGAACCATAACTCTGGAAAGGGTTGAAGCGAAATTAGGAGAGGGGTATATTGAATTTATTGATAAAAATTCAAAAAAAAATCTTACGCATGCTGTTCATTTTCATACTCAATTTCGTTTACAAGGGATGTGGTTTCTAAGTCAAACTTTTTTATGGCAAGCACCCTATTTCGAAAATGGAACATGGATAATGGAGGGAGAATCGCAACGCTTCCCTATAAAACTCAAATGGGAACTTGCCCCAGAAAAAGATAAGAATTGTCTACATACAAAAATCGTTTGTGAAATAAATGAAGAAATGGATTTAGAAGAATACAATATTTCTGTCGGCTTGATTTACTTATTTGACCAGTGGGAAACTCGTTTTGAAAAAGGTACATTTCCTGAAATTCCACCTCAACAAATCGAATATCGTCACTTGAATAAAATTTACAACCCATCAAATTATATTGAGGTAAGAGGGAATAACTTACCTACTGTTCGTCTTTTTTCAAATCAAGAGTATACATTCCGTATGAGTGCGATTAACCCTGAATTTTCACAATATGCCCGAATAATTCAGGCTATTGCAACACCCGAGCAAAAGTCTACTTTCCATTTGTCAAAGGGGCAACATCTTTTGTTTGCTGGGGGCATCCAGTTTGAATTTTCTGACATATTGAAATAGGGATAAATTCATGAGTGAGATTTACACTTCTGTGATAGTGCCTGCATACAATGACTGCAAACGATTACAACTCCTTCTCCATTCATTTGATTCTTTAGAATATGATAAACCTTTTGAAGTTATTATTGTTGATGATGCATCATCTGATAAAACCCCTGATGTATGTCAAAATTGGTCAAAGGAATGGCACCCCTATGAATTTAAATACATTCGCCATTCTGAAAACAAAGGTCCGGGTGTTGCTCGTAACACCGGATTAGAAATGGCTCGGGGAGATATTATTGCTTTTACGGATTCTGACTGCAGAGTTCATCCTCATTGGTTGAATAAGATTACTTGCTCATTAAACAAAGAAAAACGAATCGTAGGTGCGGGAGGAAGAGTAAAAGCAGTGTCTGAAAAATCCATGTTTGCAAGACATTTTCTATTCCACCGTGTTTTAGAACCTTCGGAAAAACTCCATTATCTTGTAACATGTAATTGTGCATTCCTAAAAGCACCTCTATTAGATGTAGGTGGTTTTGCAGGAGACATACGAAATCCCGGAGGTGAAGATATTTCTGCATGTATTCACTTATGGAAAAAAGGTTGGCGCTTCGCTTATCAAGAAGATGCGATTGTATATCACGATTTTGATACCAATCTTCATGCTTTTATCAAAACATGGTATAACTATGGATTCGGTTGTAGTGTCGTAGTACACCGTTGCTTAAATCCCGATGAAATTTATCCCAATCCGCAACAAATTCCTGATTATGAAAATTATTGGCCTGGCTATCTCATGCTTCCACCCACCACTGGAATCCGAAGTGGCATCCGCGATATGAAATACCAATGGAACAAATGTAGAGAAAAAAAACTGTCTTATAAAAATACTTTCGAAATTCTTTTCCTAACTATCTTCCAGCGTCTATCTCATCTCTATGGCTGGAAAGAAGGAGAAAAACAAATATTGAAAAGGAAATAGAATTGCTAAATTTTACCTAACCGAATATATAACCACTCCTTAACTCTCCTCCAAGCAGAGGAAATACCCTCTTTTTGCATTCGATAAAAAAACCGAGCCAATAAAAGGAATGGATTGGTGGTGGTTTTATCTCCAATCGTTTTTATTTCTTTTCGAATATTTTCACTCCGTTGGCGAAGTTGAGATGGACATCGTCTGCAAATATCAGGGATTTCGTCAGAACAATTTTGTAATTGTGTCCTTATCTCTTTGAAAAATGTTCCTTGCCAGATATCCAGCAAAGAATTTTCATGTAGGGATGGATTGTCTTCTTCCCAAAACATACAGCACGGGCTTACTTTTCCATCTGCTGATATAGCCATAGAAAGAAATGGCTCGAAACAATATGTTTCTACAAAACTAACAATCTTTAGATTTTTCATCGATGAATATTTTTTTTCTTTATATCCATCCTTCGGGTTCATCTTGCATAAACCTTGTATTAATGCATCAAAAGTATGATAAAGACCCGCACCTTCTGCTTTTTGCTTTGCAGATATAAGTAGGTCTTTGCATGCGTCTAATTCTTTATTATTCAGCACAAATTGTTTTGAGCGCTCATTAAAAGGTTGAACAAATGTTGCATGAATACCTCCACAACCCGTTTCCATAGCCAATTCGACCATATTTTCTAAAAATGAATAATTTTTATTAGTTATTGTAAAATTTATCCCTAAATCCGGTATGGGATTTTTTCCTGCTTTCCTATGCTTGTGAAAATACAGTAAATTTTGGAATGCTTTATCGAAAGTTCCTTTCCCACGAATATAATCATTAATCTCGGGATTAGGCCCGTCTATGCTAAATATTATTTGGTCCCAATTAAGATAAATTAGCCTATCCATCTGTTGCTGTTTAAATAATGTTCCGTTAGTGTGAAGAACACAGAACATATCTTTTTGTTTCGCGATTTCTGCTAATTTTATAACCAAATCACCGCGGACCATGGGTTCTCCTCCCCCTACAATATAAAAATGCTGTGCCCCTATTTTAATAGCATCTTGTAATAGTTGTATCCACTTCTCATCAGAGAGTTCTTTCCCTTTCGACTTGAAATCATCTTCCCATTGCCAACATATTAAACAACGCTGATTACATCGGTTCGTCAAAAAAAACACAATTTCATGTAAAGGTGCATTCCCTTCCACGCGAAATTGCAAAAGATTTGCGCACTCTTTTTCGTATGCCATGAACTACCTTCAAAACCTCACAGATATATGTTCAATTTATATCTACCTATCTTTTAATGATATACTTTATTATATTTTTTCGTTGAAACTGCAGAACATACATCAAATAATCTGTTATGGTAGATAATTTTTATAACTGGGAACAGTTTACCATATGTGCTACATCATGCTGTAATTTGCAATGTCGCATGTGTCCTGTTATTGTGCGTGACAAGAAAAGTTTAACACGAGAACATGCATTACAAATTGCGAACTTTGCACTCCGTAAAAAAGTAAAACGTGTTGTTATTGGGGGTGGGGAACCAACACTTCTCCCCTATCTTAAAGAGTTAATTGATATTCTTTCTCAAAATGCTATTGAAATTTGGGTCCTGACTAACGCGACAAGATTGACAGAAAAGGATGTGATTTATTATGCAGAACATCCTAATGTTATTTTGAATATTTCAATTGACGGCGTCGGGAAAGTTCATGATTACATACGTGGAGAAGGGAATTTTGATAAAGCAAATAAGGTATTTTTATCTTTAATTGAAAAAGGTGCAAAAGTAGCAATCAACACCGTGATACAAAAAAGCAACTACAATCATTCTATAGAAACTTACGAATATTTTAAAAACTTTCCTCTTGTGTGGCATGGTTTCTCTTTTACAGAAACATACCATCAGAAAGAGCTGGTACCACTCGAAAATTTAGATGAGGCTACAAATCAACTTTATGAGATATTAGAAAGAGACGCAGTAGAGAATCGTCATGTTTCATTATCCAGGGAAATGATAAAGGGATTTAATCTAAGTATTCGTTATCCTGAGCTTATAATGCACCCCGGAGAAAATTGCCCAATCCCTACCTCTCATTTAGGTATAGATGAGGATGGATGGGTTTTACCCTGCTGGCATTATCCCTGGGCAAAAAGTGAGAAAAGGAATATTAATAATACACCAATAGATGAAATTGTAGAATACCCTGATATAAAAGAAGAGATTTCTCATGCAATTGGTAAAAATGGATGTAAGGGATGCAGTACGGTTTGTTATTTCTGGAATGAAAAGTTCAGAGAGAAGGCAATGTTCCCAAAAGGCTCGTGGAAATGGCATAAACGCTGGATGTTAGCCAAAATGATAACGCGAAGTCGTTTTCCTATTTTATATAATTTAGCACAAAAAACAAAATCTATACTAAAATAGTAACAGCAAACAAACATGGAAGATTTAAGAATACAAGAGATAAAAATATTCCCACCCACACGAGGATTTATTTTTCATACAAATTATTACGATGAGATAATTCCCTTAGAAGATTTAAAAAAATGGGTTCGTGTCCAATACGACCAGTTCAAAGTAGATAAAATTGACTTTTTTTCTGATGTTTATGATAACTTTAAAACTTTGTCTAATTTACTTAACTTCACAAAACAGGAGGTTCCGTGTGAGTTATCCTGGGGAACATCTCTTCCAGAACCTCCGATGAACATAGAGTTACTAAAAAAACTCAATATATTAGACATTGTTCTCTTTATCTCCGATCATATACCACTACAAATAGATAATTGGCTTAATACCTGTAATCGCTTAAATATAGGCATAAGATTATACCTACCCCTATCTTTTCTTTTGAACAAAAAAAATAACATTGAGACATTGATAGTATCATTAAAAAAGGCTTCGTCTATAATTCTTTTTGAGAAATTCCCTTTATTCAATCTTCCATATGTAACGGATGACTTTAATGATATATTTCTAACACTAAAAAAACTCCTACCGGAATTACATAATTCCCAAGTATCTATAAGCATTATAGGTCCTCCTTTCTGTGCCTTTAAAAGTTCTGATTATCCATATGTAATAAATATTCCCCAATTCTATTCTGATTCAGAATTTTATACCCAATCCGCATTTGAGTTCGCACAAATGTTATGGCAACTTCGTAGTTACAAAATTAGAAAAATATTGGAAATTAAGTTGAGGGAAAAGACATCATTCCACAGTGGGATTGATAATGTAGTACTTCCATGGATACTCAACCATCCCGGATTATATGTCCCCCTGTGGGCATGGCATAAACTCACTCGACACCTAAAATGGAGAAGAAATTACCAGACATTACCCGAAAATACTCATCAGATAGAAAAACAATTGATGGATAAACAAATAAAAAAAGAAAAAAGATGGGGAATATGCACAAATTGCTCTTTTAGGTATATTTGTGACAAAGGGGACAATCCCTTCCTTGCATCCTCGTTTCAACCTAACCCCATTCCTGGCAATCTCATAAGAGACCCTTTATTTTTTCGCAAAGCACATCCAAGATATTCTTGCCGATTTGACCAACAGATACAGTTACAATTTTGTGAATTACATTCATTACAAGAAGAAGCCATCAAAATTACCCTTCATAATAAACCCTGGAAAGAGATTCTACCCGAAGATTACAAAATTGAAAATAGAATGACTCACTACATGCCCGGGGCTGTTCGTTGGTTTTCTTTCAATTGTGGAGAACTACAAAGTACTCCTCTGTGCAAAACAGAACCACCGTTAACCATTTCTGTAACTTTTGGAGGTGGTTTTGCAGAACAAATCGGCTTTAGTTTTGGTCCTCACATTAAAATTGTCTGCCCTATGATAGCTCAAAGTCATAAACTAATACTGCACATTGATGAAAAAGGGTATTATGTCCTCATTAGAGATAATGAATTGATTTATCCTGTAGAATTCCTAAATGCTTCTTTAGTTCCTCCGCGATTACCTTTCAAATTAGAACCTCGTATATCCATATGGAACATTGATGGAGAAATTGTTACTCAAGGTATCACACTGTGGAAATCAGAAAAAGTATCTCCATCCAGTATAAAAACAAAACCTAAATTTTCATTTTTATATGTCTGTTCTCGATACTCAAATCGTTTACGGGCTTCTTTATTAAGTATTGTCCATCAACGCGACTTTGATGTAAGCCAGATAGAAATTATAGTTGCTTATGTCCCAGGTTTAGATGCAACTGACGATGTTCTTGATTGTATAGAATCCACATTCCCTAATATGAAAATTGTCCGTTCTCCTTTTAGTGAAAGTTATTGGAAATCAAAAGGATTTTTAATCAATGCCTCTTTACCTTTATGCTCTGCTGACTGGGTTATACTTATTGATGCTGATATTATTCTTCACCCTTATTTTCTTTCAACAATGGATAAAATGGGGGATAATACTTATTTCGTTGCTCCAGATGGTAGAAAAATGTTAACACCTGAAATAACTTCTCAAATATTATTGGGTCTTATTCGTCCTTGGGAAGAATATGAATCTCTTTTGGAAGGTCCCGGAGAATGGCGACAAAGAGAAGCGGACGGGATACCTATTGGATATTGCCAATGTTGCAGAAAAGAGGTCTTCCAGAAAATCACTTATCCAGAGTTTAACCACTTTGAAGGAGCGGATTGGTTTTTTGGGAGGTCTGTGGTAGAAATGTTTGGTCCGGAACATCGGCTAATTGGTATTCCTGTTCTCCATCTTGATCACGGTGGTAGCCAATGGTATGGTTCACAAAAACATCGTTAAAAAATATTAATGGATTATTATCCAATGAAAATCTGTTTTATAGACCTTCTCTTTAACTGGCCTCCTCGTGGTGGAGCAGATGTGGATACTTACAATGTATTGAAACAGTTTACTCAACGAAATCACAATATATTACTACTTTCTTGTTCCTCTCCCACCCAGAATCGGGGAATGTTTAATTCTAACTCTTTGCCTTTCCCCTCAAATAAAATTTCTATTAACTATTCCGATAATAACTCTGGAAAGATACTTAAAGATTTTCTTCTTGACTCCGTTGCCGATTTTCAACCCGATTTTATTATTATTGGAAATTGCTTTTTTCTCAAACCTCTAATTACCCTGTTCTTCGACAAACTATCCCACCCTATCATCTGGAGGCAGTATGCTTATGAACTCCTTTGTCAAAAAGACATCTTAAAGTTTCTTAATAATAAACCCTGTCCTCTTGACTTTTTATCAACTCAAGATATCTGCCGAAAATGTGGTTTATATCACCAAAAAAATAAACTAATACAATCAGAAATAACTGCCTGGCTGGAAGAATATCTACTTGCTAAAGCATATAAATACAATTATTCTGTAATACTCACAAATGCCCTTCAAAAGGTCCAGAAAATAATAGTATCTTCAGAAACAATGGCAAATATTTGGAAATGTTATCATCCAAATGTCATTATTTTTCCTGGTGGAATTGATGCTAAACATTTTCAAACAAATAAAATTACAGGCAACAAAATCAAAAAGATATTTATGTCAGGAAGAGTCGAAGACTCAGCAAAAGGCTTTCATGTCTTATACAAAGCATGTGAAAAATTGAGAAATAAAAGAACCGATTTTGAATTAATATGCACGGCAGGCTGGAGAGAGGGTTTCCCAGATTGGGTAAAATTTATGGGCTGGTTTGATTATGATGAATTACCTGAAATTTATTCCGAAATGGATATTTGTGTCGTTCCAAGTATTTGGGATGAACCTTTCGGTATTGTTGCATTAGAAGGTATGGTTATGGGCAAACCAGTTATTGCAAGCAATATTGGAGGATTGAAAACGACAATCATACACGGCAAAACGGGCTTCTTATTTCCTCCTAATGATGATGAAATGCTTATGAATTATCTTGAACAATTACTGGCAAATGATACTTTAATAGAAGAAATGGGAAATAATGCCCAACAACATGTTATTAATAATTATACTTGGGATAAAATCGTAAAAAACTACTACGAAAAAATTTTGGTGAAACAAAAAAATATGGGTACACTTGAAGGGGAAACATCTATTGAATAAAGCAAAAATTATATTTGTTGACTTTAACTTTTCCTGGCCTCCAAATGGGGGTGCTGATGTAGATACTTATAATGTGCTTAATCATCTTTATAAAAAACAATATAATGTTTTATTCATCGGAATCGCAGAGGAACATTCCTCCGATAGAGGGAAATTTAATCCTCCAGATTTAACATTTCCATCTATTCGTATTCCTATTCCCTTCCAATATTGGAATGCTAAACATATATCGAATACCATAAATTCACAGGTACAGCTGAATACCCCGTCTCTTATCTTTTTACAGCATGGTTATCATATAAAAATACTTGTAAGTAAGTATTTAATGGATTCATTCCCAAACATTCCGATAATCTCCAAAGTTTTTGCACATGAGTTATTTTGTTTAAGGAACCCTCTCCGATTCAAGAATGGACACCCCTGTCCAAAAAGCATTTTCACTACACCTAATTACTGTCGAAAATGTTCTTTAGAAGGACAAAAAAAAGAACTATTATCAGGTAATTATAATAGTTGGACGAAAGATTATATCAAGAGTAAAACTTTCTCTTGTCATTTCATTAAAAATTATCTTGATATTATCAAAAAATATAAAAAAGTAATTGTCTACAACAAAGACTTACAAGCAGAACTATTAAAACAGGGGGTAGACGCCATTGTAATTCCTGGAGGGATAGAAAAAGAGTTCATAAATGAACCCTCGCAATCATCCTCGACTAAAAATAATGAAAAAATTATACTGATGGCAGGACGATGCGACGACCCATCAAAAGGGATGAATATCTTATATGAAGCGGGAAAACTTCTTTCTCAAAAGAGGAATGATTTTAAAATCTATACAACTTCGTTCAATCTTGGGTTATATAACGATTGGTTTATTCCTTTGGGATGGCTTACACGAGAAGAATTACTTCGTATATATAGCCAGGCAGATATCTGTGTCGTTCCTAGTATTTGGGCAGAACCTTTTGGAATTATCGTCTTAGAAGCAATGTCAAAAGGAAAAGCGGTTGTCGCTTCTAATATTGGGGGATTAAAGGAGATTATAAAGGATAATGAAACAGGAATACTGTTTAAAGCGGAGAATTACTCAGAACTATCTGAAATACTAAACACCCTCCTTGACAATCCCCAGAGCAGAACTAAATTAGGTAGCAATGCTCAGCAATATGTTCTACAAAACTATACATGGGATACAATAGTGGACAATTATTATATACCTCTCATTCAAGAAGTATTATCAAAGGAGAAATAATAATATGAAGATTGGATTGTTTTATAGCTACGGTCCACATTTCTTAAAAACCATACATTTTTTAATTGAGAAATACCCTAATGAAGATATTATCTTATTTTTACCTCAAAATTTTCCTACATATTATTTTGAAAATCTCTCGATAATTCCCATATTCCTACCCTGGGACGGGAAACATCTCCCTTTACTTAAAGGTGCAAAAACATTTTATAATATTATTAAAACAATTCGTTCCCATCATTTAGATCTTTTCGTTATATTATTTGAAAGCCCACGCCAGATTACATTAGGCAAGTTATCTAGAGCAAAAAATACATTTATTTTTTCAATACATAAAGAATACAAACCTGTTTCGGAGGGTATCCTAAAATCATTAACAAAAGTTTTTATAAACCGCTTAAAGGGATTTTTCTTATACTTATATATTTTTCTACATGTTTACCTATGCAAACCTCTTAAAAAGGATTCTCATTGTCAGTAAAACTATGCGTTTTTGTTTGAAGTCTTTTTTGAAATCCTATTTTTTATAATCCCTTTATATAAAGTATAATGTAAGAATTGAAAAACAAAGTATCTTTTTCTCAATAAAAAAATTAAAAATACCAGGAGGATTTTCTTATGTATTCTCTAAAAAACTTTTTCTTATTCACTTTGTTATTTACTGCAGTAGTCATGTTAACTACATCTGTTATCGCAGATGAAGAAGATGATTTAGTAATGGGTAACTATCAAGGGACCATCTTTGGCAAAAATTGGAATGGGAAAAGTTTACGGGCTCAAGTTGTGGCACAAGGTGGCGGTAGGTATCGCTGTGTATTGCTCTATACCCAGGGCTCTGAACCTGAACAAAGAGCAGAAATCAAAGGTATGAAAGCACCTTCCGGACCGGCTGGTATTATGGAACAGGATAAGGAAAAAGCAAAAAGAATGGCCGAAATCAATTTCGATGGAGAAGTCGACTTTGGAAAAGATTTCGGTGGTAAAGCAAAAGTTATTGGACAAATAAAGAATGAAACATTCAAAGGGACTATTGAACAGGGCAAAGAAAAAGCAACTTTTGAACTTAAACGGGTATTTTTACAACCACCGACATTAGGGCAACAACCTCCACAAGGTGCTATTGTACTTATGGACGGAAAAAACCTTGACATGTGGGATGTTAAACCCCATTGGCAATTAATTGAAGATGGTTCTGTTCGCACTATGTCTACTAACATTTGGACGAAAGAAGAATATGGAGATGGTTTATATCATATCGAGTTTATGTGTCCATTTATGCCCAATGAAACAGGTCAAGCTCGTGGCAATAGCGGCGTTTACATATTCGGGAGATACGAAGTCCAGGTATTAGATAGTTTTGGTGATTTACCTGCAGATAATCTTTGTGGTGGAATCTACAAATCAGCCACTCCAAAAGTATGTGCCTCTTTACCTCCATTACAATGGCAAACTTATGATATTACTTTTACAGGTCCTAAATTTGACGAAAACGGGAAGAAAATTAAGAATGCTTTTATAACAGTGGTTCATAATGGTATTGTAATTCATGATAATGTAGAACTGAAAGCACCCACCCCGGGTGGGGTTAGCGACCAAGAAGCACCTAAGGGCGTTTTAATGCTTCAAGACCATGGAAATGCTGTAAGATACAGAAATATCTGGTTTAAACCAGCAAATTAATAATATATACTGAATAATTATTTTATGGGATAAAGGAGTATTATATTGTTTTCTTTTTCCCTCATAATCCCTACATACAACGAAGAACAAGAAATAGAAATTACATTGCGATATGTCTTAGACTATTTGCAAAAACAGTCCTATACATTTGAAATTGTAATTGTAGATGACGGGAGCAAAGATAATACTGTTCGACTCGCCCAAAAATGGGAAAAGCAATACCCCGAATTAATCAAAGTAATTGCATTTCCTGAAAATCAGGGAAAAGGAAGTGTCGTTAAAGGAGCTATGCTCAATTATACAAAAGGGGATATCCGTTGTTTCTACGACGCAGATGCGTCTACACCTATTGAAGAGGTGGAAAAACTTATTCATGAAATTGCTAACAATGGATATGACATTGCCATTGCTTCACGCGCTTTACCTGAATCCATCATTGAGATTCCTCAGCCTTTTTACCGCCAAACAATGGGGAAAATTTATAACCTGATACTTCATTTTTTTTGTCTCACTCATTTTAAAGATACCCAATGTGGCTGTAAATGCTTCAATGAAAAATCAATAAATATTATTTTCCCAAGACAAACACTCAAAAGATTTAGTTTTGATGCAGAAATACTTTTCATTGCGGAAAAGCATGGTTTACGAATTAAAGAAGTACCAACCCACTGGAGAAATAGAAAAGAATCGCGTGTCCATCCTATAAAAGACTCCTCTAAAATGTTCTGCGACCTCTTCAAAATTCGCTGGAATGCATTAACAGGCAAATACGAATAAAAATATAAAAATGTGGATAAAAAATAAGAGGGACTTTTTTAAGTCCCTCTTATTTTATTTTTTAATCTTAATAATTGACTACATTATGCTTTTGCCTCTGTTTTAGAGTTATCAGGTGCTTCGGCAGGGATTGGAAGATTCTTTTCATAATCACGATACTTCTTTGGCAAACCTTCGTAAACATCAAATTCCAACCAGCGATATTTTCCTTCTAACAATTTATCCCCTATTTTACGATACATATAATTGTGATTCTTTTTAACCGCTTTGAAATTGTTCTCTATTCTCTGGCGGGCATTCTTGCAGAACAAATCTGCTAAATCTTGTGGAGAATCATCATTTGGATTCTTATTCATCAGATATTCTGCATAAGATAAGCAGGAAGCCATTACAAAAAGGTCAACACCAATATCCACATAATTTCCTAAAATAAGTTGTTCATTCTCTAATTTGGGACCATATTTTGCCATTGTGTGGAAAATACTGCGAGCAAGTCT
>CALLRP010000055.1 GCA_938014335.1 uncultured bacterium
GCCAAGTTCCAGAAAGTATATTTTTTATATAATCTTTGAGTTGATTTTTATTGAAATCTTCTTCTGTTGTAGGTAAATCCTTCGGCCATTTTGCTTTTGTTAAGAATTTATATACCATGCAATCTGTTGTTTTGAATTGTGATTATCCGTATAAAGTAGTTACTATATTATTTAAGTTTATAAAATATAAACTCAAAGTGTCAGCAAAAGGCGTTATTTAATAATAAAGTTAGATAATATGGGAATAAAAAATAAAAATTACAAACACCTTAACGCTTTAAGTCTTTTTGGTCCCGATGAAATCATTCAGACCAAAGACAAAAAAATAGATTTAATCAATGAGTTATTGAAAAAATACTTAATCAAAGACATGAATGACTGGAAAGATATTAACGCAGATTTAATCATAACGGACCCACCTTTTGGCATAGAATTCAGTGGTAAAAATGGGAATTACAACAGAGATGTTAACAATGTCGTTGATGGATATGTAGAATGGAAGGTCTCGGAATACGAGGGAAAAATATATCAATTATTGGAAATAATTAAAAGAAATTTAAAGGAAAATGGACAGGCTTTAATTTTCTCTGGCTGGAATAACAGTCACATTATCCACAATAAAATTCTACAATTTAAGGGGTTAACCCTGCAAGGCAAAATGTATTGGGTGTATAACTTTGCTCCTGTCTGCCGAAAAAAAACCTCTCACAATGTTTATGAAATTTACTGGATAACAAAAGGAGATAGGTGGTTTTTTAATAATAGATGCACAACACACCACTGTCAGGAAGGAGAACCTAATTTATCAACACTCACCTTTAAAAGAGACTATAAGGTCAACATGCCTAAATATCCAACTCGACTTCCTTTTAAACTTCTGCAATGTTTATTGGAACATTTTTCAAAGGAAAAGGACCTGGTTTTCGACCCACTTTGCGGAAGCGGAATGATTGGTGTTGTTTCTTATATATTGAACAGAAATTTTATCATGGGGGACCTGAATGAAAATGGAAAAATCGTATTTAATCACCTCTTAGATTATTACCTTAACAATGATACCCTGCTACAAGAAATAAAAATTAGTACCGGGTGGAAAAATAAAAAACAATTATTATGATAGAAGAAAAATTCTTAAATGTTGCCCAAAAAATATCAATTTGTCTAAAAAGGATTCCTAAAAATTGGGATGGTAAAACATCTATTTTAGAGATGAAAGATGCAGGATATAATCAATGGAGGCAGATGGAATGGATTGGTTTTTATTTTCAATTTTTATGTGAAAAATTTTTGAAGAATATATTAACTATTCCGGGGCCAGGATACGGCAATGTTACATTTGATGGTTTCAGAGAAATCCCATGGGACTTCAAAGCACACGCTATAAATACAAGTAGTCATCAGATTATTGTAAACGATAGCGAAGCCACTGCCAATGCCATTAAAGATTATGGTGGTGTGGGATTGATACTTGCTATGGGTGAGGTAAAATATAACGATAATAAACGAACTTTCCAAAAATGGCACGAAGAACTTAAAGGAGGGCAATCTAAATATGAATTAGAGAGAATAAACAGAGGTGCCTGGTCTCGTTTAAGAAAAGTGGAATTTAACCTAAAACAAATTTCTTTCATTAAAATTGATGATACGGTCCTCATAAAATGCGGTTCATTTCAAAGAGATTTTAGAAATTCTAATGGGAGACCCCGACGTGAAAAAATATTGTTAGATCTCGAAAAATTAGACGAAGAAATAGTCTACTTTGTGGACTTCTAAAAAGAAAAAACTTGTTCGTCTACGAATTTTTTTCTCTCAAAATAGCCTTAAATATATAATTTGCCTTCTGTAGGATACATTTAAAGACTTCTTTAAACATCCATTTGCGTTATTTTCAAAGAGGCTAAATTTTTCATTTCTACTTTAGTATAATCTTTTCTATTTTTTAGTTGCCAAGTTCCAGAAAGTATATTTTTTATATAATCTTTGAGTTGATTTTTATTGAAATCTTCTTCTGTTGTAGGTAAATCCTTCGGCCATTTTGCTTTTGATAAGAATTTATATACCATGCAATCTTCTGAAAGCGCATTTTCTTTATATGACAAAATATTTTCATTATGCATTGCATACTTTATTATCCACATATTATCAATCTCTTTAAGTTATAAGTCGCTTGTTTTACTTTACTTTGCATAAACAGTTTAAAATATATGTCATTTTTTTATACCCTTTTAAGATTTGAAAATTAAAATTATTTTTTTATATCATAGTAATAGCGGTTGCCGGATCGCCTAATTGGTAGGGCACCTGACTCTGGATCAGGCATGTCTAGGTTCGAGTCCTAGTCCGGCAGCCAAAATTTTTTATTCATAAGTGCTGTAAATAGCACAAATAAACGCAAAGAAAAGATAAATTTTTTATATTAAATTCCCTCCCTTAAAAATATTTATTCGTAAATAAGATTTCGTAAATAAGATTTTTAGAAATTATTCATGAACATTTGTGTTATTTGGGACTAAAAATTCTATATTTACTGTCAAATGTCAAAGTTCAAGTTGTCAAATATTTAACTCAAAGTAATCCTATAATATCCTAATAATAAGAAACTTACAAACAAAGTTGTCAAATATCATATTTCACAATTGTAAATTATAACTTTACTAACCACATCATTTTATATACTTAAAATCTCAATATAATTTGTCAAAACCATAAAATTTTTGCTAAAATAGTTTCCCCTGCAATGAAGATGGCCCCTTCATCTAGCGGTTTAGGATGCAGGATTCTCAGTCCTGTCACACGGGTTCGAATCCCGTAGGGGCTGCCATTTATTTTATAGCATAAAAAGATATGCTAATGTATATATTATTATTGCTTTTCAAAGGATGCCCATCAGTACTATAGGTTTTGAAAGTGTTAAAACAGGTATAAGCTGAGGAGAGCATTACAGACCTGAATGACCACCTTGCCCTGGTTGTAAATTATGTCGAACTTCAGAAGGAAACCCTTGATATACTCCCCCAAGGAACCTGTCCGCTCTACCACTCATCTCCAATAGTAATCGTTCCATTCAACCTTTAAAAGTTTTAATAGATGATGAAAAAATCTTAAATATCTCAAAAAAAATAAAATAGTTATCTCTTATAAGTTATAATTCTTCTTATCTTTCATCACTTCTTAAATTCAAACTAACAAAGGATATATAAATGGTGCGGAACATCGTTCTTACAGTTGCATTTTTCACTATCCAAGCCCAAACTTACTCTGACCCTTCTATTGTTCTACCGACTGTGGAGACCCTTGAACAACGAGAGGCTCGATTGGGCTGGTGGCGAGAAGCAAGGTTTGGCATGTTTATTCACTGGGGACCTGCCAGTATAAATGGTACAGAGATTAGCTGGTCACGGATGGGGCATCCTCATGACCACTCCGGTATGGAAACGGTTCCGCCAGAGGTCTACGATAATCTTTATAAGCAATTTAATCCTGTGAAATTTAATGCGGACGCCTGGATGCAATTAGCCAAAGAAGCGGGTATGAAATACATCGTGTTCATTACCAAACATCATGATGGCTTTTCGATGTGGCATACAAAATTACGACCGGAATACTCGATATTAGCCACTCCATTCCAGAGGGATATATGTAAGGAAATAGCAGACTCTGCACACAGACACGGCTTGAAATTAGGTTGGTATTATTCTACACGGGACTGGACGCATCCGGATTATTTAGTGGGGGATAATCGCAAGTATGATGAATTCTATCGGGGACAGGTTCAGGAATTATTAAGTAATTATGGGAAGGTAGATATTCTATGGTTCGACCATGTAGCTGGTAATTGGGAACATTATGATTTTAAGAGCCTTTTTGAGATGATGTATCATCTCCAGCCGACGATTATTATTAATAATCGTGTCGCTCGTTTTATCCGCCCCCCAGCGGATAAGCCTACACTGGAAATTGAAGCATTAACCCGTGGTGACTTTGACACTCCCGAACAACAAATTGGGAAATTCCAGAATAACCGCCTCTGGGAATCATGCATTACCCTTACAGAATGTCCCGACGGCGGAGGTTGGTCTTATCGTCCCGATTGCCGAACACGTTCTGCCAAAGAATGTATACAGATGCTGGTCCACTGTGCCTGTGGAGACGGTAATTTACTCCTAAATGTCGGACCCAAGCCTACAGGTGAAATTCCAGAAGAACAAGTCGCTGTGCTTAAAGAAATGGGTGCATGGTTACAGAAATATGGTGAAAGCATTTATGGTACTCGTGGCGGGCCTTACCTTAATGGGAAATGGGGCGGTTCTACATACAAAGGACATTTTGTTTATCTCCATATCCTTACCCCACAAAATAAAACCCTTGTTTTACCCCCGTTGAAATCTAAAATTTTGAATATAACTATACTCACCGAAGAACAAGTGCAAGTTCAACAAACTGAAAAGCACATTCAGATTAAATTTAATAATGGACAAAATAATCCCATAGATACCCTTATCAAACTTGAATTAGACAGACCTGCCCAAGATGAGATGATAGGCGGCAAACCTTTGAACATGCTCATTAAGTAATCTCCCCAATTTAGAAAACACCTTATTAATTCATAAGTAAAATATAAACAAAAGTAGAAACTGATAATCCGCCATCAGTTTTCATTCCCTACTCGATATATTTTCAGGAATTGTGCACCACTTATTATTCTTCATTATGCTATTGAGTGTTAAATCCATTATTGTTCATTACAGAATCTATGTAATACTTATAATAATCAAGTATTTGAATTTGTTGACAAGGTTCTTGCTTATGGTCATCTTTCAGATGTTTTCTCGTTTGATGGTAATCTGGGTAATCTTAGCCGGAATTATAGGCTATTGGTATCCACCAGTTCTGACTATTTTTAGCCCTTATAAAGATTGGTTCTTCATGTTTACAATGGCAGGGATAGGTGCGGTGCTAAAGATAGAAGATTTTATACCTATTGTGAAAAAACCCCACTGGGTACTATTAGGCACGGTCGCACAATTTGTAATCATGCCCACATTAGGTTTTCTAATCGCCAAAGGATTACTTCTCCCCCCATCATTAGCCATCGGTATCATCCTGGTGGGTTCGACACCCGGAGCCATGGCATCCAATGTCATCTCATATATGGCAGGGGCCGATGTTGCTTACTCCGTCGCCTTAACCAGTACCAGCACCTTGCTTTCGCCTATCCTTACTCCTCTTTGTACCTATATCTTCGGCAGTGTATATATTTCTGTCCCTTTCTGGGGCATGTTTATTAGCATCATCAAAATGGTAATCATCCCGTTAATGGTAGGGTTTGCAGTCCGTTATATACTCAAAGAACGGATTAACAGGATTGTAGATATTTTCCCCGCAATATCCTCTCTGTGTATTGCCTTTATTTGTGGTTTAGTTGTAGCCCTAAACGCAGACAAATTTAAAGATGTTTCCCTTCTCATCTTCTCTGCGGTAATTCTTCATAATTTTTTAGGTCTAATTTTAGGCTACGGTGCAGGAATTCTATATCGTTTTGATGAAAAACGAAAACGAACTTTATCAATCGAAGTAGGCATGCAAAATGCGGGATTAGGTGCGGTTTTAGCTTTAAATCACTTCTCAGCAGAAAGTGCTCTACCCAATGCCCTTTTTGCAACATGGTGTATCATTACTGCATCCATTCTTGCAGAACTCTGGCAATGGAAAAATAAACCCCAAAAATAACTGAAAATATTATGTGCATACATTCATCTTCCGAAACTTTGCTATTGTCCACTCCTATCCAATATGCAACGGCGAACATTCCCAAATTTCAAAGGAACAAGATTAGGACATTTTTATATCTTTTCGTGTTAGTATAATAAAAACTAAATAAACATTTTGGAGGATGTGATATGAAAAAACTCTTCTTGTCACTTCTTTTGTGTATATTACCTTTTACACTTTGTTATGGACAACCTCCCGATTATCCGAATTGTTACGACGAGGTCTGGGATAAACCCGGTCAGAACTCATCTGATTCCATGCCCATCGGCAATGGAGACATCGGTGCCAACTTCTGGACCGAAGAAAATGGTGATTTCGTTGCTTTAATCAGCAAAACTGATGCATGGGATGACAACGGCCAGTTATTAAAACTGGCACGAGTTCGTTTCCAAATCACCCCTTCTTTAACATCCAGTATTACGAGTTTCTCTCAACGATTACACTTGCAAAACGGTATTATCGAAATACAAGGCAATGAAGGGAAAACAAAAGCTATCTTCCGTATTGATGCAAACCTACCCGTTGCAGTGTTGAACATCGAAAGTGTAGACAATATAGATTTAAAGGTAACTATGGAAGTCTGGCGAACACAGCCACGAAATTATACCCCGGATGAAGTAAATCAGAGTAGTCTTATTCAAAAAACCGAAGAAGGCATTGTTTACCCCGATACCATTTTACCGCAGTTACCCTTTGATGGTTTGGCAGTATATCATCATAATAACCACTCCATCTGGGGTTATTCCATGGATTTACAAGGCTTCAGCAAATACAAAGATAACTTTACAGACCCTCTCCTAAATCGCATTTTTGGTTGTTTAATCTGGTCGGACGGTTTGAAAAAATTAGATAGCGTTACTTTAGAAGGACACAAGAAAAAGAATTACACCGTATA
>CALLRP010000056.1 GCA_938014335.1 uncultured bacterium
AAACCAATAATCATCAAAATAATGGCAAGTATTGTCATATTATTTCTCCTAATAGTCATACACGATTTAGAAATTAATAAACATTATAAAATACAATATTTTTAAGTTCAATATACAATTGTAATTAAAATTTTATACATAGATAAAAGGTTCATTCGATTTGGGTAAGAACGATAAAAAAATACAGGAGTTAGAAGAACAAATTAAACAATTAACACAACAGTTAGAGTTATTAATTCATGAAAAAGATTTAAATAATCATATTAATAACTCATCAGAAAGATCCGATGTTTTATTAGAACAATCACCTAATGATGGTTCTCAATCACTCTTAAAAGAAATTTCATTTTCATCGGATAAACCTTTTCTTAACAAGTTCAAATCTGCCATAAAAATAAAATCTAAAGAAGAATTAGAACAAAAAATTGGTGCGATATGGGCAAGTCGAATAGGGGCTATTTTAGTAATGACTGCTGTTGTTCTGGGAGCAAGAGCTACTCTTTATTCTACAGGTATTGGTATTTGGGAGAAAATAGTTATTGGTTATATTTTTTCATTCCTCCTTATTTCAGGAGAACGATTAACCCGTCAGAAAAATATTTTCTCTGAAGTTATTCTAAGTTGTGGTTTAACAGGAATATATTTTACCACCTATGCAGGATTTTTCATTGAAGAGATACAAATAATTCCCTACTTATATCAAAGTTATTACCAAATCGTTGTAGGATTCTTAATCCTTCTTCTCTGCCTTGCTCCTTTAATTATTATTGCTCATAAAAGAAAAAGTTCTACTATTGCAGGTATTGGTCTTTTTCTAACTTACTATACAGTTGCTTTGAGTTGTTATAATGAACCTAATATAAAAACACTTTCATACGCTTTACTCACAAGTATATCTATTGCATTTATAACTTTCACTTTTCACTTAATCCATAACTGGTTCCTTCTTTCATGGACAGGGGTTATTGCATCATATGCGACATATCTCTATGTTTTCATTTACCTCAATCCTCATACTTACTTTCATATACCTGAAAATGCATACTTTTGGATTTCATTCCTTTTTCTAACTACTTGTTTTATTTTATTTTCGTTAACATGCATTATGGATGCCCGTAAACGGGGTGAATATCGTAAAGGAATCGCACCGTTAGTAGGACTTAATTCCGCAATATATTTTTGTCTTTCTTTCTATGCAGTAAGAACGTATTATCTGCCGTACGAATATCTCTTCCGTGTGGGTTTTGCCCTTATGCTATTTGTTTTTACACTCCTATCCCACTTTACAGGGCCACGGAATAATTATATATTTCAAATATTCATCATAAAAACAGTCATTATGATAACTTTGGCTATTCAAGCCTACTTTTCGGGTGAGAAACTTTTAATAGCATTATCGATTGAATGCTTGGCATTAGCATTTGCCCATAAAAGAAGTGGTTATCTTGTATATCGTGTTATGAATTTCTTTCTTCTATGGGTTACCTTTTTTTGGGGAGTTTCTTATGTTAAAATATCGGGCAACATTCTTTTGGATAAATATCTAATTCCTGCTAACTGGTTTGCTATATGGGGGACATCTTTATTTTTATTTATCGTAGCATGGTTTTATGAACATTTTATTCCTGCACAAGAAGAAACCATTCCTGAATGGAATCATGAGATTCATTTTCCTTCAATAAAATGGAGATTCTCTCCCTTATTGATGTCTGTATTGCACGCTTGTGTAGCATCATTACTTATCCTCTTATTGACTGTTGTTGAATTCGTGGATGACCTTCGTCTACCTCTTATACTAACTACCGAACTTCTCATTCTTTTAGGAATAGGACTTATTTTTTCTACTCCCTCCATTGAATTTAGTGGGGTGCTTTTACTTGTCTCTGCACAGGCATGTTATTTGTTTTATTTTTTTACAAACCAACAATCTTTATATGAACTTCCTTATTTCCTATCAATGAGTTTTCCCCTGGGATTTACATCTTATATAGGTGCTTATGCATGGGAAAAATACTTAAACAAAATCCAACATAGGCAAGATGATATTACCCATTTTATTCTCACCCTCCTTCCTTATATTAGTAGTATTATTATCACTCTTATAATTACAAATCATATAACCTCTTTCATAGGGTTCCCTATGTTTATTTCTATATTAGGAATCGGCATCTATAGTTTAGGTGTCTATAGCAAGCTTCTTTCCTTCTCAATATCAGGAATCGTATTAATATTAAGTTCTATTGTTTATCTACTTGCTTATCTTTCCAAAATTCCAAAAGGACATTTTTCTCTTCCTCTGTTCTTTATTCTATGTCTTCTCTCTCTAATTCTGATATTTTGTGAGAGAATTAAACTATACGAACAGCAAAAACTCGGACAAAAAAATCTTGCTGAAACTCTTATACGTGTTATTTTCTTATGCAGTATAGTTTTTACTCATTTATATTTTAGTCTTATTTGCTTCCCTAAAAACTTTCTTATTTTTTATTGGCTTGCAACAGGAATAGGTACTCTATTTTTAGGGATGCTTTTTCGGGAATATCTCTATCGTTGGATAGGTTTTTGTGTTTTATTCGTTACCCTTCTGCGAACTTTCTTCGTTTTTCAATATATTTCTTCTGAAATTTATCAAATACTCAGTTTTGCGGGTTCCGCATTCGTTTTATTTCTTGTAGGATGGATATATTCTAAAAATCAAACTTATAATTAAATAGAATTATGGATTCAATGAAAAATAAATATTCAATATTAGAAAAGGGAGCCCGAGAAATATGTCACATTCTTCAAAAAAAAGGCTATATAGCCTATCTTGCAGGAGGATGTGTCCGCGATTTATTATTGAAAAGACAACCCATAGATTATGATATTGCCACAAATGCAAAACCTGAAGAAGTATCTTATCTTTTTCCTCGGTCTATTACGTTATGGAAACATTTCGGGGTTGTTCGTGTTCTCACACCGGATGGAGAATATGAGGTAACCACTTTTCGTTCCGACGGTCCCTATTTAGATGGGCGTCATCCCTCATCTGTAGTATTTTCTTCTCCAGAGGAAGATGCCCAACGAAGAGATTTTACTATTAATGCCCTATTTCTTGACCCTTCCACAAATAAAGTTATCGACTATGTAGAGGGACAAAAAGATATTCAAAGAGGAATTATACGAACCGTAGGTAATCCTTATAACCGTTTCTCCGAAGACTACCTTCGACTTTTGCGTTCTGCACGCTTTAGTGCTCGTTTTAGATTTAAGATTGAGGAACACACTCTCAAAGCCATGAAAGAACTCCACGCAGGAATACAAAGAGTATCTGCAGAAAGGATACGCGATGAAATAGTAAAAATACTTATAGAAGGGAACCCCTATTTTGCATTTCTGATTCTTGATGAGACAAAATTACTTCCCGAAATTCTTCCCGAAGTCTCTGCTCTTAAAGGGATTGAACAAGACCCTGAATATCATCCTGAAGGAGATGTCTTTAATCATACTATATTAACACTCAAATACTTAAAAAAATCATCCCCCGTATTGGCAATGGCTAGCCTCTTACATGATATTGGTAAAAAACAAACCATTACCTATTCAGACCGTATCCGATTTCCTAAACATGAAGCAGTGGGAGCCCAAATGGCGAAACAGATTATGGAACAACTTAAATTCTCTCGTTCAGACACAGAAAATGTTGTTTGGCTTATAAAAAATCATATGACTTTACTCCAGTATCCCCAGATGAGAGAAAGCACCCGCAAAAGATTATTTAAAAATCCATTATTTCCTCTTCTCTTAGAACTGGTAAGCATAGATATCCAGGCCAGTTTTGGTGATTTATCTTCCATAAAAACAATTCAAAATGATTATGAAGAGTTCCTTAAAGAAACCCCAAAATATGAACCTCTACTTCGTGGAAAAGATTTGATAGCATTAGGTTTTTCACCCGGACCTCTTTTTCGTTTCATATTGAACGAAGTTGAAAATGCTCAATTAGATGGGAACATTAATACTCGAGAAGATGCTATTCAATTTGTTTTAAAACACTGGCAACCCTCCTGATTATTATTTACAAATCTCGATACAATATAGGTATTCAATTTGATAAAATGAAGATAAAGGAAGGTAATATTCATTCATGAATATTTCACAAATTATAGACCAGTTACAAAATAATATTTCTTTTAAACAAAATTTAACTGCATGGAAGGTTATCCCTCCAGAACCTGCCAGGTATGAAGAATTTCCCGAAGAACTGGATGAGCGACTTATTTCGGCTCTGGCTCATCGGGGAATTTATCGTCTATATACCCATCAAGCAGAAGCGGTAAAATCTGCATTTAGGGGAGAAAACCTGTGTATAGTTACCCCTACTGCTTCTGGAAAAACCTTTTGTTATAATTTGCCTGTTTTGCAATCTATAGTAAAGAATCCCAATTCCCGTGCTTTATATATTTTCCCCACAAAAGCCCTTTCTCAAGACCAGGTACACGAACTCAAAGAATTAAATGATACATTAAAATTAGGTATTAAAACCTATACCTTTGATGGAGATACACCCACTACTGCACGACAGGCCATACGAAGTGCGGGACAGATTGTAGTAACCAACCCCGACATGCTCCATACAGGGATACTACCTCACCATACAATATGGATTCACTTGTTTGAAAACTTAAAATATATAGTCATAGATGAAATTCATTACTATCGTGGAGTTCTGGGAAGCCACTTAACAAATATACTGAGAAGACTTAAACGAATTGCTCATTTTTATAATTCAAAACCTCAATTCATTTGTTGTAGTGCTACTATTGCCAATCCAAAAGAATTAGCGGAAAAGTTGATAGAAGAACCTGTAACTTTGATCAATCGTAATGGAGCTCCTCGAAGTGAAAAACATTTCCTCTTTTACAATCCTCCCGTTATTGACCCTGAACTGGGAATTCGAAAATCTTCTACTAAAGAAGCTACGCGAATTGCTTCTCAACTTATATCTAAAAACATTCAAACGATTATTTTCGCTCGAAGCAGATTACAGGTAGAAATTGTTACTACTTACCTAAAAGATATAGCTCGACGGATGAACATTGGTGACCAACGTGTTTGTGGTTATCGGGGAGGGTATTTACCTACTGAGCGAAGGACCATTGAAGAAGGATTAAGAAAAGGGGAAATTTTATCTGTTGTAAGTACCAATGCATTGGAATTAGGGATTGATATTGGTTCGTTAGACGCTTGCATCATGGTAGGTTATTCAGGCAGTATCTCCAGTACATGGCAACAAGCAGGAAGAGCCGGGCGAAGGCATGGTACCTCCCTTGTTATTCTTGTTGCCTCCAGTTCCCCCTTAGATCAGTTTATTATTAATCATCCCGAGTATTTTTTCGAACAAGTTCCCGAAAGTGCAACCTTAGACCCTAATAATCTATACATTCTGACCAGTCATTTAAAATGTTCTGCTTTTGAACTTCCTTTTGTAGAAGGAGAGATGTTTGGAATAGACTCCTATTCAACCCAAACTATATTAGACTTTCTTCAAGAACAAAAGATACTTCATAAAGTCAAAGGACAATGGCACTGGAGTGCCGAATCCTACCCTGCCCAGGACATTAGCCTTCGGACTGCCGCACCGGGGAATGTTGTCATTTTAGACAGTGAAAATCATGGTCGTGTTATTGGAGAAGTAGACTATTTTTCTGCTCCCTCAGAAATTTATGAAAATGCTATTTATATGCATCAAAGTGAAACTTATACCATTGAAAAGTTGGACTTGGAAGACCGAAAAGCATACGCTCGAGCAGTAGAGACAGATTACTATACCGATGCGGAATTAAAAGTAGATTTGGGAATAATAAATGTATGTGAACAGAGAGAGTATCCTTTACATACCTGTGTATGGGGTGAAATAAAGGTTACATGGTTACCTACCCTATATAAGAAAATTAAATTTGGAACTCATGAAAATGTGGGTTGGGGCGAAATACATCTTCCGGAACAAACTATGCATACATTAGGATACTGGATGGAACTGTCGGAATCACTTATCGAAAAAACCAGAATACCTGTAGAAAATTTGAGTGATGCTTTTGTTTCATTAATAAATACTCTAAGACAAGTAGCGCCTGTTCAGGTGTTATGTGACCCTTCGGATATTCGCGCTCATGCCATGTTAAAAGCCCCTATTTCTCAAAAACCGACCCTCTTTCTCTATGAACGATATCCCGGAGGGGTAGGATTTAGTGAAAAAATATTCCATCAACACTACGACCTTTTGCAAGCAGGCCTCTCTCTGCTAAAAAATTGCCCCTGTAAAAACGGTTGTCCCAATTGTGTTGGACCCGCTATTGAAGTAGGAAATTTGGGAAAACAATATGCACTACAATTAGCTCAAGTATTAATACAAAATAAAAACGAACCTTTACAATTTTCAAGAAACTAATATTCACTTGATATGAACAAGGATAATCCTTTAGATAAATTGGTTGAAAAACTGGGATTGAAGAAGGCATCTGAACTTTCCACTACTCAGGAAAAACAAGAAAAAGGAGTTCATGTATCAACTAAAAAAAATCAATCTGAAATATGTGAAAAACGATCTTCGACTACAGAAACATCTACTTTGCTTCAAAAATTAAGAGAACGATTGTGTATTGTTCCCAAAACTTCTTCTCATACTCAACAGAAAAATGGGGTTCCTACATCACAACAATTATTAGGTGGAACGCTTATTGGTTCCGAAGAAAGTCAATGCCTTTATTTCTCAGAAATATATTCACATCCTTATTTCTATGGAAAAGTATCTCTTTCAGATGCTCTCTCTTTCTCTCCACACGAAGTAAAAATATCTTCCGCTGGAAACGAAATTCCTGATTTCAATACGGAGAAGGCACTATTTATTGATACAGAAACAACTTCTTGTTTTGGGGGCACAGGAACGGTCGCTTTCCTGGTAGGTATTGGATATTTTGTTGGAAAGGATTTCCATTTAGAACAGTTTTTTATGAGAGACTATGATGATGAACCTGCATTACTGAAGGCATTAGACGAACGAATTCAAAAGGCATCTTTATTCATTGGATATAACAGTAAATGTTTTGACCTTCCGCTTTTACGAAATCGTTACCTTATGAACCGTCTTCTCTTTCATGGGGAAATATTATCTCACTTTGATTTAATGCATGTAGCACGACGCTTCTGGAACCGTCGTTTAAGCGATTGTTCCCTAAGCACTGTAGAACGATATATTCTTCATGTCAAAAGATATGGAGATATTCCAGGTGCACTTATTCCTCGTCTCTGGCTCAATTATATCGAAACTGGAAAATCAAATTATATACCCCAAATTTTAGAGCATAATCGCCGGGATATCTTAGCCCTTGCAGGACTTATGGCATGGATTGCTCAATGCATTCAAACACCTAAAGGGCAGGGCTTCGAAGAAGTAATGGACCGTTGTGCTTTATTACATTTGCAGATGAAGTGCAAGCACTATTCCGATGCGGTGGAAATTGCAGAAGAATTACTTCAACAAACAGAGCATCCTCTCTTACGAAGTGAATGCTGGAAAATAATTTCAGAAGCTTATCGAAAATTAGAAATAACAGAGGAAAGAGAGAAAGTTCTTATTCTCTGGGCTAAGGAAGAAAAAAATACGGTGTATCCTCGAATTGAACTGGCAAAACTATACGAACATCAACAAAGACAGCTGGAAAAAGCGCTTTACTGGACAGAACAGGCACTGGAAATGGAACCTCGTAATTCCCAAATCATTAAGAGAAAGGAACGGCTATTAAAAAAGATAAAAAAGCAACAGGCTCCAGAATTTTTAGATAATTTTGAATAATCCTTTGAAAGATACATCACAAAAAATATACCTATTAAGAAAGTACAATATTATTTATGCCTGCTCTTATATTCCAGGGACAATCAATACACTGGGGATGAATAGAACATCCGGTGTTATACCATTGAATTAACGCTTGTTGTTCAAAGAATAGTAAATTCCTTCGTAAAAATAGAAATTCCGCATGGGCTTGCATTTTTTTCAACAGCCAATGGTTATTCTCACCTGGCAAGCGATAATATACATTCCATACCTTTTCTTCTCTTTCCCCCCAAAGACCATCTTGAATACTGAATATAAAAAAAGGTATTAATATATTTCCTAATATAGAATATACTCGTTCTTTACCTATAAGTTTATGGGGAGTAGGGTTTCTTTTCATCTCCCAGGTATTATAATATGACCAGTAATAGTGATGAGTATGAAAAAACTGTTCCCATAAAACCCATGGCGAATCCGAAGTAACACTTTGGTTCCATAGAAAATATAAAAACTCGGACAATTGCCCTTCCATTTTTGACAAGAAACCTACCAGGCACGCAATTCGAATAGCAGGATGTGCCTGAGGATATACAGAAAATACAGGATATGATTTCTCTTCATGCAGAATATCTATATGGGTGAAATGGAGTTCATGTTGTTTTCGTATATCCTCTAACACAAGAGCATATGGATTTCTTTGAGCTACTCCTTTTTGGAGATAACCGATGGTATGCAATAGGACAGCTTCCAAAATTCGGGGATCTTCTAATAACCAAATTTTTGCTTGGGAATAAGAAATCAGTTTAGTCAGATTCATATAAAGGGAAGCGTATTTTGTTCCCATCCCTAAACTGTAGAAAAGAAATTCATAAATTAGTTCATCTAAGGATACCTCTCGAAACCGAGTCCGCATTTGTTCTAATCTTCTAAGAACTCTTTGCTGGGATAGAATACGAACAAGCACTTCATAATCAAATTGTATTTGTTTAATACAGGGAGGAATTTTTAAATGAGTGATATTATTCAATATTTCTTTTTCTTTTGCTGGATTATCTCGTTTTTCTATAAATGAATGCGGTAGAACTAAGGTAGGGATGATATTCCCTTCTGAATTAATAGCCCCTTGAAAGTTTTTTTCCTGGGTTAGAACAACATGTAATAAAACACGGTTATATTGTTTATCCTTGTGATGACCATGTTGATACCAGTCCCCTGCTTTTTGATGTATTTCTATATCACCCCGAAAAGTTGATCTATTAATTTCTATTAAAGCATCCTTAAAATCGGGTCCACCATATAAATTGTGATGTCCAGGAGATAAAATTCGAACTCGGTGTCCCTCTTCCGTTCTCCATTCTCTCTCTGATTCCATAATCTCCAACCACTTACATTGAATTTCATATTCATTTATACCCTCTTTGAAAAGAGCTTTTGTATCTTTTCTATCTTTTACATATGTTACACAGGAATTCGATTCCATGCTCCTTCTTTCCATTCTACCCGTTCACAGGTAACCTGCTCAGGGGTAACCTCATACAAAAGGTAGTGGTGAATTTGATGTTCCTTACTCAGACGGTTTTCCAATCGTGCTCCACCACCTGCGGTTATTGTATATCTTACTCCATCTATAATTTTCGAAACAAACCCATGAACATGTCCCATAAAAACTTCTGTAACCTTATATTGTTTCATCATTGTATAAAACTTTCGGGTATTCCATCGTATTCCTCTTCCCTCTTCAGTGTGGACAAAAACCGGCAGATCTTCCGGTGGTTTATGCATGATAACAAAACGATGTTTTACTGTATCTGTTTTGAGATGCTTTTCCAAGAAATCCAATTGTTCTTTCGTAAAAGACCAGAAAGAATTATTGTTAAAACCTATAAATCGGGCCGGTCCGAAATCAAAGCAGAATCGGTCTGTTTCATATATTTTCAAAAAAGCGGTATATTTACGGTCGGGTCCTTCTTCATGGTTGCCAGGGACAGGAATTACAGGAACGGGATAAATGAGTTCTACCATACGCAAGTGGTGTGCTAAATACTCTTCTACACGACCCCTACGAACAATATCTCCTGTCATAAGGACAAATGAAGGATTATCATCTTTGATAGAAAGGATGACATCTCTTGCTACTCTATAGTCACCCCTTGTATCTCCAAATATTGCGAATCGGAAATGTTTTCCTTTTGTTAGTGATGCTTCTGATAATTTTTTTATAACAAATAGAATGTTATGTTTGTTTGTGTAAGGTTCCAGTTTTTTTAAGTCTTCCCGAGTAATAATTTCCCGCTTTCGACTCCATGGGAAGCCTCTTTTAAAAAAATCATACCACTCATGAAGAGTATCCATTATCAACACTCAAAAACAGCACCTGTATCTGCACTGGTTACAAATTTTTGGTATCTCTTTAACCAGCCCGTAAGTTTTCGATCGGGAGGAGGTGGTAATTGGGCTCTTCGACGGGCTAGTTCTGCTTCATCTACTAATAGATTCACTTTCCGTGCAGGGATATCAATCTCTATCATATCCCCATTTTGAACTAATGCTATGGGTCCCCCTGCAGCGGCTTCGGGACTTACATGCCCTATACAGGCACCGCGGGTACCTCCTGAAAAACGTCCATCGGTAATTAAACTCACAGAATTTCCCAAGCCTTTACCCATAATAGCAGAAGTGGGGGCTAACATTTCCCGCATACCCGGACCTCCCTTGGGACCTTCATAACGGATAACAACCACATCTCCGGTTTTTACCTTATCACTCAAAATACCCATCATGGCTTCTTCTTCACTTTCAAAGACAACAGCAGGTCCTGTATGTTTTAATATTGATGGCTCAACACCTGCTTGTTTTACTACGGAACCGTTAGGAGCTAAATTCCCAAAAAGAACTGCCAACCCTCCTGTAGGACTATATGCATTTTCAATTGTCCGAATAACTTCTGTATCTTTTGAACGACACCCTTGAATATTTTCACCTAATGTTTTCAAGGTCACTGTTTTACAATTTAAATACAACGAACCTTCTTTGCGGGCTAACTCACCTAAGATAGCTGATATCCCTCCGGCTCGGTCTACATCCTCCATGTGATATGTAGAAGAAGGGGAAACTTTACAGATATTAGGAACTCGTGCAGAAACCTCATTGATCCGTGCAAAAGGATAATCTACACCTGCTTCATGAGCTATAGCCAAAGTATGTAATACGGTATTGGTGGAGCCTCCCATTGCCATATCTAAGGCAAAAGCATTATCTATCGATTCTTTTGTGATAATATCTCTCGGTTTCAGGTCGGCTTCAATAAGTTTTAAGATTTGAGCTCCTGCTTTTTTTACCAATTCTTTTCTTTCCGGTGTATCCGCAAGGATAGAACCATTCCCTGGTAAGGCAATCCCAATCGCTTCACATAAACAATTCATAGAATTAGCTGTAAACATTCCGGAACAAGATCCACATCCCGGACACGCATTTTTTTCGAGTTCTTCTAACTCTTCGTCTGTCATTTTTCCCTGCTTATAAGTCCCTACTCCTTCAAAAACACTGATTAAATCTACAATTCTACCATCTTTTAATTTTCCCGCACGCATGGGACCCCCTGAAACAAAAATAGTCGGTATATTGCACCGAACTGCCCCCATTAACATACCCGGCACAATCTTGTCACAATTTGGAATACACACTAACCCATCGAAAGGATGTGCTTTCACCATAGTTTCTAATGAGTCCGCAATCAACTCACGAGAAGGTAAACTATACTTCATACCCCCATGCCCCATAGCAATCCCATCATCCACACCAATAACATTAAATTCAAAGGGAATTCCCCCCGCTTCTATAATGGCTTGTTTTACAAGCTCTCCCAAGACATTCAGATGAACATGTCCAGGAATGATTTCTACAAAACTATTACATACACCTATAAAAGGCTTACTAAAATCTGAAGAACTCTTAATTTTCCCTGTTGCCCATAACAAAGAACGATGAGGGGCTCTTTCAAAACCTTTTTTAAATATATCACTCCGCATGTTACTGTTCCTTATTTTGTCAAGGTTATAATTATAGATGTGAAATTTTAACACATATTTAAGGTAAAAATAAAAGAAAATAAAAAAGATGACTTTTATTTTAACAAAAGAACTACCCCAAAATTTTAACCAATATTTAAAAACCCTTGTCCAAAATCAAACATATTATTTTGGAAAATATATAAATGAGTTTTTGCCTTTATTTAACTCCCGCAATTATACGCTACTTCTCCAATCCCCATTTATTGAATGTTTTCAAAATTTTTCTTTGGAAAAAAATCCTTCTGTTTTCATTATCTCCTACCGTGATAAGTATAATACCCGTCGTCAGATTACTCTGCTGGAATGTCTCGAAATTAATAATACAGATAACTTTGAAAGCATGATAAAAGATCTTATTCAATCCTGGAAAAGGCAACAGATACAAGAGATTATTTTGGATATACCTCTCCCGCCCTCTCTTTTTTTAGATAAAATTCTATGTCCTTTATCTTTCAAATGTATACCGCGTATTATTATGGTTAAAGAAGTGTCCGAATCTAAAAGTTTAGAAGTAAAACATAATCCTATCTTTCCCATTTCATTTGAGGATATCTCTCCCGCCCTTGATTGTTTACTATCCGCATATCAAAATACTCCATGGAAAAGTCTTCACCCTGAAGTTAGAAATGATTATGAAGGTTATGAAATCATAAAAAATCTAATAAATATCCAGCAGGATACAGAATTTCCCACCTGTATTCAAAACAAACTTAATAATCAATGTGTCGGAATCCTACTTGGTAATCTTATCGGTGTTCAAAGTGCCTGTCTTATTCATTTAGCAGTTCACCCTTCTTACCGCAGGCAAGGTATCGCTACCTTATTACTCCAGCATTGGAGCAATTTAATAAGGGAAAAAGGGATTAAAAATATTTTCTTATGGACACATCTTAGTAACCCTGCGTTAAAACTTTATCTCAAAGAACAATTCCAACCTTTGCATATTTACCCCGCATTCTATTGCAACCTTCGAAAGGAGATGCCATGAATTTGCTCCTCAGTAAAACGAGAAATCCCTTTCTTCTACTTGCTCTTCTGTTTTTTATTCTATTCTTAGTAGTCTTCTGGATATTTATTAGCCCTTTATTTTCACGAGCCACTGCTTATACTCAATACGCTCAGGAAAATACTGTAGGATATATTATCCTGCAACCCTATAAAGTACAAAAATATATAAGGAAATTAGCTCCAACTGCAACGCGATGGATAAAACAAGTTCCGCGTTTTACCTCTTTACAGCCCCGACCTATACGATTGGATTGGTTTCATAATCTTCCCCGTGAATTTTCACTTCTTTTTGATTATATTCCGGGTACCGGGTTTGAAACAGGTCTCGTCATTAAAGAAAAAAGAAATCGTACTGCATTTATGGAAGAACTGAATTCTTCCCGCTTTCTAAATGAGTTTTGTTTTATTGAATGGAGAAGTTCCCAAACTTCTTATATCAAAAAAGACTTATGGCTTAATAAAGGTTTTGTCTATGGGAAAAAAAATCCTTCCTTCACAAATATATCTAATTTAACTCATCCATTGAAACTTTTAAAAAACAATCATCTTTTTGAATTTCTTTGGATAAACCGAGACCAGAATGCAGACATTATTCTTGAACATTTAATCCGGTGTTTCCAAAGATTAAAAAATTCATACTTACCTCTATGGCAAAACACCCTTCAAAATATAGACTGGATTTATTTACATTTAAATTTGATTGAAGACAATCTCATAGAAGGTATTGGTATAATCCATCCTATCAATCCCACAGCAACTATGGATATAAAAGAAAGTGTTGTCTCTCTAAAAGAGTGGATACAAACGCAACTCCCATCAACAATGCAATTGGAAGTAAATGAAACTACAGGAGAGGAATATCTTTCATGGAAAATCCGTTTCTATGGTTTTGAGCCTCAATTAAAAAGAGCCTTAGGAAATTTTTCTGATTAAATTTATATTTTTAAGTTGGAATATTCATCGTTATTTCTGTAAAATGTGTATTTATAAAAAATAATCATTCAAAGGAAGGGATACAGTAATGAGTTTACAGTTTAAAAAGGGATGTTGGGTCGCCGTTCTTATTTTTATTGTTCTATTTGTTCTTATATCTACTATTATTATCTGGCAAATTAGCAAAAGTTATGGATTAACTCGTGCTCCCTATATACCTATCCCTGACAAAATTACAGAAAACGCCAGTTGCCAGATAGTGCTTCGCATTCCTCCTGCGGAACCTATCTTAGAAAGAGTACTCCCATGGGAACAACTCAAAAACAATACACCTATCCCCATGCCTCAAACTACCATTCCTATGGCTCTTCCTTACGAATTAGGTTTGTGGGCTACAACAGAATTTGCTCGTAATCGTGTTTCATTTACATTTGCTATAAATGAAAAAAGACTCGGACCCCTTGCTTATGAAATTCTTCAAAGTGCTCAACCCTGGCGGGAAATTAAGGAGATCGAGTGGGATAGCAATGGTTTACAATTTCCACAACGAGGTTACTTATCTTTATGGGGTTCTATAAAAATTCCAGAAGGGGTTGAAGAACGTGTTCTAAAAGACTGGCAAAAAGAAAGTAAATCTATACCTAAACTTAATCCCCAATCAAAACACCTTTGTGAGATACAATTGGATTTGGCAAACGGCGATTTTCTGGTCTGGACTGCCTGCATTTTGAATGCTCAAGGGGTGAATTGGGAAGAAGAATTAAAAAATAACCAATTCGCAAATATGATTTATGAAATTGCTAAAAAACTTAAGAAATTAAATATATCAGCAGACCCCACCTCTACCCCAGATGAGTTGAATGTAAAAGTTGTTTTACAAGCAGATCCTGAAGTTCAATCCCAATTGGAATTCTTTATTGGTGGTATGGGATTCCCAATGCTCCAGGATTACTTAAAAACACAATTGGGAATGACTTTAGAAGGGAAATTAGTTTGGGATAAAAATCGGAATGGATTGACAGGTGATTTAAGACTCAAAAATTTTGAGAATTTCTTACGCACTCAACTCGCTTCTTTAGTTAGATAATATACTCCCCCCTTTTCCATTTCAAAAGAGTATACGCTATTTTTTCATATCTTTTTCATTTATTAATAGAGAGATTTTCGTCCTTCGATTGCTTGTCTAAGTGTATAATCATCTGTCAATTCTAAACCTGCACCCATGGGAACTCCATGAGCAATTCGTGTAACTTTTACACCCAAAGGTTTAAGTTGATGAGCTATGTATAAGGCAGTGGCTTCTCCCTCACTTGTAGCACTCGTTGCAATGATAACTTCTTTTACATTATTAGAATTAACTCTCGTAAATAATCGGGAAAGACCTAACTCTTCAGGACCCACGCCGTCTAAAGGACTTAATAACCCATTTAATACATAATACTTCCCCCTATACCCTCCCGAACGTTCTATTGCCATAACTCCAGAAGGTTTCTCAACAATACAAAGTAAATTACTATCCCTATCGGAGGATGCACATATAGCGCAAGGTTCTGTATCACTAAAATCCTGACATAGGGAACACCGTTTTATTTGTTTTCTAATCCGAAATATTATCTCTACAAATTCTTTGACCTGCTCCTCTGTTGAGGAAAGGATATGTAGTGCGTATCGTTCCGCTGTCTTTTTCCCTACCCCGGGTAACGTACGAAATGCATTTACTAAATCATCAAAAAGTTTATTATTTAATAGCATGTGAAAAAATAATAATTTTTATTTATTTCTTGTCAATCAAGAAATATTAACTCTGTTGTACTTCCGACAACAGCTTTTTACGAATTTCAAACCATTCCTGGTATTTTTCTTCACGAGTAATAATATCTATACGGTCTAAGAAAATTAAACCCTGCAAGTGGTCATATTCATGTTGAATAATTCGGGCTAAGAAATCTTCCGCCTCAAATTCCAATTTTTTACCCCGAGGACTATATGCTTTTACTTTGATTCGTGAAGCACGGGGTACAACTGCATAAATTTTAGGTAAACTCAGACAACCCTCTTCCCCTTCAATTCTTTCACCCTGGAGAATTAAAGTTGGGTTTATAAGACACATAGGTTTGGTCTCTGGTTCATGTATTACCATAATTTGTTTGGAAACACCTACCTGAGGTCCCGCTAAACCCACGCCTTCATACGCCATCATGGTTTCAAACATATCTTGTGCTAAATCCATAACATCGGATGTAATACGGTCAAAAGGTTCTGCTACCGATGTCAAAGGATCATCGGGGTATAAAACTAAATCTAAAATCGCCATCATCTAATCCTTCTAAAATTGGTTTTATTTATAACTATAATTTGATTTATCGGCTCTAAAAAATTGTTCTATTATAGCATATTTATATCTTTAATTCAATAACCATTGATATAATTAATTTTATTTCAATTTTTCATGTTTTTATAATACTATTTCCTGAATTTACTCACCTTTTAATTTCTTTAATAACGATTCAACCATTCGATAGGTTTCACCTTTACTTTGCAACTCCTGTTCCACTCGTTCACAAGAATGTAAAACTGTTGTATGATCTTTACCCCCAAACAATTCTCCTATGTAACTTAAGGAAAGACTCGGGATTAACAACCTACATAAATACATTCCAATTTGACGAGGCAAAACATATTGTTTTTTTCTGCACCTACCTTTTAAATCCACTAAACGCACATCAAAGGCTTCCGCTACCGCTCGAAGTATTGATTCAGGATTAAGACAAAGAACTTGATCCCGGTCTTCTATATCACGAACTACCTGTTCTGCCTGCTCTAATGTAATTTTATTATTTCCTCGAAGTTTCATTAAAGCAATAACTCCCGTTAATGCCCCTTCCAGCTGACGAACATTCGAGGTAACCGACTTCGCAATATACTCTAAAATGACATCATCCAATTCATAGCCTTTTTGTATTAATTTACTCTTTAAAATAGCTACCCGCGTTTCAAAATCAGGAGGTTGAATATCCGCCACTAAACCCCATTCAAAGCGTGAAACAAGCCTACTTTCAACCCCTCGTATTTCTTTAGGACTTCGGTCCGATGAAAGTACTATTTGTTTATGTTGGTCAAATAGCTCATTAAATGTGTGGAAAAATTCAATCTGTGTTGCTTCCTTTTCAGCAATAAAATGAATATCATCTATGAGCAAAATATCTACTCTACGATACTTCTCACGAAATCTTGACTGGCTCCCTTCTGTAATACTCATAATTAATTCATTAGTGAATTCTTCTGATGTAACATACATTACCTTTTTGGAACTATCCCTTCGCAGTAATTGATGTCCAATCCCCTGCATCAAATGTGTTTTACCCAGACCTGTCATGCCATAAATAAATAACGGATTGTAATTTCTACCCGGACTCTCTGCAACTGCTTTTGCCGCTGCATACGCAAATTCATTTCCATGACCCACTACAAAATTTTCAAAAGTATAATTAGGATTTAATCTCAGTCCATTGGGAGGTCTGTGGATTTTTTTCTCACCTTTTTCCTCGGATAATTCTCTTGACGATTTTACAATCCCTTTTTGCGTCTCTATTTTTGAACGATTCTCAGGCTGAATACAAAAATCAATCGAAACCTCTTTTTGAAACACCTGTCGAATGGCTGTATCCAACACTTCTCCATATCGTTCTTGCAACCAGGAAAGGAAAAACTCGTTGGGAACCGAAAGAACAATACGCTCACCATCAAATCCATTAAAAGATACATGGGAAAACCAATGCTCACAAACCTGAGGTTCTAACATGCCCTCAAGCTGACCTAATATCTGCCCCCACAAGGCTTCTTCCGTTTGAAAGGACATATCTTCTTTCCTTATATAATTTTTTTGTTTATTTATTAAAAATTTTTATTTTCAAAAAAGATGTATTATAACCAAAGGCAAATTTTTATCTCACATTTCTTCTTGTTTTACCCGATTCCATATTTCTTCTAAATATTCAAGTCGCTCTTCCGAATTTTCAGGAAGAACTGTCACCAATGATTGAAGTTTTTCCCAACGCCTCCGAAATGTCTCATAGGAGAGAGATAAACACTCCATAGGGTCTAATTCCAAATATTGAGCCAAATGCAAAGAGACTAAATACAAATCACCTATTTCTTTCTTTAATTTCTCTGTCTCCTGTGCATGTATTTCTTTTTCTATCTCATCTATTTCCTCACGAATTTTATTCAAAATACCAATGGCATCATTCCATTCAAAACCGAAATCACTTGCCTCTTGTTGAACCTCCAGAGCCTTAAATAACAACATAGAAGCGGAGTTTATTTTATTTATATCATTATGAAAATTTTTCAAAAATAGTTTCCTTCTCTATACCAAAACCATTTTTTTAATAAACTTTATACATACAAAATACATACAAAGCTCCCCAGCGTCCAAAACTCTTAGTTAAAATTTATCAAACCAGGAAATAAATATAACATGTAAAAAAACAAAATTCAAGGAGCATTTTTTTTTATCATATAACTATATGTATATCAGTGATTTAAATAAGAGTGTTCCTCCCTATTTTAAAATACATATATGAATACATATATAAATATAAATATATATCTTAATATTTATTTGTATCTATATCAATTTTTATAAATATAAAAAAACTAAATATAACTATATATAAATTTTTATGTGTCTATTGCAAATGCCCAATGTATAAATGAAAAACCATAACGCTCTCTCAAAAAATCCACACATTTTAACACTCGGCACATCTTCTCTTCTTTTGAAAAACAGAATAAACTATTTTGTTTTATAGACACTCTTAATTCCGAAACTATAACTCCCACCAATCGTACTTGGTATTTTCGTGCTTTGGCTTTTTCTATCAAAAAAGGTAATACGGATATAAAATCTTTATCTAAAAAAGTAGGCTGAGTTAATGAATAGGAAAATGTTTTTGTAACAAAATCTGCATAACGAACTTTCAAAACAATTCGCCGTGCTTCCATCCCTTTTTGTCTTAATTCATAAGTACATGCTTCTAATAATTTCACAATTTGGGGAACAATATCCTCCCAGTAAATGAAATCATTATTAAAAGTAATTTCCCTTGAAATAACACGGGGAATATCTAAACGACCCCACCTCTCTACATCGTGACCTCGTGACCATTGATAAATATGAAAACCATAAATTAAACCAAATATTTTTTCTAATTCTTCAAGAGAAAGTTGCCAAATTTGACCTATGGTATATATACCTAAGGAATGAAATATTTGCTCCGTTTTAGGTCCTACTCCCGGAATACTTCGCACATGCAATGGAGATAAAAATGCCAATTCTCTTCCTGAAGGAATAGACACATATCCATCGGGCTTCGCTTGTTTCACTGCCATTTTTGAGAGAATATAAGTAGAAGCGATTCCTACCGTACAGGGTAAACCCATTTCTTTTCGCATTATATCTTTGAGTTGAAGTGCTAATCTCTCCTCTGAACCCCATAGATGAATACAACCTGTGATATCCAGAAAAGCTTCATCTATAGAAGCCACTATCACTTCTGGGGCAAAATGTTGAAGTCGTTTCACCACTTGTTCCGAAACACGAATATACTTTTCATAATCTCCTGGAATTAAAATCGCATGAGGACATTTTCGTCGAACCTCTCCTACAGGTATCCCTGCAGAAATACCATACTTTCTCGCTTCGTAAGAAGCAGAAGAAACGACACCTCTTGGGCTATCTACTTTCGTAACTACAACCAGAGGTTTTCCCAAAAATTCCGCATGTTCTGCTTGCTCTACCGATGCAAAAAAAGCATCCATATCTACATGTAAAATTCGAGTTTCCATACTTACACTCCTTTACTATATAGTGAAAAAAAATTCACTATATAATTATAAACTCTTTGTAATTTCTTCTCAAATTTTTCTTTCAGTGAAAAAAGATAAAAATAGAAATTTGGGAGGTTGAAAATACACCCTCAGTTGCGATATTCTTTTCGCTACTTTATAAAAAATGAAATATAAAAAAACAAAATAAAAATTAGGAAAGAGTTCTCTTCTATGCCAACCATTAAATATTTTTGTCCTCAATGTGGGAAAAAGTTTGTAGAATGGGGTGCTCAAAAGTTTAATTTCAAATGTCCCCATTGTCATGATGTGGAATTGCAACGCATCGGTATTAGTAGCGAACAAATTACCGCTACTCCCAAAATAAGAAGGAAACCTCGTCTTGTGGAAGAGGAAGGAGATGTTGAATTTCCTGAGGGGTATGCTCAAGAGGAAGAACTTGATGATTTTGGAGTTCCTGATGTACCTATCCTTGAAGATGAAGAACTTCCGATCGAGGAGGAAGAACTTCCCCCGGAAGAAATACTCCCCGAAGAACCCGATGTTGTAGAGGAAGAATTGGATACCGAAGAAGAATAAATCGAGAGATACACATTACTAAATTCTTGTTTTCTATATAAATAACTCTTTGAGTAATACTCCCCTTTTATTCCATTATTCTTCTTTATTTCCCTGTAGTTCCGGTTTCAAATATAAAGTATAAGCGGTGTCTAACCGCATTGATTTTTTCCGTTTTACCCACCCAACAATCTGCACGGATAACCATTCCGCACCATATTTGAAATCAAATCGTTCCCAAACCTTTACAACACCATGCCAGAATAATAATATCAACATAATGAATGGAATGATATATAACGGATTTTTTGGGAATTCTGATGGTGAACCTATTATCCACATATAAATTCTACCTAAACTTACTGCGACAGGTCCTTCCAATAAGAATACAGTTAACGCTACCATACTAATTCGACGAAGTACTGTGGTATATCTCATCCACCACTCTCGCCTGTCTTTTGTCGTATATTCCATAACTCCAATAAGATATGCTACCAACATAAGTATTAAACCAACATCCAGTAGTTGTATCTTAAAAGGAAGTGGAGATTGGGCAAATTCTACAGGTTTTAACCCATAGGTCCATATAAGTGTCCCTGCTAACACGACAAAAGAAAATCCTAATCCGAAACCATAACCTCGTATTTTTGACAATTTAACTTGTTCGGATAATGCGATTCCGAACACAGCACCTAGATAGCCATATGCCATGTTCGGTAAAGGACCTAATAAGAATTTCAATAACCATGCTAATCCCCACCTTTCTTCCTGTATTGCCTGATAAAATACACCATCCAGAGCATGATGTATACTTGGAGAAATAAATAACAAAGTCAGTGCTATAGCCGTAAGAATCCGGAAGGTATAACGACGGTCAAACAACTCCCCCGTCCGCCATAACGCATATAAAGTGATATGAAGAAAAAACAAACTTATTCCAATATTACCTAATGCATCGGTGTAAAAAAGAATATCTATTGAAAAGTCTGGAAAACCCCCTTTCCATATAAAGCCCGTAACCAAGGTCTCATAAAAACGGCCATTGAATGGCATCCGGTGGTGAAAAAAGGTCATGTTTATAAAGGAATAACAAATAAGAAGAAAGGAATTTACCAATCCCCCTAAAAGTAGACGATTTAATTCAGGTGTCATTCGGGTGGTATCTTTATATTTCAACAGATTCTGATGCATTGTATAAGCATGGGCTGTTCCTGAGAGCATTACAAAAATAGGAGCCCATGTCGCAATAATTACCAATGGTGCCAATATAATAAATATCCATGGATTTGCATTTTCTATAGACTGGGGATTGTTGTTATAGACCACTGCATTGAACGCATGAAGCCATAAAATATAAACAATAAAAAAACCTCTTAAGCAATCTACATACAACAATCTTTTTTTCACTGCTTTGTCCCTTTTTTATATGTGTTTTGTAATATCAAACCTCGTATATAAATACAAATAAATTAAGATTTTATTACATACAATTTACTCTACTAAGAAAGAAACTTTTGAGCAATGGCTTCTTGAAGATGATGCTTCACTCTACTACTAAAAATTATTTGCCAGAATTTTTAATTTTTTTTGATTACTACCAAAACAAACATTTAATTTCCCACTCTTCTTCTGAATTATCACGTCCAGGGAATAAATAGATAATATTTGATGTGGCATCCCACTTGTCATATTCGACCCCATTAACTATGACTTTTTTAATTAACTTATCAGAAGGATGTCTAATTCTTAAAATAACTTTATTAAAGTCTGTACCTTTTCTTAGATATACAGTCCCATCTATTTCACCATTATCTATTTTGGAATTCAATGTGTAACTAATAGTCCCGAAGTAGGTATTGACATTTTTCACCGCAACTTGCTTTCCATCTTCAAGCCAGTAAGAGGGCATAAAAGGTGCCAACCAAAGGACATTACCCTCTTCACGGACAAACATCTTTCGTGTTTGCACTAAAAACCAGCCTGTTTCATGTGTTTTATTCCATGCGCCAATGTTATGGAAGTGCTCCCAAAATGACATGTTCTCTGTATTTAGTAATGAAGGAATGGCATTAAAATAAGAACGAATAAAAGGCTTTACTTCATCTCTCATAGCGTAAATTTCTGCTATACGTGTATAGTAAGGCTGAATTTTTGAAAAGCCTCCTAAATGAAACCAATCTTTTTTACTTTCTTCCTCCGGATAATCCCCTTCTCCGCTAAAAGCGAACCAGTAGTCCGAATGAAGAAACCAATAATCTTCCATATGCTGGATAATATTCTCTGCATCTTTACTAAAAGGTTCTAAAATACCAAGAGGAATCAGGTGATGCGGTCCTAACTCTACATCATACGCCCAACTTCTACCGGCATCTTCTCCGGGGAACATTTCGCCAGATGTTCCAAAGGAATATAGGGTGGGCGGATAGGGTAGTATCCACGTTCCATTTGAAAGAGGTAAAACGGGACTTCTTTCTTTATTCCACTCGTACGCTTTCAATATGGCGTCTTTTAACTCACTTCCTCCATCTATATATTTATCTGTTAACGGATAGTTTATATCTTTTAATATAGAACCTATTCCATCAAGGCCTGCATAAAAATGTGCCTGGATAGGAAACCGATATGCAAAACGATTCCAGTCGGCTCCTACTCCCGGGGGCATCAGTCCATATTCGGGAGGTTTTTCTCCCACAGTTGTCCGTTTCTTTGTTTTTTCGCACTGGTTTACTATCCAATTACATACCCGGGACAGTTCATCTCCATATTTTGTAAGCCAATCTTTATCTCTTGTAAGACGGTAATGTTCTGCTAATGTCCACAAATGCCATCCCGTTCCCATTAAGGTATAACCTGTGGTCAAATACCCTGCATCGTTATACTTATTTATGAAAAACTCCAATGATTTTCTTGCAAACTCATGCCACCCCATAAGGTCCATCCCATACACAATCGAGTGAGCTTCACTCTCTAAGGGACCATACGACATAGATGCAATCCATGGAGCGATTAAACCGCTCTCTTCTTCAGAACGCGCCGCAATTAGACAATGAACCTGTGACGCTTTAATAAGATTGTTCAGTAAAGGTTCCGGAATATCTATCGACACTGTTCCTGAAAACAAATTTTCCCAGTACTTTACCGTTTTATCTAATAATTCCTCTACTTCCATTTGTTCAAATTCATTCATTCGTATGTCATCCGTACTTGATGGAATAACAACAGTCAATTTTACGGAAGCCCCTGGAGATATCGATGGGTTGATTGAAATCGTTTCTTCATGTATCTCAAAAATTTCATCTTTCACAATACAAGCACCTAATATCTGCTCTCCCTTTATAACTATGCTACGATTTCTCTTCTCCAATCCCGCCTTCTTTCCCTCTTTTTTATTGGAATAAAAAGAAAAATGAAGTTCACAAGGCTTTTCATTCACATCCTTATTTTTTATCTCAAATTCTGAAACACAAAGAGACTTCCCTGCTTTATAGGGGGCAACAAATGTTCTTGAGGAATAGATAATGCCATTTTCATCTTTTTCAATAATAGGCACAGGTAACCAAGCTCTGTAAAGGGTGCGTTTTACTTTGTCGTTATTTCCCATCCGAACTTTCATGAAGAAATCATTAAATTGGACGGAACCTTCTCTTTCTACTATAAATTTGTTATTATCACAAGCCAGGGACAGCATTGTAGGTCCATTATCTTGAATAGGGCGGTGAACTTTTTCCATAGCATCTGAAAAGGTCTGCTCAGGAAGGGAACGAACTTTATCCAGAATGCTTTGTTTATCTTTTATCATCACTTTATAATCGTTGAGAGTGAGCGATGAGGATTGTAATACTGCGAAAATACCTGTCTCCGGGATATATACGCACGGATGGTTTAATATATCCTCTATTGCAATACAAAATTTTGTATTGGGTAGACTTATCCATAATAAAGTCCTATCTCCTTTATCTATTCGAGGTACGCTATATAGAAGAGGGAAAGTAATAGGTTCAGAAGTTTTCCATACTTGTGAAATAAAGTCCGTTAACCCCAAGAATTTTCCGTTATAAATCTGGAGTGTTGCATGTATATTCCCGCCACCTTTTTCACTCTCCAACCGTATAGCGGTCTTATCCCAGGATGAATTGCTATAAGCATATAATTTTTTGATATATAAAGGTTTTCTACTTTCAAAAATCCATCTGACCTTTTCGGTACCTTTATTTATAAATAGATTATCTCGCCAGGGGATATGAAAAGAAAATTGTGTCCCCTTGTTCTCTACTTTACTATTAAGTGTTTGCCATTTTCCCTGCCAAGGAGACTCACCTACCCAGACCTCGACTCTGGTTTGTTCTGGCAGTTTATCATCGGCAAATTCTACAGCAAGGTCTGTTAGTTTTCGCCGCTCATGCCAGCGTAACCCTATACACTTCAATCCATTGTAATCTGGGACCTCATATTGTTCTTCTTCGTAAGGATATAGTTTTGTCTCTAAAAATATATCTTCCGACGGGAATTCTTCTACTCTGGAACAACGAGCCCCCTCATACCGTCTTGGGTCACAGGTAATCACATCCGCAAATAATGCAATATTCATTGGGTCTATCGTACCGGATTCATTTTCATTTTTTAGAGGGATTAGCTTTGCATCAGCCCAATTGGCGCAATCGCATGTAATTCCATCGCCACCATCCTTCACTCTAAGTCGAAGTTCATGGGCACCGCTTAGTTCCACTTTCACAGGCAAAGGAGCATCCAATTCTTTTCTTACACCACTCTCCCATCGCTTTTCACCATCTACTATTATCTGAAAAACTACGCTGCCTTTATTTGAATTATCTTGTTTCTGAACTCCCACCTCACACTCAAAAGATGTATACTTCCCATTCAAATCTACCACAATCTCACCCGGAGCATGGTGACCTATCCCCTTTTTATATTTTTTTTCTCCTATTTGTAGTTCCATTGGTGTTTGCCCCGATGCATGAGCAGAGACATCCCAGCCTGTTTCTCCCCAACCCTGTGTAATTGAAGTAAAATGTTCAGGAACATCGCTTAGATACACTACATTATCAGGGAAACAGGATAAAGTTAAAGATAAAAAAGATACAAACACAATGAATAAATGATGAAACTTTGATACTATATTCATCTTCTTACTTCCTTTCTAAAGTATTTATCACAAAAAGATAGTATATTACTGATAATATAAACTGACAATTATCTTATTAAAGAATTGTCTTCTTTTAGCGATTCGTACTTATTCCCCATACAAATTTACAGGTATATTCCCATTCCATCGAGGCCAGTTATCATAATACCTATCAATTTCCTCTCCCTCTACCGATTTTATTACCCACATTCCAGCCGGTGCATTTATATCATACTCGATACGCTTTCCATCCCAAAATACAAATGATGAACGAATGCCTTCTTTTGAGGGATTTTTACGAATAATTTCATCCAACCACTCATCTGGCGTGACGGTTTTATTTTCAGATAAGTACAATAAGCCAAAATTGTCATCGCTATAAATACCAATATATAGATTTTTCACATCTTCAGGGGCAAAAACAGACCACAATCCTTTCTGAACAATAGGTGAATATTGAGGAGGTATATGAACAGGGGCATTTCCCACTGCAAATTTTTTATAAACACCCGTGTTATTCCAGCACCACCATTTCCCTCTTCCTTTTATATGGAAACACCTATTAAGGTCAATTTCTCCATCATTTAACAGTAAAGTTATAGGCCGGGGCACAATCATAGCCCGTAAACCTCTATATACCCCTCCCGCACTTATCAGGTATTCTTTGCCCCCACTGTATATTTCGGGACTGCCATTCTTCCCATATCCTATTCGGACAAAGTAATCATATGGTTTTTCAAATGCCCACTGTTTTACAACTGGGGGAACAATATATGGGGATAAAACAGCAGAAATAATTTGTGAATATTTTGTCTCTTCCTTACCGGGAGCCGTTTTGCTTTCTGGCAAACACCACCAACGCATTAAGGCGGTGTGGGGGTCTCTTACTAAGGATGTTATATTCGCATATTCAAATCTACGACGGAACGGAGCATATCTTCTAAATTGTAAACTACCCAGTGCATATTTCCAGTTAATACTGTCCAATATTTTATGAGCTCTTATTCTTACCTCTTCTGAATCAGGAAATGCTTCTAAATTTAATAATGCTTCAACAGCGTATAACAGATAAGGAATGGAATTAAATTCATATTCGCCATTGAAAAGCATCTCATCGAGGTAATTCACAAGCCATTCTTCTAATCCATTTGTCTTATTGTCATATATAGGATTTCCCGAGGCAGTTATAGAACTCCCATATTTAAACAACCATTGATTTTTCAAATAACGGCTACTTTCTGTCATCAAATGATGATTTTCGGTATCACGAATTAATCCCCATGACTTGGGAACCATTTCACGAGGTTTCCCTCCTTCTTCCACCAAAAGAACATGAAGGAGATGGTCTAATGTCTCGGGATAAATCCGTTCTTGCTTATCTCCGAACAGATACAACATCATCGTAAGTATAACTTCCGTAAAATCATAATCACCTCTATAAACCCACCATGAAGAACCACTGTGAGACCAGGGCTCTAACTTTTGTAAATATTCATTGACCTCATTAACTCTTTCTCCACAAGCAAGCAGAGCTAAACATATATGAGGAGCGTACCCTTTCCCATGCTTTTTCCAATCCGGCAAAGGTTTATCCACCATTTGCTTTATATACTCACGAACATAATCAGAGGTACAATAGGACTTGTTTCGTTCCCAATCTTTTAAAACACTCTCTTCCCATTCTGGACCTGCATCACCCCAGGATAGGGGAGGTATCGGTTTTCGTCCTGCACCTAACAATTCATCTATAAAAATTGAAATAACGCATATTCCAACTATGAAAAAATAAATACCTGGATAGGTATAAAAAAATACCCTCCGCACTAAAAACAGAATTTCCATAACTCAACTTGTCTTATATTTAGAAAAAACCGTTTATAGCGGCAAATATTACCAAAAATAAACCTATAAACCACATTATAATGGTCGTAGGCGTAATGTATATATAATTTGCATTTTCATTATTGTTATCTGTAGTCTGCTTGAAAAATTCCTTCATGTCTAACATATTAGATGTCCTTTAATTTTTTATATATTTTAATTATAGACCCTATAATTATATATCCACAATTGTGTGTTTTCGTTTTATTGTTTTAACAACCATATTTCACATATTCGAGATTGCTGTCGCCAATTTTTCTTTAAATCTTCTGTGGGCAAGGTCCATTTTACAATGATTTCTCTATCCTGAAAACTCTGTGACGGGACCATGTATTCTTTGAATTCTCCCAATTCGATTCCATTTTCATCGGAGTTATTTATTCTTTCACCATCAACCTCAATCTGAGGTCTACCAAAACCTGTAATACGGAGCCTATATTGTGCATCAGGGTCTAATCCCTGGTATACTGCCTCTCCAGACTCCAATGAACTTAACCAGGCAATTCGTTTTCTACTTTTACCATTATCGAACCACCATAAAGTAGGCTCTTGCCATGCTTCTTCCTCTGGATTAGTATAATGAATCTCACATCGCTTTATACGAGGAGATTTTCCTGTATTTCCTACATCATCATAATAAGAACCATTCCCAGGATTCTCCCAGAGAGCAATCGTTTTCAACTTTTTTATTTTTTCCTCCTCTGAACTCAATTGTCTTACCTGATGGAACTGGTCTTCTAACCACCATCGATTATTCAATGGAATTTCAATATAATCCAATGAAGCCCCTCGCTCACCTCCACTGGCTTTATATTTTTCCACGCTGGATTGCAAACCTATACTATGAAATAGTGCATCATACAAAGACACGATTTTTGCTTTTAAATCGGTTGCAATAGGTTCCATAACTGCTTTATTTAAAATATTTATGGCTTCCTGAATAACTTGTTCTGTCCCTATTTTCTCCACATTCAATAATATCTGATTTGCTTTTTCTTCTAAATCATGCTCGTAAATAACTTTCCGTCGTATATATGCATCATAATAAGCCCGCACCAGACACATTTGCCCCCGCCAATTTTTTTGTAGGTCAGGGTATCTCTGTTCTAATTCCTGCCATAGTTTTAAGGTCCCTTCGATTGCCCCATTATCTACAATACTTCCACGCCAGTTATTTTCTAATGCTAATATCCCCTCTGCGGTCAATTCCGCCATTTCGCTACCCAAAAACACATTGCAATATTCTATGAGTATATTGCGAACAGATTGTTTCGGGCTCCACCCCATAGCACTCCATATTACTTTATTTACATCATCGTGGACACCATCTGAATAAGTAATAAAACCATCACAATACGGCTGAAACCAATTGTGAATATAAGCATATTGAACAGGTCTTGGATTAATTCCTTCTCTACCGATTACAGATGAGAATGCAATATCCCACCATGGTACCGGGTACTGGCACAGTTTGTTATGGGTTATATCCGGATACATCCGAAGTTTATATTCTGTCGGTAAATTCTGTCGTAAATATGCTATAGGTGGACTGGACGGACCTTCACAGAGTCCGCCCAACCATTTCGGTTTTTTATTTTTTATATAATCGAATACAAACTCTGCCTGAGCAGTTGAAAAACCCTGCAATGATAGCCATATCTTCGCATCCGGATGTATAGGTATTAACAATTTAGATAAATCTTCCAGAAAAGGTAAGACTAATTCAGGTGGGTTGTCCCCCGGATCTCCGCCCGGGAAAAATACTCCTGTCAATGTAGGGCAATCTCTATATAAGTCTTCGTGTTTTTTTAACATAGCCTCTCTATTTTCTTTGTCGTTTAAATCAAAATGAGCAGGCGTCCAGACCCAGTAATCCAATCCATATTTTTTACATATTTCACTCATAGCACGGTTCATTTCTCGTCGTGTAACAGGCATTAATGGAGCCGATCTTTCATCTTGGAAAGGAATATTTTCAATGCTGTTCACTCCAAAGAAGGCTAATTCTCGTATATATCGGTCATATTTTTGAATATCCCATGCATCATACGAATTTGATTGGGCTCGATAGCCTAATTGATGACCGCGAATAGGGGATATAGGAGATTCTATTATCTTAAGAGGTATTTTAACTTTTACTGAACCTTTCGAATATTTCATAATTCTCAATAATTTCCCCACTCCGAACAAAACTCCCCGTTTATCTTTTCCTATAATCCAAATCCTATACTTTCCTTGAGTCTCTTCACTAATTATGGTAAAACCTTCGGGCTTGAGTTGTTCTATATCTTCTCTAATTAGTTTCCAATTTTTCTTAAATGTACCCGACTTTTTTAGTGAATTAATATCGGTTAACAAAATATAACCTGAATTCGTTGGAAATTCTTCAGAGTTTTTTAATGTTATTTGTGTTCGGTTTTTAACTTCCTCAACAAGAATCTGAACAGCACTGTTTAATACCTCATCGTTTTTATCACTAATAAGAAAAATGCTGAAATCCTTTAATTCCAGGAACAAATTGTCTGCTTTAACATCTATTCCCAAAGTCAATGCAATACCAAATAAAAATAACCGAATTAAAGTATTTTTTACCATAAATAATCTTTCTAAGGATGGTTCTAATACTTCCTGTATCAATTTGGACTCTATAACTTAGTATACAGTTTGCCTCTTTATAGAATACAAACAAATAAACAAAAGAAGAACTGCCGCAATGCGAGCAACTATACCTACACTCAAACCGTGTGAAACATGTAAGTACACCCTATTGGTTTCTACTACATTAAAATCATCCGATACTTGACACCAGTACCAACCTGTATCTTCAATAGAGAATTCTTCAAAATAAAGTTCTTGCCCTAATGCATTAGAAATTATTGTTGGGCTGGAGCAGAGATAATCTTGACAATGATACCATTCATAATTAACATTTCCATGAGAACCCTGGATATGAACAACAAAAGTATGGCTTTCACCTACAACTTTGTGAATATAAGTTTCTCCTTCTATCCATGCCATCAATTCAGATTCTCCTTCTTCAACTCCCTCTCCTTCACTTGTTCCCTCTTCTATTCCTTCTACTGTGCCTTCCCCTTCATATACACCTTCTATAATCCCATCTGGATTCCCCTCTGTAGTCCCTTCATTATTTCCATCTACACTTCCCTCTGCTACACCTTCTCCTTCAATTATACCTTCGATATTACCTTCTATTTCTCCTTCCGTAATTCCTTCCCCTTCTGCTATACCTTCTGGTTCTCCTTCCCAAAAACCCTCTCCTTCTATAACGCCCTCAATAGCCCCTTCTCCTTCTGGTTGGCCTTCATTCCATAAAGTAAAATATGCTGTGAAACTTTTATTTTCAGTAATATTCATATCTATCCTACTGGGTGACAATACCCCATCAGACCATTGATTAAATATATATCCACTATTCGGAACTGCAATAACTTCTGTTCCATTATTTCCTCTCATTATATTCTGGGTAGTCTCCCCAGAAATACTTCCTCCTGTATCTGCGGTATAAGTTACAGTAAAAACAGGTGGTTTTTTTAATTTTGCAATATTGTAACTTAACTTTCCACCCGCAGTATAAAAACTACCCCCAACATATAAATTGCCATTAATATCAAGAAATAATGTCTTTACTTGTTCACTCATTCCTGTAATTCCATTTGTAATTGACTTCCAACTCCCTTGATACCACCAAGCCAAATGATTTGGTCCTATCCCATTTCCTGTATAATTGAATATTCCTCCCATGAAAATTGAATCCACTGTCACGGGGAGAATAACATTTACTCTGCCATTTACCCCCAAATCTAATGCACTCCAGGAATAACCATCCCAGACAGCAATTTTGTTAACATTTATACCCCCAGCAAGATTAAAATCGCCACCCACATATAATTTGCCATCCGGAGTGATAGCAAGTGCGTATACATCGCTATTTACACCCGTTCCTAAAGAAGACCAATTTGTGCCGTCCCATTTCGCTATGTTATTAGCATACACAGAACCGGCTGAACTAAATTTTCCGCCGGCGTAAATATTTCCGTTACTATCTGCAACCATTGCACTCACATAGTCACCTGTACTTCCTATACCTAAATTTGGCTCTATCCAGGTTGAGCCATTCCAGTATGCGATACGATTTATAGGTGTGCTACCCGATTGGGTAAATTTCCCGCCCACATACAACACATTGTCGCCGGATATACTCATCGTATACACCCCATCATTAAATCCTGCCCCCATGGCACTCCAATTACTTCCACTCCACTGGGCAATTCGATTTCTTTGATTACCTCCGGAATAAGTAAATGAACCACAAGCGAAAAGTACTCCATTTTGATTTATACATAATTTTTCTACAGGACCATTAAATCCTTGTCCCATTGCTTGCCATTGAGTTCCATCCCATCGAGCTACTCGATTGGCACTTACTCCATTAATATTTGTAAAAGCACCTCCACAATATAAATAATTAGAATCTTTTATAACTGAAGTTATAATGCCATCTGTCCAATTAGGACTAAGTACTTCCCAATCATCATCAATATAAGTTTCTGAATATAGAGAAGAAGAAAATATAATTACAGCAAAGGAAAAAACTACTTGTACAAGAAATAGCCCTCGCATCTACTTTCCTTTCGCTTTTTTATAATGTTTTATGATTTATTTTTATTTAATTTTATATATTATAGGAAAATACTATAAAAATTTTTCCAATTTATCTTTATCCTATTTTTTCTTTTCTATTCTTTTTTCCCAATACTCTTCTAATTTTTTTCTTTCTTTCCATCGGCGATGGACCCAGAGCCATTGGTCGGGATGTTTGCGAATTATATCTTCTATTACATTCTGACAAATCTGAGTATTTTTTAATATATCTTCTTGCAGATTTCCTGTACTTACCAAAGAAAGAGAAGGGAATATCTCAAGAAGAAATGTCCCATCATCTTTTCTTACCATTGCCACAGGATGAACTGGAACTTTAGTGCGAGCATATAAAAAGGCAGGTCCAATGGTTGCCCAGCAGGGTTTGCCAAAAAATTCCACAGGGGCTCCATTATTTCGTGGAGATTGATCTATGAGTATTCCCACAAACCAACCTTCTTTTAGCAATTGAACAATTTCATTCGCAGAATGGTCTTTGGGAATTGTTTTTATTTTGGCTCTTGTGCGAATATTATCGATATATTGGTTCAACTTGGGGTCATCAAACTCACGAATAATCTCTGCAACAGGATAACCGTGACTACACATTAATGAGGCCATCATTTCCCAATTGCCTAAATGGGCACTGATAAATAATGCTCCTTGTTTGTTTTTTCGATATTCTTCTATATACTCAATACCTTTATATGAAGCAACACCTTCATATTTATTTTCTGCCAAAGTGGGAAGATGTGGAAATTCAAATGCTACAAGGAACATATTTTTCGTAGCATTCCATAATACCCTTTTTTTCTTATCCTTAGTTAATTTTTCACCAAAAGCATATTCGATATGTTTATATCCATCTTTTCTGATCCTTGGATAAAAATAATAACACAAAAAGGCAAAAAGAATAGCCATTTTACGAGATAGATAAAGAGGTATTTTCCTAATTAAGTTAAGTAGTAATATTGCAATAAAGGAAATTATTTTTTGTTTGACTCTTTTTATTTTTTTACTCATTTCTATATTTCGAAAGTAAGTTTTTCACCATTTGGTGGGATGAAACAATTTGCTCTGGAATTAACATTTTCTCGCATCCAATCAAGAGCAGGCGGATCTCCATGAACAAGAATCACATTTTTTGGATTTAGTTCCTTAATTAACTTTAAGAGAGCAGTTCGATATGCATGTCCACTGAAGTGGAACCTTCCTATATTTTTATGCTTAATTTTTACGGGTTGTGCATCTAATTGAAACTGTAATTCATCTCCCGTCTTAGAGGTCAATAGTTTGTATCCTAATGTGTCGGGATCTACATAACCTACAAAAAAGATACCATGATGTTTTGTTTGTACCATTTCTTGGGCTATTAAAGCGGAAGGGGTATTTTCTATCATCATTCCCGAAGTTGCAATAATAATTCCAGGGACAGAAAGTAATTGTTTCATTATTTCTGGTTGCCATATATTCCCTAATTTCCGAAAGCGATTGAGTGGTCTTAATTGACTTTTTTCATCAAGATATTCTCGAAATTGTTCATAAATATCATAAATGGCTCTACCCAAACCTGAGATATAAATAGGGACTTTTAATAAGATACCTTCCTCTTGTAAGCGTGCAAGTACATTGGCTATTTCTTGTGTGCGTCCCAATGCAAAGGTGGGGATTAAAACGACTCCTTCTTGTTCCAAAACATAATTAATAGATTCAGCAAGCCGTAAAGATTCATCTTCATACGAATTGACTTTATTCTCATCCATAGCCCCCTGAGTACTTTCTATAATCATCGTATCCACTTCATCTAACCAATTAAAAGGTTGATAGGGACCTAATAACTCCTGATTACTCGCACTAATATCCCCGGTATACAGTATTTTATAATCGTCTAATTCTAATAAAATACTTCCACTTCCTAAAACATGACCTGCTGGATTGAAGAGGGCTCTAAACATACTTTTATTACTAATATCAAAATAATTGTTGTAAAGATGTGCTCGTGTAATATCCATCAAATTTTCCACATCTTCATGCTGGTATAAAGGATAATCAAAAATATTTCGCTCTTTCCTCAATGTATTCATAACCACAACACTATTGTGCAACATCCGTTCCATAACTCGCAGGGTAGGTAAAGTGGCGTGCACCTTAAAATGAGGGAATAATTGGGTCAAATAAGGCAGGGCACCACAGTGGTCCACATGACCATGTGTAACTAAAACAGCATCAGGAAATGATTCCATCAAATCAAAAGAAGGTAATGAATCAAAGCCTTCTTTCTTAGGGTGAATTCCACAATCTAATAAGAGGTGTTCTTGAGCATAAGAAATTTCATAACAGTTAGCTCCTATTTCTCCACCCCCTCCCAAAACTTTAAAGTGTATACACCTTTTTGTCATATTTTTGTTTTACTTTCTGTCCTAATGATATGGATAAAGTCAAATTTTTACTTCGTATTTGTTTTGTATTTTAGTATAATAAAACTGCCATTATTTTATCACCATTATATTTAAGGAAAATATATGGGTTTAGAAAAAAACAGACTTAGGGAAATGTTTAGAGATAATAAACCCTGGCAGGAATGGGGACCCTATTTGCCGGAACGCCAATGGGGGACCGTTCGTGAATGTTTTGCCCCGCCTGAAAAGGCATGGGAATATACCACATTTGAAACGGCCAAAACACATAATTATTTATGTGGAGATGATGGAATATTTGGTTGGTGTGATAGTAAGGGAAAGTTATGTTTTGCGCTCAGTTTCTGGAATGGTTCGGATCCTTTCTTGAAGGAAAGATTCTACGGATTAAATGCTCTTGAAGGGAACCACGCAGAAGATGTTAAAGAATATTACTACTATTTGGATGCTGTGCCCAGTTATGCTTATGCAAAAGCACTGTATCGCTACCCATGTGATATCTTTCCTTATGAAAAATTACTCGTCGAAAATAAATCCCGTAGCTGTTTTGACCCCGAATTCGATCTTTTGGATACAGGGGTTTTAGATAATTCTCGATTTTTCGATATAGAAGTGGAATTTGCAAAAGGAAGCCCGAAAGATATTGCAATACGAATAACCGCGTGGAATAGAAGCCATGAAATAAAACCATTACATATTATCCCTCAATTCTGGTTTCGTAATACATGGCAATGGGCATCCCTAATTGGACAAATAGAGAGAAAACCTCAAATTTATGGAGCAGGAACAAATCACATCGTTTTCGCAGATGGAAAATTAGGTGAATACCGCTTAGAAACGGGTGAAGGAGACGGTAAGGTAATCCCCACATTACTTTTTACAGAAAATGAAGCTCACATTGTAGGTTCGTATGATAAACGAGATTCCCCAAAATACTCTCGTGATGCTTTTACACAGAGAATTATTTATAACAACCCAGAATATATCTCTAAAGAAAATAAAGGAACTCGTGTTGGAATATGGTATTCCTTTCAAATTAAACCTCAATCTAAAGTTTCTCTCCAATTAAGATTTTCCGCTATTTCTGAAATTCCTCCGGAGCCTACAGGTGAAACTTGCGACATACTTATCGAACAACGGAAGAAAGAAGCGGATGAATTTTACAATGAAATTCTTCCCAAAGATACTACTCCTTCTGAAAAAAATATGATGAGACAAGCCTATGCAGGATTGTTATGGTCAAAAATTCATTATGGATTATCGGTGAGAGATTGGTTAAATGTCTCACATCATTTGAGCAATTTGACATCACATAAAAGTTTTGAAAATTGGAAACACTTGAATGCAGATGATATTTTATCCATTCCCGATAAATGGGAATATCCTTGGTTTGCTTCATGGGACATTCCTTTTATTATCTTGTCTATGTTTCGTATTGACCCTATTTTTACTATAAAACAATTAAATACTTTTCTTTCACCAAAATATCAAAGTCCCACCGGGCAAATCCCTTCCTCCGAATGGGACTTTTCTGCCATTAATCCTCCTGTAATGGCATGGGGCGTAAATAAGATTCTTCAAAAAATGGAAGAAATAAAGTTAGATGTCCCTAAAGAAGAGCTTTACTCTTTGTTCTTAATCGAAACTTTTTGTAGTCTTTATACAAATCTGACATGGTGGACAAATTTAAAAGACAAAGAGGGGAAAACATTACTTAACAAAGGATTGATTGGGTTAGATAATTTTTCAATTTTAGAGAAAGTATCTGATAACTCAGCAAACAACGAGGAATCTATTGCTATCTTTTGGACACCTTTCTTTGTCGGGAATCTCCTTGAATTAGCATGCAAGATTTCTATAATGTTTCCCTATTTTGAGAAAATTGCCATTCGTCTTGTACATCACTTTGTAAAATCAATAGAAATTCTCCAAAGTAATGATTTCCCTTCTTTCTGGCATGAAAAAGATTCTTTCTTCTATCCTATTTTAAGTGTTGAAGGGGAAAAAACACAATATCCAATTCGTTCTTTCTCCGGACTGATTCCACTTTTCGGAATAGTTCGCCTACCCGTATATGCACTACCAGAACTTTTATTAGAACTGGAAAGACTTATTCAGTCAAAATCCATTCCAAATGATTTTTACAAAAGATATACTGATACCAATACAGGAGAAAAATACATATTTTTATCTTGCATCACCGAACAACAAAGAAATGATTTATTAAATTATGCATTAGATGAATCCGAATTTCTATCTCCTTTTGGTCTCCGTTCCTTATCTCGATACCATCGTGAAAAGCCTATCCATATTCACACATCAAGACAGCACATAGAAATAAAATATTGTCCTGGAGAATTAGAATCGAAAATGTTTGGTGGAAATACTAACTGGTTTGGTCCTATCTGGTTTCCCTTAAACTATTTATTTTTAGATAGTATGGATAAATTGGGAACAGTATATGGTGATACAAAGATTACAATTTGCGGACTTAAGAAAGACCTTACTTTCGATGAAATAGCAAAAGAAATAAGACAGCGTATTCAAAGTTTATTTTTACCCAATTCCCATGGAGAAATTCCTTCTTTAAGTTCTTTCTCGAGTTTAAAAGATGACCCATTATGGAATAACTATTTTCTCTTTTTTGAATATTTTAATGGAGACACGGGAGAGGGAATTGGAGCCAGTCACCAAACAGGCTGGACCGCCCTTATCGCAGAAATCCTACATGAACTACATAAAAACACCTATAAATAAATCTTATGATGTAGCTTCTTTTAACTCGGATGGATTCTTCATATTTGCAATTGCGTCCTCATAGGAAATTAATCCTTGCAAATATAATTCTTTTAAACATCTGTCAAATGTTACCATCCCCTCCTTAAAGTTTGTTTCCAACACACTGTATATTTGATAATTCTTCCCTTCTCGAATGAGATTGGAAATAGCATTATTGGATCGCAATATTTCGTATGTTAAAACACGACCTTCTCCATCTTTTCTCGGTAAAAGTCGCTGAGAAATAACTGCCAATAACACCATAGATAATTGGAAACGAATTTGTTGTTGTTGCCCTGCAGGGAAAACATCAATAATACGATCAATCGTTTGAATAGCATCGTTCGTATGTAAAGTCGCAAAAACAAGATGTCCTGTTTCGGATGCAGTAAGTGCAGACTGAATCGTTTCGAGATCTCTCATCTCACCAATGAGAATCACATCCGGGGCTTGTCTCAACACATATTTCAAAGCACGAACAAAACTAAGCGTATCTCCACCTATCTCTCGCTGGTCAACAATACTTTTCTTATGATTGTGTACATATTCTATAGGATCTTCAATAGTTATAATATGACATGCCCGTTGATTGTTAATAATATCAATGAGTGATGCAAGCGTGGTCGTTTTTCCACTACCCGTAGGACCTGTGACTAAGACCAATCCCTGTCGAGCAAAAGCTAATTCTTTAATACTTTCAGGCAAACCCAATTCACTCAAAGAGGGTATCTTTTCAGGTATAGGTCTTAACGCAGCCGTTACACACTGTCTCTGGTAATATACATTCACACGAAATCTATGTTTTCTGCCCACAGCCAAAGAAAAGTCTAATTCTTTTTCTTGTTTAAATTGTTCTTTTTGTTCTTTTGTAAGAAAACTAAAAATCATCTTTTCTGTGGCTTCTGGCGTAAGCGTATCCGTTCTCGTTCGATATAACTGTCCATTTACTCTCAATATAGGTGGTGCCCCAGCACTTATAATAAGGTCCGATGCTTTCTCCTGTATAACAAGGTCAAATAAATCCTGAATATTCATAAAAACATTTCCTTTCTTACCAAATCAATAGATAGATAATAAATTTATAGGGGGATATTCTTCAAATAATTAATCTAAAACATTTTACATAGTGGGTCATTTTTTCCAGTATTAGGAAAAAATGTTCCTCTCTTTATCCTCTTTATCTTTTAATTATGATGCAACTTATAGTAATTAAGTTATTTATTTTTATGCCGATAATTGGTATAAGAATTGCTATTTTATAACCAAATATTTCGTTATTTGTTTTCAATAAGGAGAAATTTGTGGGAACATTATTTAGTGCATTGGACATAGCCCGTGCCGGCATGTTGGTATCTCAAGTCCAATTAGATGTTACAGGGCATAACATTGCAAATGTAAATACGGAAGGTTATTCCCGACAACGAGTAGAAGTTACAACCCGATTACCTAACTACAGACCTTACGGAGCTATTGGTCGCGGTCCTGCTATTTCAGATATACGAAGAATCCGTGAGACATTTTTAGACCAGATTTTTCGAGAACAAAATCCTGCACTTGGGAGAACAGAGACCATTGCAAATTACTTTGTGCGAATCCAAGATATTTTCCAGGAACCTGGAGATACCGGATTTAGTGCGCATTTATCAAGATTTTTTGACGCACTCCAAGATTTTGCCAATAATGTAGAAGAAACTCCTGTTCGAGTTGCTTTAGTTCAAGAGGGGGAGGCTCTTGCTCAATCATTAAATGAAATTGCAAAACAAATTTATTTATTAGAAAGCAATACAAATGAAGAGATAAGAAATACTATTCCTGAAATCAATTCTCTTATCACACGAATTGCAGAATTTAACAAAACAATTCGAGACACAGAAATAACAGGGAAATCTGCAAATGATTTAAGAGACAACAGAGATCTACTTATTGACCAACTTTCCAAAATTGTTGCCATAACAACAAGGGAACGAGATGATGGACAAGTAGAAGTTCTTTTAGGAGGCGTCCAAATTATAGGTGGAAATAAATATCGAACACTTAGCACTGTGGTGAATCCCTCTATTGACCCCACACGACCCGATTTTCTTTCCGTAGTTTTCTCAGACAATCAGGAACAAGCCATAATAGCCGATGGAACTCTCGCTGGTCTCATCTCTATCCGTGATACAGAATTAAGAAGAATAAAAGAAGAACTAAATGAAATTGCCCGCGTTGTAGCAGGGTCTATTAATAAAATCCATAGCCAGGGAAGAGGATTAGAATTATACGGAAATACAATTCAATCTACAATTTCTGTATCAGATGTGACTATACCATTAGCCGATAATGAACTCCCTTATTCTATTAATAACGGCTCTTTTCAGTTGCTTACGTATGATAATTTGGGGAATCTTATAAATACACTCAATGTAACAATAAATAATTCTTCTACTTCATTAACAGATATTGCTAATCAGATTGATTCAAACCCTTACTTTTCAGCATCTGTTGATGCCGATGGTTATTTAACAGTAACACCTTCGAGTGGTTATTCTTTTCGTTTTGCGAATGATACATCCGGTGTTCTTGTTGCCATTGGAATGAATCCTTTCTTCACGGGATATACCGCAAGCACCCTTTCTGTAAACCGAGATTTAATAAACAATCCAAGACTTATTAGTTCTGGCTATAGTACAAATATACGTGAAACAGGGGATAATACTGCCAGTTTAGCAATGGCTAATTTAAGAAGTCAACGCATCCTCTCAGATAGCACACAAACCGCGGATGAATACTATCAATCCATGATTGTAGAAATTGGGATTAATGCAAGAGCCAATTTAGATGTCTTGGAAATGGAGCGTTCATTTATAAATGACTTTAATCGTCGTAGACAGGAAGTATCCGGCGTGAACCTCGATGAGGAAGTAACTAATCTCATTCTATTTCAAAGGGCTTTTGAAGCATCTACACGAATTATCACAGTTACAGACCGAATGTTAGATGCTTTACTGAACATAATCTAATCTTTTATACCCATTCATTCTCTTCGGAAAGATTTATACACTTTCAAACATTTTCCTTCTTTCTTCTTTAAATTTCGGATATAAATAGGGACGAGCCATAAGATATTTTTGCACCTCACTCTCCATATTTTTAATATCATCCGAATCTTTTTTCTCTATCATCTTCCTAAGAGTAGTAGTTCCAGCAAGACGATCAAAATGATTATTAAAGGCGAAATATTCTGAATGATACATTTTCATTAATCGCAATAATTCTAAAGTTAATTTGAAAGGCTTAGCCGTATAGTAATTTTTTACCGTGATTTGAAAACCTTTACATAATTCATTCATATATTTTGGTATAGTCGCTCTACCCTCAATAGGAACAGGCATAAATTCACATGGCTTTATTTCAAAACCTTCCAATAAATCCAGAGGAAGATTCGATACTATCAACTCCGGGTTGCACCACGGAGCACCTATTGTCTGAAATGGATGTGGCGTCCCTCTACCCTCACTCATATTTGTTCCTTCAAATAAGCATGTCCCTACATAACAAAATGCAGAGTCAAAAGTAGGAATATTAGGAGAAGGAGGAAACCACTGTAAATCGAGTTTTGGAAATTGTAAATCATAAAACCATCCATCCATTTTAATTATGGATAGTTCTAACGATTTCAACTCGGAACTTGTATTTTTTAAGTATAATGCAGACTCACCTATAGTGAGTCCATGCCGAATGGGCACATATCCCCAACACACTTCTCTTATAAATCCTTCATCGGGTAAGATTCCCTCTACAATGTCACCTCCTAATGGATTGGGACGGTCGAGAATCATTACTTTTCTGTTATATTGGGTACATATTTTCATTAATTGAAATAAGGAATAAATATAGGTGTAATATCGGCTCCCAATATCCTGAATATCTACCACAACCCAATCTACCTGTTCCAACACTCTTTGCCAATCTATCGTTGCTTCCCTGTCATATATATCAAGTATCTGAATATTATTCCAATTTTTTTGTTTATCCGATTTTCCTGCTTCCTCACTTAACTGCAATCCATGTTCCGCAGAAAAGATGTATTTTAACTTTATATTTTCGGTAGAAGAAATTATATCTAATGCGGTTTTCCCTGTAATATTTCTTGCAGATGAATTTGTAAATAAAGCAATAGAGGCTTTTTTTATTGGCTTGAAATCATTTTTTATTAGAACATCCAAACCATAATGAACATTTATCTTTTCAGGTGATATAAGTATAGATACAGAATTATAAAAAGTCATCCGTAGTTTCCGGTTGTCTCTTGTTTTTCTACTAGGATGACATGAATTACTCAATAAGATAGCATAATATCCTGACACTCTATCCCACCAAAGACAGGTTCCTGTAAAACCTGTATGTCCTAATGCAGAACGAAACGGAAGTTGTCCTTCAATACTTTCCCAAAAAGGGTCGGTTTTCCATCCTAATACTTGCCAGGGATAGTCTGGAATGGTTTTACATGTAGCCATTTCTTCAATTACATTTTTCTCAAGGATATATGCTCTTAACATTCCTCGAAAAAAACGCGATAAATCTTCTGCTGTTGAAAATAATCCTGCATGTCCTGCAATTCCTCCTATAGCGTATGCATGCTCATCATGGACTTCACCTCGAATAATTCTTTTTCGCCACTCACATTTTTCCGTTGGAGCACATTTATTTTTATATTCTTCGGGGACATTGAAAAAAGTAGTATTCATATTTAATTTTGAAAAGATATTTTTCTGGCAGAATTGGTCAAAACGCTCTCCTGATATTAATTCCACAATGTGAGCAAGAAGCATAAATCCAAAATCAGAGTATAAATGTCTTGTCCCGGGCTCAAACAACAACTTAGTTTTTGAAAGCTTTATTAAAATATCTTCCAATGAAAAAATTTCTTTATACCACTCTTCATACCCAATTAAACCTGAACTATGTGTTAATAAATGTTTTAATGTAATTTTCTTAAAAATTGGAACATTTATATATCTATAGACTGAGTCGTCTAAGTTTAATTTTCCTTTTTGATATAGAATTAAAATAGCAGTTGTTGTGGCTATTACTTTTGTTAAGGAGGCAAGGTCAAAAATAGTATCTTTACCCATCTCTTCTTCCAAAGGGATTACACTACTTTTCCCAACTGCATCAAAAAATAGAATTTCATCATTTCTACCTAAAAAAGCAACAGCACCCGGAGCATTTGAATTGTGTATTGCATTTATTAGACATGTCAATAGCACTTTTTTTTCTTGTCTGTCAAACATAAAAACTTCGAGCCTCACAATAAAACAAATATGGCCTACAATTATGTATTAATTGTAGGCCAGTAGAGAAACTACCTTGTGATGTTGTATACATCACATTTTGTTAACTACTTTTCTTCGCCGGAGCTTTTTTTGCAGCCGGTTTTTTTGCAGCCGGTTTTTTTGCAGCCGGTTTTTTTGCAGCCGGTTTTTTTGCAGCCGGTTTCTTTGCAGCCGGTTTCTTTGCAGCCGGTTTCTTTGCAGCGGCCATAGTTTATCTCCTGTTGTTTTATTTTAAGAGGAAAATTTTCTCAATGACTACAGGTCATTGTTCTTTCCTCTTATTCACTATTCAACTATAATTATTTTGATAATGAACAAAAATATATTTAAAACGCAAATTTTTTTCTACATTTTTTTAAATATTATTTTCAGCCTCAATTTATGAGGGTTTTATACACATTATTCTCTAATATTTTATATAACAAAAAAAATTTTTTCAGAAAAAATAATTTATAGTACTTCAACTTTTATATTCTCATTTGTATATATACAAACTTGAGAAGCAAGTTTAAGAGATTCTTTTGCTATTTCTTCCGCAGATAAATTTGTATATTTCATAAGGGCTCGTGCCGCTGTTAAAGCAAAACCTCCTCCAGAGCCAATCGCCAGAATATCATCATCCGGTTCTATAATTTCTCCTGTCCCGGATACTAACAATATTTCTTCTTTACTACATACAATTAACATTGCATTAAGTTGTCTTAAATATTTATCTGTTCTCCATAACTTACCCAGCTCTACTGCAGAACGAGTAAGATTTCCTCGGAACTCTTCTAACTTGCCCTCAAATCTTTCAAACAAAGCGAACGCATCTGAAACGGAACCTGCGAAACCAGCAAGTACTTTCCCTTCATACAGTCTTCTTATCTTTGTTGCTGTTCCTTTGACGATAGTATCACCCAGGGTTACTTGTCCATCTCCGGCAATAGCAACAGTTCCATTACGACGAACTGCAATAATTGTTGTTCCTCTAAATTCACTCATAATACATTCCCCATTTGTTATTGCATTTTCAAAGAACGATTTGTCTTTTGTGTTTTATAATTCTTCGGATCAATTCCAAGTTTTTGCACTCGTAAACCCATAATACGCTCTGTAATACCCAATTCCCTTGCCGCTTTTGCTTTGTTTCCTCGAGCATTTTTTAACGCTTCAATAATCATTTCTTTTTCTACGCGTTCTAATGTCTCTTCCAACTTTCCCTTCATTATTGTGTTTGAAGCCTCAGCGGTTTGTAAGGTAGGAGGTAAATAATGTCCATGAATAACATCATCTGTGGTTAAAATAACTGCACGCTCGATAATATTCTCCAGTTCGCGAATATTTCCGGGCCAGTGATAACTCATCAACATATCAATAGCGGGTGTAGATATTCGCCTAACATACTTATTATTTTCACGACTGTATTTTTCAATGAAATAATTGGCTAACTCCAAAATATCTGTTTTTCTTTCCCGTAATGGAGGAATAAATATAGGAAACACATTTAAACGATAATATAAATCTTCCCGAAATTTTCCTTCTTTGACTAACTTTTCCAAATCACGATTGGTCGCAGTAATTACACGGACATTAACACGAATGGACTCACTTCCTCCTACTCTTTCAAAGGTTTTGTCTTGCAAGACACGAAGTAATTTAGCCTGTGTTGAAAGAGACATATCTCCGATTTCATCCAAAAAGATAGTCCCACCATGAGCCATTTCAAATCGTCCCTTTCTTTGTTGATATGCCCCTGTGAATGCTCCCTTCTCATGACCAAATAATTCACTTTCAACAACGGATTCCGGTAATGCAGCACAGTTTACTTTAATGAAAGGGCCTGAAGCACGATGGCTATTAAAGTGAATTGCGTGGGCAACCAATTCTTTACCTGTTCCACTCTCACCACGAACAAGCACCGTTGCTTCTGTCATGGATACTTGTTGTATTAAATCATATACTTTTTGCATTGCCCCAGAACTACCAATCATATTCGAAGGATGAAATCTCTTCTTTAACTCTTCCTGCAACCTTGCATTCTCTTGAAGCAATGCTTTTCTTTCTTGCTCATTTCGCAATCGTAATCGAACCGCACGAGCAATCATAGAAGCAATAATAATAAGCACCCGCAAATCTTCATCTAAAGAAACTTCATCAGAATAAATTCTATCCGCACTCAGTGTACCTAAAACTAAATTCTCTATTTTTATGGGTACACAAATATACGAAATCTCTTCTTTTTGTAAATTCTTCCGTGAACCTGTTTTGTTTAAGAACATAGGCTCTGCCGAAATTTTAGGTATAATCATAGGTCTTCCCATCTGGGCAACTTTTCCGATAATCCCTTCCCCCACTTTATAAACTCCCCTCTCTAATTCCTCCCCTGAGAGTCCGTAAGCAGCCTCTATCCTTAACTCGCCCCTATCTTTATCAAGTAATGTTATCGTTCCCCGTAACATCCCGGTATGATTAGATATTGCCCGTAAAACAGGATATAATTCATCTCGGAGGTCATAACTACGGTCTAATAATTCACTTATTTCAAGAAGAAGCTTTAACTCTTCAATAGCCCTATCACTTTTTTCTTTCATTACTGTAATTTTATATCCTTAATATCAAAATTTTCATTTATTAATTATATATAAAAAATACATAATTGTATAACTTTATAATTATAATTTATTGAATTGGATTTGTTCAAAAAGATGGATTTTTATGTTGATTTATATTTAATTAGAAAATATATTTATGTTTTAAATTTTTCTTAGTTCCCTTCAAAATAGTAAAATATATTAAAAATTATGGAGTATTATATGGATATCTCTTGCCTTCTTTTTTTAATCGTTATTCAAAATTTTTCATTTTCCACACCTAATAATGAACTTATTTCATCACCTCTGCCCAAAACAATACTTTTCTCAGCTTCACCTGACCAAATTATTAAAGATGCTGAACAATGGAAAGAGATTGGAGTTAATGCCTTCTTTATTGACTTCATCGCTCGGGAATGGAGTGATAATATCTGGGCAAATGATAAAAAGCCATGGACAATTGGAAAGGAAGACGATAACTTTAAAAAAGCAGTGGAAGCCAATGACATATGTAAAAAGATCGGTTCTGAAACTTTTTTAAAAATTTCATTTGATCACCATTTAGATTGGTTTGACGACTTGCAATGGGAAAATGTGTTGCATAATTTCCGACAATTTGGAATTTTTGCAAAAGAAACAGGTTGCACGGGTTTTGCTATTGATATTGAATATATTGGCGAACAATATAACTTCCTCTGGGAAGGGTATAAATATGATACTTATACTCGAAGAGACCTCGTTAACAAAGTTCGTCAAAGAAGTGCTGATTTAATCAACACTCTATATAATGTTTTTCCAAATATGGTATTTTTAACTTTCCCAGAGCAAGGTCTTAATCTCGGCCTCATTGTTCATCTGACATGGGTAGAAGAATTAGCAAAGAAAAATGCCCCCGGGGGACTTCACTATTGTATTGAGCATACATACCGAATGAAAAACCCAAATGAGGTCTTAACATATATTGCAGGAATAGACCAAATATTCCTTAATTATTTATCTCCCCGAGCAAAAAAATATTGGAAAGAGAAGTGTTCTATCGCTCCAGGTATATGGCCCTTTGGTTATGATTATGATAGCGGACACAAAGCAGGACTTACGACAACTGAATTGAAAGAATTGTATCCACTTCATATATCTGCATCTAAAAAATATCACTGGATTTACAGTCATAATTGTTACGAACAATTATTAGGTCGGCAACCCGAATCGTTTGTAGGTGAAGAGCCCCTACAAAATTACATTAATATATTGAAACAAAAAGGACCTGTTTCTGATGTCTCTTTCAAAGAGAAAATAGACCTATTAAAAAATCGCAATTTTGAATTACTGACAAATGGAACAGGATTTACATATATTCTCTTCCCGGTAGGTCCTGATGATAGTCCTCGTTTTCAAACCGCCCCTCTTAATAATTATAAATATTCGTATGATTACTTCTGGAAATTAGGAAAAAAATATTTATGGGGAGAAGAAGTATCTTTTCGCGAACTATTTCATCCGATAACAAAATGGAATATTGCCGGACCTTTCCGTACCAGTAATTTCAAAGAAACACATGAAAAAGAATTCCCACCCGAAATAGACTTAAACACAGTAACATGGCAATCTGTATCTGTGGAGAATGGTAAATTATCATTAGACTTAAACAAAATTTTAGGAACTCAGGAAGAGACATGTGCTTATGCATTATGTTCGATTGAATTTCTACAACCTGCCTCTGCCCAAATACGATTTGGTTACAATGATGCTGTTAAAGTCTGGCTAATAAAAGATAACAAAAAAAATTTGATTTTTGAATATTTTGGAGAATCATCTGTAGTTCCAGATAAAACAGTAGTTCCTGTATGTTTTGACAAGGGAAGGTATAATATACTTATGAAAATTACAAACAATAAACGGTTCTGGGGTTTTACATTTCGTATAACCGATTCAAAAGGTAATTTCTTATCATCAGATATTATAAAATATTAAAAGTAATACTAGAAAAATTAAGAGGAAGGCAATTATGTTAGATCAAATTAATCTGGATTTACACCTTTCAAAAGAAGAATTTAAAAAAACAACACATGGATGGGAATTAAAATTAGGACAAATTCAAAGGGAATTACGAGAAAAAAGAATACCTACGATTGTGTTAATAGAAGGATGGGATACCTCGGGAAAAGGAACTTTATTAAACCATTTGTTATTAAATCTTGACCCAAGAGGTTACTGGGTCCATAACATAACAAAGCCTACAAGAGAGGAAAAATTACACCCTTATCTTTGGCGTTTCTGGAATAAACTTCCGGGTTACGGAGATATAGCATTCTTTAACCATAGTTGGTATTGGCCTATTGTGTTAGAAGCACAAAAAGAGGGTTGGGGTTCAAATAAAATTCGTTCGGAATTAGAAGAACTTCTAACATTTGAAAGACATTTGATAGAAGATGGTAACCTTCTTATCAAACTATTTTTACATATATCAAAAAAAGAACAAAAAAAACGATTTGAGAAATTAGAAAAGGACCCTGCTTTCGAATGGAGAGCCAAGGGAAAAAATAAGGAATTACTTAAATCTTATGATGAACTATATAAAGTAATGAATGTAATATTAAAAGAAACCCATACCGATATAGCCCCCTGGCATATTATTCCCGCAACAGATGAAAGGTATTGTATTGCTGAAGCAGGAAATATTCTTCTTTCTAAGTGGGAAAATACTTTAAAGAATGGACTTAATATTCCTACATATACATTGGCTCCCAGAGAAACGGAACCATTAAAAGATGTAAATCTCTCCCAATCGGTTTCCCGAGAGAATTACAATGAGTTACTCCCCAAACTACAGAAAGAATTGCGAAGATTGCAGGCTATTTGCTTTAAGGAAAGAATACCTGTTGTAATCATTTTTGAAGGATGGGATGCCGGAGGCAAAGGCGGTGCCATAAAAAGATTAGTAAGTCAATTAGACCCTCGAGGCTATGAAGTAATTCCAATAGGGGCACCGCAGGGAGAAGAAAAAAAACATCATCATCTTTGGCGATTCTGGAGAGCACTACCTAAAGCAGGGCACTTTACTATATACGACCGTTCCTGGTACGGAAGGGTATTGGTAGAAAGAATTGAAGGTTTCGCTCAACCTAAGGACTGGATGCGTGGATATAGTGAAATAAACGAGTTTGAATTACAATTGGCAAAATGGGGTGCCATTATTATTAAATTCTGGCTACATATATCACCCGAAGAACAATTAAAAAGATTTGAGGAAAGACAATCTAACCCACTTAAACAATGGAAAATTACAGACGAAGATTGGCGAAATAGAGCAAAATGGAATGAATACGAAGAAGCAGTATCCGATATGATAGATAGGACTTCAACTGTATATGCCCCGTGGACAATTGTAGAAGGAAATGACAAGCTCTTCGCCCGCCTCAAAGTTCTATTAACCGTTATCAAATCTATAAAAAAATCCTTAAAAAATAAAAAAGTATAATTAATAAAAATTGAAAACCCAAAAATAAATCTTTTTTATTCAACATTTCAATGTTTTATACCCCCGTTGAATTATTTCGTAGTTGATTCCTTTTTTATTTTTTTATCCTCATTTCCCACTGTGGACTATGATATTAGACCTTGTTTGGAGTTCTTCTTTATAGATACGATTCTACAATCTACAATTTTTTTTACATGTAACTCAATGTTAAATAAGTAGTGACTTTTTTTTATTCATAGGTTTTATTTATGGAGCACAGACATTCATTTCTGTGATTTATGTATCATGGGCATCTCACCTAAATGAAAGATAGTGCAAACTTCTTACCTAAACTTTTTTCAGACGAGGCGTCTAAACTACCATAAAGTATCGACCGCATCCTTGATAGAAAAAATTAATAAGAGGGCAGTTGGAAATCTGCACAAACATTAAAGAAAGTTTTTATTCATATATCTTAATATTCATATATCTTAATTATTATTTTATATCTCTCCGTCCTATTTTTATTCATGTTATAAAAATTTTAAAGTACAATTTTAAATATAAAAGGAAAGATTTCTCTTATTGTATACAAAGTTATTTGTTATTTAAATAACAATTATTTGCACTTATGTTTTTTTATTTTTAAATAATAATTTTGCACAAATTTTTTATTTAATTCTGATAGATTTCTTGTGTTGTGTTTAAATATTTAAAAATCAATAGTTTAAAATGTATGCATTATATAAATGCAGATATCTATATATATAGTTGTGATTTGTAATTAATATCTATATATGCTATACTATTATTGTTGGTAGCAGAGCTGTGAATGTGTTCCCTATGCTACTACTACACATCAAGGTCCAATTGAATCCAACACATAGCGAAGCACATAAAAAATAGCTGCCAGTGGTTGTCCTCCCATTACCACTGCAGTGCATATCTCTCTCTCCGGAATAACTGATATCCCGGTTTACCCCGGCCGGGAATCCTCTCTTCCGCTTCTCCGCAGCTCTGCTACCTCTTTGACTCTGACACACTCAGAGTTAAAAATTATAGAGGTGCCGGTCACCCCCTACCGGCACCTCAGTTGTTTTAAATGAGATTGGAAAATCTATCACAATATTTTTTTCGAGATTAAATTCAAAGACCTTAGTTTTTTTGATAAATCTAAAATCTCACACTTCATTTGAGTTTCACTTGGTGAATTCAATAAATGTATTATTTGGTCCGTATTTAGATTTTTCACTTCCCAATCGTTTATTTTTATAAGCGTTTCTCCCCCTCTTAAATTATTTTCCCAAGCGGAAGAATCTTCGATAACACCAATAACCCATCCCCATTCATCAAGATAATCAGGAACTATTCCTACTCCTATCCATTCTTGCTCTTTGGAAAAATTCATTTTCAAAAAACAAATAGATGCTTCTTCATAACTCATACGGATTACAAATTGTCGCCAAAAAGAGCTCCCTAAAGAAATCTCTTTTTCTCCTGGAACCGAAAGAGAAAGAAGATTATTAAATTTTTGGTTTCCTAATTTTAATGTATCCAATCGGAAGTATTGCGCTATTCGTCTATCTTGAAAATGAACAAATCGAGATATACCTTTTTGTAAACCTCTTTCATTAACAAAACTCATAGGTAATATCAAAGATTCCCCTTTTACAAAATCTATATTCCCAGTAACAGCAATTGTCTCATTTAAAGTAATAACAACTTTGGGCTTTGTATTTTCTGGAGAAAAATATATTTTTTCACAAAAAATGCTTTTTGTCTTGACCTTTCTCTGTGGAGAGAGCAACTGCCAGGCAATTTTTCCTTTTCCAAAATCGAGATATATTTCATAACCCGGGTAATAAATAGGTAGTATTCCATCAATAGTAATTCCAAACTTTTTTGAAATATCTGTCAAATTTGATACTATGGCTTTACCCTGATAGTTGGGCAAAAAAGAAATACTATGGTCAAAGTCTTTTATTATTGGTTTACTTCGTTCGCTTGTATCTTTTACTATAGGAATAGAAACACCTGTATCTAAAAGATAAAAAGAAGGCTTCTCCTCATTTGTTTTCAATAGAATAGCACCTCGATGGATTAGAAATGAGGTTTGAAATTGATTTATATCAGTTGAAAAACAACATATATTAGATAAAATCCCAAAAGAAATAAAATAGAAGAAAGAATATATGTGAAAATATAGATTTCTACTCAAAAGTATCAATCAACTTGCCTTTGAAGTTATTGTTTCTATCCACAATTTTATTTGTTCCCTTATATGGGTTGATGAATTTAATAAAGCCCAGTTTTCTTCATCCGTAGGGTATGTTCTCATTTCACAAAAAGAGCGGTTTTTTTGATACAACTGTAAGGAAAAATTATATGCTTTTGTGTCATTTTCTCCCACAGAGATAAAGGTTGGAATATAAAGAGAGTTCTGGTTATTATTTTCTCGAAAATCATCCGAGTTACAGTATGGAGAAAGTAAAATTAAACCATCAGGACAATCAGACTGGATTATATGTCCAAGTGAAAAACAGCCTAATTCGCCTGTTATAAAAAATATTTTTTTCTCTTGATTAAGTTCACCTTTTAACATATCACAAATTAAATTTCTATTCTCATCCCTTAAGGGTGAACCTGAGTATTCCTGAAAAATAGATACCCAATCCGCTTTTAAGAATACAAGTTTGTATCCCTCATTATAAAAATTGTTTAGCATATCCCTGATTTCTTCTACATTTCCATCCTCCTTGACAAAAACAATAATAGATATTTCCTTTTTCTGGTTATTGTTTAAGTTAGAAGGAAATATTTGGATATATACCGTATTTTTATTGATTGAGTATGTATGTTCTTTAAATAGAGGAGGTGTTGATTTACTACAATTATAGAGAAATATGGAAATTATTAAAAATAGAGATGGAAAAATTATACTTTTTCTTTTTTTAGAGAGCATCATAAACTTTGCAGGGAATACCTAACGGTAAGTATTCCCTGCCTAAAAAAATTAACCTAAATTAAAGACAGACTGTAATTTTAATGCAAGGGTCATATCACCTTGAATCTTTAGTTTGCCTGTCAAGAAGGCAGTCTGGCCGTTCAATTTTCCAGCGACTAAATCAAGGAAATCTCCAGCAGAAATTGTCAATGTGATATTGGCTTTTTCTGCCTTTCCCTCTGTTACAGAAATTTGTTCATTAGCAACGGCGACTGCCCATTCTCCCCCATCATCCCCGGTGATGACGAACTGATAAGTTACATTCATCCCTTTAATTTTGGCGGGGTCAACTTTGGACGATAGTTGATTGAAGAATTCGGCTACTTGGGACATACGAATAACCTCCCTCAATAAGGGTTAAAATTTCTCTGTAAGCCCATGCTTACAGATTCTTAATTCTTTAATGTAAAACATATCTCACCCTGATTTCAAACTGATATATTTTCTTGATTTATTTTATTAATACTGAATAATGTATAATCTTTCTAAATACAGGGTAAAAAATATGGCAATACAGATTATTACTGCTGAAGAAGAGGTGCGACACCCATTAGATGCTTTTTTTATGCCGCGAGCGGTTGCAGTTATTGGAGCAACAGACAAGGTAGATAGTGTAGGGCGAACCGTTTTATGGAACCTAATGAGTAGTCCATTTGGGGGAACTGTTTATGCGGTAAACCCTAATCGTCATCAAGTCCTTGGGATGTTAGCCTATCCAAATATTAAATCTATTCCCGAGCAAATAGACCTTGCAGTAATCATAACTCCTGCTCCAACAGTTCCTTATATAATTCAAGAATGTATCGAATGTTTTGTAAAGGGATGTATTATTATATCTGCGGGTTTTAGTGAAACGGGTGAAGCAGGAAAGGCATTAGAAGAAGAGATACGAAAAATCATATATCCAAATAAAATACGGGTTGTGGGACCTAATAGTTTGGGGATAATGAACCCTATTATCGGATTAAATTCTGCTTTTGCTCCCCATATTGCAGAAAAAGGGACTGTCGGTTTTATTACACAGAGCGGTGCCGTAGGAGCGGCTATTTTGGATTGGAGTTTTCATGTAAAGGTAGGATTTAGTAAGTTTGTTTCTTTTGGAACAATGGTTGATGTAAATTGGGCTGATTTAATTTATTATTTAGGAGATGATCCCTATACAAAAAGTATTGTAATTTATATGCAAGCGTTAGGGGATGTTCGTTCATTTTTATCATCAGCAAGGGAGGTTGCTCTACACAAGCCAATTATATTATTAAAAGGAGGAAGAACTGAGTTAGGAGCCAAATTAGCACGAAATACACCTTATTATGTAGGTGGGGAGTTATGCAGTGACGAAGTATTTTCAGCTGCATTAAAGCGTTGCGGTGTACTTCGTGTTGATAACATTCAGCAGTTATTTGATATGGCTACTGTTCTGGGAAAACAACCTCGCCCAAAGGGCAACCGCCTCGCTATTATTAGCAATGCGGCAGGCCCCAGTATTCTTGCAACGGATGCACTTGTAGCAGGGGGGGGGACAATCGCAACTCTCGATACAAAAACTATAAACGAACTTAATGAAATTCTACCGACTTATTGGAATCACGACAATCCTGTGGATTTACTCGCCAATGCAGATCCAAAACGATATGCCCAATCTGCAGAGGTCGTTTTGAAAGATGAGGGGACAGATGGTTTACTGGTTATTCTAACTCCTCAAGTAATGACAAAACCTTTAGAAACAGCCGAAGAATTAATAAAGGTAAAAAATCCACAAAAGAAACCTATTCTTGCCAGCTGGATGGGTGGATATAAAGTAGAAGAGGGTCAACAGTTGCTAAATAACGCTGGGATTCCTACTCTGGACTATCCCGATATCGCCGCCAGAGTATTTCAGTCTATGTGGCATTATTCATATCAATTAAGGGGCCTATACGAAACACCTAGTGCCCATGAAGAAACCAGTGAGTATTTCGCTCAAAAATTATTAGCAAAAAATACTATTGAGTATGCGGTAAGACAAAGGCAGGTAATGTTAACACCTTCGGCAACAAAGGATGTCTTATCCGCTTATGGAATTAATCTTATCGAAACCCATATAGCCCACGACGAAACGGAAGCGGTTCATATTGCTAAAAACATTGGTTATCCCGTAGTCCTTCGTAGAGTTTTATTATCAGGCAAAATTTCAGCAGACCCCGGGGGTATTTTATTAAATTTGCATGATGAAGAGGCGGTTCGTAAAGCATACCGTGCATTGCTTGATTTTGTCACAGAAGGAAAAGATGCGTGTGCTTTTCCCGGGATTGCAGTTCAACCGTTAGTCCCCCGAGATGGGATTGAAATATGCATCGGCAGTAATGTCGACCCCTTATTCGGACCTTATATATACTTTGGGTCTGGCGGTAGGATGTCCTCCATTTTTGAAGACCGAGCTATTGGGCTTCCCCCATTGAATACGACATTAGCCCGCCGAATGATTGAGGACACAGAAATATATAAAGCACTTAAAGGGGGGAAAATCTGTAAAGGTTTTAATATCGAACAATTAGAATATTTATTGGTCCAGATTAGTTACATGATTTGTGAGCAAAGGTTAATTCAGGGGATGGAAATCAACCCGATTGTTATTTCTCCAAAACGGATTGTTGCATTAAACGCATCTATTTTACTTTATCCTTTAGAAACCCCCATGGAAGTATTTCCCAAGTTGGCGATTCGTCCTTATCCCAATGAATATACCTATAGTTGGACATCCCAAAAAGGAACAGAAGTACTTTTAAGACCTATCCGCCCTGAAGATGAAAATCTCATGATTCGTTTTCATGAGACTTTGAGTGATAATACCGTTTATTTCCGTTATTTTCAATTACAGCCTCTACATGTTAGAACACAGCATGAGCGATTAACGGAAATTTGTTTTGTGGACTATGACCGTAGTATTGCTCTTGTCGCTATAGAAAAAAATAAGATTACGGGTGAACAATCTATTTTAGGAGTAGGCAGGATTGTTAAAATTCATGGAACACAAGATGCAGAATTTGCTTTAATGATAAGTGATCTTTATCAAGGACATGGATTAGGAACTGAGATGTTACGAAGATTAATACAGATCTCCAGAGCGGAAGGTGTAAAAAGGCTCTATGGAACTATTTTGCCTGAGAATAGAGCTATGTTAAGGGTATGTACCAAATTAGGTTTTGTACTAAAGAAACCCACCGGACATGAAGTTATCGCTGAACTTCTTCTGAATTAGAAATAGAGATAATCCTTTCATTTTATTTTTTCTTTTGTAAAAATCGCTTATATTCTACTGTAAAAGTAAAACTATCGAAATCTTCCTGTAAGCGTGCAAATTTTGAATATCCAAAAGAAATGACAAATTCGTCTCTCTTATTTAGTGGTATTTCAAATCCAATATTTGTATCGAAACTAACGGTATGCCAGTCATCCGAAAGATTTAAATCTACAAGATGTAAAAAGGGCAAAAATTTCACCTTTACTTTTGCGTCATAAGTAGCATAAGTATAAGTTGTAGATGCAGACAAATAAGGTCGTGTTGCTTTTAGTCGTTCTTTCCAGTTTTCAAAATCTTTATGATAAGGAGAACCCCATGGAGAAAAATGAACACCTACACCCGTATAAAAAGCCATTCGTTTTATCTCAAAATCTGTATGTAAAGGCATGAAAAGGATAGAAGGATGTGTTTGTTTCGTTCGAATTTTTCCCCCTTCACCGCCTCCTTGTGCAGTGATAGACCATTTTGAATTAATCTGATAGCCAATTCCTGCATGAGGAGCCCAGATGAGATGGTCGTCTCTAAAATCACTAACCGTCTTAACAGGTCTTTGGTCAGGAGCAAAAAATCCCATAATGGGGTCAAAAAGTTCTTTAACAGGTTTTTCACTTTCCATTTTGGGATACGGATTTACAAGGCTTATAAACCAGAACCATTGGCTGTTTTCAAAATCCGGTTCTAATGAGATTGTATCCTTACTATTGGTCATTCTACATTTATTGTTTTCCAGCATCTCCGCCTGAGAAAAAAAAGAAATAAAGATTCCTACACATATAAAAAAGGCACTTTTTCTCATTACTACATCTACTTCTTAGAAGGTTGAGGGTTCTACTTTTGTAATTGTTACTTTTTCTTTATCAAGTTCAGACACAAGTTGAGGGATATCATACCATTTTAAAACCCCATGTACCGCATTGGTTATTTGCCCTTGAATTCGAGGGTTTTCTATTATATCACTCCATGAAACCAATCCTTTCAGATTTAATCCTATCTTTTCAGGCAAAATTAAAAACGCTGTATGTAAAGCAGGAACAGAGAGAATCCCCTCTGTATGTATGGATATGTCTATTTTATCTCCAAATTTCTTTTTTAAGTATTTAATTATAGAAAAATAATCAAAAACCCTCATCCCTACATACGACTTACCAATGAGATAAGCACGAAAATAATCTTCCCAGCCTGAACCCACTGTTCTTGTAATATCATTTTTACTCGCAACAGGAGCGGTTTCCCCTGTCCCCCTTATATCAACTGCACAAACATTTATATTGTTCTTTAAATAATTTCTTATCAAATCTATATCTTTGTTTTTCCCATCGGGGTGACTATAAATTACAATTCTCCAACTCGTCTGTTTTGCTTCAAATAAATAGCCAGGCAGTGAAATTCCTTCTTCAGGATTTATGACAATAGGAATTATAGATTTTGCTTCCGGAATGGATTTCTCATCTATAGGTTCTAATTCGTCCACTTTTGGTTCCGGAATGTTCCTCCACTCATCAATACTAATTATTTCCCTAACTTTTGATTTTTTTTGTTCTAAAGTAAGCGTATTCCAGTTAGTATTGCGTATCGATTTTAATTGTTTCTCCTTCTCACGGTTAATATCAATAATCGTTTTTGAATTTAGTACTTCTCTTACATTCCCTTTGCTAAAAACTTGATATTCCTCCTTACCTAAAATTTCAGTATCACTCATTTGTTCATCAACATTTCGGTTCACTCCACAAAGCCATAGAAGCATTCTCTCTACAATTTCTTCACGCAGTGTCTTTCCCAAACCATGCTGGGCATCTACTTCAATTAAATCAATCATATTATTAACCCCTAATTTCGTATAAAATCTTTTCGCAGTGCGAAAGGTTGCCCATGTTCCTGTAATATCAAAAAAATCCTTCGTAGCAGAGCATATCAATACAGGATTCGGAGCATGCATAAAAATATATTCCGAATGGTCGTATCCATATTTGATTTGAGAAAAAATATTTTGTTCCGCATCTTGAGGACCAATAGTATTTAATAATCGTTCCCATGATGTAAGATAACAAGAAGGAGCAGAGGCATAAATTCGCGGTTCCAATGCCATAAGATATGCGGTTTGTGTTCCCCCTCCAGAGTTCCCCGAACACCCAATTTTGTCTTTTTGAATATCAGCACGCGTTTCAAGATAATCAATGGCTCGTATACCATCCCATATTTCGTATAGAGCGTAATTTTCACCTAACAAAATACAGCCCAATCCCATAATCGTATGTTCTGCAGTACCCCATACATCTGGACTACCATCTTCTTTTAAGAATGTAATTCTTTCTCCCTGACCGGGAGGGTCATATATAAGCGAAGCTATCCCATTTTGGGCTAATAAGATACATAATTTTTGATATTCAGCATAACCTTTGGCTTCCTGTGAATGCCCACAGGGGACAAGAACACAAGGATATGGGGGTTGTGAAAGAGGTAAGAATAACACAGTAGATACATAAAAATGGGGTTGGCTTTCGAAATATAAAACTTCGTATTTATATGTGGATTTTGTTCCTTTACGGACCACTACAGGATTAAGTGGAGTAGGATTCGGTTTTCCTCCCAACAATGACCAATATAATTCTCTTCTTTCATTCTTGTATGTCTCTAAATTTTCCTTTTCAGGAAATCGGGTGGGATTTTCCTCAAACGATTTTAAATATGTTACTGCAAATGTATTTAGATATTCTTTCATCATTTCCGAAGGTTTTAAGGGAATATTTGTTTTTTGTAACACATTCCAATCCAACGAATCGGCAAATGGAGAAGCTGTATATAGTAATAAAAATAAAATTACACATCGTAAAAAAATCTCTTTCTGCATTTTTTGAAGATTCCTTCATTTAGTATTAACAATACCCTAAAACGTTGTAGATTAAATATAATATATAAACAAAAATAAAAAAACAAAAGAAAAGGTCTGATACATGCCCATACATTTCTTTGAACCTTTTCCATGGCGTTTTTGTGCCATCTGTGGTGAAAACCTTATTTTAGACAACGATGGAGAAAAACTGCGTCCATATTGTAAAAATTGTCAGAAGTATTATTACCACAATCCAACTCCGGCTACATGTTGTTTCGTCACAAATACCGGAAAAGACCTTTTATTAACCAAGAGGGCTATTCAACCCGCCTTCGGGCAATGGACACTCCCAGGAGGATATATGGAATTAGGCGAGACGACAGAGGAATCTGCTGCAAGAGAATTATTAGAAGAAACCGGAATTGTAGCCGAACAATTGAGATTATTAGGAGTATCCGCCCAACCCAGTAAATTGAGTGGCACTATCTTAGTATTGGGTTTTATCGTCGAAAAATGGAACGGAACTATCTGCGCCGGTAGTGATGTTTCAGAAGCAGAATTTTTTCAATGCGACCAACTTCCTCCTCTTGCTTTTACTGCCCATAAAGAATTACTGGAACTATATCTCCGAGAACAATTTTGATACTTGAATAGGTGAAATGAAAGAAAAAGAATTAATCCAGATTGGTTACACATCGAAAGAACTGAGAGAAATAGCTATCCAGGTTTTTAATAAGGCAATCCGTGAGGGTTTTTCTAAAAAAGAAGCGAAGAGAATGCTAAGGGTTGTCATTCGGAATCCATCTGCTTTTTTACAGGACAGTTTATGGAATGAATTAGCAAAAAAAGTTTATGAGGGTAGACAAGAAAACTCGTTATCTCTTCAACAAAAAGAGGAAAGAGACATTAATCGTCCTACAAAAGCACCCTATAAAATATGGGGAACTGATATTGATCCGGAATCTATCCAACAAATGCAAAATGCTTGTTCATTACCTGTGTCTGTTCGTGGAGCCCTGATGCCGGACGCTCATGTAGGATATGGATTGCCTATCGGTGGGGTTTTAGCAACAGATAATGCTGTTATACCCTTCGCAGTAGGAGTTGATATCGCATGCCGAGTAAAGATGAGTGTCCTTGATTTACCTCCTGAAATTATTGAAGATAATCCAGAAAAACTGAAGAAAGCAATCGAGCAGGAAACCCGTTTCGGTATTGGAGCCACTTTTAAAAATCGTCGTCATCATCCCGTTATGGATTTGGACTGGAACATTTCTCCAGTTACGAAAGAAAACAAAGATAAAGCATGGGCTCAATTAGGTACAAGTGGCAGTGGAAATCATTTTGTTGAATTTGGAGTTTTGGAAATCATTACAAATGAATTGCCCATACCTCGGGGGACTTATCTTGCCTTATTAACGCATAGTGGAAGTCGAGGAACAGGATCATTAGTATGTGAGTATTACAGTAAAATTGCACGACAAAAACTACGAAATTTACCTTCTCATTTACAACATCTTGCCTGGCTTTCATTAGATGAATATGCGGGACAGGAATATTGGGAAGCCATGCAATTAATGGGCAAATATGCTCAGGCAAATCATGAGTGTATTCATGTACATATTGCTAAAAATTTAGGGGTTCCCATAATTTGGACAATTGAGAATCACCACAATTTTGCGTGGAAAGAAATCCATAATGGAAAAGAAGTCATTGTTCATCGCAAAGGAGCCACACCAGCAGAAAAAGGGCAATTAGGAATTATTCCCGGTTCGATGGCAAGTCCTGCATTTATAGTCAAAGGCTTGGGAAACGAATCTTCTTTGCGTTCTGCTGCACATGGAGCAGGAAGATTAATGAGTAGGTCCCAGGCAAAGAAGACGCTATCATGGAAAAAAGTAGAATATTTACTCAAAGAACGCAAGGTAAATGTTATTACTGCAGGAGTAGATGAAATCCCTCTTGTGTATAAAGATATACATAAAGTTATGCAAGAACAAGAAGACCTCGTTTATTCTCTTGCAGTGTTCCATCCCCGTATTGTAAAAATGGCACCCGCTGGAGAAAAGCCCGAAGATTAATTTTTGAGATATTTTTGAGTTTGAAGTAAGAATTTTTCATTGATACAATTTATCAAATATACTTTAAGAATAAAGGGTCATATACATGGCAAGCAATTCTGAAGACATTAAAGCAGGGACCATTCTATTCAATGAAGAAGTAATGAAAGATTTAATTCATCATTTAGCTCAGCACATTATTAACGATAACGATGTTCAAGAACTGGCTTTTATTGGGATATTGCGTAGAGGGTATCCATTAGCAAAACGAATTGCCGAAGAAATTTTCAAGATTTGTAAAATTTTACCTCCTGTAGGAGCCGTATCAACAACACTCTTCCGAGATGATTTAAGAATAGGTCGAGGTGCGGTTCAGGCACATGGGACAACCCATTTTTCATTCGATATTAATCAAAGGGTAATTATCCTTGTGGACGATGTCCTTGCAGCAGGTAGAACTATCAGGGCTGCAATGGATGAAATTATGTATTATGGGAGACCCAAAAAATTATTATTAGCATGCTTAATAGACCGTGGGGGGAGAGAAGTTCCTATTCAGCCCTCTTATTGTGGGTGGAAACCGACACTCGAAGCCATACCCCAAAATTTATGGATTTCTGTTTTACTCAAAGAAATAGACGGGAAAGATATGGTTATTATCGAAGAACAAAAAAGCAAGGTAGAAACAACATTTAAAGAAGTTCCACCTAAAGAACAGTTTTTTAGTGCAGACTATCCTGCGTTGAAAATTTGGAAACATAAAGACCTTTTAGGACTACAATTTTTATCGAAAGAAGAAATAGTAGCCATATTGGATATGGTTCCCCCTTTTCTTGAAGTTATGTCACGTAGCACGGGGATAAAAAAGGTGCCCCTATTACAAGGAAGGGTAGTGGTACATTGGTTTCATGAACCCAGCACAAGGACTTTTGCGTCTTTCGATTTAGCAGCAAAAAGGTTAAGTGCCGACACACTTTCTATTTCTGCATCCACATCCAGTGAGAAAAAAGGTGAAACACTTCACGATACTTTATACAACATAGAAGCAATGAAGACAGATATTCTTGTAATACGACACCGATGTTCGGGTGTGCCTAAATTGTTGGCAGATAGCCACCCTTCTCATGTAATCAATGCAGGAGACGGACAACATGAACATCCAACACAGGGTCTGTTGGATGTTTTTACTATGAGAGAATTTTATAGAAGCTATAAAAAAGATATCCATATTGGTCTGGAAGGAGCAAAAGTTTCAATTATTGGGGATATAGCCCACAGTCGTGTGGCAAGAAGCAATATCTGGGCGTTATTAAAATTGGGAGCCCAAGTAACACTTTGTGGTCCTCAAACCTTATTACCAAAATCCTTTGAAAAATTGGGGGTACATATTACCACACATTTAAAAGATGCTCTCCTGGATGCAGATATTATTTACGCTTTACGCATTCAGATGGAACGACAAACGAAAGGATTATTTCCAAGCCTTCGGGAATATATCCGATTGTACCGAATCGACCGTGACACCATCCGTTATGCACCCGAACATGCTATTGTAATGCATCCAGGACCTATTAATCGTGATATCGAATTAGCTACAGAAATAGCAGATAGTCCGCGAAGTCTCATTCTTCAACAGGTGAGTCATGGAGTTGCTGTTCGTATGGCAGTTATGCATCTATTAGCCAATAGTCAACATAGTCAAAATGGAGTATAAATTATGAAGATAGTCATAAAAAACGGTTGGGTAATTGATCCCTCTTCGGGTTTTTCAGGGAAATGCGATATTGGTATTGAAAATGGAATCATTTCAGCATTAGGGGCAGACTTAAAGGGAGATGTTTATTTTGATGTGGAAAGCATGATAGTTTCGCCGGGCTTTGTAGATATCCATGTACATTTCCGTGAACCCGGTTTTGAATCCAAAGAAACGATTGCTTCTGGCGCAAAAGCATCCGCCCATGGAGGAGTAACATCGGTCGTTACAATGCCTAATACAATCCCTCCTATTGATAATGCAGGTATGGTAGAACTGGTAGTTCGAAGAGCACAAGATTTGGACGGAGTTCACATCTATCCTGCGGCATGTGCCACTAAAGGGAGAGAGGGAAAAGAATTAACAGAAATGGCAGATTTATTTCAATCGGGAGCTGTTGCAGTAACAGACGATGGAAATGATATTGAATCATCATCCGTATTACGGCATGTACTGGAATATGCAAAAATGGTAGGTCTCCCCTATCTCGCTCATTGCGAGGATGAATCGCTAAGTGAGGGGGGTGCCATGAATGAAGGTGATGCTTCGGTTTTTTTAGGAATACCCGGAATCCCTCGAGAGGCAGAAGAAACACGAATTGAGAGGAATATTCGACTTGCCAAATTAGCCAATGCATCTATACACATTCAACATGTTACAACACAACGAGGAGTTGAAATTATCCGGAATGCCAAAAGAGAAGGTATTTTTGTCTCTGCGGAGACCTGTCCTCATTATTGGATGTTAAAAGATAGCCAAATAGAAAATTATAATTCTAACATGAAAATGAACCCACCTCTGCGAGAAGAGGCGGATATTCAGGCAATTATTGAGGGACTTATAGATGGAACCCTTGATTGTATAGCAACAGATCATGCACCTCATACTCGTACAGAAAAGAATGCACCTTTTCAAGAAGCACCTTTTGGAATCATTGGATTAGAAACATTATTAGGATGTGTAATTACCGGACTGGTTAAACCGGGATACCTTACTATAGAAAAGGCAATCCAACTCATGACAATAAACCCTGCCAATATAATTAAAATAAATGCAGGTACTTTAAAGATAGGAGCACCTGCCGATATTACAATTTTTAATCCTGACGAAGAATGGGTAGTAACGGAAGACTATTTTTACTCCAAAAGTTGCAATTCACCTTTTATCGGGACAAAATTGTCTGGAAAAGTAAAATGTACTTTATGTTGTGGAAAAGTATTATATGCTGATAAAGATATCGTTTTACCAGAAGGATTATCTGTATCACCCAGTTTTGTGTGTAATACATTTTTTATTTAATAATTTGCTTCAAAAATAAAGAATGAAAGAGCCTATTATTTAAGTGAATAATAATAATAGGCTCTTGATATATGAAGATTTATTAAATTACGCTTTTTGTTGGCGGTCGTAGGGAGGTTCTAAACTCCAACCGTTAAGATAGGGACGATATGCCCATGCATTACCTTTCTTGGTGGCTTCATCATCACCAATAAACTGCTCATTTGCAGGGTCCCACAATAATCTTGCCCCTGCTACATAAGCACAGGTTCCCATATGACACACACGGGTCGTATTATGGAGTGTTTCCACTGTAACGATAGGGTCTTTGTTTTCACGAATAGAATCTGCGAAATTCTGCCAATGAGGTTCGTTCATCTGAGAAGGACCCGATTTCTTGGGTTCACAACCATCATTATTCGGTACAGGAATTACTTCATATCCACCGCGGTCTACGCGAAGAGTCCCTAATGTCCCATGGAATAAAATACCATGGTCCGAATAACCCTTAGGTAGATACATATTATACACACGATTAGAGAAGGTTAGTATGTAATCATCAAATTCCCATACTGCTTCAAGTGTATCGGGGGTCGTCCTATTATCGGTCAGAACATATTTACCTCCTACTGCCGTCACCGATTTGGGTTGTTTCTCTTCGCCCATTCCCCAAAGGGCTATATCAATAAGATGTGCACCCCAATCTGTAATTTTTCCACCCGAGTAATCAAGAAACCAACGGAAATGATAAATCCAACGGTTCGTATTGAAGGGTCTATGTTCTACCCAACCTTGATGAAAATCCCAATCTAATCCTTCTTTTTCCCACTTTGCCTGGTCACTATCACCTAATCCGATACCTTCTATAGGTTTGTCTTCATGATTAAATGTCTCGACATGGGCAACTTTGCCTATGTAACCACTTTTAACCAATTCAACAGCTTCCTGGAAGTGCCGTCCACTTCTCTGCATGGTTCCACCTTGAAAAACAACCTTGTTACGACGAACTGCTTCCACCATTTTACGACCTTCTGCAATTGTTGTAGAAAGCGGTTTTTCACAATATATATGTTTCTTTGCATCTGCCGCATATAACACACATAAACAATGCCAGTGGTCAGGAGTTGCTATCACAACTGCATCTACATCTTTATTATCAATTATTTCACGAAAATCATGATGTAAAGTAAAATCAGCATATTTTTGCTTAACCATCTGTGCACCGCGTTCAAGGTTCTTGCGATATAAATCACATAAGGCTATAGGCTGGATATCATCTCTCTTCAAAACAAAACCAAGATTAGACCTTCCCATTCCCCCTGTGCCAATATGTCCTGTTCTTATTTTTTCATTGGCACCTAATATTTTAGAGGGTAGAATGGATTTGTAAACTTGTGCTTGAGAAGTACGTGTTAAAGCAGAACCTACTGCAAGTCCTGCAGTAATCTTTGCCGTTTTTTCGATAAAACTTCGACGGCTCACTTCTTTATTATGTTTTTCTTGCATGATAAAAAACTCCTTATCGAATAGATTTTTTTGTTTTATTTGAAATTCATAATTTTTGTGAATCGAAAAAAAATGTATTTTTCAAAAATTTATGGTTATATTTATCCACGGTATTAGTATAATATATAAAAGAAATATATTTCTAAAAGGAACTCTCTTATGAAATTCTTTTTCAAAAATATAAGAATAGGAATAACCCCCATCTTTCTAATTATTTTTACCTTTGCCTGTCCCAAAAATCCATTAATTATTCCTTCTGAATCCGGTAATAGCCATTATATTGAAGGAAATGTAGATGAAGGAGAAAATGAAGGGATTTTTGAGGGAGAAGAAGATATTCAATTCACAAGTGCAGGAATTCTAAACAATCGTAATACTGAATATGGACCTACACCAACGACAGATGTATCAGAAGGAAATGATGAAGGAGGAGAAGATAATAAAAGGGAATTAGTAGAACCGGATGTGTATCGTAGGATTGATAATTATCTTTTTGTATTAAATCAATATCGGGGCTTAACCATTGTAGATTTGAACGCAAAATCTGTTCTATCCAATGTCCCGATTTATGGCTATCCCAGAGATTTATACATAGTAGATGATAAAGCATATATATTAATTGGGTATACAATTAAGCATACGATAGAAAATGGGATTATTAAAAAGACTACAGGGTCCCAATTATATATTGTGGACATACAAGACGTTCAGAACCCCGAGTTATTATCTTCTATAATGCTTCCCGGTGATTTTATTGACAGTCGAATGTTAGGCGATGTTTTGTATGCAATAACTTCAAATTATCAATATTATTATGTCGAAGATACATCAGGGGGAGGGGCGGTTTCTTCAAATGGAGTATGGACAAAGAATTACGGAAGTAAGTGCTGGATAACCAGTGTTAATATTAAACAGGAAATAAGTCCAAAAATTACAGACCAAGTTGAATTTCCGGGCTATGGGACTGTTATCCAGGCATCAACTTTTGCCATATATGTTTGTGCTTCTGATTGGAGTAATAACACTACACAGATTACTTACATAGACATAACAAATCCATCAGGCAAGATTAAAGAATACTCCCTCGGGACTACGCCGGGATATGTAGCAGACCGATTTAAGTTAGATGAATGGAATGGAGTATTGAGAATTGTTTCTAATACATGGTGGCCTGAGAGACATACCTATCTAACTATATTTGATGTTTCTAATCCTTCGCAGGGGTTTACACAATTATCACAAATCACAATTCCTGATGCTCAAGGAGAAACACTTTATGCAACGCGGTTTGCGGGACCTCTGGCTTATTTAGTTACTTATCTAACGATAGACCCATTATTTGTCCTTGATTTATCTGACCCAGTAAAACCCGAAGTTAGGGGGCAATTAAAAGTTCCGGGATGGTCTGTTCACATTGAACCTATCGGGAATAATCAATTAATCGGATTAGGAGTAGATGATACCGAAAATCAACGGAGAGTTAAGGTGAGTTGGTTTGATGTATCAGACCCTACTAATCCAACAGAAAAGTCTACTGTTTCTTTAGGAGAAGGCTGGGTATGGTCTTCTGCTTTCAGTGATGTAAAATCATTCGCTGTTTTGGGAAATCTTGTTATTGTGCCTTTTAGTGGGTGGAATGGATATGAATATAAAGAACAACTACAGTTCATTTCTTTAAATACGGTTTCACAGACACTCGTCTCTCTTGGGGCTATGGATATGAAAGGACAAGTGTCAAGAACTATTAAATATAACGACTTATTCTATGCAATCACTTCTGAGTATATCCACGAGATTCGGTGCGATGGAGTAAATCCACCTATTTTAACAGGTAATACAATTTCACTCACCGAAAATATTATTGATGTAATTGAATTGGGCGAAGACGGGACTATCGCAGAAATAATAAATCATACAGAAGGGAAAAATATAGAAATTCGGGTTAGGAATGATAATACCATTTTAGGTTCCGCACTTATCAAAACAAATGGCTGGTTAATGGATACAGTAAAAATATTGGAAAACCAATTAGTTCTTGTTATCAATGAATGGACCCAAGAACCCCTTTATGAATCATATTATAGAGTAGTTTCTATAAATATTGATAAAAATTTCATTCCTTCAATTTTTAATAATATTAAAATATCATTAACACCTTATTATTCCTATTGGGGATGGTGTAGAAATTGCGATTATTTGCCGATACCTGAAGTTTTAACCAATAATGATGAGACAGTTCCTTCTACAGAAGTTACATCTTCGGGGTCTCAGAAAGCCATTGCACCTTATTATCGGTGGTGGTATCCCTCAATCGAGAATAGTCCTTTAATGGTTTGTGGAAACGATCTTGTTTTAAGAGGTTGGGGAAATTCTTACGAACATATAATAGGCAAATCAACAACCCCTTATGAAGGTTTTGCCATAGTAAATCTCAATAATCTTGATGACATTAGAATCGTCGGATTAGGATATAAAAACATTGTTTCGCTTTCAGAAGCAAGTGGCAAATTGTTTTTAACGCTCCAGAGGAATTTAAATAAAAAGGATACAAGTTATCCAGTCGTAGCATATTATTTAGGAGAAATAAATTTGAACTCTTTAGAAGAGCCTAAATTTCTAAATGTTCCGGGTGTATTACAAACTTCTAACCAACAAGGGAATATACTTTTCCTAAAAGACTGGCAGTATAGTACAAATAATGGATATTATGATTACGAACAGTGGATACATAGTATCCAGTGGGAAAAGGATAAACCTGTTAAAATCATTGATTCTGTAAAATTATCTTATGCCTGGGGAAACCCAAAAATATACTTACCCTATCTACTAACAATAAAAGGATATGATAATCTAGTCCTTGAAAAGATTGATATTAGTTCTGAAGGGAAGTTTATCAATCCTTCAAAAGCAGAGATAGGAAATGTATGGGGAGATATTTTAGGGGTGGCAAATAATCAGTTATATCTTACTATTGATGGAGCTTCTATATTGTTGTTAAACATGGATTATAATCAATCTCCTTCTTTTAATTATCTTTATTCCATACCCAATTATCCCCAAAAATTTAGAGTTGGTAGTTTGGGAACTTATATAATACTCGGATATTCAGGATATATATATTTATCCTATCCAACACCTTAAAGAATTTCGGGAATATTGATGGCATTTGTTTTGCATGCAAAAGAAATAAAGTGCCCGAACTGTTTTTATGAAGGAAAAGCGCAAGTCAAGGGAACAGGATGCGGATTATGGTTACTTTTTTTGACTATATTAATAGTTTCTTTTGTTTTTATACCTTTATTGGTTATAGTTCCCTTAATGTTTCTCTGGTTATTATTCAAACCTGCCGAACAAATATGCCCTCGATGTAAGTATCCTCATCCTATACCCAAATAGAAATATCCAAACTACTAAGCCGTCATAGATTCAAATGTTGAAGTTTTTCCTTTAGTGATTCTCTTATTTTTATATTCGTCCATTAACTTAGTAAATCTTTTGAAAAGATACCTACTATCATGAGGACCTGGAGATGCTTCGGGATGATATTGAACGCTAAAAACAGGTAGTTCCTTATGACATAATCCCGAACAAGTCCTATCATTTAGATGGATATGTGAAATTTCGACTTTATCTAAATCTAATGACTCAGGATCAACTGCAAAACCGTGATTTTGAGAAGTAATCTCCACTTTTCGTGTTTCCATGTGCATTACGGGCTGGTTTGCCCCTCGATGTCCAAATTTCAGTTTAAATGTTTTTCCACCCAGTGCATGTCCAATAATTTGATGACCTAAACAAATACCTAAAATAGGAATATTTCTTTCTATTATTTTTTGCACAATAGAATAAATATATGTTAGGGCAGAGGGGTCTCCGGGACCATTCGATAGAACTACACCATCCGGATTATATGATAAAATTTGTTCTGCAGGTGTAGTAGAGGGAACCACAACTACCGCACAATTATGTTCTCTCAATAATCTCAAAATGTTATACTTCACACCGAAATCCATAACAACAACACGATATTTGGCTTTTTCGGGAGGCTCCCATTCATAAGGTTGGGTTATCGTAGCTTCTTTAACAAAATCGCTTCCTGCCATATCCGGAGCATTTTTTGCTTTTTGTAGAAGTGATTCAGGGTTTAAATCAACTGTACTAATAATGGCTTTCTGATTTCCTTTTGTCCTTAAAATCCGCGTAATTTTTCTCGTATCTATCTGGTCTATAGCTACTACATTATATTTTCTAAAAAAATCGGGAAGAGACATTGTAGACCGCCATGAACTGGGCTCAAAACAACATTCTCGCATAACGAAACCGCGAGCAAAAACGGTCCTGGACTCCACATCTTCAGAATTACATCCATAATTCCCAATATGAGAGTATGTCATCGTTATAATCTGACCTGCATAAGATGGATCGGTAAGAATTTCTTGGTAGCCTGTCATACTTGTGTTAAAAACAAGTTCACCAACAGATTCGCCATCTACGCCAACAGACCGTCCTGAAAACACACTTCCATCTTCTATAACTAAAAGAGCTTGCTTTTCCTCTTTCATGTTTTTTCCTTTATATAAATTTGAGTTATAATATATCTGATTAATTATTGCATATTATAGAAGATAAACATTTTTTATTTCGAATTAATTTTATTTAGTAAGATATTTTTCCTATGAGAGGAATTATTTTGTTTTGAGATGTGTTATTATTAACCGTGAGATGAAAAACAAATTGGAGTAAGAATATTATCTATGAGTCAAACAGAAAGAAATGTAAAAAAACAAGATTTGACTTTAGAATTACTTGGATTTCCTAAAACAATATTTAAGAAGATTAGAGAGTGCTCAAAGATTGCGGAATCAGCCCACAAAGACATATCTTACCTATGGATAAGAGTATCAAAAGATAGTGAAAAGGCAAACAGAAAAAAACAAGGAGATGGATTAAATCTCAATGACTGGCTTAATGTCGTAGATGAAGCGGTTTCAGCAGGTGCAAACTGGTTAGTATTAACAATTCAAGTTCCTTTAGACCAGATGGAAGAAACCATAGAGATATGCCGTTGGGCTCAGAATACATACAATATGAAAGTGGGGTTATTCTTGTGTAGAGAAAACATTACTACCAGTGAGATAAAGGTCCTTGGAAGTTTAAAAAAAGAGTTAACACAGATTTTTGTGAAAAAAAAGGCATTTGAAAAATTTAAAAAATTAAAGGAAATGGGATTATTCTTAGGAATTGCAGATCCTCAAGAATATGGCGATAAACCTAACTGTGAAGGTGCGTCAAAATTACTCTATGTGGATAATGAAGGCTCTATATATACATGCGGGCTTGTGGTAGGAATGAAAAATTATAAATTAGGGAATATTTACGACAGAAAATTCCAAGAGATTGTAAAAGATCCTTCCTTACCACACACTGTAGATGAAAAAATCCATAAAGTTAGTGAAGGTTGCGATGGTTGTCCTTCTTTATTGATGAGATACCTAAAAAAATAATACTACCTTTTTTATTTTATCCATTTCTTATCCCAATGCTTTTACCACTTCTCTAAAATCCAATCCAAGGTATTGAATACTTTTTTCTCTTACTTTTAACGCATCCCGAATAACCTCATCTCTCATAGATTGTTCTACAGGTAAACCCGCTATAGAAGAAATAAAAAGGATATGTGCTAAATCTTTGGATTTTCCTGGCGATTTATAAGGTTCCAAATAATGGCATAGGGCATTTGAAACAATTTCGGGAAATTTCCATCTACTTGCTAATAATGAAGCAGTAACAGCATGATTAAGTGTAAAATATTCCGTTTCTTTTTTTAGTCGAATTTCGGGAAGAGAAACTTTCATGATTTTCTTATACTCTTCCTGCCCTATCATATATAAAACAATAGCCCCTATTTGATGAATCAAAGCTGTAGTATATGCAAGTGAAGGATTCACTCTTTTTGAATTCTGGGCTAATTTTTCTGCGAGTTTTGCAGACAGTTTAGACCTTCCACTTATGGGTAACACAGGGTATTCTGAAGTAGGTTGCTGACACTCCTTTATGTGATTCATCATTACTTGAATGCCTCTCGGGCCCAAAAGAGCCAGTGCAGTCCATATATTTCCTATTTTCCTTTCTTCCAAAACAATAGATGTGTTAGCCCAACGAAGGAGTGCTGTTGCTAATGAAGGTTCATCTGTAAAAATGGAACTTAAATCTTCTACATTCGGGGAATCATCATCCAATACCATACTCAAAGCAAGTTCTGCAGTAGGTGGAATAGGTAAATATTCCAACTCATCAATCACCAATTCAACATTCTTTTTTTCTCTTTCAAAAGTTTCTTCCAGAAAGTGGACAACTGAAGTAGAATGTTGTTCTTCCTCGGTAAACCTCGTTTTCGATATTTTACTATCTGTACTATGAGTATGAGAAAGAGAAGTAGACGATGGTGATAAACTTGTATCTATTTTTGCCTTTTTATAATACTTATTTATTGTTTCTTCAATTTCTGTAATTCGTGCAAGGGTTGGTTTTACTCTCAATTGGGTAAATTGTTCTACAAGAAAAACCGTTTCTTTATCAATAGGACATGCCATTGCTAAGGTTAGATTTCTTCCTAATCGGTCCACAGGAAAAACAAATCTTTCTTCGCATAATTTTTGGGGTACTAATTCCAATATCTCTCTATCTATATACAGACGATTGATATCAATTTTGGGAAAACTTGAGTTTTTTGATAAAACTTCAAATAACATCTCTGATGGCAATTTATTATTTTCATACAAAATCTTTAATAGGTATCCTCCTTGCTTCTTTTGTATTTCCAAGGCTTCACCCAAATCTTGATTGGTTATTAGTCCCGAAGCAACAATCCATTGAGACAATGTCCCTACAAAATTACCTGTGGAAACTGTTCCGGCAAGTAAAGAGTCTGTACCACCTACTTGTCCAGTAGTAGCCGTATCGGGAGGAGTTGCAGTATAACGCACGATATTTCCACAGCGGACACACTTAAAAGCTTTGCCCTCTGCAGAAGTGGGAACTTTCATTTTTTGCCCACACTTACCACAACTTATGATTTCGTAGGCTTGTTCACTCACAAACTTCTTCCATTATTTCCATAGTTTATCTATAATTTTATTTTATCATAAAAAAATATTCAAGTGGTTAAGTAAATAAATATTTTCTTTAATTTGTAACTATAATATGATAAACTATAATAAGTAAAAAAACAAGTTTTTTATTTTTTGTTGACAAAATAGATTATTAATAATAATTATGATTAATTTTTTAATAGAAAGGATACGTGGATGCTA
>CALLRP010000057.1 GCA_938014335.1 uncultured bacterium
AAAGCCTTTTCCGGAATTCCATGTGGATGTTTGTTCGGCATCAATGTCAGCCGTTAATTGATACGAGCTATACCAGGGGAAATTTTTATCTCTTCCTATTTTGTTGAGTTCTTCCAATGACCCGATTTCTTTTTCTAAGATGGGTATAAAATTTTGAGTTTCGCCAAGTGAGGTTAGATAAGGATAGGAGATGCCCTCCTGGATAGACCAGGAAGTGACAAAATCCCAACCTGAGAAAGTAGCAGATTGTTTCATTTCCGCAGTGGTTTTGCCCGTGCCTGCGGGGGAAGTATCCTGTCCTGAAGTTTCGATGTCCCAATAAGAATGGGTAGTGGTTCCGTTTTCATAACCCAATAGACCGCCTTTATAATCTTTACCTGAGACAGTGCCCGAAGAGTAACATGCATCAATAGTACCCCAATTCTTGCCCACAAGTCCGCCGGACCTGTATAAGCCGGCGACGAATGCGGTTGAGTAGGATTGAGTTAATGTATTACTATTTGTTCCGGTTAATCCCCCCACATCTGTTTCTCCGAATACCATGCCTGAAGAGTAACATTGGTTTATCGTGCCATCATTATATCCAACTAATGTGCCTGCATATGCTTCGCCATAAACGGACGCTACCGCATAGCAATGTTGGATATTTCCCACTTCTCTGTTATAACCAACTAATCCACCGGCGTAGTAATTCCCTGTGATACCTCCGGTTACAGAACAATTGGAGACCGAACCATAATTTTCTCCGGCAAGTGCCCCCACATTTGTATCTCCGATAATCCAGACATCCAGATTTAAGTGGGTTATTGTGCTGTTAAAACCTAAAACGCTAAACAAACCGACAGGCTTATCTGATACAACCTGATTGATGTACAAATTCTGGATAGTATGACCGTTTCCATTGAATGTTCCTGTAAAGAACGGAATGGGAATGAAACCGGCGCCCTCGTTCCATGTTTGGGTATCCGAAGCATCGATGTCTGCTATGAGTGTATATGAACCATAGGCAGGATAAGCCCAGTGCCTTCCAATCTTATTTAAATCATCCAAAGACCCAATTTCTATTTCGGACGGAGAGGGGGGAATTGCGGAATTACCGAGAGATTGGAAGAAGGGATAAGATATTCCGACAAGAATATTCCAAACATGAGTGAAATCCCACCCACTAAATGTTAGTTCATCTTTCATTTCTTCGGTTGTTTTTCCCACACCCCCTTCCGATGTCGTTTGATGAGAAGTTTCCATATCCCAACAACTGCTATTGACTGTTCCATAGTTAACTCCTACGAGGCCTCCGGCATAATCATCGCCGATAACTTCACCAGCGGAATAACATTCTTCTATCCAATCATCATTATGGCCTACTAACCCTGCCACAACAGAGTTTCCTGATACATTTGCAATGGAATAACTTTGACGAATTATCCCTATATTCTCTCCAACTAATCCACCTACATTCTCTTTTCCTGTAACATAGCCTGAAGAATAGCATTGGTAAATTTCTTCGCGGTTCATTCCTACCAATCCGCCCACATTGGAATCAGCGGAAACCCAGCCGGACATGAAACTTAATTCAACGGTCCCAAAGTTTAGTCCGACAAAGCCACCCACTTGTGAATTTTTACTGCATACAAATCCTCCATAAACAGAGCAATCTGAGATAGTTCCGAAATTCAGTCCTGCAACTCCGCCAGTATAACTATTTCCCACGACCCAGTGGTTATACATTTCAAGATTCTGAACAGTAGCATTTGAAGCTATTTTTGAGAAGAGGCCAATGTAATTATCACTGATTCGATTAATAAATAGATTTGTGATATGAAACCCATTTCCATCGAAAGTGCCCATAAACCAGTCTATGGGTTCAAAGCCAGAGTCATTATTCCAATGGATAGTTTCACTGGCATCAATATTGGCTGTTAAATGGTAGTTTCCATACCACGGGAAGTTTTTATCCTTACCGATTTTATTGAGTTCTTCTACTGTGTCTATCTCTAACTCGGGAACGGTGTAGAACCGGGTAGGACCTTGTTCCTGTAAGTAAGGATAATCAGAACCCTCGTTGATTGCCCAAATACTTGTGAAATCCCAGCCGATGTAGGTTGCCTGTGTTTGCATTTCTACTGTAGTTTTCCCGTTGCCTCCGTATGAATAGGCTTGTTTGGATGACTGTATATCCCAGTAACTGTTGGTAATGGTGCTACTGACTTTATAACCGATTAAGCCTCCAAATTCAAACATAAAAGTACTAACCGCCCCTGTAGAGTAAGAATTGGATACGGTCCCTCCGTTTATGTATCCAATTAGTCCCCCTGTATAATTATAGCCAGCAACATGTCCTGATGCGTAGCAATTCTCAACGGTGCCGTAGGAAACTATACCGATTAATCCACCGGTACATGCACCATGACTTTTTACAAAGGATGTTGCATAACATTGCGAAACGGCTTTTGTTGTTGATGTAAACCAGCCAATAAGTCCGCCTATATAATCGCTTCCTTCAACAGCACCTGTTGCAGAACAGTTGCTAACAGGACCTCTATTATCTCCTATTAGCACACCGATAGTTGTTGTCCCTGATACATTTCCGGATACATGAACATCGGTTACCGTTCCAAGATTGTAACCAATTAATATGCCCGTGTTGTAGGTTCCGGAAATATCCGCATTCTCAATATTTAAATCTTTTATTTCTGCCGGGCTGGATACCACTCCAAATAAACCGATATGACTTTCCGAAGGGCGATTGATATATAGTCCCGATATAGTGTAATTTTTCCCATCTAATTTCCCTAAAAAAGGATTTGCGGTAGTTCCTATAGGGATGAAACCTGCTCCTTCATTCCAATTGATTGTGTCGCTGGCATCTATATTCCCTGTCAGTTTATATTCTTCGTATATGGGATACTCCGGGACATTGCCAATTTTTTGTAAATCTTCTATGTTGTTAATAGGGATGACCGCGTGAACTATGTTGTGTAATAGGAGAAAAATAAGGGAAATTAGGAAAAAAGAGATACGATAGTGACACAAAAATGGAAAGTTTGGTTTTTTGAAAGAAGGATAATACAAAGTCATACATCTACCTTCCTTTGTTCTAAGGTTTCATCGAAATTACCACAGGTTTGGGCTACAAGATGGAAGAGATATCTCTACCCCTTTCAAATATAGTCCCTCTTTACAATATCACACGATATAATAATACCATAAAAAAAAATAATACAACATTTTTTTTGATTTTTTTATGGTTATAAAAGAATTAAAACAGTGAGTATACGTTTTACCTCTGAAATTAGACGATAATGTATCCACATAATAATTAGAGTGATAAATTTAATTGGGAATTTAAGAATAAAGCAAGAGATTTGATTATTTTACACTTTTGCCATGTACCGGTTTGAAAAGTATGATTATGATAGTTGATAAGAAATGGAGTTATATTGTGGAAAAATACTTATTGGTTTAATTTAGATTTTGTATTTATATAATTCCTGTTCTGAGGGGACAATGATGAACTTTCTGCTTTATTCAAATTGAGGAAAGGAATATTTTTGTTGCTTCTTCTTCTTTTTTCTTTCTTTACATGATGAGTATTACACAATATTTTATGAATGTTGTAAGTTAAGGGAATTAATATTTTGTCAGCTATTATTTTGGAAAGAGATGGTAAAGGTTATTTGTGTCTTTTCTTGAGGGGGGATTTTAAGTTTAATTCGTGTGAGTTCGCCGGCACGGTTATTCTCCTCGCATTGCTTTTTAAGAGACTCGAGTTCAAAAGTTCCCATGGAAGGGATAATTGTAATATTTCCGTTTTTACTTTCTATTATGGCGTTGTTTTCGCGGGTAGATACAGGTAACCATGTTATAAGGGCTTCTTCGATTTCTTCGCCTGGATTTGAGAATTCAAAGTCATCTGTTATTATTACTTCGTTATTGTTTAGAGAGATTGTTCGTTGTGCTTTTTTTAGAGAGGGTAGGTCATAAGCATTGTGGAAGGTTATGGTAGCTTTGTTGGGTGTATCATAAGCCAGGGTTCCTTTGAATTTATCTCCTGCGCTTTGTAATTTTCCAGCGATAACCGGAAGGCTATGCCCATAAGAATTGGCAAAGATATTTTCGTATCGTTTGGCACTGAAATACTCACGGGAATAAAGTCCTGCGCCCGGGTCGGTGAGGAAAATGGTATTGTTAACGGCATAGATGAAGCTTCCTACATCGTTGTGATTGTGGGGTTCATTGTTGGAGCCTGCTTTGCATATCACAACATGTATATTCCCGTCGTTATCTTTAGAAACTAACCGTGCGATACCTGATTTAGGCAGGTAGGTGCTTTCAATGGGAATATCTGCTTTGGGTTGTTGCGAATACGGGTAAGACCAGAGGATGTTACGAATGATATTACCGAAATGCCAATGAACAGGAGAAGGATTCGCGAGAGCATGGAGATAATCGATATGAAGTTGCTCGCCTAATTTATGGTAAATGAAAGGATGGGCTGTAGATGAAAGACGGTCATAAGCGGAGAATCGTTCTGCTAATCGGTGTGTAATGAAAGCATGAGGGTAGAATTGAGAAGGGGCATCGGAGAAACTGGCAAATTGACCGTTTCCCAAATAAACCACATATGGATAAAATGCAATCTGGTATAGACGGGGATTTTGTAGAATGTTTACATTTCCGTCTGTTGCTTCATAAAGGAGTTCGCCAAAGCAGATGTAATGGGTTAGCCCATAGTTCCAGTAAGAAATACCTTCAAGACATCCTCCGTCTTCTGCAAAGCCGTTTTTCAAGAAACGGGCTAACTGATTTATAACGAGAGTAAGGGCTTTTCGCAAAACTTGCTCATTTTTTTCAAGGATGAGAAAACATTCACCAATGGAACCTGCACATACCCCGGTCCAGTTGTTTCTTCCACGGACCCAGCCGTATTTATCTTCAGAATAAAATAAGTAGGGTTGCATAACTCGTTTTTTTACTTCGTATTTAATTCTGTTTTTGATTTCTTCAGAGAGTTTATCTTCCAAAAAAAGTAAAGTATGGGCTAATTGGGTTGCGGTTTCTGCGGAAAAGAGGTCGACATAGGTGTATTTTTCGTTTCGTTCATGAGCAGGGAGGACCCAGGACGATTCTTCGCAGATTGCCCAGATGAGGTCATGGAGGAACGGGAGTAAGGTATCGTCGTTTTCAAAATAGACAAGTAAAGTCGTGGCAGATAGTAGGGACCTTTTAAGGAAATAGGGAGTCTCATATTTTTTTCGGTCACCTGTCCTTTGAAATTCCCTATATAGGGTATAAGTTGTTAATGGTATTGTGGTTTGTTCTTGTAATAATTCTTTTGCCCATTGGATACCTTTTTTCCCAATTTCTGTTTGAGCCAACGCATCTATTTCTATAGAAATTCTCTCTTTAAGTAGTTTGTTGTGAGAGCTATTGATAAGTATATTGTTAAAGTTTATGTCTAATTCTAAAATAGATTTATATTCTTCTTCTGAATAGAGAAGAGGGGGGAAGAGAAAAAGTGAGATAAGAATAAAATGGAATGAATTCAATTTAAATAAGAATGTATTTTTCATAAGATATTCCTTTTTTTATTTATGAGTTTGAATTAATGATATAATATCATTTCAAATAGAGAAATCAAATTGTAGTCAATATGGAAATAGGGTGCAAGAGTAAAATAAATAATATTCATATAAATTTGGAATTATATATATGAAAATTGTTATTGCAGGAGCAGGTAGAGCAGGTTCGTTATTAGCGGAGATGCTTTACAAAGATAATGATGTAATGGTGATAGACCATAATAAGACGGTTCTTGATAATTTAACAGGGAAAGTAGATGTTGGAGTAAGGGTTGGAAATGCATTAGACCCTGTATTATTGCAGGAAGTAGTAAGTGGAGGCTGTGATCTTTTTATTTCGACATTAGGTGATGAGCGGGCTAATGTTATTGCAAGTAGTAGTGCTAAAAACTTCGGTGCAGTAAAAGTAGTTGCATTAGTATCTGACATGGTTTTTACGGATGGTGCATTTTTATACGAGGGTATTTTTGGTATAGATTTTTTTCTGTCTCCCGACCAGTTAGCGGCAACGGACATTATTAATTTTTCTGAATCGCCGGGATTATTGGTTTCAGAGGAATATGGGAATGACCGAATTCAATTTTATGAGTTGCGGGTCTGGAATCAATTTAAGGAAAATGGAAAGACATTAAAAGAAGTAATGGGACTTATAAAAGATAAGTTAGTGATTGGTTATATAAAATCAGGAAAACAAGTAGAAGTCCCGACAGGTGATACAATCATAAAATCGGGAGATATTTTAGGAATTTTTGGGAGACACGATAGTATGGCTCGTGCAGTAAAGGTGTTTGCCGGGGACTGGAATAAGAAAAAACGCATCATTATTTTAGGGGGTACAACCATCAGTATACAGATTGTCCGTTCTTTGAAAGATAAGGTTTCGGCAATTAAATTGTTTGAAAAAGAAAAGCAAAGGGCGGAGGAACTGTCTCGGGTTCTTTCAAAGTATAAGGTAGATATAATAAATGATGATCCATTGAATAATCGGTCTCAGTTGATAGCGGTAAAGGATTTTGATGTTTTTATTGCCCCAACACATGATGATGAACGGAATGTAGTAGCGGGGTCGTTTGCGAAGGATATAGGCATTCCTTATGTAGTAAGTGTTATCTATAATAAACAATTTGGGGAGCTCATAGACCGATTTGGCATTGATTTTTCAGTTATTCCCTATTATAGTTTTGTAAATAAGGTATTACGGATTGTTTATCAGAATACAGTAAAACATTTGTTGAATATCCGTGGTATTGAAATTGCAGAATATGAGATTGGAAAGACTTTTAAGTATTTGAATAAGCCGTTGAAGGATATTCGGTTTGATATTGGTGGTATTGTGGCGGGTATCATTCGGAATGAACAACCTATAATTCCCACAGGAGAAGATATGATAAAAGAGAATGACCGCGTAGTAATTGTGACAGAGGCGGAGAAATTTAATGAAGTGAACAGAATATTCCAGGGAAAAGGATAAATAAGTTTTAAGGAGAAATTGAGATTTTAAGCCTCCGGATGACAAAAGCATGAATTATATTTTAATAATTAATTATATTGGTTGGTTTTTACTATATTACTCTTTTGTTTTTTTCTCTTTATTTATTCCAGTGGTGGCCTTTAAGGAATATGAGTTAATTCCTGTCATATCGGAAACGATTTTTTGTATAATCTGTGTAGGTGTGGGAAGTATTGCTTTAACAACTCGAAAAAAAGAAGGGGATGAGAATAATTTTTTTAGTCGTGATTCTCTTGCACTTGTAGGGCTGGGCTGGATTGCGGTAACTGTTTTAGGAGGACTTCCTTTTTTCCTTGCGGGAAAATTGTCGTTTGTGGGTGCTGTTTTTGAGTCCATATCAGGGTTTACTACGACAGGGGCAACGGTCGTCGATGATATTGAGGCTTTTCCGAAAACATTGCTATTTTGGCGAGCATTAACACATTTCATTGGGGGGATGGGTATTGTTGTCATATTTATTTCAGTGCTTCCTTATTTAGGAGCCGGTGGTCGTTTACTCATAGAATCGGAGTCATTTGCGCCTGATGTTCGATTTATTAAGCCCCGTATAAAGGAGACAGTAAAACAGATATTGCTGGTTTATATTTCTTTGACAATAGTTCAAACCTTCTTATTAACTATATTTGGGATGAGCCTTTTTGATGCGGTATGTCATTCATTTGCCACATTAGGAACAGGTGGTTTTTCAACGCGGCAAATGAGTATTGAGGCGTATAATAGTTTGCCTATCGAAATAATTACTATTTTTTTTATGCTATGTGGAGCAACAAATTTTGGTTTAATGTATCAATTATATAGAGGAAATATCCGCGATTTCCTGAAGAATTCGGAATGGCGAGTTTATATGTGTATCTGGTTGTTTTCTGTGATTTTGGTGATAATTTCGTTAATGGGATTTGTTGGTTATTATGCTCCATCCCAAACGCCCCCCCCTGTGTTTTCAATCGGAAAATCCATGCGATATGCCTTTTTTACTGTGACTTCACTTCTAACAAGTACCGGATTTACAAATACAGATTATGATGTATGGTCTCCTTTTGCGAAATGGCTAATGATGGTAATTGTAATCATAGGTGGCTGTGCGGGGTCGACTTGTGGTGGAATTAAATCTATTCGATTTTTAATTTTATGTAAGTTTATGCTTAATAGGATTTATGCAACATTTCAACCTCGAACCATTAAACCGATAAAGGTAGGAGAACAGGTAATTACTGATGATGTGATAAAATCTGTTGTCGGTTTTTGTGTATTGTGGGTTTTCATAGGTGCGGTTTCAAGTATTATTTTGTCCTGGTTTGGGCTTCCTATTGTAACTTCGATTTCAGCAACAATTGTATGTTTAGGGAATGTAGGTCCGGGATTAGAATATGTGGGAGGATATGAGAATTATTCAACTATATCGGATGTTTGCAAAATTATATTAGCTCTCTTAATGTTAATGGGGCGATTAGAACTATATGCGATTTTAGTTTTATTCTTTCCTTCATTCTGGAAGGGTAAGTAGTAGCATGAAATACTTCCATATTTTGTTTATAAGTGACAATTTTTGTCACATATTTTTTTGATACAATATTGTAAGAAAAATGTATAATATTCGTTTTTTTGTTATAAATGTTTTTATATCAATATGTTATATCATTATATTTATTTTTTTATTTAGTTAATTTTTTTGGCATAGTATTTGTTACTATAAAATTAACAACAATTTAATAAATACCTTGATAACCGGGCATCAAGGTAAGAAAGTTTAAACAAAACTAAAACCTTAATAAGGAGATACGTTATGAAAAACAAAGGTTTTACACTCATTGAATTGATGATTGTTGTAGCAATCATCGCAATTATCGCAGCGATTGCGATACCCAACCTGCTTCGTTCCAGATTGCAGTCCAATGAATCTGCTGCAATCAGCAACTTGAAAGCCATCGTAGGTGCAGAAGTCGCTTATAACTCAGCGAATGGTTCCTACACAGGTGACTTTGCTGACCTGACAGGCGCAACTCCTCCTTTCTTAGAAGGAAACTGGGGTGGTATTAAGCAAGGATATACATTTACACTTGCTTCGCCCGGACCGAATAATTTTACCTGCAATGCAGACCCGAGTGAGCCGGGTGTGAGTGGTAATCGTTATTTCTATACCGATGCCAGTGGTGTGATCCGCTTTAACGCAGGTGGACAAGCGGGTGCGGGTGACCCGCCAATCGGAGAACAATAATCTCTTAGGCTTGCCATTAGCCCGCTATTCAGTGGGTTGTGTTGGTGCTGAATGCATGATGGCGGAACCCGGTGACCGCCATCATGCTATTTTTACTTTAAAGAAGGATATAAGTGATGTATATGGGCATCTTAAAACAATGCAGTAATAACAGAAAGGGATTTACTCTGATTGAGTTGATGATAGTAGTAGCGATAATTGCAGTCATAGCGGGGATAACAATACCGACACTAATTCGTTCAAGAATTCATTCTAATGAAGCATCGTGTATCTGGAATTTGAGGGCTGTTTGTACGGCACAAGTATCTTATCACTCTGCAAATAATACTTATGGAGATTTCAATAGTCTTGTCAATTCTTCCCCCAACCCTTCGACCCAATATTTAGATGAATCCTGGAGTGAAGGTTGCATTAAACAGGGATATGTATATTCGATGCCGCAAGTGACCAATGTCCAATTTGTGTGTTATGCATCTCCACAAACTTATGGGTATTCGGGAAATAGGTATTTTAGAGTAGACCATACCGGGATTATTCGTTATAATGAGAGTCAATTACCATCGGGAAATGACCCTGTAATAGGTGACCCTCAATAAATAATTTTAGTGTATGAAGGATTTTATCGTTTCTACAAGTTTTTCTCGGGGGATAGTAATTTGGCTAACAGTTCCTGCTTCGCGGTATTTATTTCGATCTTTAATATTTTCTCGTACTTTTTCTCCGTAGTATAAATCTTTGACGCAGATTTCATTTCTTTTAAGTTCATCTTCGCCTAATATAACCGCTAGGGGTATATTATAATGGTCTGCATGGGATAGTTGTTCCCCTAAGGTTTCTTTTGATTTTTTGCCAAGATAGACACTTACTTTCAGTCCTTGATTGCGTAATTCTTTAGCAATAATTAGGGCTTCGGTTATAGGGACTTTGCCTATTCGTGTAATGATTACATCATAGAGAGGTTTTTGCGTGTTTAGGAGTTGTAATTCTTCCATAGCACTGATAAGTCTATCAATACCGATGGACATTCCTGTGCAGGGGATGGTCTTATCGGTAAAACGTGAAACCAGTCCATCATATCTTCCTCCTCCCATAACGGAGCCGATATGGGGGGCATTTTTTAGTGTCATTTCGAATACAGGACCTGAATAGTAGTCTAATCCACGTGTTAGAGATGGTGAAAAGAGTGCTTCTGTGTTGGGTATATCAAGGGCGGATAGATATTGATCGAGTTCTTCCATAGTGTTAATTGCATGTTGTGCATCGGATTGTTCCGATAGATGTTGTTTGATATTGTGAATAATTTCTTTTCGAGTATTTCCAGTGATACTAATAAAATTAATAATTTTTTCAATGATGTTATTTGATAATCCGACTCCTTTAATAGGGTCGCCGGAATCGTCAATTCTTCCTTCTCCGAGTTCTTTACGGACATTTTCAATACCCACTTTTTGAAGTTTATCGATAACGCGTAATATGTGTTTTTGTGTATCGATGTCTTTGATACCATTTTGTAGTAACAAGGCATCGATAAGTTTTCTATTGTTTATCTGTGCCTGAAAATCTTTGAAACCGAGTATTCGCATCACTTCGACCATTATGGCAATAATTTCGGCGTCGGCAGCGGGGTTGGGGGTACCTGCAATATCGATATCCATTTGTACAAATTCTCGATACCGACCTATTCCGGGTTTGTCTGCTCGCCAAACAGGACCGACGGTGTATCTGCGAAAAGGGATTTTTATTTTTTCGGGATATTGTGCAATAACACGGGCAAAAGGGACGGTATGGTCAAAACGGAGGCAGGAGGACTCTCCTTCGGGTGTTTCTAAAAAGAAGATTTCTTTGTTAATATTTTCGCCGCCGGGACCGAGTAAGATCTCTTTTAACTCGATTGCGGGAGTTTCTATGAATGCGAAACCATATTTTTCGTAGATGGAGATAATTTTTTCTTTTATTTCCTGACGAATTTTACTTTTTGGGGGAAGGTGGTCTTGAAAGCCTTTAAGTAATCGGGGTTCAATGTTTTTTTTAGTCATCTTTTGCTCCTGTGAATTTATGTGGGGATAAGAAATGAAAACAAATTGAATATATTTTAAATGTTTGCTTACTTTTTTATCCAATAATGAAACATAAAAATATGTTGTGAAGTCTTATAATCAAATTCCTTTTTCTTCTGTTCCTCGTGGGGCTAATTCGATTTAGTAATTGTCGTTTTAGCCCCTTTTTGTTTAGGTAAGATTGATTTCAGGGTCGAGGTTAAGGTATTCCACATTTGTCCAATAATTTTTTTATTCTGGAGGGACTGTCCCTTTTGAATAGCGTTATAGTGGGAAAAGCCATGACGAAGTATACCTGCGACAGTGGCAAATTCAGGATTATTGACAGGTTGGGGAATGTTGGGAATTGTGTATTGAGGTTTAGCAATACGAACAGGGGCATTAAATATTTTTCCAATTAGAACATCCATGTTTTTTAATTTAGCCCCCCCTCCGGCAAGGACAATACCACGAAGTAAGGATTGGGTTAAATCCTTTTTTTCTATTTCTTTTTTAAGGATTGTCATCATTTCTTGAGCACGTGCAAAGATTACCCCTTCCAGTTCAATTTTAGGGACATTTTTGTTAAATCCTTCTAAAACACTTTGAAGGGCGATAGGTTTGTTTCGGAGTTCATTGGAGATTAAATCTGGAGAGATGAGAGTATTACTGATGGGAATATTTGATTTGATGTATTTGTTTATAAGGTCTTCTGAGATTCCATAATCGCAGATAAGTTTGTGTGCTTCCTCAAAGTTTATTTTGAATACTGCGGATACATCCCTTGACATAAAGATTGTGCCGAAATCAAAAGTAGATGTATAAATAAGTTTATGGTCAGAAAACATTATTAAATTGGTTGTGGTCTTTCCCATATCTATAAGAAGAGTACCTAATTCCATTTCTTCCGGGGTCAAGGAGCCTAATGCGGTTGCAATAGGATTATAGACGAAGTGGTCAATAACGGAATATCCGGGGTGTAGTTCACTTTCAACACAGGATTTAAGATTTTCGATAATTACTTTTGGGATGATAGTGAAATGTACCCGAATTTTAAGTTGCTCGGCTTTCATACCCAGGGGCTGTTGTACACTTAAATTATCTATATACCATTCGTATGAGTGAACAGAGGTAAGTAAATCTTTATCTGATTTGTTAATCTGTTGTTGAGCGAGATGAAATGCCTGGTAAAGGTGTTCATCAGTGATTTCTTGATTTTTTAATTCAAGTATACCTTCTTTTGTGTGGGTTTCTGCACGAGGAGTATTAATACCTATCGAAATTAATTTAGGAGGGATGAGATTTGTTTTCTGTTGTGCCATTTTTAAAGCTTCACGTAGGGCATGGCGTGCGGAGTCCATATCTTGAATGAGTCCCTTTGAAATGGCACCTGCGGAGGGGGCGACTCCATGTCCAATAATGTTGAAATTACCATCTTTACTTTGTTCGCCTAAAAGGACTCGAATAGAATTTGAGCCGAAATCAATAGCAATGATTTGTATTGTTTTATTAAACAAGGCTTTACATCTCCCCATTAAAGAGGTCTATCGTGTTTTCATTGTTTGTGTTGTTTAATAAGGATGTGTCTCCTGACAAAAAATTTTCATCCGAGATATATAAAATTCGCAAGGTTTCTTCTAAACGCCGAACGGTTTTTTCTCTTTCTTTTATCTGTTTTTGGAGTTGACCTAACAAGTTTTCTTTTTCGGACTTTGTTTTTTCGAGCAAGTCCATTCTTTGGAGTAAAGTCATGGCTTGGTTTTCAAAATCTTGGATGGATTCTTTGAGTGAAGAAATGGTTTGGTTGAGTTCTTCGATTGTTTTGTCTGTGAAAACAAGGTTCTCTTTATATTGATTTAAGTTTATAATTTCTGTTTCTTTTTCATGCAAGAGTTGAGAGATTCTTTTTTCAATATCTTCAATCTTGTTTTGGGTCTTTTCAATATTATTTTCTAAATCCTTTTTGTTTTTTTCTGTTTTTTGTGTAAGTGATAGTTGTTCTTTTAATTCTTCTTGTATCGTTTTAATTTCCGTCTGGCAGATATTTAGTTGTTCTTCAACTTGATTTATTTCAGAACCCAAACTTTCAATCTGATATTCTGTGCCACGATATTCTGTTTTTACTTTTTCTACTTCTAATTTAGCCATTTCTTTTGCGAGTTCTATGGCTTTGGCTTTGGCCGTTTCCGGGGTCCCTTCGGCAATGGCTCTCAAAGTATCTAATATAATTTCTTTTAGTTCATTTTGGGGAATTTGATTTATTTGTTGGAGCAAAGTATGTGGTTCTATATCTTTTTTTTGTATTTCCATTGATGGGGAAAGAGGAGTCCCTGTAGATGTTTCGTTTTCTTCACGAGATGTTGTGGAAGGTGTTTCGATAAGTACGTTGTCTGGGGGAGAAACTTCCTCAGAAGAGTCCGATTTTTCTTCTTCTAATATTTCTGCAGGGGGAGATTGAATCATGTAGGGAGATGAAGCGTCTTTTAGAATATCATTATCAGGCTCTTTTGTTTCTGTAGTTGGTTTATTATATAGGGTTGCTTCTATTGAAAGTTCTTTTTGAGGAATTTCGATATTTGTATTCTCAGGGATTTGAGGGACAATGTTGTCAGTAGAGGGGAGAATGTCCTGAGGATTAGTTTCATCATTGGATCGAGAAGATACGATATTATCTGAAATAGTGTTGTTCGTTTCGTTTTCGGAGGTAGGAGTTGTGATAGGTTCCTCATTATCATCAACAAGGCGAATGCCTAAATTTGAAAAATCGTTTATAACTTTCTGGTAGGATTTTGTCCATTGTTCGAACATGGGTCTGTTAGGTTTCCCTTTCATAAAATCGGCAACGACACAGCATAAGAGGGAGTATAATTCAAGTGCGGGGTCAATAGATAGGTATGATTTCCCTACTCTATCAGCCGAATAAATAATTCGTGCTATATCTAAAAATAATTGTTCTAAATCTTTTCGTTTATTTTGGGAAGTAATTTCAATACAGTTTCCTAATATGGGCAGAGCAGAATCTACCCAATCGCGGGTGCTTGGGAATAATTTTCCTTCTTCGAGGACTTTTCTAAGATTTGTCAAAAAGGGTGAAATTTTTTTACCTAATTCGATAATTTCTGTTTCTAAAATTATTGCTTCCGTTCCCGAAATTTCCCCGTTATTATCTGGTTCTGATAAAAGTGCTTCTTTTTCTTCCATTTTTACGGAGTCATCGGTGGAAGTAGATTTCTTATTGAAAATAGACTTTCCCTGTGTCCAGAATAACCTTGAACGATTTCCAATCCGCACTTTTTTTCCTCCAAACAAAATGTTTTATTTGTCAATATACATCATATAGTATTTAGAATACATATATAATACAATATATAATATAAAAATAGAAATAAATAATCAAAAATTTTTTTTTGATTATTGTAAAGTTTGGAGGATATTTTCCAGATTTTTTTCTGTGATAGTTAAGTGAGAAATGTGTTTTAATACAGCTCCATTTTTTGTGATTATAATTTGTGGTGATTGGTGTTCGACTTGTAATCTTTCTGCAATATAGTTTGATAGGGGACGGGAATCGACGACATTAATAAGGAAAGAAGTATTTTTATATTCTTCATGGTTATTTAAAAAAGCATCGGTTTCTTTCTTGGCATTCCAAGAGATAGGACAGCGGTTGCTATGTTTGAAGAAGATTAAAATATTGTCTTTATTTTTATTTAAGAGATTATCGAAGTCTTCTTTTTGAGTAATTTCAACCATAGTATTTTTCCTTGAAAATTAAAGTCGTTCTTTCCATGCGAGTAATTCTAATTTTAATCCAATCCAAGCGGTTTTTAATAGAGCACCTATTCCGCGATTAAATACGCTTTCAAAGACCTGAGAAAACAGTTCAAATTTTTTATGGGAGTAAGGATGCCAATAAGCTTCCATGCGGTTCCATTGACGGTCAATGAGGATACTTTTGATATTGGAGAAAGCATAAAGGCCCTGGGCTCCGCGATACCTACCAAATCCGCTCTCTTTGATACCCCCAAAGGGTAAGCCGGAATTGGCTTGTGTCGCAAGGACATTATTAATTGAAACATTCCCGGTTACAATTTTTCGTGCAATGCGTTCGGCGCGTTTTATATCGGCAGACCAAACACTTGCGGAAAGACCGTAAGGGGAATCATTAGCCATTTGAATGACTTCTTCCTCTGTTTTGAAAGGTGTTATTGTAACGACAGGTCCAAAGGACTCATGGTATTGAATGCGGTAATCTCTACCCACATTGGTTATGATGGTCGGCGGAAAAGCGTGACTTCCCTTCTGTCTTTCTCCTCCGCAAAGGATTTTGGCACCTCGTTGTTTGGCTTCTTCAAGTTGAGCTTCGATTTCTTCGATCTGGAAATCAGCAGTCATACAGCCGATATCTAATTCTTTGGGGTCGGAAGGATTGGGTGTATTAGCAAGGGTTTTTAATTTTTTGACTTTTTCAATCATTAAATTTACAAAGGGTTCGAATATTTTTTCCTGAACAAAAATGCGTTCTACAGATGTGCAGGTTTGTCCACAGTTCGCATAGCTTCCCCAGATGGCACCCGTAACGGTTCTTTCAAGGTTTACATCTTCAAATACAATCATGGGGTCTTTTCCACCTAATTCTAATTCCACGGGGATAAGGTGTTCTGATGCCTGTTTCATGATAATTTTGCCAACATCTACACTGCCCGTAAAGTGGATTTTATCGGGTTTCTTTTCAATCAGTAGGTTGGCTGTTTTACGACTTGCATAAGCAATTTGCAGAGCCCCTTTTATGAAACCGGACTCTTCGATAATTTTTTCATAAAGTCCTTTTAATGGGGTAATTCGAGATGGTTTTATTATTACCGTATTTCCTGCGGTGAAGGCACATACAAAGGGGACAAATGAAAGATGGAAAGGATAGTTCCACGGTGAAATGATAAGAATAACGCCTAATGGGTCGTAAACGATTTTTGACTTTTTTCCCATTAATAAAATAGGGGTGGGAACTTTTTGGTCGCGTAAGATTTTTTCAGCATTTTTTTGATAATAATCAATCTGGTCAACAGAGGGAAAAACTTCAAGAAGCAAAGCATCAGTTATGGATTTGCCTGTTTCTTTTGTAATAAAATCTGCAATTTCTTCTCTATGCTTTATAATATACTGTTTAATTTTGTCCAATTCATTTAGTCGTTCCCGAACAGACATGGAACTAATAATTTCAAATGTTTTTTTTGCGGTATCATACATTTTTTCGACATCGGATTCGGTAATTTCCGGGAACGTGTAAAGTATTTCGCCCGTTCTGGGGTTTCTGACTTCTACAGTAGGTGGGTTAGATAAGGGTGTGGACATAATGCTCTCCTTCTCTGTTTGTATTTATTTTCACAGTTTAGACTGTTAACAACTATAAATGTTTCTAATTTATTTTAAGCTAATTTATCTATATGAGCCCAGACTTTCTGGAATGCATGGATGTATTGTTCGACTAATTCGGGTTGTTCTGTTGTAAAGTAAGGTAAGGATATAGCAGTTCGATTGGCTTCTTCACAACCTTTGGGAGTTCCTTCTTTCGGAAGGACAGGCATATAATCCCACCATTTGGTTTCACTAAAAATTGGATAAGTATGGAGCAGAGTCCATTGATATTCTCCGACATCTACACCTTCCGCTTTGAGTGCTTTTACAATTGCAGAACGGGAAGCCCCAGCTTTTTTCTCATCTATGAACATTAGATTACGCGAATAATAAACGCGTTCTGCATCTGGACGAACATATTGAGCGGAAAGTCCCGGTAGTTGTGTGATAGCATCATTCAATTTTTTCATTTGAGCAACGCCTTTTGTATTTTTTTCTGTCAAACTTTTTAGTTGAACATTCGCAAGAATTGCGGCAATAGGATGTATTCTTAATTTACTTCCGAAAGCGGTGCCTTGATATTTTCGATAGGGACTATCTTCGGGAAATGTTCTGGGTAGGTCGTAATTGCCAAAGGTTACAGATCGTTCATAGTCGCGAATGTCTTTATACATAGCTATACCCCCTTCAATAGCAGGGAGAGGCTTGGTTGTCTGGAGGCTGAATCCTGCCATACGTCCCCATTTACCAATATAGATATCCTTTAATTTTGCTCCATGTGCATGGCTGGCATCTTCGACGACTTCAAGTTCATGTTCTTTAGCGAAGTCATTTATTAAATCCATATCGCAGGGGACACCATACCAATGGACAGGCAAAATTGCACGAGTTTTTGGGGAAAGACGTTTCTTACAGTCTTCAACATCTATGTTCATGGTTTTGGGATTAACATCCACAAAGACAGGGACATATTTTAAGAAACGCATCGGAACGACAGGAAACCAGGTGCTATAGTCGGGGACAAGGACTTCACTCCCCGGCGGCAGATCAAGGGCGAAAAGGGCGGAAGTTAAGGCACTGGTTCCATTGCAATGTGCTTTAACAAATGGACAGTCGAAATGTTTTTTCCATGCTTCTTCAAAATCCGCGATAGGTGAATAACTTGGACTTTTTATTAATTCTGTAACTAATTGAATTTCCTCATCACCATAGATGGGCCATTGAGTTGCATTAGAAGGGTGTAGGGTTACTGCGGGGGAACCTCCATTAATTGCTAAAATTTCTTTTTTAAGTGTTTCGGAGGTGGTTTGAGAAGTGGCTTTTACTTGACTTCCCAGATAAATAGCAGAGCCAACAGTTGCGGTAGTTTTCAGAAATTCTCTACGACCTTTCCCTTCTGATTTTTTATTCATAATATTCTTCTCCTATATTATAAAAATTTTCATAAAGTATCATATTCTATTATCATAAATATAATCAATAAAGTCAATTGAAATTATAAAAAAATAGAAATGAAGAGGATAAAGTGATGGTAAAAAAAGTTTTTTCTATTTTATGGTTCCTACTAATTGGGGTTATTGTTTTTCTTTTTGTGAAATCAGTAACCGGTCCAAATGAGGCGAAAATAGATGGTGCATTTAATTATGTTCTTGATGTTATGTATTCGGATGGTTTGCATAACTCGAATTCAGACATGATTTATTGGCGGGGGAGATTTTATTTAATCCATGCTAATTCGCCATTTCATTTAGGTAGTACCCATTGCAAATTAATTTTATGGCAATCGGATGATGGAATAAAGTGGGAAAAAATGAAAGAATTTAATTCGCCGGGAGAAGATATTCGAGATCCGAAGTTTGCTGAGATTAATGGACAGTTATTTTTATATGTGCTTGTAAATAGAGATTTTTTTGCAGAACCCTATCGGACTTTATTTGCACGGTCGAGAGATGGGAGAAATTGGACGCCTTTTGAGCCATTAAGAGGGGATGCAGAGGGGTGGCTTTTTTGGAGACCTAAGACGAGGGATTGTATTGAATGGTATGTTACAGGATATTGGAATGAACATGGGAAATCTGCTTTATTTCATTCCAGGGATGGAATATATTGGGAATTAGTATCTATTATTTATGAGGGGGACAGGAATGACGAAACGGATTTTGAATTTTTCCCTGATGGCACGATTATTTGCATCGCAAGATTAGAAGTTTCTGACTCGTGGTTTGGGCATCCTGATGGATGCACATTAATTGCCACGGCAAAGCCTCCATATAAAGAATGGAGTAAAGTAAAATCAACCATAACACGATTGGATGGTCCTTGCTTGTTTACTTTTGAAGGGAAAGTTTTTGCGACGGGGCGAAGGGATTGTAGTAATGAGGGACCGTTCTGGTATATGGGGAGTATTTTTAATAAGAAAAGGACTTCCTTATGGCATGTTACTCCCGAAGAATTAGTTTGGTTAACGGATTTCCCGAGTGCGGGGGATACAGTATACGGTGGTGTAGCTATGCGAGGAGGAAATATTTATTTTTGTTATTATAGTAGTCCTATTACAAAAGATTATCCCTGGGTTGTAGGCATGTTAGGGAAAACGGATATTTTGATGTTGAAGTGTAGTAAAGATGATTTTAGAGAATTTGTAAGTTTAAAAATAGGGAAAGAGTAGACATATTCGTCTTATATAAAGATTTCATAGGGATTGAGTAGATTCGTACGTTTTCTACCTGATTTACCACGGTTAATCAAAGAAGGGAGATTTTTTCGCGGGAGATTTTTTGTTGGGATTTGTTGAGACGAATAATTTCAGTAATACCTTGACTTAAAAGTAATTCTCTGGCTTTTTCTAAACCGTATCCGACCTGATGGATATTGTGCGAGTCGTCGGCAAAAGTGAAAGGGATGCCCAGTTCTGCCGACTTATGAATAATGGATAGGTCGGGAAATATACGTTTAATCGGTTTTCGTAAACCGCTTGTATTAAGTTCTAAAATGCAATTATTCTTTTTTACTTCTTCTAATGTTTCTTCGATGATGTGGATTAGATTTGGAGCGTATTCGGGGATTTCTTCAGGTTTTAAAAAGCATGTGATTAAATCGAAATGGGCTACAATATCAGGTTTTATGGACACGACCATATTTTTCAAAGTCTGATAATACGCAATCATCAGGTTTTCTAATCCGTTATGAGCAGATACTGCTTGTCGAAATGTTTCTTCTGAAAAATCAGTCATATGTTCATTTACCCAGTGGACCGAACCTACTACATATTCAATATTACCTTCTTTTATGAGTTGCTGATAAAATGGGACATAATTATCTGGAGGAACTACTTCAATTTCCAGCCCTTTTAACAGGGTGATGTGGGAAACATATTTTTCTTGAAGTATTTCAAGTGTGTTGCAATAGGAATAGAAACTATTTATGAGTATTTCAGGTGTTTTCTGCAATTCAATCTCTTCAGGATATAGATATTTTTCATGATTGCGGGGGGCATGTTCTGAAAATCCATAAACAGGCATATTAAGTTCGATAGCCCGCAAGATAATATCTTCGAGGGGACTATCTGCATGGTCACAGAATTCTTTGCTGTGTCCACCATGAACAGAGAAAAACCAGGGTACTGTTTTGTGCATGAAAATATCTCCATATTGCTTCTAAAACTTCTATAACAAATTTTAATATGATATGCTAATAGATAGGAAAATAAAAAGTAAATGGAGAATATCCGTAGGAGAATGAGGAATGAGTATTTTTTTTGTAATGGTGCAAGTAACAGTGTTTACAACATTATTAGCCGATGAACAACCAATAAGAGAATTATGTGGATTTAAGTTTACAGAAGGTCCATTGTGGGTGAAAGAAATCGGTTGGATATTTAGTGATATACCTGCGAATAGAGTTTATAAGTTAGAAAACAAAGAGATATATTTAGAGCCCAGTGGTAATTCTAATGGATTGGCATTGGATAAGCAAGGGGACCTCCTGTTAGCAGAGCATGGAAATCGAAGGATTTCGAAAATGAATAAGAATGGTGTTGTTGAAACTGTTGTAGATAGATATCAGGGGAAAAAGTTAAATAGTCCAAATGATTTAGTAGTGCGGTCAGATGGCACGATATTTTTCACAGACCCACCTTATGGCTTGCCAGGAGGATTACAAGGACCCCATGCGGAATTAAATTTTTGTGGAATTTATGAAATAACATACAAAGGAGAGCTCTTCCTGATTAATAAGAATTTGAAAAAGCCCAATGGAATTGCTCTGTCGAAGGATGAACGAATTTTGTTTGTTGCGGATACAGAACAGAATGCTGTTTTTAAGTTCGAATACAATGGCAAGCAATATCCCATAAAGGAAACGAAGTTTTGTGATGTTTTCTCTCCGGATGGTATAAAGATAGATAAAGAAGATAACCTGTGGGTAACTTCGTCGGAAGGGGTTGTTGTATTTGATAAAATGGGGGAGAAAATAGAAGTTATTCAAGTTCCCAAACACCCAGCAAATTGTGCTTTTGGAGGTAAGAACGACGATGAGTTTCTCGTAACGGCTCGGGACTGTGTTTATGTATATCGGTTGAAAAAGGGAAAATAGAGCGAAAATGAAAGTAAGCAAATTGAAAGATTATTTATGAGTAATGTTATGATAATATTCCTTTCTATTACATAATAATCATGATTTAGAAAGAATAAATTACTTTAAACTGAAAAAGAAGGTATGGATTTATGATAGATTTGAAGAAAATAAAGTCTGCAGAAGTATGGCGTGATAAGAGAGAAGAATTAAAAAGACAATTTCTCCACTATTTGGGAGAAGAAATATTAATATTGAGTGACCCTCTTTATGATGAGTTAGAAGAAGACCGTTCAAGTATTTTCGTCCCACATACAAAAATTATAGACGAGGTTGCGGAAGATGAATTGAAACGGTATAAGATTGAATACTCCGTTCAAGAAGAGGAGCGAATCACCGCCTGGGTTTTTGCACCGGAACGAAGTAAGAAAGAGTCCATTCCGGCTATTCTTTGTTGCCATGATAATGTTCCTCAGGGGAAGGATGAGTTTGCAGGGGTAGATGGCGACCCTCAGTATGCAATAGCACGAGACCTTGCCTATTCGGGCTATATCACAATGGTTCCAGATTGTTTGTATTTTGGGGAAAGGACAGAACCTAAAAAGGCAAAAGGTGCAGGAAAAGTGCAGGAAGCGAAATCTTCTAAAGTAGTATATCAAGGGAAATTGATAATGGATTATCTCGCGGGGTTGCGAGTTTTTGGAACATGGTTTACAACGGATATTACAAGTATTGGTGTATTGGGTAAAGGATTTGGTGCTTTGCAAGCAATTTTGTTGACGGCAATAGAACCATCTATACAAGCATGTGTTGCGATAGGTCCTTTATCTTCGTGGAAGGATACGAAGAATAAAAATAACTGGTTATTTGAAAGTAAACATGATTTGATTCCGATTATTCGGAATGAAATAGAAATGGGAAAAGAAACTTTTGATATCGAGCATATTCTTGCTCTTTGTGCTACAAGTGCGGTGTTAATTATTAATCCGTCAGGAGATGTGGATAGCACAAGTAGAGGGAAAACCAATATACCGTTTGTTAAATCAGCAGGGAAAATATATGATTTATTAGGAATGCCAGAGGCGCTTCGGGTTGTTCAAAGAAAATCAAAGAATTTTGGAAGTACTTTCTTACCTGTTATAGAAGACTGGTTTGCGGAATGGCTTTAATGAAATGTTCTGAAATTATAGGAATTAATGGTTATATAGGGATTGTTTTGTCAATATGAATGAAATATATAAAAATAAAATAGATAGATTAATCCAGAATGTTGAGAGAGTATTTTTAGGAAAAAACCATGCTATTAAACTGTGTGTAGTGGGTATACTCTCTCGAGGGCATATTTTGATAGAGGATGTGCCGGGAATGGGTAAGACTACACTGGCACAGGTTCTAGCTCGCTCCATGAATTGTGTTTTTCATCGCATTCAGTTTACGAGTGATATGTTACCTTCAGACATATTGGGTGTTTCTATACTTAATCCGCGAACAACCAATTTTGATTTTCGTAAAGGCCCCATTTTTGCGAATGTAGTACTTGCAGATGAGATTAACAGAACCCCTCCCAAAACACAGAGTGCTTTGCTGGAAGCGATGAGTGAAAATCAGGTTTCAGTAGATGGAACTACCTACCTATTACCTCAACCATTCATTGTTATTGCGACACAAAATCCTATTGAATATGAAGGGACATACAGTTTGCCGGAGTCCCAATTGGATAGATTTTTAATCCGTTTGGAGATAGGTTATCCGCCGGCGGAAGAGGAACTCATCATCATGAAGAAAAGAGAGGTCGTCAAGGAAATTAGTGAGTTACCACCGGTTTTGTCATCCGAAGAGATAGTGGAACTACAAGAACAAACAAAGAAAGTACTTGTAGATGAGTCTATAATGAATTATATTTTGCAGATTATAGAACAAACGAGAAAACATGAACAGGTAGAGTTAGGAATAAGTCCGCGTGGGACACAGAGTTTGTATGTGGCGACCCAGGCATGGGCACTTATTAATGGGAGAGATTTTGCGACACCCCAAGATGTTAGAGAAGTGGCAGAGTCTGTACTATCGCACCGACTAATTTCGAAATCCCGCTCATTTAATCTTATACATATAGCAGAGGAACGAAAGAAAATTATTCAGGACATTCTCCAACGAGTTCCGATACCCCGTTAATTATGATTTCAGGATTACCAACACGAACGAAGACGATACGAACTTATTGGTGGGGAGAAGTTTTTTTTACCATTCTGTTATTACTTTCCGCATGGAATAGTGGTAATAATATTTTGTATTTAGCATTTTCTGTTTGTTTTGCTGTAGCGCTGTGTGCAGAGGTATTTTCTAAATGGAACTTTAAAGCCCCCTTCATAGAAGTTTTAGCACCGGAACAGGTTACGAGAGGGAGTGTGGCAAATATCTGGATACGACTTGAAAATAGAAAAAAAAGGACACCTTTATTCGGGGTTTCGATAGAAGGTGTTATTGAAGATACGCATGGGAAAAAAACAAGGGTATTCTGGAAAAAGATTCCCGTGCTGTCTATGAATCAATCTTTGGAGTTTACGATTGAACAAGAATTTCAGAAAAGGGGGCGAGTGTGTATAACGGAAGTGATTATTCGTTCTGAGTTTCCATTAGGGATAATTGAAAAAGAAGCGTGGTATCGATTAGATACCGAAGTATTGGTTGTGCCGAAAACACAATTTTTGAAAGTACAGTCGTTAGGGAGTTTTGCGGGAGGAAGTCGCGTACCTACGCGTACCTTAATTTCGGAATCGGGAGATTTTTATTCAATTCGTGAATATCAACCGGGGGATGATTTGCGGTATATTGCGTGGAAAATAAGTGCACGATTGGGGGTGTGGTTGGTGCGAGAATGGGCATTAAGTTTACCTAATCAATATTTGATTTATTTAGATTTAAGAAAACCCATAGGAAACAATAACGAGGAGTTATTTGAAGAGATGATGGATTTTGTGGCTTCTCTTGTATTTTCACTTCTTATGAAGCAATTTCGAGTAGGAATATGGGCTGAAGAAGATAAAGTTCCCATGGGACATGGAGTAGGACACTTGAATTTAATATTAAAAAAACTTGCATTACTTCAAGCTTCTGATAATGTAAATATAAATGAGAAATTATGGAATCATTTTATTCAAGAAGGGAGAAATTCAAGGTTGTTACTTATATCTGTAAACCCCGAATTATGGGGTAAAATGATTTCAAATGGAATGAGGGTAGTAAATCCGGATGTCATTTCTGCGGGAAGATAGGCATAACTTGATATTAAAAATATCGGTAACGATGATTGTTATGTCATCGTATTTAGCATTAACAGCTGTCCGATATTATGGGACTGTAATGTTGTTCATTCCAATATTGCCATTAGTATTGAACTTTTTTGGGGAAAAAATAGAAGAAAAATATCCTCGATATTCATTTTGGGTTCAAGTACCATTATGGGTTGTGAGTATTTCTTTACCCGTTTTAATCATGTTTTTAGGTATTTTAGATACAGTGCTTCTTTTAACTGGATTAATACAGTTGACGCTGGTAGCAAGACCCAAAGCAATGAAAGAGTATTTGTATATTATTCTCATGAGTTTTTTCCTCTTATTGGGGGCAGGGGTTCAGGCTCCCGAATTTATTGTAGGTATTTCATTTATATTATTTGTTTGTTGTGTTTTTACATTATTACCTATTGTGACAATAGTTTATGGTAAAGATAAAGAGGGTAAAAGTATTTCAGTTCCTGGTGCTCAACTCCGAAAATTGTTTCCTGCTTATCGTCTTTATCTTGTAATTTTTGTGTTGTTGAATATTCTTGTGGGTTGGATATTTATTGTTACGAGTTTCTTATTTATGCCTCGGATGGAGGCAGGTATTTTTGGTCGTGATTTAGGGACTCTTTCTCGCACAGGTATTACAACCAGTGTTTCTTTAAGAGGAGGTCAAACAATCTCAATATCTTATACACCGGTTATGAGTGTGTTTATTCCATCTGCAGGAACAAATCCTCCTATAGCACAAAATCGAGTTTACTGGCGAATTACGAGTTTGCCTACTTATTTAGGAATTCAATGGCGTAGATGGCCTCTTGAAGATTCCTATGAGCCTATGAGTAGTTCCGTTTCTTTTATGAGTTTATTAAAAGCTATTCAAGGACAGAACAGTAATAAGAAGACGAATATTTTTTTTGAAAGAGAACGAGATATGCCTTCCACTACGATAGTTCAAGAAATATACCTTGATAGTATTCCGGAAGATGGTATTCCTGTATTAGACCGTGTTAGAGAATTTCGTGTAAGGGAATCGGGAGCACAGGTTTCCTTAAATTGGGATTCTACGAGAGATTATACGGTTTCTTTTTCATCAAATAACGCCCGTAGGTTGGTATATAGAGTGGTTTCTGATCTTATTCAATGGGATGAGACACGATTAAGAAATGCTCCTACGAATTATAAGGAACTTATGTCACCTCGAGATTATGACTTGTTAACACAACATGATTTGTCGTCCGAAGTGCAATCGCGTATTCAAAGTATTGTAGAAGGGAAAGAAACAGTTTTTGACAAAGTTCGTGCTATAGAGGATTGGCTTTCAGGTCCAGAATTTCAATATACATTGGATATTCCTCCTTTACCGGGGGAACATCCGATGAATGCCTTTTTTACCCAAATTCGGAGGGGTCATTGTGAGTTGTTTGCCAGTGCCATGGCTCTTGCTGTGCGAAGTTTGGGAATACCGGCTCGTGTTGTATCGGGGTATGTTGGAGGGGAATGGGATTCGCAGAGCCGTTCATATATTGTTAGAGAAGGAATGGCTCATTTGTGGGTAGAGGTGTTGTTTCTCAATTATGGCTGGGTCCCTTTTGACCCATCACCAATACCGGATTCCAATTACTTTATGAGAAACCAAATAGTAATGCAGTTGACACGATGGATGTTGCGAACCCGAATGTTCTGGTATCAAAGAATTGTGGGCTTTGACCGTGGATTTCAGTTGCCCAGTTTGGGTATTGAAAAAGTAGGTTTTATAAAAAGTGTGGATGATTATATTAATCCAGGCAGAAGGCTATCCGTTCCTTCTGTTGGAACAGTTGTTATTTTATTGATATTTTTATGTGTTTTGTATGTTGTAAGTTTAATAGGACAGATGCTATGGAAATTCCTTCGATTTTATCGAGTGAAAACGAGAGAAGTTCCTCTGACGGTAGACCAACTTGAAGCGAGAAAACTTTTTAAAAAGGTGGAAAGAGTATTTGAACAGAATCATTGGAGGATTTACAATTTGACTGTTGAAGAAATAGAAAGGGACTTGTCTAACAGGGTTCCTTTGTTATCTTCTGAGATACGGACTTTTTTGAATGAGTATAATTTAATTCGTTTTGGGAAGAAACCATGGGATGAGAAGAGAAGGAAGTATTGGGGGAAGAAGATAAATGAGTGGCGGAATAAAAAGTTCTGGCAAAATGAAAAAGAAGGCGATAGGTATTAAAAACTTTGAGTAGAGATAATGGAAGGGGGCGACCTATTTATTCCGGTAAGAATTTGTTATATGAAGTCAACAAGAGATCATTTTTTCTTATTGTTTAAGAAGAATATAACTTCGTTTGGGTTTTGTGTGCTGATAATTAAATCTGTAAAGCCATCTTGGTTAAGGTCTGATGAGGCAATAGCAACAGGATTACCTGATTTTAAGGGGTATTTTTCAATTGTGAATAATGAGGGTTGAATCATTTCTTTTTTAGGAGATGACCCTTTATTTATCATCACAATCATTTGTCGTCCTTTACGGTCTACCATGGCAATATCTGCAAAAAGGTCGTTATTGAAGTCCGCTGTGAGCAAATCTATTATTTCTGTATTTACTTCGGGGTTAATGCTATTAAAGTAAAAAGTATCGGATAGCCTAAAAGAGAAGGGAAACGTATCTCCATATAAAATCTCTAAAGGATGATTTACTTTTTTATGGTTGAGCACAATATCCCATTTCCCGTCTGTATTGAAATCAGCAAGAGCTATTTTATGAGGTTGTGAACCTCGAGTAAGGATTCGAGAATATTCATAAAATTTATTTTCTTCATTTCCTTTTAGGAATAAAATTTCACCTGAATTGAACATCGTTATAGCCATATCCATCAATTTGTCGTTATCCAAATCTGCCAGAGCAATAGAACGAGGACCTCCTGAAGTAGGGATAATTTGATGTAAGATAAGAGATTCTTTTGTATCGCCCAATAGAACTACGGTAATATCACTACTCCAACCTGTTGTGATTACATCATTTAATCCATCCTTATTTATGTCAGTAATTACTAAAGAGGTGAGCCCGGGGATTGTAAAAAGAGGTTGTTCATCACCATCGGTAAGTTTGGTGTATTTCAGATTTTCATCTGGGATTTTGATAGAAGTAACTGTAAAAACATTTTCATCTTTTAAGTTATGAAAAATTTGGATGTCTTGATTTTTTTTAGCAAGAAAATTCACTACGACAATATCTAACCATTTTAATGAATCCATGTTGGCGATAGCGATTGCATAAGGTGCAAAATCGGTTTTAGGGGAAGGATGTAATTTCACATAGTTCAAAATTCCTTGAGAAAGAAGAATAGATAATTCATCATTTGCAGGTTTTTCTTCTCGAGGATTTCTCATTTCACCACGGTCTGCGGTAATGATGTCGGGAATTCCGTCGCCATTGAGATCAGCTACTGCAATAGCACAAGGATTGGGACCTACTTGTAGGAATTGAGGATAGATTGAAAATGTTTGGGAATATATAGTTGTTGTTGACAGAAATAATATAGGAATCAATGTGTGTTTCAATTTTATCTGCAAAGAAGTCATGATATGGAATCTTTCTTTCGTATAAATTGGACTGCAAGTTTTATGGCGTGATATAAGCTTTTTTCACAAGCGATACCTTTGCCGGCAATATCAAAAGCTGTGCCGTGGTCAACAGATGTTCTTATAATAGGTAGTCCCAGTGTAATATTAACCCCTTTATCCATAGCTATTAGTTTCATAGGAATATGTCCTTGATCGTGATACATGGCGACAACCATATCAAATTCTCCTTGATACATTCTACGAAAGACAGTATCCGGAGGATAAGGTCCGGAACAGGGTATGCCTTTTTTCTGGCAGGCTTTGATAGCGGGAAGAATAATATCTATTTCTTCATTTCCAAAGAGTCCCTGTTCCCCTGCGTGAGGATTTAATCCAGCAACACCTATATTCATTTTTTTCAATTGGATTTTTTGTAATGCCTCATATCCGATTTCAATCGTTTTTATTAGATCTTTTTTGTTAAGACTTTTAATGGCGTCAAGTAAAGATTTGTGAGCAGTATGGTGAACAACTCTCATATTACCAGCAAAAAGAGACATGCGATAATCCTTTGTTTTTGTCCAGTCTGCTAACATAGTAGTGTGTCCATCGTAGAGAATTTTTGCTCGGGCTAATCCCTCTTTTGTGATAGGACAGGTAACCATTGCATCGCATTGTTTTTCCATACACCAATGAACTGCCTGACGAATCCATTCAGTTGCGGAGATGCTATTTGTGGGGTCAATTACTCCAGGATTAATTTTTAATGTATCATAATTAAGTTCAATAATACCCACCTTATTTTTCAAATACAGTGCCTCTTTAGGGGTATTAATTTTTGTAGGTTCTACATAATTTTTTATTTTTTTGCAATAATAATGATACGCCTGAATATTTCCAAGTATAAAAGGGGTACAAATTTCAGTGATTTCCTTAATTACTAAGACTTTGCCAATAATTTCAGGACCAATACCATTAATATCTCCCATTGTTATGCCGATAAGAGGTTTTTTCTTCATTTGAGAACCTCATTTAGTTATGTTTTATTTTAATTTTGCCTATTATTATACTTGAAATAGTGTAAAAGGTTTCTTTTATAGAATTAAAAAACAGGCAAGAACACTTTTTAAGTGTTCTGCCCGTTTGTTATGTATAGTGTAATCTTGTAAGGGATGTAGTATTTTATGTTAATGCGGACACGAGGACGCCAATTACGACGGCAACTGCTTGTGTTACAGGTGCAGTACCACCTGTGGGCTGGTAGCGAATAAATTCAACATGTCCATCTAGGTAAAGGACATTGGACCCGCCCGGGATGTGGTTAAAATCGGATGTATTTGTTGCTACTTTGTCAAACATAATAGGTAAAGAACTTTGTGCTTTTGAACTGGCAGCAGGGTTGTTAATGTCGGTAATAAGGAATCTTTCAATTCCTTCGCGTAGACGGTAAACTGTATTGGTTCCTGCGTTGCCGTAGCCCTCGAGGGTGCTGCTTGTAATGTCTGCATCAACCACACGCATAATTCCCGCATTGTCTTTTGTATTGACAGCGGTAATAAGTTCAGGTTTAGCCAGAGACATAAGTGCATAAACCAGTTGTGCTGGGGCGTTTCCCGAACCGGATACAGGGCCTGCACCTAAAGCGTTAAGGACATTTACCATAGGTGCTATATCCACCATAGGCCATTCATCGCCTACTCGGTCGAAAACCAATCCTAAGTAAATATAACTTGAATCCATAGCAGAGGCACAGGATACAGTATCGTTTGAATATACATTAATACACCATTCATCACGGTCAGGATACTTGGCACGAGTGATAGTTTGGCGATAATCTGCATCGGATGGGCAAAAGGCAATCATAGGGTCATTAAGATATTCGGGATAGATTAGAAATGTGCTGGGACATAAATCTGCCCGAACTTCAATATTGCCATTGATTTGAGGATATGCCCCAAATTGAATGGGAGGAAAACGTTCCCCTCTCGCTTCGTTGGAATACATTTTGAGAACAAGTCCCCATTGTTTAAGATTGTTTTGACAACTGGAACGGCGAGCCGCCTCACGAGCACGAGCAAGTGCAGGTAAAAGGATGGCTGCAAGTATGCCAATGATGGCAATTACAACCAATAATTCAATTAAAGTAAAACCGTTCTTTTTCAACATACGCATATCCTTTCATTATTTTCGTTTTTTGCCACACATGTAGCATGTTTATTACTATATAAAGAGACAGATTGAAATATATCTGGGTTTCATAGAATTCAACATATTCAAGAATAATTCAAAATTTTATTTGAGGAGAAAAGATAATGAAGAAATTGATGAGCAAAATAACCGCAATTATTATTGCTTTATTTTGTATTGTTTTATCAGGGTGTGTTTTTAAGCCTGTTTCAGAAGGAAATTTGACTTTATTATCTTCTCAGTTTGGATATAAAGTGGAAGGACCCCTTGGTTTTACAGGGATGATTACAAAAGAAAGCGTTAATATGGAAGAGTGGACTGTTTCGGGAAAATTTGTATTTCCAAACCAGTTATGTTTTTATTTAGGGAAAACAGTATCTATAGCAGAAAGTTATCCAGAGCAAATCGAGATACGATTTTATGTTGTTTCTTCTTTATTGGGTCAGGTGTTGGCACCGCGAAACAAAGAAGTCCCCGTCCAATTTAAGGTAAAGGCATCGAATGATGCTCGATTTCGGATATTTTTCTATTAGTTTGAAAAAATTGGTAATGAAAATATATGCCTTTATCCAAAGAAGAATTGCGGAATAAGATATTAATTTGTAGAAGGAAACTTTCGCAGAAGGAAATAAAAGAAAAAGGCGAAAAGATTAAGAATTTATTTTTTTCTTTACCTTTTATAAATGAAAGTGAGAATTTTTTTATTTATGTATCTGATAATCGAGGGGAAGTGGAGACAAGGTTAATAATTGATACCTTGTTTGATATGGAGAAAAAAGTTTGGATACCGCGAGTAGAGGATTTTAATTTGGTGTGGCACTTAATTAATAGAGAGAAAATAAAAAAGTTAAAAGTCAATTCTTGGGGAATAGAAGAACCATTAGCAAGTTGGGAACCTTTTAAAGAAAGAGTTGCTGAAAAAACAGTCTGTGTTGTTCCGGGGATTGTCTTTGACCAAAGGGGTTATCGCATTGGTCATGGGAAAGGTTTCTTTGACCGTTTTTTGAATAAGAATCAGCGATGTATCTCTGTTGGGTTGTGTTATCGTTTTCAGATTGTATTATTGTGTCCTCGTAGAAGTTGGGATGTCCCTGTTGATTGGATAGTTACAGAAGAAAATGTATTTCATCCATTAAATTCGCTCTCCTGAAATTGGGTAAGTAATTATGAGAAAACAAAATTATCAATATGTAGTGTTAAGCAAGGGCAAAACTTGTTATGAGGTTATAGGAGATATTTCTAAACCCGTTATTGTTCTTGTGCATGGTCTTTCTACACCGATGTGTATCTGGGATAAAAATGTGGATGCGTTATCTCAATACTGTTGTGTGGTCCGATATGATCTTTATGGGAGAGGATATTCGTCTCGTCCTGATGTATGTAATGATATAAATTTATTTGTTTCTCAATTAGATGAATTAATTCAAACTTTATCCCTACCGGTACCGGTTCATCTTTTAGGATTGAGTATGGGTGGGGCTATCGTAGCGGAATATACAGTGCGTTATCCAGAAAAAGTAGATAAAATCGGTCTGATTGCTCCTGCGGGCTTATTAAAACGGACTTTTGGAATGAAGTTAATGAGTTTCCCTCTGATTGGGAAGTTGCTCTATGAAACTGGTGGTAAGGAAGCGTTAATCAAAGGAGTTTTAGAGACAATTGGAGATTCTGTTGAAGATAAAATACGAATGAGACGGGTTTATGAAGAACAGATGAAGATACCGGGGTATAGAGAATCCATAATATCTACATTAAAATATGGTCCTATATGTGGAATGGAAGAGACCTATATTCAATTAGGGAAACAACAACTTGAGGGATGTCTCATCTGGGGGGAGGATGATAATGTGGTGCCTTTTGAGTTGAGTAAAAGAATGACAGAGTTAGTTCCTTGGTTAAGACTTCATCCAATAAAAGATGGTTCACATGCAGTAAATTATCAGAAAGCAAATGAAGTAAACCCTATATTATGTTCATTTTTTAATAAATGAGAAAGGAAAAGAAAATGGATTTTTCAAAATTGCTTGAAATCGCTTTTAATTTTCGTGAAGCACGGGTTCTGCTTACAGGTGTTGAATTAGATATTTTTACTTTGTTATCGGAGAGAGAAATGGATTTGCGAGGAGTTTGTAATGAGTTATCTCTAAATGAAAGGGCAACGCAATATTTGTTAGATGCCATGACTGCTATGAAATTGTTAGAAAAGAAGGAAGGAAAGTATAAAACATCGGTAGAAGTAGCCCCTTTTTTAAGTAAGCAAGGTTCTGAATGTATGCTACCTATGCTGGAGCATTATGCAAATTTGTGGCATCGCTGGTCTCAACTTACCGATATTGTGAGAGGGAAGAGTATAACCATAAAACCCGTTGACCAGATGAGTGGAGACCAGTTGAAAGCATTTATTTTAGGTATGCATGTACTTGCGGTGAGGGCATCGAAACCATTACTAAAAAAATTAGGACCTATTCCATATAAAAAGATGTTGGATGTGGGAGGCGCTTCGGGAACGTATTCTGAAGCATTTATTGAGATGAATCCAGATTTAAGAGCAACAATATTTGACCTACCTCCTGTAATAGAAATTGCCCGGAAACGATTAAAAGACTCGCCATATAAGGATAAGATTGATTTTTATATGGGTGATTTTTATAAGGACGAACTTCCTAAAGGGTATGATTTTTTATGGCTGTCGGCAATAATACATCAAAATAGTCGGGAACAAAATGTAGATTTATATAAAAAGTGTTATTCTGCACTGGAAGGTGGAGGTGTTTTATGGATACGTGATTATGTAATGTCGGAGGATAGAACCTATCCAAAACCGGGGGCATTGTTTGCGATTAATATGCTCGTAGGAACCCAGTGCGGAGGAACTTATACTTTTGAGGAAATTAGGGAGGATTTAAATCAAGCAGGATTTAGCAACATACATTTTAAGATTCGTGGCGAACAGATGGATACAGTTATAGAGGCGATTAAAGAATAACGGACATGTATTGTATTTAGTTGCTTTTCTCTGCGAAAGCGGCAGATAACATAACAGAGATTACAGTAAAATATAGATAAAAGAAAAGGGACTCGGCTGAGGAAGCAGGTTTAGGATAATGAGTATTTTGGGTGAGGGTGTTTGTGTGTTTCGGTTTCATTATTTTAGTCCTTCCTTGGTTGAGGGTTATGTCTAATCTATAAGACGATACAATGAAGAATATAATTCATTCCTAAAAAAGTTTTGTTTACGGAATATATTCTTCGTAGAAAGATAGGAAAATGGAAATTACTTTAAGGACATAATTGTTTCGGAGTCGGAGGCGAGGTGGGAAGGGATAAGGAAGGGTATGGTTATTGCAGAACAGATTCCTACAATACCTGAAATAATCATTACTAAATCTAAACCGGTAATTTGTATCGTGGAAGTAAAGAAATGTTGAATAGGAGCTTGAAGAATATTTAAAAATGTTCTATTGGAAATTTGGAGTAGAGTTCCATATTCAGCAACATAACCTGCTAAAATGGGGGCTATTCCTGCAACGAGTCCATTCAAGGAACTATTTAATGCCAGAGGTGCCGTTGCTTTTCCACGGGGGGTTGTAGAAAAAATAAGATTTGTAAGGCACAAGTTAATTCCTGCAACACAGATGCCGGAGATGATGTGTAAGGACAATATAAAATACCATTGAACTGTCGTATCTCTTAATTCTGCAGAAAGGAACCACGAAATGACAGTGGTGAAGAATATGGGAATACACAGATAAAGCAGAGCACGATTCCCATATCGGGTTGAAAATGTTTTCCAGAAAGCAAAGGATATAACATTCGCAAATTGATTAATAACAGTCAGGCAAATAATAACCAGTAGGGAGTATCCGATTCGTTTCATCAAAAATACAGGCAAAAATGGATTCGCAAAATTAAAAATAGCATTCCAAATGATACAAAATAACATTGTCCTGCGGAATTGGATATTTTTTAAGGATTCTTTGAAGGGTTTCCAAAAAAAAATTTCTTGGGAGAAAGGAGAAATTTGGGAAGTATAAGAATTTAATATGTCGCGAATATTATATATAGCTAATGAAGAGCCCAATCCTAAAATCCCTGCAAAAGTAAAGATACCAGAATATCCTGCTAACATATATTGCGGATAATTATCTTTAATAAATTCCAATCCAAAGGCTCCTGTAAAACTTGCAACAGCTCCCAATAAAGTAGCAAAAATAAAGCGTTGGGTTAGAACATGGTAAAAAGTATCGGGATTAAAAAAATCACGAAACCAGGTACTAAATGCACATCCTCCTATATTTGCAGAGGATACATATAAAATATATAAGACAAAAAAAACAGGAAGAACTTGGCTTTTGATAAAGAAAAGAGGAATAAGACCACATAGCAATACTGCGACGCGACTTAGTGTTAATCCAAATAGAGCGATAAATTTTCTTTTTGGATATTTTTCAATTAGAAATGTAGCGGGAATTTGTAGAATCTGGGCAAGAGGAATCAAAGCGTTTAATAAACCTACAACAACATAACTTGCACCGAGATACAAAGCAAAAGCACTCAAAAAAGCACCCGTACTTAGGCTTGCCATACCTTGTGCAAGTGTTGCATCTATAACAAAAAAATTTTTGTTTTTATCAGTATAACTGTTATGAATATTCTGTAATTCTTTTTGATTTGTTGATGCAATTACGCTCATATTCTATATATAGTGGGAATTTGTTATATTATACAATATGTTGTAGTTAAAAAAATAAAAAAAAATTATAATATAAAAAATAGTGCATCAAACGATGCACTACAGAATTATCTTTATTTTTTATTTATGTGTTTATTATCGTAATATTATACCATAAACAAGATAAAAAATCACATTTATTTCATAAAATCCCAAAAATAACTAAAAAGTTTCATAATTTGGATAAATTATGTTTTTGAAAAAATTTAATGCTCGATATTTTCGTTGTATTACAGATTTGAATATAGAATTTAATTCGGGAATGAATATAATTATTGGTGCAAATGCTCAAGGAAAAACCTCGCTATTAGAATCTATTCATTTTTTATCGCTGGCACGAAGTCTAAGAACGAATAACGAAAAGGAATTAGTCCAATATGAAAAAGAAGGGTTTTTGTTGAAGGGAGAAATTTTCTCCAATGTAGATAATCATGAGAAAACATCTATTGATATGAAGTGGCTCAAAGGGGATAAAAGAATCTATGTGAATGGGATAAACCTCGATAAAGTTAGTGAACTTATTGGGAAGATGCGAATTATTTTTTTGACGAATGAGTTTTCGGATTTAGTGAGTGAGGGAGCGAGTTATCGTCGGCGATTTATGGATGTTCAACTTTCTCAAATCGATAGCGAATATTTGAGAGCATTACAGGGGTATCAGCGCGTCCTGCGACAGAGAAATGAACTGCTTCGAAAAAAGGATGTCAAAAAAGATGAGTTATGGATATGGGAAGTACAGATGGCAGAATTTGCAAAGACAATTATTGAAAAGCGAAATGAATTTATAAAGAATATTAAACCTTTTGCCTCGGATATTCATCGTCAGATTGTATCAGAAGAGTGGTTAGAGATAGATTATGAACCGGATGTTTTGGGGGATGTTTTTTTGAAGAAGTTAGAAGAGAATCGTGAAATAGATATTCAAAGGGGACAAACTGCACATGGACCGCATCGAGATGATATAGATATTAGGATTAATGGACATTCTGTTCGTCAGTATGCATCTCAGGGACAAAAGAAAACTTGTGCCTATGCCATCCGTATTTCGGAAATTTATTTGAGTAAGGAAAAGAAGGAAGATATGCCGATTGTTCTGGCAGACGAATTGTTTTCAGACCTTGACCCGCAACGGGGAAAACGATTTTTGGAAACGATGCCAGATGGAATTCAGATTATAATTACAGCAGTGGATGAAATATTTTGTAAAAATTTAGAAAGGGATTTTGAAATGTTTCAAATAAGGAGAGGCAACCTTGAAAAGCGGTAAAAATAGACCAGAAAAAATTTCCGATATAATACCCCATATTAAACAATCTGAAATCCTGCGGTTAGGTGTAGAATTGCTTCCTGTATGGAAACAATGGAAACAGTTAGTAGGAGAGGAATTTGCAGATTTGGCAGAGCCTTCAGGGTTTCGCAGGGGAACGCTTCATATCAAAGTTAAAAATAACTCTGTTATGCACCGATTAACCTTTGAAAAAGACCAGATATTGAAAAGAATAAAGGGAATTCTTCAAAAAGATTTAATTGAAGATCTATTTTTTGAACTGGATGATAATGAATAAAGTATTATTTTAATTATTTCTTACTCAGAATCTTGTTGTTCGTTCTCATGTACATTTTCAAAGAGGTCACCGCTATCCTCTTCCTCTATATATGAACCTTCCGGTAATTCGCCTTCTGGCTCGCTTTTCTTAATGGCTTTGTCTGCAGATGCAATTTTTGCACCTTCTCGAAGGTTCATTAATTGTACGCCTTTTGTATTTCGACCGATAACGCGAATACTTTTCACTGGGATGCGGAGCATTTTCCCATCTGTAGCAACAACCACAATATCTTCGTCATCACTAACGGTAAGCATGGTTACGACATTTCCATTTCTTTCTTGTGTCTGGATATTGATAATCCCTTTACCTCCGCGGTGTTGAATACGATATTCTTTTACTTCGGTTCGTTTACCATAGCCATTTTCAGTTACCGTTAAAACAGTAAGATTATCTTTGGCAACGGATACACCCACTACATAATCATTTTTATCAAGGCGAATACCAACGACTCCTTGAGCGGTTCTTCCCATTGGACGCACATCTTTTTCAGGGAATCGTATAGCCAAACCGCTATGGGTTGCCAGTAGGACATTATCAAACCCGGATGTAACAAGGACATCCATGAGTTCATCGCCTTGTTCTAATGTGATTGCTTGAATACCTGTGGAGCGAGGTTTACTATATGCAGAAAGTGGGGTCTTCTTAACAAGACCTTTTTTGGTTACCATAAAGAGATATTTGCTTTCATCTTTTAGATTTTTAATCGAAAGAAAAGCAGTTACTTTTTCCTTATCGCCGAGTGCAAGTAAGTTTTTAATGTTTCTCCCTCTTGCAGTTCTGCCGGCTTCAGGAATTTCGTGAACTTTTCGCCAATACACACGACCTTCATTTGTAAAAAACAGGAGGTATTCGTGTGCAGTGGCAGTGAATACATATTTAACAAAGTCGTCTTCGGGCGTTTCCATTCCGATAACACCTTGTCCACGACGGCGTTGCTTGCGTGAGGTTGTTTGTGGCATACGTTTGATATATCCTTGATTGGATACCGTTATAATCATCGCTTCATCTGCGATGAGGTCTTCAATATCGAAATCTTCAATTGTTTCTAAAATTTCAGTTTTTCGTTCATCGCCATATTTTTCTTTAATTTTTTCTACTTCTTTACGAACTTCTGCGAGGATGTTTTCTCTACTGGATAAGATATGTCTTAAGCGTTTTATTTCTTTAAGAAGGTTATCGTATTCATCTTGTAGTTCTTTTCGTTCTAAGCCTGTTAATCTCCGTAATGGCATTGCAAGGATAGCTTTTGCTTGTTCAATAGAAATCTCTAACTTTTTACAAAGTTTTGTTTGGGCTTCTTCTGCATTTGTGGATTTTCTGATAAGGTTAATCACTTCATCAATCTGGTCAATGGCTTTTAATAGTCCTTCAAGGATGTGAGCACGGCGTTCTGCCTGTTCCAAATCGAAACGGGTTCTGCGTTCTACGATTTCAGCTCGGTATTGCACATAGTGCTGAATCATATCCTTCAAATTTAAGACACGTGGAATGTTGTTTACCAATGCGAGAAAATGAATTCGTGCCGTATTCTGTAACTGGGTGTGTTGATAAAGTTGATTTAATACAACTTGAGGGTTAGCATCATTTCGAAGTTCAATGATTAAACGCATTCCTTCACGGTCGGATTCATCGCGGAGGTCTGTGATGCCTAAAACTTTGTTGTTTTCAACCGCCTTTGCAATGGATTCAATAACCGTTTGTTTTGTTACCTGATAAGGGATTTCTTCGACGAGTAAACTTTTCTTTTTTGTTTTTTCCTGAGAAACAACTTTAATTCTTGCGCGAAGTTTAACTTGCCCTGTCCCGGTTCGGTAAGCACGAAGAATCCCTTCTTTACCACAAATAATAGCCCCTGTAGGGAAATCAGGTCCTGGGACAATTTCAATGAAATCTTCGACGGGAGCAGAGGGGTTATCAATATAGTATATAATAGCGTTACAAATTTCAGTTAAATTATGGGGTGGGCAATCTGTTGCCATACCTACTGCGATACCGTAAGAACCGTTTACAAGAAGGTTGGGGAAGCCAGAAGGTAAAACAGTAGGTTCATCGAGACGACCATCAAAATTGGGACGCATCTCAACAGTATTCTTTTCAATGTCAGTAAGCATTTCCAGAGCAATAGGTGTTAATCTTGCTTCGGTATATCGGTATGCCGCTGGACTATCTCCGTCAATAGAACCGAAGTTACCCTGTCCATCTACCATGGGATAACGCATATTCCAATCTTGTGCTAATCGCACGAGAGCATCATAGACGGCCTGGTCACCATGGGGATGGTATTTCCCTAAACACTCACCGACAATGGTAGCACATTTGCGATAAGGGCGGTTGGGAGTTAATCCTAATTGATGCATTACATAGAGTATTCGTCTCTGAACAGGCTTTAACCCATCTCGTATATCAGGTAGTGCACGACTTACGATAACACTCATGGAATAATCAAGGAATGCAGTTTGCATTTCTTGTTCGATGGGAACAGGCTTTATATTTTGATTCACCGCCATTTAAATTCTCCTAAATGTTTTCATGTCAGTTAGATATTAAATATCAAGGTTTTGCACTTCAAGGGCATGTTTTTCAATAAAATGACGACGCGGTTCTACTTCATCACCCATTAAAATAGTGAATATTTCTTCAACAGAACTTTCATCTGCTATTTCTACTTTTAGTAAGGTTCGTTTTTCGGGGTCCATTGTTGTTTCATACAATTGTTCTGCATTCATTTCGCCGAGGCCTTTGTAACGCTGGATTACAAGGTCTTTTTTTCCTAATTCCATAAGGAAATTCCGTAGTTCCATCGGGGAATCGGTTTCAAACAGTGGATTATTTTCCTTGTTATCCTTACTAAAAACTTTAAAAGGAGGAGTGCCGAGGGCATTTGCGGATTCATACCAATGGAGATATGAAGAAAAATCGGTACTTTTCATAAAAGCAATATCTACTTGATTAGGAAGACGTGTAATTTTTCGTGATGTATTTTGTTCAAGGTCTTCGTTGTCGCTCTTGGAAACAATAGTCGTGTTTATAATTTCTTTTTGATCTCCAAAGATTTTTTTCCACTCTTTTGGTGTAATAGATTCAGGATAGATGATTTTTTCGCGGGGTAGTTCTCTTATTTTTTCCAATTCTTCGAGGGTTACCCCGTATATTTTATTCAAGCGATTGATAACTTTTTCGAGATTTCGGATGGCTTCAATGGTTTTGATAAGTGTCCGAACCTGTATGAGTTTTTCATCATTACTGGAGTCTCCATTACTTGAGACGACACGAACATTTTCCATTACTGTTTCAAGTATAAATGATTCAAACTCGTGTTCGGAATGTGTATATCTTGATTTTTTCCCTTTAGAAATTCTGTACAAGGGAGGGAGAGCAATATAAAGATGTCCCTTGTGAATAAGTTCTGAGGCATATCGGAAGAAGAAAGTTAAAAGCAAAGTTCGAATGTGCGAACCGTCAACATCGGCATCGGTCATAATAATGACACGATGATAACGGAGATTATCAAGAGTAATTTCATCTTTGGTTATATCAATACCTAAAGCACGAAGAAGTGACGCAATTTCTTTATTTTCAAGAACTTTATGAAGTCGGCTTTTCTCAACATTGAGGACTTTCCCGCGTAAAGGAAGAATCGCCTGATAACGACGGTCTCTCCCTTGTTTAGCAGACCCCCCTGCACTATCCCCCTCAACGATGAATAATTCGCAGAGTTCGGGATTGCGTTCGGAGCAGTCTGCCAATTTGGATGCTTGCCCCAATGTATCTAATGCAGATTTCCTACGGACACGCTCTTTGGCTTTGCGTGATTCTTCCCGCGCTTCCGCTGCTTCTAAGACTTTATCCGCAATCTGATTGGCTACACGTGGATTTTGTTCGAAGTATTCCTGTAATGCACTATAAACAATGGAATTCACAAGTCCTTGTACTTCACTATTGCCAAGTTTATCTTTGGTTTGTCCTTCAAATTGAGGGTTGGGGTGCCGTATAGATACTACAGCGGTTAGCCCTTCTCGTGTATCATCACCTGTAACGGAGAAATTTTTCTTTTTGTTTAAATTATTCTTATCTATCCAGTCAGTAATACTCCGTGTTAATCCACTTCGAAAACCTGTAATATGTGTGCCCCCCCCAGGGGTATGAATGTTATTTGCAAAACTGATAACCTGCTCGTAATAGGTTTTTACATACTGAAGGGCAACCTCTACCTGTATATCATCTTTACTCTTAGAAATAAAGATAGGTTTCGTATGTATGGAGTCTTTACCTTTGTTAAGGTGTTTTACGAATTCTTCTAACCCCCCTTTGTATTGGAGGATAAGAGGTTGTTCATCGGAACGCTCATCTGTAAATACAATTTTCAATCCTGCATTTAAGAAAGCTAATTCGCGGAGTCGATTAACTAAAATTTCAGACTGAAACACAACTTCTTCAAAGATATCCGGATCGGGTAAGAATGTTACACGGGTTCCTGTTCCTTTAGCGGTTCCTCTTACTTCCAATTTATTTACAGTCTTTCCACGTTCGAAAGACATGTAATAGATTTTCCCATCGCGTTTAACTTCAACTTCTAACCATTTGGAAAGTGCATTCACACAGGATACACCTACGCCGTGTAGACCTCCTGACACTTTGTAAACACTGTGATTGAATTTTCCACCTGCGTGAAGCACAGTTAAAACGACTTCTAATGCTGATTTCCCTTTATGAGTGCCATCTTTCATTGGATCCACAGGTATTCCACGCCCATTATCAATTACAGTGACACTGTTATCAATATGGATAGTTACATGGATAGTATCTCCGAAGCCTGCCATGACCTCGTCGACACTATTATCTACTACTTCATAAACAAGATGATGTAGTCCACGAATCCCTGTATCACCAATATACATTGCGGGTCTTTTACGAACCGCTTCAAGTCCTTCAAGAACGCCAATAGCATCAGCAGTATAAGCATGAGAGGCATTTTCAACCATGTGCTCCACCTTTCTTTAATGTAGTAGGAAAAAATCCTTACGAGGGAAGGAATTAAGTTGTTTTATTATAGCAAATTACACAGAGAAAGAGCAATAATAAATAGGAGAAAATGAATGGAATATTTGGAAGAAAAAACAGGGTTTTTAGGAGAGAAGAAAAATTCGCAAGTTGATGTAAGATAATAACTTATGAAAAACAAAAATGGTGGGCGATACTGGACTTGAACCAGTGACCCCTTGCATGTCAAGCAAGTACTCTAACCACCTGAGCTAATCGCCCACTTAAATATAAATTAAATTATATCAATCTGGTTTTTGATTGTCAAATTTTGAGTTGTTATTTTCTTTTGAACCTTCTCATAAATGGGTTATTTGTTAATATGATTTATTAATTCAACTACTTCGCCGTTTCCCTTCTTTTTACCTTATTATTTCCCCCAGTTTACACTGAGGACTATGAAATATTAGACCCATTCGCGGTCTTTTGTATATATGATTAAATATAAAGCGTGAATGATGTGCAAAGGAGAGAGAGACTTTAAGTATCGTTGACACCTCGCCGACAGAAAAAGAGAGGTCAGGTTTGGAACCTACCGCTACAATTTTTTTTATTGATAACTCAATATCAAATGAATATTTATTCAAGGGTTGTATTTTATTGGTTTCGTTAGAAGTGTTCATAAATAAAAATAAGAAGCTCATAATTTTGAGCCTCTTATTTTTGTAATGAATTAAGAAGTTTTATTTTTTAGTTGTTTCGATAGGGATGGCTTTTACATTCTCTTTATCCACGGCGAAAAGATATTTATTTTCGGGCAATACTTTCACCTGAGTGCAAATACTGTAAGGGTTGCCGAATGAACCCGGGAAACGAACTTCCACATAGTAAGCACTCCATCCTGTTTTGGGTTGTGCCAATTTTGCTTTGGCTTTTCCCTTGCCTTTTAAGGGTGTGCTTTCCCATTTGGAATTGCGGAAATCACGATTTGGAGAATCCGCTTTCCAGAGATAGGCTATCCCTTCAGGATTATCCCATTTGACAGAGATTGTATTTCTTTTTGAAAATTCCCATGAGACAGAGGGGAAAGATTTTTTCTCCTTCGCTTTGAGGAAGAATTCCGCTAAAGTAGCGATACCTATAGGTGATGCATCATGCCCTGTATTGGGTTGATAGCATATATATTTGGGAGCAGGGAAGTCGGGGAAATATAGATTAGCAGCATCAACAGTCCAGTAGGGGTCGTTGGTGCCAAGGATAAGTAATTTGGGCAATGTAAGAGAATTTCTATAACTATAAGGATCAACAATGCTCAGTAATTGCTCACCTTTTGGAGTGTGCATTCTTTGAGGGATTTTAAGGCGGGTGTAGTCTTCAATCTCACTGCTGAATGTGCCATAGCACTCTAATTGATGAAGCATTTGTTGTTTCATGTTTAATACATCAATCACAGCCGGGGCAATGGCAACAACCCGGGGGTCACCTGTGCAAGCGGTAAGCCATGTGGTCCATCCCCTTTTAGAACCACCGGTAAGGACAAAACGGGTAATATTGTGGTTATCTGTGTCCTTTTGAACTAATTGAATAGTGTCCATAGCACGGACTGCACTTTTTACCATTGGGAGCAATAATGGCCAATCTTCACCTTCACCGTTGAGGTATTTATCATAAGTATATGCAATGATTTCATCTTCATTTCTTCCATCAAAGAGAGGTTGGTTAGGGACCTGAGATAAAACAGCAATGACAGAATTGGTTTTTTTAGCAACGGTAATGGCAACTTTTAGTTCGAGCGAGTTGAGATTAGGTTCATTTTGTCTGTTGGAACCCCCGCTTATGACAAGCATGGCTATATCTGAATCTTTAATTTCAGGAGGACAGAGCAACACAAGCCAGTGTGTCCAAGTAATATTCTGCCATGTTTGTGATGTTAGACGAATAATTTTAGCTTTGCATCCTTCGACCTCTTTTGTATCCACGATTTCATAAGAGTAGGTAGGGTCGGGCTTGTTTACATAACCTTTTAAATCGGTATGAGCCTGTAAAGTAAAGAAAAGAATATTAAAGAATAGAAGTAAGATTAAAAGAAGAGATAATTTGTGTTTTTGCATAGGAATACTCCTTTTATTAGGTTAAGAAAAAGGTTTTATTTATGACATAAAATCATTTAAAACGGTTTCTTTTCTTAATATAAGAAAGATCTTTAGGTAGAATGTTTTCTTTTCTTAATCTCCCCGGGGTAATTCCGTCTTGTTCGATACTTTTCCGAATTCGCAAATAGGATTCGTAACGAATGATAGGAATATTCCCAAATTTAACTGCTTTTCGGACTTCGCAGTCGGGCTCATGTATATGAGAACAGTCGTTAAATCTGCACATTTCAGCGAATTTTGATATTTCAGGAAAGTAATAATCGAGTGAGCGTGGGTCCATGTCCCAGAAACCTAAGGAACGAATACCGGGTGTATCTATTAATTTGCCACCGTTAGGTAAGCAATAAAGGTGTGTGTTTGTAGTGGCATGGCGTCCTTTTTCTGTTTTTTGACTTATTTCAAGGGTGAGTGCGTTAATTTCGGGACAAATACATTTGAGAAGAGAGGTCTTGCCTACCCCACTGTGTCCTGCCAACACACCTACTTTGTTTTGTAATAAATCTACTAATTCTTCAATCCCCTGTTTGGTGATGCAACTGGTATAAACTATTTTCAAACCCAAATTTTTATAAATATTAATTTCCTCGGGCAAAGTATCCACAATGTCTATCTTGTTAATCACAATCACAGGCTCTACATTACCATTTTCAGCAACGATAAGGAAACGGTCTATGAGACCGGCTTTGAAAGGAGGTTGTTTTACAGATGCGACGATAAATAAAATGTCCACATTTGCAGAAATCACCTGTTCTGGAGGACCTTCGCGGTCTACAGAAAGGCGACTTAACTTGGATTTTCGTTCTGCAATCCCACGAATAATGGGTTCCCCATTTTCCTCATACTCAATAAAAACACGGTCTCCAGGAGCAATAAGACTGGAATCTTTTTCACGAAGATGTTCATCAATTTTACATAATATTTCTTTTTGTTCAGTTGTATTATCCAGAAGAACAAAAGCCCATTTTTTACTGTGGGAAACTACAGTAGCATTAGGCTCAAATGTCTCAGGAAGATAGATTTCCGGTAAATTCTCAGGAAGATGGACTTCAGCCCGTCTTAGACGAAAAGGGTCCTTAGAATAGGATTCATCGTATCGGTTTTCCCAATTTTTAATACGATTTTCTGACCGCTTGCTTTTTTCTAATTTTTTCTTTTTCACTGGGTTCTAATTATTCGCGTAATTTTTTAATATAATTAAGTTAAGAAAGATTATACAGGATTATATTTATTTTTGGAAATTAATATTTTTAATTCATCTTTTTACAATAAATATATATAATCAGTGTGAAAAGAGTAATGACACAGATGATAATATAAAAAACATAATTAATTTATAGATTATTTTTCTCATAATTTTACCAAGATAAAAAAATGAGTAAAAAATTTCTATTATTTTTACTTATAGAGTTTTCTATTTTAGCTCCCATCAATTATGTTTGGGCTTTTGATAAAACGAAGGATGCTTCCTGCTCATCCCAAAAACTTAAAAATATTTGTCTTATTTATAATGGTTCCACACTTCGTAGGAAGTGGAATGTAAATGATTTTATCCCGTATTTAATTTATGAAGATGGAGAAAAAAACTATATTTCTCTCTTTGATACATTTCTACTGATTGAATATCAAACTTCTGATGGAAAATTTTTTTGGGGAGGAAACAATGACGAGAACACGGCGAATATGAAAGACTGGGAATGGCTTTCCAATATATGGGAAAGTTGCCTGAAGCACTTAAATGAGGCTGTGAAAAAACTCCATCAAAAAGGTATTTTGAAAAATGCTATTGGTATTATCATAACAATTCCAGAACCCGATGTGAAGATTCAAAATTTTGGTTCCATTCCAGAAGATGGGATTAACTTAAATTTTAATAAAGAAATGGATAGAATATCAGCGGTTCGTTGGTATGTAGAAAAGATAGTTGCTCATTTTACATCTGCCAATTATGACCATTTGAATTTATTAGGATTTTATTGGCTTGGGGAATCTATCCCTCAAGAAATGGAAGATACTGTAAAAGATACTGCGAAATTAATACATCAGAAAAATCTTCTGTTCTTTTGGATTCCTTATTTTACTGCCGATAATGTTTGGAGATGGCATGATTTAGGTTTTGACTATGTGTTTTATCAACCGAATTACTTTTTTCGCGGTGAGGGTGGAATTGAAAGGTTAGGTTTGACTGCTTATCGAATAGAAAAATTTAATTGCGGGGTGGAAATAGAATTAGATGACCGCGTTATGACTTCTGAAAATCATCGAGTTCGCTTTTTACAATATTTGCAATCTGCAGTATATTTTGGTTGGGATAAAAAGCCGATGGCTTGGTATCAATCTAATGATACAATATTTAAATTATATAGAAACGATAATGAAAAACATAAAAACCTGTACCGAGATATTGCACATTTTATTCGGGGAACATATCAGACTTTATCGAACTTACCTCCGATACCAGAATATAAGATTCCTCCTCGTGCAGGAAAAAATTGGGCTCATCGAGATAATGGAACCAAAGTTATTGAACCCTCATCAGGATTTTGCCTTTCCCAGAACCCTGAATGGGCTATTGATGGAGATGTTGATTCTTATTCAGGAACATCGGGGTTTGCTTGTTGTGGTATTCCCGGAGAAATAAAAATAAAATTCGCTAATAATGTAGTAGTGAGTCGTGTTCAAATGCTTTTGTTTAATCTTGATAACCGTTATTATCAATACTGCGTTGAGATTTCAGAAGACGACCAAAAATGGAAAACAGTTGTAGACAAAAGTCAAGGGGAACATCGTGGCTGGCAAATAGATACTTTTCCCTCGCAATCTGCCCGTTATCTGAGGATTATCCCGTTATTTAATTCTACAGGACAGCATCTTTTTCAACTTGTTGAATTAGAAGTGTATTAAGAAAATACTCTGTATTATCATTTGGTTTTCGTTTTTTTACTATTTTTTGAGGGCGATGGGTGAGTTTGTGTTGTTTGGAGAGAAGAACAAACGGATTTCATTCGGCAGTTAACGAAAGGAAGAAGTTTCTCGTTGGGTAAGGGTTTCTGGATAATTTTATCTAAAGTCCATTTTCTTAAAGTGGTGGTAAGGGTAACGCGAACTTCATACATAGCTTTATGAAAAGAACAAACATGGTCTAAGTCGTCGGTATCTTTACAATAATCTCCTAATATTTTCCCTTCACAGGCTTCTACAATTTCGAGGAGGGTAATTTGTTCAGGGGGGAGATTTAAAGTAAAACCACCTGAAGGACCTCTGTGGGCATTGAGAAGTCTTGCTTTGGTGAGAAGGGTCATAATTTTGGAAAGATATGAGGTAGAAATGTGTATATGCTTTGTAAGTTCGAGATGGGAAACAGGTTCTTGTTTATTGTGAAGGGCAATGTATGTTAATGCTTGTATGGCTGTAATTGTCGTGTTACTGAACATAGATATAACCCTATCATATAATTTTAAGGGAACAGGTATATTAAAAATACCTGCTCCCTTTTTTAAATTTATGATACGACTTGAAGGATACGCTTTACATCTTCCTGTGCGTTATTGCCGATAGGTTTGAGGTCGTATTTCTCTTGTAAAATTTTTAACACATTAGGGGTGATAAATGCGGGTAAGGCAGGACCTAATCGAATGCCTTTTACTCCTAATGATAGTAATGTGAGAAGAACGGCGACTGCTTTTTGTTCAAACCAACTGACTACAAGAGTTAAGGGCAAATCATTCACTCCACAATTAAAAACCTTTGCCAGTGCGAGTGCTGTTTGAATTGCACCATAGGAATCATTGCACTGTCCCATGTCAAGTAGACGAGGGATGCCTTCTACATCTCCATAATCATAATTGCGTATACGATATTTGCCACAACCCAGTGTAAGAATAAGGGATTCTTTAGGAGTATTTTGTGCAAAATCAGCAAAGTAGTTACGACCGGGTTCTGCACCATCACAACCTCCGATGAGGAATACATGTTTAATTTTCCCTGCTTTAATCAAATCAATAAGTTTGTCTGCCACAGATAAAATATAGGTCCAGTGGAAACCAATAGTACTTTCTTTTATTTCAGTGGGTTGTAAGGGACCTATTTCGAGTGCTTTTTGGATAACGGGTGAAAAGTCGCCATCCTTCAATCGCGGTGCCCCGGGGACACCTGTACAATGAAGAGTGAACAAACGGTCGAGGTAGGTATTATGACTTGAAGGAATAAGCACACAATTGGTAGTTACGACGATAGGTCCTCCAAAGCGTTCAAATTCTTTACGTTGGAGTTGCCATGCACCACCGTAATGACCAGCAAAGTGGGGATATTCTCTTAATTTGGGATACATATGAGCGGGTAACATTTCGCCATGAGTGTATACTTTTATTCCCGTATCTTTTGTTTGCTCCAATAATTGCTTCAGGTCTAATAAATCATGCCCTGTGATAAGGATGCCGGGTCCTTCCTGAATGCCTTCTTTTACTTTTACGGGTGATGGATTGCCAAAAGTTTCAACATGAGCATTGTTGAGCAATTCCATTGTTTTTAAATTCATGCGTCCGCATTCCAGAACTAATTCTAAAAGATGTTCCATATCAAAATTGACATTTGTCATGGTGGCGAAAAGAGCACGTTCAATAAACTCCTCGATTTCAGGGTCTGTTTTCCCTAAACGGCGAGCGTGGTGCTTGTAGGCACACATTCCTTTCAGTCCATAAAGCAAGGTTTTCTGCAAAGATTCCATATCGGCATCTTTTCCACAGACACCTTTTTGTGTGCATCCGGTACCATTGAAGGTTTGTTCACATTGGTCGCAAAACATGTTTGTCATAAGTTCATCTCCTTTAATAAGGTTATAGTTTGATGGTGTAAAACATACATAATAGATATATTATATCTAATTTATATATAATAGTCAAATTTAAAATCAAAAATTTTCAGGAATATAGAAAAGAGACTTATTGTTTTATTCAACGAAATTGAAATTTGAAACTCAAATATAAAACAAAGGAGAAAACAATGAGTACCTCACGAAGAGAATTTTTGTTAGCAAGTAGTTCACTGATAACGGCAAGTTCTGTTATAGGTGTCCCTGTATTTGCACAAACAGAAGGGGGAAGTTCGGAGCACAAACTTCCGGAATTGCCCTATGCATATGATGCGTTGGAACCTTACATTGATGCACGGACCATGGAATTACATCATTCCAAACATCATGCGGCGTATGTGAAAGGATTGAACACAGCGGAAAAGGCTCTTGAAGAAGCAAGAGCAAAAAACGATTTTGCTTTGGTTCAGCATTGGTCAAAACAATCGGCATTCCATGGAGGTGGACATTTCTTACACAGTATGTTCTGGAAAATCATGGCACCACCTAACAATGGCGGGGGAGGAAAACCTTCGGGCGAGTTATTAGAACGAATTGAAAAAGATTTTGGGTCATTTGAAGCGTTTCAAAACCATTTTTCATCTGCTGCAAATGCAGTAGAAGGTGGAGGCTGGGCTTTATTACATTATCGTCCGACAGATGACAAATTGATTGTTTTGCAAGCAGAAAATCAACATAAACTTTCACCGTGGGGTGTATTCCCGGTATTAGGTATAGATGTATGGGAACATGCGTATTACTTAAAGTATCAAAATAACCGTGCGGAATACGTTAAAGCATGGTGGAATGTGGTTAACTGGGGACAAGTGGAAAAGAACATAAATGCCTTAAAAGGACTCGCTATATAGTATAAACTTAACCCTTCTCGAAAAAATAAGCCTGCTCAAAAATCGCAGGCTTATTTTCATTTTATTATAGTCTAATAAATTTCAATAGAATTCGTATAAACCCAGGGAACCCATTTTTTATTAAGGTATAGTTGTGCTTCAACACGGTACTTTCCTGCTTCAGTGGGTTTCCATTCAAAATCTCTTCCGTCATGTTCCTGAACAGCAATACCATGCCGATAGATGATGAATTTGCATGGATAAGGAGAAGCCATTTTCAATGAAAGATTTGAGTTTAAAGGAATTTTCTCTCCGCAGACCGCTTTTACATTTCCGTCATCAGCAAAGAATACAAAACCTTTGGTCTCTGCAAGCATTTCAAATCCAATAAATACTCTGCCTTCTTTCAATGCCTCCAATATGGCTTGTTCAGATAATTCATGAGCAAGGACATGTGTGGATACATAGCGAACCATGAGGGGATAGGGGTCTAATTGCAAATGGAATAGCGTCTTATTCGGTTCTAATTTACCGAACATGACACGAAGTAATAAACGGGAGAAAGGATTAAGTTTAAACTCCCCCACTTTTTTCGGACTGGTATCTTCTACATATAAGGTACCTTGTGGAGTTAGTTTCCCTACGAAACCTGTATTTTGGTGGCAATCATTTCCAGAGATGCCCACTATTTTTCGGCTGATGTTCATTTCATCCCATCTTTTTATGACTTCTGTGAGTGGACTGAAGATACTTCTTAATAGTTGTTCATGATATTTATTGATATTTAAGATGATATTGGGAAACAGTGTGTAGATGAGATATTTTCTATCAAGGCTTTTAAAGTTGGTATGGATATTATAAATTTCCATCCCTGTAAGTTCAGGTAATTGCCATTCACGGGGTTCTTCAGAATGGGCAAAGAAGAGAAGTCCGCCTTTTTCATGAATTTCTTTGGCAAGTGATTCGGGGTCTTTATTGCAATCAAGAACGGTATCAGTTGGTAAGCCCCACGGCATAAAACCATAGTTCATTTCATAGCCTGGGATAAAAATTACACCATCATGTTCACCACGCCATTGTTTTGAATAGTCCGCTTTTCCTTCATCACAATGGTCAGACATACAAATAAATTGTCGCTTTTCCTGTTTTAATGCTTTCAAAATTTCTTCAAATGGAACCTGACTATCATGGGACAATTCAGAGTGGCTATGACAAACTCCGGCATAGTCGTTCCAACCATCATCATAAATCGGGGGTTGATATTGTCTTCGCAATTCTTCCCATGCTCTTTGTTCGCGTGGAAATTCAACATAACGGTTATACAGTGCATTACGAAAAAGGAACAAAAAACCAATTAAAATCAAGACGATAAGGATTGATATACTATATAGTGTCCATTTGATGATTCGCTTTAAAATAGAAGATATCATTAAATATTTCCTTTAATGGTAAGTTATAAAATGTGACAAGAATTTATGAAGATGCGTATAGTATAACACAAATGAAGAAAAAGATTTTTATCGTGGAGATAATCAATGAAACATAAAGGACCTTATATATATGAATATCCTCGTCCTGCAGTAACCGTAGATGCAGTAGTTTTCAGGAGAGTTGATAAGGATTGGGAAGTATTGTTAATTAAGCGAATGAATGCTCCTTTTGAAGGATACTGGGCGTTACCTGGGGGTTTTATAGATGAAGAGGAAACTTTAGAACAAGCGGTAGAGAGGGAATTATTTGAAGAGACCTCATTAAAAGGAGTTAAATTACAACAATTGAAAGCATTTAGTAACCCTAATAGAGACCCACGCGGGAGAACAATTGGTGTGGCTTTTGTAGGGATATTAAAAGATGGAAATGTGAAAGTTTCTGCTAACGATGATGCAAAGGAAGTGAAATGGTTTTCTTTGTACAATCTTCCGGAATTAGCATTTGACCATTCAGAGATAATGGATTGTGCTATGGAATGGTTAGAAAAACAAATTCAAGATAAATCCTAATTTTTCTGGAGTATATATGCAAAAGTTTGAATTAGCACCGTGGTTTGAAAGAAAAAATCTTGCACTGTTAACGGATTTATATCAGTTGACAATGATGGCAGGATATTATAAAGAGGGAAGAGGGCAAATACCTGTCACTTTTGATTATTTTTTCCGTAGTTTACCTCCTCATGCTGGTTTTGGTATTTTTGCGGGATTAGAATCATTTTTACTTTATCTTAAAAACTTACATTTTACAGAAGATGATATTGAATATTTAAGTAATCTGAATTTATTTAACGATGATTTTTTAACATATTTGAGGAATTTTAAAATACACTTAAAAGTTAAAGCAGTTCCTGAAGGTACTTTGATATTTCCATTTGAGCCTGTGGTTCAGATAGAGGGACCTTTATTAGAAGCCCAATTGGTAGAAACAGCATTGCTTAATATGCTGAATTATCAAACTTTGATTGCCAGCAAGTCGGCCCGTGTTTGTCTTTCCGCAGAACCCGACCCAGTAATTGAGTTTGGTCTTCGTAGAGCACACGGACCCGATGGTGGAACCAGTGCTTCAAGAGCAGCGTATATTGGTGGATGTTCTGCTACCTCAAATGTTATGGCTGGGAAAGTTTACGGTATACCTGTTACAGGGACCCACGCCCACAGCTGGGTGATGAGTTATCAAAGTGAATTAGAGGCATTCCGTGCCTTTGCGAGGCTATATCCACAACGATGTGTACTATTAGTAGATACTTACGACCCGATAAAGAGCGGTATCCCCAACGCTATTCAGGTTTTTAAAGAAATGCGAGAACAAGGAATAAATGTAAAACCAGCCATTCGAATTGATTCGGGAGACCTTGCACGAATCAGTAAAGTTGCACATAAAATGATGATAGAAGCTGGGTTTGATAATCCTATGATTATTGGTTCAAACGATTTGAATGAAGATTTAATAGCCGATTTACGTAGGCAGGGAGCAAAAATTAATGCATGGGGAGTGGGGACGCATTTGATAACTTCATATGATTGTCCGGCTTTGAGTGGAGTGTATAAACTGGTAGCCGTATTTCGAGACGGCGTCTGGGAATCACGGATTAAAATCACGGGTAATGTTGAAAAAAGTACGGATCCGGGGCGAAAAATACCTGTAAGGTATTACAATGAGGAAGGGAATTTATTAGGAGATGTGATGTATTTGGAAGGAGAAGAATATCCGCAAAATAGTTTTATCCCGGCTCGTTCTCGACTGTTCCCCCATATTCCACAAAAGTTAGAAGGGGCTGTGTATGCAGAACCCTTGTTGAAAGAGGTATTTTATAATGGTGATATTACAATACCATTAGAAAGTGTGCAAAATATTCGTGAACGAGTTAGGAAACAAATATCAGCATTATCTGAGGAATACAAGCGTCTTCGTAATCCTGAAGTGTATCGAGTTTATTTATCACCTCGTTTGGGTGATTTGAAAAATCAGATATGGCAAAACCCGGAAGCGGGTATTGTGTTTCAATAGGAGATGACAAAATGAGATTGGTTAAAGTAGCTACATCCGGAGTTTCAGTAAAAGTCGGAGATTTTCAAAGGAATACAAAAAATCTATGTGAACTAATTGAAACTGCCAAGAAAGAAAAAGTGCATTTGTTAGTAACCCCGGAACTGGCTATTAGCGGTTATAGTTTAGAAGACCGTTTATTTTGGGATGACATTGTTGAACATAGCTGGGAGTCATTACTTCAAATAGCAAAACATACAGAGGGTATAGGAGTTTTCGTGGGGCTTCCTGTTCAGAAAGAAGCCCATTTGTTTAATGCAACGGCATTTGTGTGTAACAAAAAGGTGTATGGATTGATACTAAAGAAATATTTACCTACCTATCAGGTTTTTTATGAAGGGCGGTATTGGTCCTCATGGGGGGGGGGAACAACTGAAATTCATGGGATACCCGCGGGGGATATTATTTTTGAGTTACCTTATGGTTTGGTTTCCGCAGAAATTTGCGAAGATATATGGTCTTCTCACTCTCCATCAACAGACCGTGCTATACATGGAGCGGAAATTATTTGTAATTTAAGCGCCTCCCCTTTTAGTCCTTTGAAAAATCAACTGCGGAAACAATTGGTATTGACCAATGCCATGCGGATTAAGGTCGTATATATCTATTCGAATTTGTTAGGTTGTGATAATAGTCGGCTTATTTTTGATGGGGGAGGAATAATTGCCACTCCGGAGGGTTCGTTGGTTTGGGGTCCTATTTTATCTAATAAGCGATGGACACTTACAACAACGGTTGTAAATTTAAATGAAGTTACACGATTAAGGAAAGAAAATTCCACATGGAAGACAGAGGCTCTGCAATTTGAAAACGATAATAGCACGAAGCGAGTTGTTGTTGAATATCCTCAATATAAACCGTCTCCATTAAAAGAATGGGTAAACACACTCCCCAAAAGTTTCTATGTGCCAGAAGAAAAAAAAGCAGACAATCTGGTGGAAACCAATTATTTTGAGCAATTATTCTCCGCATTATCATTAGGACTTCGTGATTATTTCGAGAAGGTGGGTGTTTTTAATAAATTTTTAGTGGCATTGTCTGGGGGAAGGGATAGTGCTTTAAGTTTATTATTAGCGGTAGAAGCAAGCAAGAATTTGAATGAAGGAAAGTGGCCCGAGAAGTATAAAAGAAAAGTAGAGTGTATTTATTTGCCTCATAAGAGTTATAGCAGTTCAGATACAAGAAAATCAGCAGAAGCCCTGGCAAAAGAATTAGGAGTACCTTTCTCTGTTGTAAGTATTCATGAAGAAGCGGACATTGCATATAAAAAAGCAGTTGAAATTGTAGGTAGTGAAGATGAAGTGAAGCCTATTACAAAACAAAATTTGCAAGCACGCGTTCGTGGAGCTATGATGTTAAATTGGGCTAATAATGTGAATGGCTTATTATTAGTAACTTCTAATTTAAGTGAATCCGCAGTAGGATATACGACAACGGGTGGAGATAATGAAGGGGGGTTCTCACCCATTGCAAATGTCCCCAAAACGGTTATTTCGGCATTATTGGAATATCTTGCGGATACGCGAAAAATTCGTTCCCTGGAAATGATATTGAAGATACCTCCCACAGCAGAGTTAGCACCTCATCAAACCGATGAGGGTGACCTTATGCCATATAAGGTGTTAGATGAATTGATTTATCTTTTTGCTAAACAACGATTTTCTCTCGTGGATTGCTGGAAGATATTGTGCTTGAGATTTCCAGAATTTTCGAAAAATCAACTGAAACAATGGACAGAAAATTTTGCAAAAAGATTTGTTGCTAACCAATGGAAACGGGACCAACACCCTGTTTCCTTAAAAGTTTTAGAACCTGATTTTGACCCCAAAACGGGGTTTCGTTTTCCCGTAATTCAGAGTATTGATGAAGAATTAGAAAAATTAAGAAAAACGAAACTTTAACTATTTGATACCTTTAATTTCTCCTTGTGTGATAAAAAGAGGGTAGCCTTTTTTAAGAGGTAAATAAATATATTTGCTTTTACTCTCTTCCTTTATAACTTCACCCATAAGATTTTGAATTTGAATGGGGGACTTATTAACTTTGACACGGAGACATTTGTCTTCTTTAATAGACCATAAAACGAGAAGGGTCCCTTGTTGGAATGCAATAATATCTTCGCCAAAATCAATTCGAGTTTGAATATCCTTATTAGGCAAATTTCTGCATATATTAGTACATGCTCGTAACGCCGGCTTAGGGGAAAAGTCCTCATGAACAATACCAAAATTATATTCAAAATAAAATGGGTCATTGCCATCGTTACGAAAATCATACCAACTAATGTTTTGAACAACCCCTGATGCGATAGCGGATAAATAACATCGTGCAAACAACAGTGCTTGTTCGCGTTCTGTT
>CALLRP010000058.1 GCA_938014335.1 uncultured bacterium
GTTGCCATTTTAAATCACGGATTTACATGGTGAGTTGAGGATAAATTAAGGTAAAAGAGTTTTCTCCGCATCTTATTTCTCTCCGTGTTCGTTTCTCCGTGTCTCCTGTGTTCTCTGTGGTTAAATCTTTTTTCTTTCTCACCACAGAGGGCACAGAGGTTTAAGCAGACCGAAGTATTGTATTGCTGTGTCGTGATAATGGTTGACTTGATTTATGAAGCGAAATTGAGATTTGTATGCTTCGACTGGTTATATCAGGAAGATACTTTCTAAACTACCCTACCTTTTAATCGGGAAAAAATGACATGGGAACAAAAAGATAATTCTGATGTATTCCTATTTTCTAAATCTATGATAATGCTTAGTTAGTACTGGATAAGTTTCCGTAAGCCTGATGTAGCGTAATAGCATCCTTAAGTGCGATCTGTCCTTTGCGGAGGTGGTCCATGGCTTTGAATAGGATACGAGCGGATTCCTGGTCCGCATGGAAGCCGGTGGAGTTCTCCGCTTCAACAAAGTCAATCAGGAATGTAGCCCGGCGTTGACAGAGTCGTGCTTCTTCTACTTTTTCATTAGCGATACCTGAATCCGTGACTCGTTTTATGTCATCAATGAGTGCGATAAGTGAGTCCAGAGCCATGTCTTTCATTTCTGCGGTTTTATCCTGAATTCGCTCAACTCGGGCTTTTAATTCTTCTTCAGAGAAGTGATGGCAGGTCTGGCAAGCACGGTTGATATTGAGTAGAGGACTGCGGACATGATGGTCACTAACCTTTAAAGCCCCGACACGGGTATAGGGCATGTGGCAATCAGCACAGGCAACGCCGGAACGGGCATGAATGCCCTGACTCCACAACTCAAATTCGGGATGTTGTGCTTTGAGCATGGGTGCATTAGTTTCTGCATGGTTCCAATCTTTGAAGTTAATTTCGTCATAGTATGCGAGGATATTATCTGCTTCTAAACCTTTATGCCATGGATAAATGAGGCGTTTCTCATCGCCTTTGAAATAATATTCCACATGACACTGGGCACAAACAAAAGTTCGCATTTCCTGGCGGGTTGCCATAGTATTAGGGTTATAGTCTTGAATTCCCTGGGATTCTTTGAAAGTTTTAATTCCTTCCAAAAATCCGGGGCGAGTAATTCGTAATTGCATGGTATTGGGGTCATGGCAATCGATGCAGGTTACGGGATGTTGTAATAGTTTTCGGGCTTCCATATAAGGCATGGGGTTCATTTTTTCGAAGCCTTTGATGAGATCTCCATTACCTAATGTTTTGTAAGGGACATAAACTGAAGCATGGCAATGAGCACAGACCCCAAATTGCGGTTTTTGTTGTCTGCCGGTAAAGGTTTGGTCTTCGAGCATATAGGCATGCCCTCGCTCTTCGCGGAAATCTATCGCGAAAGCATAGCCTGCCCACATGCGTTTTAAGCGAGGGTCCAGTTCGATTTTTGATTGACTTACAACGAAACGGGGGTCGTTCTCCGTTGGGGTTCGCGGTAAGGCTTCACTCCCGCCATATTTGGTACGGACCATATCCACGGTGCGTTTATACAGGTCATACTGTATTGGGAAGTTTTTGCCCCAGATTTCAGGGTCTTCCGTGTCGTCAGTTATTTCAACTACACGGAAAAAAGGATTTCTGGCTTCCTGTTGTTTCTCAAAGATATTAATGAGTAATGCGGTTATGGCGAATGTAGCAACGGCAACAATAAGCATCAGGATGATACCCATTAATAGAGATGTACCTTTGTTGCGATTGATTTTGTTTGCCATGTTCCTTTTCCTTTCTATTAATAATTAAAATGACCCACATTAAAGTGACATGTAAGACATTGTAACGGCTCGCGATGTGCAATGTTCGCATCAATGTTCTGGACAATATCCTGATGACAATATCTACAATTGTTTTCAGTTACTTTTCGATTGAATTCTTTAATACGGATAGGCTCGTGAAAATTGCCGAGTGTAAAAGCAACGGAATGGTGATAGCCATTCAGGCCTTTGACATAATATTTTGAAAATACAGTGTGTCCTGTATGACAGTCATTGCATACAGCCACATTGTGATGACTCGATTTTTGCCAGGAGTCAAGAAATTCCTTCATGACATGACAATTGGCACAGGCATTCGGGTCATCAGTGATGTAAGAATATCCACGGGCATAGTAAAAAGTAAACGAGCCTATTCCTATAAAAAAACCAAGACAAATGTAGATAAGGATAATATAAGAAAAACCAAAAGATAGTTTGTGTTTTATTAATGTCATTAACTCTACCCGTTAAAAATTTGTTTGCTTAATATTTCTCCCTGAATAGAGATGATTATCTTTTCAACAGGGACTTTCTTCCCCGAATACTGCAAACCGGCCAGAACAATATTGGGCAATGCCTGACAACAGGGAACTTCCATAACCGGTATAGTTACGCTTTGAATATCGTTATGAATAAAAATCTCGGCAAATTTCTGAACATATTGTTCTTTCGGGTCAAATTTGGGGCAACCCACGAGAACGACATGGTCCTCTAAAAGTTCCTTATGGAAATTCTGATACGCAATAGGTACACAATCCGCAACTACTAATAGTTTTGAATTTTGAAGATAATGTGCCATAGGCGGAACGAGGCGTATCTGGATAGGCCAGTGGGAAAGAGTCCCTTTTTTAGCAGGGTCAGGTTTAAAATGAATGCTCGGACATGTGTGGACTGGAGATTTTTGCTCAGTGAGACTTTGATGTAACTTTACCAATTCCTCATCGAAAGGGTCTGCTTCCCGCTCAATGATAGACAAAGCCCCTGTTGGACAATGCGGAAGACAGGCTCCCAAACCGTCACAGTAAACATCGGAAACGAGTTGTGCTTTCCCGTTGACAAGCTTGATAGCTCCTTCCGCACAAGCATTTACACACGCCCCACAGCCGTTGCATTTCTCACTATCTATAAATATAATCTTTCGTTTCATCAATGTTCCATTCCTTATAACTCTCATCTTTAATCATAAATATTATCCAGTTAAAAATCAAGTAAAAATAAATAGTAGCAAAAATAGTAATTTAATTATTAGAATTATCGGTTCTTCAGTTCTCAGCATAGATGTTGTATATCAAAATGAAGTAGACGATATATAGAATAAATAAAATTGACAATGAAGAAAAATCTTATTTAAATTTTAAATCTAAATGTAAAAGTATTAAAATGTTAGTCGGAAAAAAATTTAACCACAGAGAACACGGAGATACACGGAGATACACGGAGAGAAAAACAGGGAGAGAAATGAGATGCGGAGGAAACTCTTTTACCTTAATTTATCCTCAACTCGGCATGTTAATCCGTGATTTAAAATGGCAACAAACATTTCCTACCGCATA
>CALLRP010000059.1 GCA_938014335.1 uncultured bacterium
GATAAAGAATATCTACTGTTTCCTCAACATAAAAAGGACCTACTGTTAAAACAACACCATAATTATTCTCAGTAATTAAATGAACTACCCCACAACTGAAACCAACATGACATTTATAAAATAAAGGGACATCCAGTTGAATGACTCGTTTTGCATAAGTATATCTATCACTAAAACATTTATTATTCCCTATACGTTCTGACAAAACAGATGAACATAAAGGGAACTTTTCGTTTGACCATACGAAAGTATCTTGAGGAATGCGAACATTCCAAATATGCACCGCAACATATGAATGAATAACATTTGAGACCCGCCGAAAAAGAGATAAAAACTCAATATTCGTAAGTCGTTTTTTCAGGATTTCTAACTCAAATGTATTAAGGGCGTCGGATGTGTCTGACTGCTTATCCATAATTGAACATCTCTTTCCCCAAGTGTTTGTCGAACCAATTGTTCTACCAATGCATGATGATTATTATTCTCACTAATATGAGCCAGGACAATCGCCCGAAGTGTTTCATCAATAATTCCAGAAAGAAGTTGTAACATCTGTTGATTGGACAAATGGCCAAACCTACTCTGTATTCTTTGTTTTATATGAGGAGGATATGTCCCCCTCATCAACATGTCGGGACAATAATTAGATTCAATTATTAAACCCTGACATCCCTGTAACCGATTCATAATTAATTTTGAAGGATACCCACAATCTGTGGCAAAACCCAACTTGGCTTTATTATTCGTTATCACATAATTCACCGGGTCTTTAGCATCATGTGTTACCGAAAACGACTGGATATGGAACTCTTTTATGAGAATAGCATCCCCTGCATCAAAGATTTGGATTTTCTTACTATCACCAATGATTTCCCGTAATGCCTGGTGAGTTCCTCGTGTCATAAAAATAGGTATATCATACATATTTAATAATCTTTTCAAACCACAGATATGGTCAACATGTTCATGAGTAATAAAAATAGCTTCTATCTCTTCTATATCTTTTCCTATACTTTCCATTCTCTTTTTCATTTGAGGCAAACTAAAACCACAATCTAACAAAATAGAGGTGTGGGTACCCTTTATAAAAGTTGCATTACCCGAACTTCCACTTCCTAAAACTGAAAAACTTAACATGTGAACACAATCCTCATATAATTCGTCCTTCAATTTTTTAGAAATCGAAAAACACCCACTTCGAATGGAGGCAAAAGGATATTCTTTAACTTACCTTCTTGAATAATATATTGATTTCCCCGTATCAACTCTATGACTTCTTTCCCGACAAACCTACTATTTTTATATTCTATCGACCCCTCCCAGGGAAAATCGGCATGATTTACAATAACCACCGTTTGAAAATCATCTCCCTCCGTAAACAACCATTCACACGGAGACCCAAAAATACTAAATGGGAGAAGGGAAGAAAATAAGTTTTCTAACAACTGGACAACCGCCCCCATCAGAATATTGGAACCACTTTCAAACCACGGGGCAAGACTGACGTATAAATTACCTTTTCCTAATCGCGTATAAACCATCAAAGGAGCATTTTGATTCGCCCATGCTATTACTTCAGAATCCGAATCCACATTAGCAGGCACAAATCGAAATGCTTCGTTTACCCAATCCCCCTGGGTCCACCTCCAACGATAGCCCACATGAAGTTCCGGAAGCATTTGAACCCCGGTCCAATTGTAATCATCGGGCTCTATAACCCCAGCCGAACACACAACCGTTCCCCCATCACGAATATATTCAACCAGTTTTTGCTCCAATTCCTCTGTTAATACTAAAGGACCCAGGAGAATAATCACTTTATATTGCTTTATTGTATCAACGGATACTTCATCAGTAAATACATCAAAAATATCTCCCCAACGGCTCACTCCCATTGGACGGTAGGGAGCAATATCCATGTTATGCTCTTTCAAAAATGTATTTGCTTCCTTTCGACTTTTAAATTTGCCAAATGGGATATAAGACTTTGCATAAAAAACATTCTGCGGTAAAGGAGCATAGCGAGGAGTTATGCAAGACAGTGCAAACGGACTTGCAGGCGGGTCATCTTCTTTATAACTTCCAAAAGGGAACGGGTCCATTGCAAAATTACTTCCCGGAAAAACCGTTGTAAAAAAACCGTCTACCCCTCTTTCCCCCGGATTTCTTCTTAGCCGTGCATAGTTCCAGGCATACTGTTGGGTCTCCCAATAAGGAGGAGTAATCCAGCCATGATTTGACGGAAGTATTACCGCAATAGGGATAACAGGAGTACCTCGGGAAATTTTTTGTATCCATTTTGAAAATTCTTCAAAATCTTTTCCTAATCTCGATAAAGTTCCATCCCTATAACAAAGTAAATCACCTCCTTCAATAGCTAGATAGTCCGCTCCTGAAAAATAGGAAATTAACCAATTGCGTCTATGATACGAAGTAGGTAAATCCTGGATGCATCCTGCAAAAACACCCCACCAGAGCGAAAAATCAATCCCCCACTCACAGTTATATTGTTTCGCTGCTCCCCGAGTAAAGGCTACCCCAGTTTGTATGTCCTCTATATCATCATTTGTCCGTTCTAACAATATTGTATCTAACCCTAATTTTGCGTAGTGATGCGTGCTACTCGCATAACCACATCTCCCCCACTTCCGAATATGAGGGACATATTTTTGAATTTCTATCATACCCTCTTTCAAAAAATTTTCAAACATGTTTTTGGCTTCATCATGGGACCGGGAAGGATTTAAAAGAAAATTCCTTGAAAAACCCACACCAGAGGAATCTTCCTCCGTAAAACCTTCCCATATGAAATCATTACCAAAAACATTGATATATTCTCTGAGTGCCTCTTCAACAGTAGGAACATCTCGATTATTATCCATGTAAAAACGGCTTCTTGTCTCAGGATGGGCTAAAAAAGGAGTAATGATTGGTTTTAATCCCTTATTTTTCAAATATTCAAGATGAGTTCTACTCCGAATTGGAGAAGAGGCTACTCCCCAGCACCAATTCCCTTTACATACCCAATCCCATAAAGCAGGAATACTATTTTCATTTTCTAAGACAGAACTTTCTACAATTATTTTTGCGATTTTTGTTTTATCTGATATTGCTGACATTTTATTTTACTTTACTATTAATTAATGTTTTGGTTTATAAATAAATGAAATAAAATTCTTGGTACAATAAGAATAACAACTAATAATATATTAATTAATTATACTAATGAAGGACATTAGAAATGGAAATTATAGATGTTCATTGTCATTTAGAGGCAGACGAATTTAGAGATGATTTAGAAGATGTTTTAAATAAAGCAAGGTCTGTCGGAATTATTAAATTAATTACCTCCTCAGTTAGTCCGGAACAATGGGATATATCATTGGCTTTATCTCAAAAATATTCTGAAATTGAATGCACATGGGGTGTCCATCCATGGTATGTTAAAGAAGAATATTTTCATGATTTGAACCGCCTACTTACGGATTCAGCAAATAAAATTGTCGCGATTGGAGAAATTGGATTAGACTTGAAAATTGACAATCCGCCCTATGAATTACAAAAAAAATTTTTTATTCGACAATTAGAAATTGCAAAAGAAATCAATCTCCCTGTGGTAATACATTGTCGGGGAGCCTTTTCACAAATTACGGGCGTAATCAATAAAATAGGAATGCCTGAAAAAGGTGGAATTATCCATGCCTTCAAAGGAAGCCTAGAAATAGTCGAACAGTTAATCCCACATAATATTTTCTTTTCTTTCGGTTGTGGTATTACATACCGTTATAGTTCAAAAAGAGAAAAAATTCTACATAGAATTTACCCTAATCACATACTTGTTGAAACAGATAGTCCTGATATTCCGCCCGCCGGAGATTCAGATACTCGTAATATCCCATCGAACATTTCTCTCGTTCTTTCTGCACTTGCTGAATACTTAAAATGTCCTGAAGCAGAAATAGCAACCAACACTACAACCAATGCAAAAAAAATCTTCAAATTGTAAAAAAATTAATAATAAAAAGAGAAAAAAATACAATAAAAAATAATTTAATTCTATAAACTATTGTAAATAAATAACTTATAATTTTTATTATTTTTTGGTTTTAATCGAATTTTTATTTGACTTTCAGGATAAAATATGGTATAAATATGTAAACAAACAGTGGACCTTTTCATATCAACATGGTGGAGAGGTTTGTTTTAAAGAATTAAAAAAGTTCTTAAGATTTTTTTCCGTTTATTTTATATAATTACATTAAACCTTAACTTATTTGAGAAAGCGAGGTGAATAAAATGAAACGCTGTGCTCTTTGTAACGAGTACATAGAGGACATTGAGTTTCAGTTTGACGAGGCTGTGGAGATAGAAGGAGAATGCTGGCATGTTGGATGCTATGAAGAGTATTTTGGTGAGATGCCGGAAATGAGTACTTCTACTTCTGCAACTTCTGCGTATGGTTCTATCAAGACGAATGTGTCCATACAAAGACGGAATTCATAGCAGGAGAAAAATTTTACAATTGAATTATCCTCTTGTACTCTTGATGGGAGTCTTGTTCGAAATGGGTCATTATGATACCTTATCTGGTTCTTATATATTTTTATACAACCCAAAACAAGGCTCCCAATTTTTTTATAATCCATCCAATATTGAATAGAGAAAGCAATGAAACCCGAGCCCACTTATAAATTTAAAGTCCATATTTCACCCAATGCCCACACAGATACAATAAAAATTAGAAAAGATGGAACTTTACATATTCATGTTAATGCTCCCCCAGAAAAAGGAAAAGCCAATGAAAAAGTAATTAAAATAATTGCAGATTGGTTAGAAATAAGTAAGAAAGAGGTTCGAATCGCGAAGGGAGTCACAAATAAAATTAAATTATTAGAAATCCCCGAAGAATTTAAATTAAAATTTCTTTATAAATGTGACCAACTAAAAGACACTATATAAATTTTGGAGAGAAAAAAATGAAACCTCTACGCGAACAAATTCAGGAATCTATTGATGTAATTCGTAAATCTACTTCCATAGAGCCTTCTGTGGGTGTAATTTTGGGAACAGGATTAGGAACATTAAAAGAAATTATTCAAAGTGAGGTTGTGATTCCATATCAGGATATCCCCTACTTTCCAGACGATTCCCTTCATGATGGAGAATTCATTATCGGAGAACTTTCAGGAAAAAAGGTCCTGGCTTTATCAGGAAGATTTCATTATTATGAAGGATTTACCTTACAACAGGTAACCTTTCCCGTTCGTGTTGCAAAAGCAATGGGAGTAAAGACCCTTATCATATCTAATGCAGCTGGAGGAATGAACCCATTATTCAAAGCGGGCGATTTAATGATTATAACAGACCATATCAACCTTATGGGCGATAATCCATTAATAGGTCCAAACGATGACACATTAGGTCCCCGTTTCCCCGACATGAGCGAACCCTACACAAAAGACTTAATTCAACTTGCAGAACAAACAGCCCTTGATTTAAAAATTCCTATCTACAAAGGCGTTTATGTAGGCTTGACAGGTCCCTGTTTAGAGACACGAGCAGAATATCGGTTTTTAAGAGCTATCGGCGCCGATGCAGTGGGTATGAGTACAGTACCTGAAGTTATCGTAGCAGTTCACTCTGGATTAAAAGTATTAGGATTTTCTGCCATTACAGACGAATGCTTCCCGGATGCACTCCAACCCGCCAATATTGACCATATTATTGCAACCGCACAAAAAATAGAACCTAAATTAAGAAGTCTAGTGAAAGAAATTATTTCTCGCCTTAAATAACCTCATCGCAAAATAAATAAACCTCTTAAAAAAATCGTAATTTCTTAAAGAGTCTTTATTAAATGTTTATTTGATAAATAAAATAGAATAAGATAAAATTATAAAAATACATTTATAGAGGTTTTATACATGGTTATAAAAATAGTGAAGGTTTTTTTTGTATTAGCGTGTATTATTATGGGCATCATGTGGGCTTACTATCTCACTGGAGAGTTCAGTGAAACCGCAAATTCAAACATACGCATCCTGGGAATTCCTCAAAGATTGTGGGTACCAATTGGGGGAGTAGCAGGTGCAATCATTTCTACCGCTATTTTATTAGCCGTTCAATTTATCACTCAAGAAATCTATGAACGAATAGCCCCAGCTTTGGTTGCCATTGTCCTCGCCATGGTTGCTGGGTATTTTATTGGACAATATATTTTTTTCTGGGCACCACAAGCAGAACTCACACTTCGCATCTTTGTGATGGTTTCCTTAGTATTGGTTTTTGGATTCATTGGAATCGTATTAGGATTAACTCGTGCTTCAAACTGGGAATCTCTTATCAGTGCAGTTCAGAAAAAAGGAAACAACTATAGTAATGTAAAAATAATTGATACAAGTATTCTTATTGATGGGAGAATTGCAGACATTAGTAAAAGTGGATTTTTGGAAGGGACTCTACTTGTCCCTCGATTTGTGTTGAGAGAACTTCAAAACATTGCTGATTCAACGGATATTCTCCGTCGAGCAAAAGGGAGACGCGGATTAGATGTCTTAAAAGCATTGCAGGATACACAAACAGATTGCCAGATAGAAATTATTGAAGAAAATCCAAAAGATGTACGCGAGGTAGATGCCAAATTAGTTGCCCTTGCAAAAAAATATCACGCACCTATTTTGACCACTGATTTTAATCTCAATAAGGTAGCCCAAATTGAGGGTGTTCGTGTCCTTAATGTAAACGATTTAGCAAATGCATTAAAACCTATACTTCTACCCGATGAACAAATGGAAATCAAGGTAATAAAAGAAGGAAAAGAAACAGGGCAGGGAATTGGTTATTTAGATGATGGAACCATGGTCGTTATTGACGGTGGAAAACCTTATTTAGGGCATACCATTAATGTAATTGTAACAAGTATACTTCAAACATCTGCGGGAAGAATGATTTTTACCCGTTTTCACTCATTAGTGTCATGAATGCACAATTAATCATACCAGCGGGCGGTTTCGGAAGCCGATTAGGGAAAGGTATTCCCAAAGCACTTGTTCCCATCGCAGGAAAACCTATTCTTTATTGGACACTCAAGAGATTGCTTAAATTAGAATGGGTAGCTCCCCCTATTATTGTGGCTCCCCCTGTATGTATTGATTCGTTTTACAATGAGGTTATTCAAAAATACAGCCTCCCCTCCTGTATTTTTGTCGAAGGAGGACATGAAAGACAATTTTCCGTTTATAATGGCTTACAACATTTATGTGAACAAACAGAAATCGTTGTAATACACGATTGTGCCCGTCCTTTTGTCCCACTCCAATGTGTTTACGACTCTATTGAAAAAGCTAAAAAAGTAGGCTCTGCCACAGTTGCTATCCCTTCTACAAATACCATATTAGAAGTGGATGAACATTTATTTCTCAAAAACACACCCAACAGAAAATATGTATATGAGTGTCAAACACCACAAACATTTCGTAAAGAAATCATTACATCTGCCCATGAATTAGCAAAACAAAAAGGGTTACTTTTTACTGATGACGCTACCTTAGTACAACAAATGGGAAATCCCGTTGCAATCGTAATTGGTGACCCTATAAACATTAAAATTACCCTACCTTTTGATATTGGTTTAAGTGAATACTTATTAAAAACTATTCAGAATGAAGAATCATAATACAATACATCGGATTGGCATTGGATACGATTTGCATCGTTTGGTCGAAGGAAGGAATCTAACTATCGGCGGGATTACCATTCCTCACGAAAAAGGACTCTTAGGACATTCAGATGCAGATGTACTAATCCATGCAATTATAGATGCTATACTCGGGGCTCTGGCTCTGGGGGATATTGGTACTCATTTTCCCGATACAGACCCCCAATACAAAAATATAGATAGTAAAAAACTACTCAAACATACAGTCAACCTTATTAAACAGCAAGGTTGGAGTATTGTAAATCTTGATTCCACCATCATTGCAGAAAAGCCAAAGTTAAAACCACACATTGCAAACATGAGAGAAGTTTTAAGTCAAATACTTGAAATACCTATGGACTGCACTTCCGTAAAAGCCAAAACAAACGAGGGCGTTGGACCTGAGGGCAAAGAAGAAGCCATTTCTTGTTTTGCAGTGGTACTTCTCTCACAAAGTAAAGATATACCTCAGTAATCATTTAAGTTATTACTTGCCTACTTTCTGATTTAACCGATAAACAAATGCAAGTACTTCTGCCACTGCACGATATAATATCTCTGGAATTTCTGTCCCTACATCTACTTTAGACAGTAATGTAACGAGTTCAGGGTCTTCATGGATATATATACCCTTTTCACGAGCAACTTGGATTATCTTTTCTGCAGTTAATCGTTCTCCCTTTGCAACGACTCGGGGCGCATGGTCTTTATGCATTTCATACTTCAACGCCACTGCTCGTTTTATATTTAAATCAACTTTATTTTTACTATTTTGTTCCTCCTGACTCATACTGTCCATCCCTTATTCTCAATAGATTCTAAAAGTAAAAAAACGCTCCTCATTCGATCCCCATCCCAATTCTCCACACGAATATTTACATCATTTAAACCTAATAATTTGAAATTATTTTCCAGTTCCCCCAAAAACTGATTACACATTTCCTTTGTTTTTCCTTCAGCTATTTTAAATAAACATTCTAACATCCCCTCTAACCAACGAAGTTCTATCCACATTTTTCCCGTATTCACAAGTTCTATATCAAAAGCAATAATAGCATATTGTGATTTCTTACCCTTACCTTGTTCTTGTTTCCCCGAATAAAAATTATGAATACAAAGACGAGAGAAACCATCTTTAATGTTAACTGGAAGTTCACAAATAACATAATTATAGTTGGGATTACTTAAGTTCAATAATTGATGGGCTGTAATTTTTGAGTAATAAGTATCTAATGTCTCTTGAAAATCTTGATAATACCCCTTGGTTTTGAGGAAATCAACAAATAATTCATTTTTTAATAGTGTCTGAAGAATACGATAATCTTTTACTTCTGCGATAGAATTTTGAATATTTGTTTTTATATCTCCACTACGAAATAATTGCTTCTCAAAAACTATATTTTGAATCTGTTCTTTGAAAAAATCACGGATAACCTGCCAGTCAAACTCTCCATCTGATGGAAATGAAATAAAATTAGAAAATAATTTTAGCCATGTAGTATCTATAACTCCTTTTTCTACAGATTCCTGAATAATATTGCCCATCCGAAGAAAAAGATGATTTATTGAATTCCTCTCATTAAACCATTCATAAAATACTTTATTCAAAAAGTCTGTTTTGCCCATTAACTCAGGATTCCGACTAACAATTTTTTGAACAATGTTTTGAATAACATTATTCTTATCTGAAATATTAGACCGAGTCCCGGTTAATAACTCCGAAACTTTCTCAGAGGATGTATCTGTGATGGATTCCCTTAATATTTCCACATTCATATCATATCCTTTTGATGTTTGTGAAAATCGTATTTGAACCCATGTCCCCTCGGGTAAATCTACCTCATTAGGAAGGGGAATGCGAACTCCTTTCCATTCAACCCATTTTTCAGAAGGGCTACTGCGAACCATTGCTTGTATTACATCATTTTCGAATTTCTTTATCCAAGAATATTGAGGTAATAAACTATTGTATGGAATGGAAGGTATTTCATTTAACATTTTTAATCCCAAATAAAATATCTATACTATAATATTTTCCTATATCTTCTATTTCTTATTGCTCTTTGAAATGGCAAGACTTAAAATTAAACGGACTTCTCCCTTAGGGATTCCTAATTCCTTAGCAATTTCTACAGTTGTCATTCCAGCCTGATGATATTCTAATACCATTTTTTGAATAGGGGTTAATTCTTCTTTTTGCCCATCATTTCTCCTCAATGACATTTTTGAATTTTCGACTTCTACATTCTTCTTATCCTCTGCCGACCCAATCAGCAACGATTGATATGCATTCCGTATGCTTTCCTGCTCTTCGTTAATATCTTCATGCCATTTCCCATTTATCTTTTCAACACTTTCATTATTTCCTTCTTCCAAAGAGTCATCATGTAAATTTTTATTATTTTCTTTTACACACAAACCATCATCTTTCCCAATATTTGTATATTCTCTTTCCCTCTTCATACCGTTTATTTCTTTAGAATACTCTCTTCCTTTTTGTTCCCCTTCGACTCTATCAATTAACTCTTCATATACAGATTCCGCTTCTATAATAGAAATCATTTCTGAGGATTGTACATTTTTGTTTAAGATATTTTTTAATATATTTTCCTGACGGAAAATCCCATCTATTTGGTCTTGTAATTCTTTTAGTTTTTGAGACTGTTCATATATATCCTGCTGTATTCTTTTCATTCGGTTTTGTGCTTCATTAACTATTTCGCGAATTAAAGATATTTTCTCTTCCACATGCTCATTAAATTCTTTAGCAAGTATTTTCTGTTCTGAAACGACATCCCTCAAAGTCTGAAAAATCATAGCTAATTCACTGATTTCTACCCTACGATGTTTATGTAGATTCCTTTTATTACGGTCATCCCAAACATAATAAAACAACCCCATAACAACAATCAGCACACACAACCATGTAATCACCAGTAAAAATGTCATCGTGGTTAAACCATAATTATTTTTTATTCGTTACCATTTTATGCTTGTAAATCTAAGTGAGAACCATCATCTTTTCTGGTTTCATAAACTTCCGTAACTTCTTCATCCTTAGAAAATTCAGTTTTCACTTCCTTTTGTCTTTTTCTTCTGCCTAAAAATGGATTTCTTCGTTTAAGTTCTGCCTCTACCTGTTCACTTTTTTGTTGCATTTCCTTTACTTGTGTTTCATCAACCAACCGATGCTGTTCCTCATTTAAGGATTGACGCACCTGTCCCAACAAGGAAGCCCTATCTGAAATTTGTTGAATCCGTTCTGCGAGATTAACTCGCATCATTTCCGTATTCGGGTCAATAGGCATTGGCATATACTATACCCAAGATTTTACCAATTCGCGTAAAGTTTTAATAGCACTTGCATGAATCTGACAAATTCGCGACTCGGAAACTTGAAGCACTTCCCCAATTTCCTTTAAGGTTAGCTCTTCATAATAATAAAGATGTAACACTTTTTGCTGTTGTTCCGGTAGTTTCATAATTGCTTCAACAAGCAATCCTTGCAATTCCTTTTGACGAGCCACCTCTTCCGGTGAAGGATAAAAAGCATCCGTGTTAATTTCTTTTGTTCGTTCTGTCCCATCATCATCTGAGATAGCAAAATGGTCTAATGACAAAACCTGAACCGTTTGTAAATTTGCAACTGTTTCTTCTACATGTTCTGAATTGATACCTAACGCACTTGCAATATCGTGAATGGTAGGCTCCCCTCCTTTTTCATGTCTCAATTTCTCCGAAACAGCTCCAACGCGTCGAGCCATACTTCGCAATGAACGAGGAGCCCAGTCTAAAGAACGAATCTGGTCTAAAATAGTACCCCGTATACGAATTGAAGCGTAGGTATTAAATTTTGTTTCTTGTTTATAATCATACCTCTCTATCGCATCCAATAGTCCCACAATCCCCCAACCCACTAAATCATCCATTTCTATCGAAGGAGGGACATGAATTGCAATTCTTCCTGCAATGAATCGGACCACCGGTATATATTTATGTATCAATGCCTCGCGTGCCGATTCATCATTTTCTTCTTTATACTTTTTCCAAAGTACTTTTTCGTCGTTAATACTCACTGTAAACTCTCTATTCGCTCTTGTGGGCTTACAATTTCTGTTATTCGTATACCAAACTTCTCATCTACAATAACAACATCTCCTTTAGCAATTAACTTGTTATTAACATATAATTCTATAGGGCTATCAACCTCATGTCCTACATTAATAACGGATCCAGGACCCAGGCTTAATACTGTCGCTAAGGGCATTTCCACACTCCCTAATCGCGCTGTTGCTTCCACCTGAATATCCAAAATAACATCTAAATTGCGATAGCCAGAAGCCTTCGAACTTTCATTCACGGGTCTTACTCCTGTGGGTTTCTCTTCTCTTTTTTTTACTTCTGTTTGTGACACCTCATTGTTAATAAACGCTTCCATTTCTTCTTGTGTCAACATAGAATCCTTTCCTACATCCACATCTCCCTCAGCTATGGGAAACCATCCCTTCAAAATATCATCCAATAATACTATCCACGGAAACAAAAAACGAACGTTACCTTCAACCCTCACTGAACTATATAACATAGGTTTTTGCATTTGAGAGTAAAAAGAACTGTCAAAAACTGCCTCTCCTCTTAAAATTCCTGTACTCTCAAACTGAACCACTCCTTTTTTAACTGATTGAGCCAATGAACTTAATCCTCCACCTAAAAATGCGTCTCCCAAATCCTTCAAGGTATTCATAACAGTTTCATTGACTTCTTCAGGAACAGTTCCTTCCATAGAACCAACTAATGTTCGCACATCTTCACTATTCAACGATACCAAAACCATTCCTTGGTTTTTTTCGACTTTTCCCCATAATACTATATTTTCTTTATCCATAATCGATTCTAAATCTTTTGCATCAATAAACTTTGTTTCCTGAATTTGATATGTGTTTCCCCCTAATCCTAATGACGTTAAAACATCATCTAAACCTTTGAGAAATATCTCAACTATTTCATTTAATTTCATTTAGCCATTCCTTTTATAAATAATCTTCAGGATTTTTCTCATCTCGGACAATAGAAGATATTCGCAATGCTAATTCTTCCCCTCTTCTACCTATTATCCCTTTTAACTTAGGTAAACCCTCAATCTCAACTACAATAGGGTCTTCAATACTTTTATTTAATATCAAAACATCCCCTTCTTTTAAATGAACTAAATCATTCATCTCTACATGCACTCTCCCCAATATTGTATCCATCTTAATAGGAGCATTCAAAAGAAGTTTCAATAAAATAATACGGGTCATTTCTGCCTCTTCAGGACTAACCCGATGCGCATAATGAGCCATCTTTGATATCTGATCTAAGAGAGGATTCATTACCATCAAAGGAATACAAAAATTAATCGTTCCCGTATTTTCTCCAATATGTATTTCATAGCTCACAAGAATCGTCATTTCACTCCCTGCAACAATTTGAACTATTAGAGGGTCACTTTCTATTGACTCCACACGGGTGTTCAGTTCTATCACTTGCTCCCATGCCCGTTTGAGACAACTCAACATCATTTCAACAATACGACCTATAATTCTCTCTTCTATTTCTGTCAATTCCCGCAATTCCGGTATTATTTTCCCCTTACCGCCCAATACACGGTCAATTATCGGAAAAACCGCAGTAGGACTTAATTCTAAAATCCCTGCACCATCTAACGGAGACATATTAACAACGACTAAACATGTCGGTCTCGAAACAGCAAGAATAAATTCATCATAAGTTAACTGGTCAATAGATATAAGATCGACACGCACTATTGTACGAAAATAAGGAGGAAGCACTATCGTAAGTTCTCGTGCAAAGGATTCAAATATACTCTGTAAACCCTTCAACTGTTCCTTTGAAACCCGTTCAGGCCTACGAAAATCATAGATACTTACTTTCTGTTCCCCTTCCTTTTCTTCTTTTTTTAATGTGTCCACAGTTCCAGTTGTCACAGAACCTAACAATAAATCTATTTCTTCCTGGCTCAAAATATCTGCCATTGATATAACCTTTTTATCTGATTATAACTAAAAAGTATAACATTTCTGAAATAAATCACTGATGTTAAATCAATTGTAACGAAAAAATTATGTTTCCTACTTTATATTATTTCAATTATACTTAAGAATAACATACAAATAACACTTCCAATAATATTAATAAAAAAATATCACAAAAAAATCGCTATTAAATATATTAAGATATAATTTAATCTTCACCACTATTACATATCACTT
>CALLRP010000060.1 GCA_938014335.1 uncultured bacterium
CCGAAGGATTTACCTACAACAGAAGAAGATTTCAATAAAAATCAACTCAAAGATTATATAAAAAATATACTTTCTGGAACTTGGCAACTAAAAAATAGAAAAGATTATACTAAAGTAGAAATGGGACTTTTTGGTTATGGATGTCGTTCTAATCCTAAACATAAAGCAGACTTTCTTTTCAGCTTTGGAGAAAAGAAGTATTTTGTAGAGAATAAAATTATAAGAGTGGGAAAAGAATGCAATATTAAAAATGGTTTAGTTCAAGCAGTTGAGTATTTACATCTTTATTGTTATAAATTATTAGGGATATACTTAATTTTTGATGATGGGAGAGGAAAAGATAAAGATTGGGATATAAGTACTCCAGAGTATAAACTTATTCATACAATAACTAATGCTTATGAAGATATGTGTGTTGTTCGTGTAAGAAAGTTAGAAGATAATGGTGATACAATAAACCAGGGTTATCAAAATGTAAATAATAAAAACTGTAAACTTGTTCTCTTACCATCTAAAGTAGAGGTTTTTTATCAAAATGCCTATATCTATCGCGAAAATCGTTAAATGGTGTTTCTTGAGCATCCTGTTCTTTTCACAAATTCTTTATGCGGATGTAGTGAGCAGGTTGGTGCGGGAGGTGTTGAGGGAGCCGTTGCCGTCGGAGGATTTGATATGTGAAGAAAAAGATGAACAGGTTGTTGTTCAGGGACCAACTTTTCGATATGTAGTGGATAGGACAACCGGAGCGGTGGTGGATATTACAGTAATGCGGGAGGATGCGGTGGTAATAAAGATGAGGGAGCCGTTGAATGTGCTGGTTGATGATGAAATGTTGATGAAAGACATGAAGGGGAAGACAGCCGTAGAGATAAAAGAAAAAAATCGTGTTGTAGTGCGGACGGAAGGGAAGTGGGGAGAGGATATCTCCTGTTTGATGAACACTACTTTTTATAATGATGGTGTGATGGTATCGCAGATTACATTAACATCGAAGAATGATAGACTGCTACAGCAAGGGATACGACAGGAGTTGAGTGTGCAGGGTCGGTTTACACATTATCTACATAAACGCAGGGACACACATGGTTTTGATTGCTACCAGGGAGCGATACCGAAGGTAGGGGAGACAGGGCGTGTGTATACGCCGACTTCGTGTCTGGAAGTGTATAGTGGTAAATCTGCTCTGGCGATGTTTACCGATATGGGAGATTATTATCGTTCTCCGCAAGAATTGGATACGGGAGCAATACGGGTAGATGCAGTAGATGGAGAGGATGTGGCGGTAAATATGCATCAGCACATCGTTCATGTGGGGGAGAAGGGAGAACCGTATCTTTTGAAAGCAGGCGAACCATTTACTTTTCGGATAGGACTCGCCGTAGCACCTAATCGGTTACCACATCCGCGTCGGCAGGATTTGCGAATGTTTATCTGGATAGGTGATGAGAAGTATCCCTATCCGACGGATGAGGAGATATGGACAGTGGCACGGTTAGGATATACGCTGTTTCAGATGCATCGTCTGGGTCCGCCGGGCGAGCCAAGACCGCCTGCGGAAGAATTAGACCGTGTGATTAAAACAGTGCATGATGCAGGCATGTTGTTCATCTGGACGGCTAATGCGGACTTACAATATGCCCATGATGCGGAAGTCGTGAAACGGATGAAAGAGGGACGCTGGGCGGAGTGGGAAGGGTATAACTATGGTGGCCGATATACCGCAACGATGGACCCGTTTTGCGACCTTGTGGCAACCTGTCTTGCCTCACCGAACGGATTGGCAGAGTATCGGATGGAATGTAATCGGCGTATGATGGAACGGTATGCAGTGGATGGAATGTATATCGATGACAATCTGGCTTATTCTAACTGCAAGCGGTGGAAAGAGCACCATCACCCTCAACAGGTTTATGATTGCCTCATCGAACTGCACCATGTAAACTGGATGCGCAGGGAAACTTTAAAGGAAAAGATTCCGCATGTGGTTTTGATTGAGCATTGTAGTAAAGCATTTGTTCTCCCGGTCATTGCTCCGTTTGATGTGCATTTGTATGGAGAGGGATATGATTTTACATCGGTGGAGGAGTTTCGAGCTACCTTTGGGGCTTTCTCAAATATGTATGGGCAGGGTTGCCTGTATGCAGGTGATGATGAGGGACAGCGTTGTCCCGCAGAGTCGGCGTATGCGTTTGATTTACTTACAGGCGGGGGGAAGTATTGCTCCATTGATTGGCGACTCTGGCCTCAAAAGTTTCCGTATGCGTCAGGTGTGCATCCGGATGAGGTGAGATATATTCGAACATTTAATCTATTACAGTATTACTTTGGAATGTATGAGACCGCTCCATGGGCAGAACTGGAAACATCTTCCGCTGGAACATATTCTGTTCTTTATCACAACAAAGTTTGGGATGATTTTCTTGTCGTTGTTGTTAATAGGACAGCAGAAGAACAAAAATGTTCGGTGATGGGTTTGGCGAAAGTTATTGATAACGATAAAAAATATACTATTTACGATATAACAGGTCAAAAAATTATAAAAGAGCAGGTTGAACCTTCGCAGGATATTTTGGAGAAAGTATTATTACAGCCTTATCAGACGAAAGTTTTCTATTTAAGATATGTGCCAGATAATAAGATTCCTTATCATCTTTGGGGAGGTAAGCGGTTAGCGGAAACCTGGGATGAAAAGACAAATACACTAACTGTGAAATTGGAAGCTCCGTTGGGTTCGGAGGATAGAGTAGTTATGGGTAATTCGGGGAGAAGTATAACGAAATTAACCCTCAATGATGTGCCAGTAGATTTTCAATATGAGTCGGACAAGAATTTTGTTTCTTGTAATGTTGTATTTTCCTCACCAACGGTTATTCAATTAATTTTGTCACCGTAGAAATCAAGCAAACTGGATTCGTTAAGAAAACTTGTAACGATGGAGACAGAGTCAATCATGAATATGGGGTTGAAGTATTAAGCATAAATAAAGAACTATTTTGACTGTTAAATTAAATGTGCTATTAATTTCACAAATTGGGACTGTTCGTAACTCAGGCAGAATGATTAATGTATTCCTGAAACAGAGTTTTTTATTCCCCACATTTGGGGATAAGGTTTTGGGAATTGAAAATGTGAGGACTTCGTTTTATAGATTAGGGTAAAAGGGGTAAAAGTCGGTGTTGGGTGAGATTCCTATAATGTCATCACCACGCCATTTATAAGTAAATTCGATATTGCGTAGGGTATCTTTTGTGATTTTTTCGGGTAATGAATATGAAATCTCTACGGGACCTCGAGGTCTGTTATCCGAGACAAAAGCAAAATGGCCTGCGATTGAAGCCGGGATGCCTTGATTAGATGCTTTAATAACGATACTTTCCTTAGGGACCCATGTTGGAATTCGAATAAGGAGTGGGCAATGATGATGGGATGTGATTTTTAGTGTTGCATGTTTATCACGGTTGCTTTCTATGGTTGCATGCTTTGTTTTGCAGGAAACATGGAAATTTATTTGGAGTTTGTTGTTTTCGTATGTGACTGCATGCTGATATAAATCGATTACGGAATGAAGCACGGCAGAAGTAACATCCGTGACCGCCTGTTTTCCGCCGTGAGGGTGTTCATGACAACCTCCATATCCACCGATGCATCGTTGAGTTAAGCCGCGGTGTACATAAGCATTGTCGTTTTTGACCGGCTTTAGGGGAGGGGTGTCTATAATTTGAGATGCAAAAAGTCGCACCCGTAATAACCGTTCCGCATCATCAAATAATTTTCCATCCTCCCAAAGGGCGAGCCATAGTGCTAATTGGGCACAGTCGCCTGCGGACGCCACTTCTGCAAAACCATCTGTGCCAAGGTCGTGAGCATTAAAACCAGCTTCTGAGATTATCTTTTTCACGGAGGTGTAATAAACGGCGGAGACACGGTCGATATATTCCTTTTGTCCGGTAAGTTTTCCAAATAGGAATAGTCCTTTTAATGTATTCATATAGGAATGGGTATGGTCGGGCTTGCAGGTGTAATTGATACTGCCATCGGGGTTGGTGGCATTTTCCAGGTTATATTTAGCAAAGCGTTGGGCTAAATCTATTGCAAGGGGTTCCCCCGTTGCCTGATAGTAATACATGAGTGCTTCAATCATCCGACCACAAGAACCTGTCGGGTCAGAATGACGACCTAAATGATTTTTTCGTTTTGAATTTACAAAAGCATCGAGATTCCAGTTCCCATCATCCTGCCACGCACGATGAAGTGTTTCCATCATCTTTTTGGCTTTTTCCTTTGCCCAGGAGTCATTCCGATAGCGGATGAGTGCGTGAAGAGCAAGCATCCCTTCCCTTAATGAATGAAGTTCAAAAAAATCATCGGGGTCGGGATTAATACAAATATGGTCAGGATTGTCGAAAAAACGGTGTAAATTTTTTACGCAAGCAGATTCAAGTTTATACGGGATTTTGCATCCCGTTGCCGATTCGAGTCGTAGCATCGCATCGAGCCATCGACCTAAATTGTGAGCGGGCCACCCAAAGTGGAATTCTGCTTCGTAATGGGGGGTAACATTAAGTACCCAGAGGGGTAGGTAGTTGTGGTCGGGTGATAACACTCCCAATAAATTTTTGCCTGCGAGGGACATGGAAGTATTGAAGTCTAATAGATAACTTGCAGGTGAGTTTTCCTTTTGGGAACGCTTCAAATCATATGATTTAGGAGCCATTGTTTCTTTTTGGGAATTTTTTGCAAAAAGGTTTAGGGAGGAGATAGCAAAAGCATACGAACTACTTTGATATAAAAATTCGCGACGATTAAGTTTGCTTGTATTTCGGAATTTGTTTTTTTCGTTATTCATTTTTCAACTCCAATGTTAATTTTTATATTTTTAAAAAAAATATTTGTTAAAAACCTTTCATTTCATAATTTATTATACTCTTTTATGATTTACAAAGAATGTTTTTGGACTAATTTATGGTTTGTATGGATAAATTCATCTTATTGGTGGCTGAAATGATATTTTGCAAGTGTCTAATAAGTGTAGGAGGAGAATAGAAATGGTAGTGATTTCAGGTGTTTTACAGATGTATGTGGATAACGATGAGACTTTTTAAATAAAGGAAAAATTATATGAAATATGAACATTCAGATAATCCCTCCTGTGTTTGTTGTGAAATGAGTAAGAGGTGTTTTTTAGCCACATCTGCAGTATCTACCTTTACGGTGCCATGGGTTGCTTCTGCAAGCATGGAATTTCCAACTGAAAATGAGTTCAAGCAACCCATAGAGCTTACTTCTTTCCGTCCTAAACCGCAGGTTCGAATTATGGGTGCAGTTATTAGGGACAAATGGCCCTACTGGTTGGGTTGGCCTGGCTCCTCTTATGATGTTGAAGGACACCGAAAAGAGTATGAGAAGGCATTCTTTGACTCTGCTCATCGTATTGGTGTTACTCTGGAAATATTGCCTGACCCCATTGAAGACGATACCGCTTTAGAAAAGTTTATTCAATTGGTTTTCACAGAGAAACCTGATGCTTTGCTGATACATATTCAACGCCGGAAGAAATGGAAACAGATAGAAAGAATTCATGAAAATACCTCCATACCCATCATTGTATGGGCACCTTTGGGGACTGTGTTTACAACACAATTGCATACATTTGCAAGAAAGGAAAGAGTGTGTATACTTTCCACATTAGATACTTCTTCTATTGACCAGGCATTTAGAGCGATACGGGCCAGGAAACAATTGGAGCATACACGACTTCTTGTTGTTCACAAGAACAAAAGGAATGATGAAGTATTAGATAAGTTTGGCACGAAAATACGACACATTCCGAGGAAAACAATGGAAGAGATGTTTAAACGAGTTCCTGTAACCGAAGAAGTCCGCGAAATTGCCAATGAAATGAAGAAGAATGCTATGAAGGTAGTCGAGCCTTCAGATGAGGATTTGCTCAATGCGGGAAGGAGTTATGTTGCGAGTAAGCATCTACTTAAAATAGAGGAAGCCCACGCTATAACAACGGACTGTCTTGGAATGGTTACCCAGAAAACAGTACCAACTCCGCCTTGTATGGGTGCCTGCCTTTTTCAGGATTATGGTGTAACCTACGGATGTGAGGCAGATGTATTCGGTGCCTTTTCGCTTATGTTTACGAGTTACCTTTTTGACAAGCCCGGCTTCATGAACGACCCTGTGCCTGAAACGGTTAGAAATGAACTGATTACTGCTCACTGTGTATGTGGGACCAAACTGAACGGATTTGATAAACCCTCTGAACCCTATATACTTCGGTCGCATGCGGAATCCAATCTCGGCGTTTCACTGCAAGTATTGTGGAAAGAGGGACAGCCTGTAACGCTGGTAAGATTTAACAATCCGCATGAGTTAATTCTTGATACAGGCGTAGTGACGGAGAATATCGATACACCTCCTGCGGGCGGATGTAGAACAAATTTCTCTATTAAGATGGATAATGTAGAGGAGAGTCGGGATGTATTAGGATTTCATCAAGTTGTTTTTTATGGTAACCATAAACGAGATGTAATGGCATTCTGCCAGCTTTACGGTATCAAAGTCATCCACTCACCCGCTGTAGCCAATCCAATTATTTCGTGAAGTGAAATTTTTTTATAAATTGTTCAATCGGTTGATTTCGTTGTTAAGGTAAATATGTTAAATATATTACAAATAGTTAAAATAATGATAGAGGAATCATAAAAAGTATAATTGATGCGAATAAGAGAGGAAAGAGGGCTGTATTTTAATGCCATAATACAACCCGAGACCAGAGAGAGTAGCATGACTAATCCTGTAATGTAAAAGAGGCTTTTTGGTTTCTTCCCTTCCCATTGTATTAACCACAAAAATAATGAGATGATGACCATAGAAAGGGTGATATAAAAGTGATTTTTATCAAACCACAATCTTTCAGGAAAAACCCAGAAAGCAAGTTCCGGTTTGAGAATAGCAAACAGAAAACCTAATAGTATCAATAAAAATAGGATAGAAATATAATGAGCAGGCACACTCAATGGGGTGTTTTTTCGGGTTATATAAATAATTATTCCCAGAATGACAAAAGGAATGAATAGGGAGATGAGTGTATACTCAATGGGCTTTAAATATTGTTCCCTGATAGCAGATAAATTCACCATCCAGGGCTCTAATCCCAATCGAATAAATTGAGGTTCGTAAATAGGTTTTCCATCTTCACCGAAAGGATATTTGACAACATTTCTAAATAGCATCCCTTGTGTTGAGAAGGAATGACATTCTATACAGCCTTTAATCCCCAATGCAGATGAAGCAGGGGCAATATCATGGCTATATTTGTATACAGAGGCATAAGGGGACGATTCGTATATATCTTTGGTGATATATTTATACTCGGAACTATTGAAATAAATTTTGTCATTGTTTACCCAAACAACTTTACGGTTCGATAAGTCATAGTTTTTATTCTGTAGCATGTCAGTTATGGATTTTATGATGGCATCAATTTCTTCGGGGCGGTTTACTTCCGGTATGTCATCATGATTATCATCCTTGATTTTTGCTAATTCGGGGTATACACTTGGGTCTTTCTTATGTGCCATCCACATTTCATATACATCTTTCATGCGGGGCTGGTGAAGTCCCTTTTGTCCCTCGGTATATATTCCAGGCCAGGCGCTATGAACAGGGTTCACAGGAAATATTTGTCCCTTATAGCGAGCATATTGGGGATAGAATAAGTCAGTGGGTTGGTCTTTTGAGGTAAATTGAGCCAATTCACCATAATGGTTCCAGTAGTTCATGTCTTGGTCATAGAAGGTCCAGACATATTTTGGCGGAGGGGTAATTTTAGGTCCGGGATTAAGTACATCGCTAACCTGTACCAGGGCAGATTTAACTTTTCGTATAGGAATATGGCACGCTTGACAGGATAGACTTTCGAGATGAAGAGGAGGTAACCATTCATGTTTGGCAATAGGAGCATTCATATATCCTTTAATATGACAATCCGCACATTTTATTAAAGTGTTATCCAGATCATCCCGAACAAAACCGGAAGGGTCGTCTCCTTTTCCAAACTGGTGAACTTCTTTGCCTTTAATCCTTGGGTCTGTTGCCATTGAGCCAGCAGGATGACAGTCTACACATTTTAGTCCCTTTGCAATATGTACATCGGTAAGGTTAGAGAAGGATGAGCCTCGTTTTTTCCATTGGGGTTTTGCGTGGCAGTTTAAGCAATTTTCCGTTCGAGGTTCACGAACGAGATGAAGGGAAACTTTACCCTCGTTATCAAATTTAGACAAATCGTATTGAATAGCGACCTCTTGTCCATCTTTGATTGACCCCTGTACTTTAGCCAATCCCGCACCAACAACTGGCATCCATTTCAAGTTCCACTTTGCCAGATGTGCATTTCGTTCTTTGTAATCATATTCAGGAAGATGGCATATATTACAGTCTGCCTCTGCCACGCCGGATTTTCCCCAAAAGGCTTTGTAATAATCTCCATCATAATTGTTAATTCCACCATCCTCAAGATTGGCTTCTTTCATATATTTGTTATATCTGTTCCCATTACGGTCAAATTCAAAAGGTCCACCTCCCGGATGACAGGTTCCACAGCCATTTGCAAAGATGGTAAAAGAAGTCATATCCATCTCAGTATCATTTGCGTTCTCTTTCGGGGAAAGATAATTATAAAGTGGAGCCGGAGAACACCAGTTCCCTCCATAAAGCCCGGGGAATAGAACCCACTGATACCGTTCCGATAACTTTTCAGGCAAAGTTTCTCCCTTCCCTTGTTGAAAATGGAACCCTTCTGTGATCTTATTATAGTCGTGGCATTTTCCACATGTTTGTTTGGGAGAGTAGGGTTTGTCGGAATTAATACCTTCTACAGGATTTATTAAATTCCCGTCTTCATCATATAAATAAAAAGGTGGGCAAACACCGGATTGAGTTATTACTTTTCGGTCGATGGGTGGAATTCGCTCTTCCGGTCTAAATATATTACGCGTTGAATAAATACAGAGAAAACTTAATAAAATGATTAAAAACACCAGAGAAACTCTCTTCAATCTTCATCTCCTTACTTAAATAGGTTTTATTAATCGTAGAGGAAATAACACGATAGATTCAATCGGGTTTATCATGGTAAATTTCAATAAATTTAAGGTAAGTATATCTGATATGCTTTTAATACACGAGGGAGGTCAAAGGTTTCGTGGGCGTTGCGGTTCATAATACGCTGTATGAGTGAAGGAGCATCGGATTCGGAAAGCCAGCCTTCTTGTAGAAGTTGTGCTATTGCAAGCGTGATACCTCGACGGGCGATTCGTGCATGACCGGGCACAAGTTCTATCGGAATATAATCTCCACCGAAAGTGAAGATTTTATGGGCAGGCACTGTGATTAGGAATTCTTTTAAGAAACGAGTAGCAGAAGCAGGGTCAATTATCCAGGACCAGCACATGTCTGCATATACATTTCGATAATGTTTGCATAACGCAATCAGTTCGTTTTGATAAGGATATGTAATATGCATGATGACGAAAGTTGTATTAGGAAAGTCTTTAATTAATGGTACAAGGTCGCAAAGATTATTGCGAACGCGAGACAAATCCATGCCATTATATCCCGCAAAGTAGCCTATATGTAGTTTCACAGGGAGTTTATATTCGGTGGCACAATGAAGACATTTACGGAATAAATTGTCTTGAATGGCTTTAAGTTCTTCAGGCTTTAAAGAAGAGGGATGCTGGACAAATTGTTTAAAGATAGATTCAATATCTTCATTCTTGACATTTTCATATAGAAGTCGTCTACCATAAGCGGATTGGTCTTTTACCGCTATTGCTTTGGGTCCGAATCGTTCGAAAATATGTTCGATAGTATCATGGGCTTGTTTTAATGTTTTTATTTTTACGGGTGCGAATTTATTTAATTTGTCGATGTTACCGATGGAACTGGCAATGCCCACAGTAGATAAATCGAAACAAAGCAAGTCGGTAGCAGGTTCACTTTCGCGGAAAGTTCCACTATGGAGACAGTTGACCTGAACATAATCAATATTAGCTACTTATCGCAATATGCGACGGTAGAAGCCGGATTGAATCGGGTCTTGAATTTGTTGACTAATTTTTTCGCAATTGTCTTCTCGAATGTCATCTTCTCCGTAGAGGGCTTTCACACTTTCGCGGACACACAACAAATAACCTGTGTTTCTACATCGCTCATAATAAGGTGCAATCAATTTCCATTTATCCTTTGGAGATAAGTCCCATGAAGTAAGTTTCTTATAGTCTTCGTTAGATAACCCGGCTACTTGAAGGTCTGAATCTGCATAGTGGCTAAAAAGTATACCTATGTCAGGGGCAGGTATTTTATCCTTATCGGTTTTGTTTGCAATCCGTTCGGTTTCAGGAGGTAGATGTTCATGAGTGTCAACGAAAGGTGTTTTTTTAACCCAATCATGTAGGTTCTGAAAGAGTTCCTGTGAAGGGATAGTTATTTGGGTTAAAGGGAATTGATTACAGGTCATGTTTAAACTTAGAGTAGAGCCTGTCATTCCAATAAAATCACGACGGTTGATATTTATAGACATAAGTGTTTCCTCCAGAGGGTATAAACTTCATTATAGGGAAGTTGTATGAATTAAAAAAATTGAACGAGTTAATAGACGGTGATAGAATCCCAATGATTAGTGCCGGCGGGTAGGTTTTGATTTTCGGGATAGTCAATAGGTTCGCCGTTATAAGGGATTTTGCCGAAAGATATGCTTTGTGCGGGGGTATCAATAGGGCAGGCATGAGAGAAGTGGGTAATTTTTTTCCATCGTTTATCAGGTTTTTGGATTTCAATAAGTCCGTAATGTGGTGTCCAGCGAACTCGTAATTGCACCCAATGGTTGAGGTCAAACTCCTTAAATAACTTTTGTTCTCCACCTATGTCAAGTTGTATTAATCCATCGCTTCGAAGGCCTACTCTTAATTGAGCACCCTTTCCCCAGCGAATGAGGACGCCGGGACCCCATGACATTCCTTTATCTGTTCCTTGTTGGAAGCGGACAATAAAGCCGTTGATAATTTTGTTTAAGGGACCGGTAAAGTAAGCATAAGTGTGGGGCAGTGCGGAGATAGCCATAATGCCGTTCTGGACGGAAAAAGGCTGGTTATTTTGAGGGGAGATGAAAGATAGGCAATCGGGTAATGAGTTGAATTCTTCGGAAAAGATAGGTTTGTTCCAGAGAGGTTCGGTGGTCAAGATTTGTTCTTCTTCCGCACGTTTTTGCGAGATAATAGCTATTTCTCTTTGTCGTTTATCAGCAAGTTGTTCAATTTTCGGACGCAGTTCAGGAGTTAATTTATTTTGGTAATGTGTGCGGAATATCTTCATAAACTCTGTGTTTTGAAGCCAATCCACAAGGGTGTGAAGCCGGCAATTGGCGTTGAGTAGGAGGTCTAGTGTTTCCTCATCCGGTTTAGGTCCATTTGTGCATAATACACCGATACTGTTGCTGGTGTTGTAACCGGAAACGAAGTAGCGGAGATAATTAAAATCTTTATAGAGCATATTTTGTCCTTCTCCTCGCAGAATGAAGTCGACATATGCATCGGCTTGAGGGAGGAAGCAATGTCCGTTCCCAAGTGCCCAGGTAGAGTGCCATTCCAGAATGCCTTTTTCACCTATGATTTCCCTGCTTTTTCGTGCAAGCATGTATAACGGTGCCGGGCTATCTGTATATTGTCCATCAAAATATAATCCATCGGGTTGGTATTCCTTCATAACGCGGTTAATTTCAGAAAGAAAGAGGTCTATATTTCGTCCTGTGGCATCGCCCGGAGGCCAGCCTTTGAAGTTTTCGAACGAGTTCATAGCTTGAGCCTCAAAAGGGGTGCCTTTCAAGAAGTAAAATGGGCTGGTATACACAATAAACTTTAATCCATTTCGGTGACAGGTTTCGCGAACTCGTGCAAACTCTGCCTCGCCTAATCGGGGGATAAATCCCAGATTCCAGTCTTTCCATAACATTACTTCCGATTGGAGCAGGACAATGTTCCCCTCTTTTGCCCATGCAATTAAATCGGTATCAGGTGGATAGCCCAACTGATTTGACCAGTGCCAGACCACATTATCACGAATGGACCGCTCCCAATTATACAGTTTGGGAGGACAAATTCCTATCCATAACACTGCGTTTTCGGGAAGATTGTATTTCGCTGTAATTTCTCCATAAGGAGTAAATTCATCATCGGCTTCCTGTTCGGAATAAAACAAACCGAATCCACCATATTCATCAAAAAGCACATGATTCGCTTTATACGAGGCGTTAAATCCAGCATCAATCTGGCGGAAAACAGTGATTTTTATGGGTTTTAACGCATGAAACATAAAGAGTGAATCGCCGTTAACACGAAGATTAAATGAGTCATAGGTTATAAAGACCCGACCTGGGGAATTTGCGACTATTTTCGGTGTAACTTTGTTTAAGTCATCTTCAATCTTGATGGAAAGAACAAGGCGTGGATGGTCAATGCGTTGTTTGAATATCCCTTCACCAGAAGCATGGAGCGAAAATTCTGCACCTGTCGTTTGAACTAATAAATTGTTATTACTGATTTCTGCGTTCTTAACAAGCATTCCACACTGTGGGTCTGGAAACAAGTCAGGGTTCATCCAATCCTGGAAAGTCGGAGGAACAGCAAAGGGCAGAACGATGGATAGTATTAAATAAGAAATAAAAAGATTCATCACAATTTCCTTTCATAGTAAAAGATAATTGTAAATATAACTTATTCTTATTGCCCACGAATTGTACAAATGGATACAAATAAGAAAAAATACTATAGCAAAAAAAAACATCATAAAAATAAAAATTTAAACAAGAAAAAATGATGCTCAAGCCATACCATATTTAAATCATTCTTGATTTATACTTATCTTGACTAATAAACTGATTAAAGAACTATATTTTAATAACATGTATGAAAACCGATTATCCCTGAAGCAATTATTTTATAGATGAATACAAAGTAGTTTTTTACACTAACAAAAAACCATAAATAATAATTATGAAAGGAAATGTACTATGTTTGGGATTAGTCGGAGAAGATTTTTAAAAAATACACTGGCAATTGCCGGGACCTGTCTTCAATATCCGATATGGGCATCCATTGCAGAAAAAGAGAAGGTAAATCCCATAACATCTCCCATCAGAGATTCTATGAAGCGTGTTTCCAAATGTTGTTTTGCGTGGCTGAATCCTTCGGAGAATTATCGTCCAACGGGAGGGTATGAAGTGGCACATGATACAGGACGCTGGTGGGATGCCATGTTACGGTATGAATCGGCAACAGAGGACCGTATCCCATCGGATATCGAAAAATATATGATGAAAAATCTGCATGAAATGACGGATAACCCTGCGGGTCTGTTGATGAATATGTTTGAGCCATTAGAAGCACAACAAATAAACCTGCATAACATACGAGAAACGATGCTGACATATACTGCCCTGGTAAAATATCGCAAGGATGATTGGGCTCGCAAGCAAGGAAAGAAGTTAGTTTCTACTCTTACCCGTTTGCTGAATCCCGATGGGCAATTGGACTATAGTCGTTTGAAATCACTTATGGGCGACAGGAAAATCAATCCGGACCCGCTCATGTGCCCTCAAGCCCCTACAGGGGAGTGGTTTGACTCCACAGGAACAACCGGAAGAGCCATAGAGGCAATATTATGTTTTGCTGAAGTTACAGGCGATGAGGAATCTTTACAACTGGCAAAGCGTCTGGCAGAGGTACATCTCCATATGATTATGGACCCAAGCGGGAAGGTGTGTCCCAAATTGCTTCATCCTGAACATGTGGGGCATAACCATTCTTACTGTGGTACATTGCGGGGTCTGCTTCTATATGGTCTGATGCAGAATGAACAAAAGTATGTGGATGCTATTATTAAAACATACCGTAATGGACTTTGGGGGACAACCATTAGCTACTCAGGGTGGACTCCGCATGATTTGGGTAAATTGCGTTTCCCCAATGAAGATGGCGACCCTGTGGGTGAGCATGGGAGTTGCGCCGATGTTATGCTACTTTCGCTCTGGTTGGGGTTGCGAGCCGGCCAGGTGGACCTGTTCGATGATGTCGAACGACTTATTCGTGCCCGACTTCTCCCTTCGCAAATAAAGGACCCTGAAAATCCTCGAAATGATGGTGCATGGGGGGTATATGGTCATCCGTTTGGATATGGTTCCATTCTCGATGTTTTTGCCGCTGTCCTGCACGCACTTGTGGAGGTGGATGCCCATATCATATCTGTTCTACCTGATGGGACATGTTCGATTAATTTGCATTTTACATGTGATACCCCCAACGCATCACTTATCGTAAGAAAGGAAGATGTAGCCACTGTCTCTATCACGCCCAAACGCAATTCTCGTTTGCGTATTCGTGTGCCTTCCTGGTCTCCGAAAGAATCGGTAAAGGTCTCGATGAACAGCACAGAATTAACACCACAGTGGGAAGGAAATTGGATCGTTTTCGATTCAGCCAACATTTCTGTTGGACAAACGATTCAAATTAAGTATGAACTCCCCAAAAAGGAAACCACAGAAATCATGCCTGTTAGCAAGAAGAGTTTCAAATTATTCTGGCGCGGTGATGAAGTGATTGAATCAGACCCTCCTGTACCTATCTATTCGTAAGAAGATAACCTTAATTAGACAAATAATATCCCTAAGGGATATTAAATCTCATTAATTATGCCTAATATAGAAAAAGGACTTACAGGCATCTGTAAGTCCTTTTTATTTCAATGGTAGCGGGGGCTGGATTCGAACCAGCGACCTTTGGGTTATGAGCCCAACGAGCTGCCAGACTGCTCCACCCCGCGACATAACAAATCTATATGATTATATGATAACAACTTTGAGAAAAGCAAACATTTTGTTTGTTTTATAACGAATGTTTTTGAGAAAGTGTTTACTTTTATATCTTTGTAGTGTGTAGTGTATATTTTTGTGATTGTATTGGTAAAATTAATAAATCAAAAAATGTAAAGAAGCATAATTGAGAATTTTGAATAGTATTAGATAGGAATAGAATAATCTACATATGTTATGTAAATTATTATTAATCCTGTGCTTTTTTTGAAGGGGATATAAAAAGAATAAAATTATCAAGGTAGATTATTAATCTAAATAGAACAAGTTTGGAGACATAATTATGTTGGATATAATAGCATCGATTGTAATGTTAGTAGTTAATGAGTCCAATTCATATTTATTGCAGACCGCAAATGCACTGGATAATGCCAAAAGAGATATTCCCTCTATGGTTCAGGCTGGAGAACAAGTAGCAAGAAGGATTGTTGCCGGTGGCAAGCTTTATGCTGGGGGTAATTCAGCACTGGTGAGCGAAATAACAGGTAGAGCAGGCGGGCTGATGCTTATATCAAACTTACCTGAAGAGATGGATAGGCATACCGATGCGGTCGTTTTCTTTGTGGATGGAGAACATCCCTTGCCGAAAGAAGCCACAGAGACAGACACATGCTGGGTAGTGTTTGGGGCTACTCAACCGATTGCAGGGACACAAACGATTTTAATGCAGGACTATGGACTATCACCTACGCTGACGATGGCAATTCAAGCGTGGATGTTTACAGGTGAGTTAATATCTGCATGTACTCGATTGGGGAAAATGCCTGTGCTTTATGAGAGTATTGGACTCTATGGTGGTATCCCACGTATCCAGAAATATCAAGGTAATAACATTTTCTGGCATGAAACTCATCAGGTCTCGCCTATTCCCGCAGGTTCGATGGCGGAGGAATATGCTAATCGTGTTTCTGCAATGTTACGCCGTTGTGAAGCAAAGCATCGTTCGGACTTCTACACGGTAGGCAAATGGGTATCGGAAGCAAAAAAAGCAGGTCACTCACTTACAATGTATAGCATGGGGCATCTTTTCCCGGATGAGGTTGCAAAGACTGCCATAGGTAATTTGTTCCGTTCGGAAGTATGGAATGCAGGTTTCAGTTACATTCCAGAGCCGAAGGATGTATATGCGAAAGGGGATGTGGTAATTCACATCGGGTATCAACATCCACCGCGGACCATGCTTGAACGGTCGCAAAGTGCAGGAGCGAAGGCAGTCTATGTAGCCCCTTATATGGACCGTGATTTTCCCACAGATGAAAATACAGTTTGGATAGATCCGATGTATCCTTTTAGTGATGCATGTGTCCTGATAAATAAATATGATATACCAGCTTTAGCATCAAGTGGCGTAATCAACTCGGCAATTGCCTGGGAAATTTATCGCATGTCATGTGTGCATGGAGCCATTTGAAAAATTACTGGCAATTCCTACTTGTTTTATTGATATATTTCGGAAAGTTAGTTATTGAAATATTTACGGAATATATCGGGATTGTCAAGCAAATCAATTTCAGATTCTTTGAATTTTCTAACCTCGTCCCGCGTAATAGGTCTGTTTTTCTTTATCCTATGGCGACTATATTCTTCAACTCTGTGTTCAGACTTAAATGAATCAACAGGATTATCCAGTTCGGAAGATGAGTTTTTCTCCCTTTGTGGATTAAAAAATTCTTCTACTCGTTCTTCAATGAAAGCACTGAATACTTCGGAGATATGTTTTTTCTTTTCTTCAATAGTTCCTTCCAGTATGATTTTACTATCTAATGGGAGTGTAGTGCCATTGAATAAAACAACCATACCTTTGCATTGGGGACAGGGACCTACTAACACGGTTCCCAAAGGGGGTAAGACAATTTTTCCTTGTGCTCCACAGTGTGGGCAACGAACATCAACGAATGATAACATATAATAAATCCTTCTGATATGATTAATAAAAACAATTATTATCATTGAAATTATAACATACTTTCCCTGATTTTGCCAAATTTTCTGTGTAAAAAGTATTTTTATCTTATAAATGAGAAAATTAATATATTTGATTATTTAGGGAATTAGAATAATACTAAATGGAAATTATTAAATAGTGGTAAAATAGGAATTCATAGAATGGTCTTCATTAAATAATTTGCTATAGTCAACACAGTCTATAAGATAGATGGTAATAGTTTCTAAATTTTTTGTTTTAATATAAAGTTCCGCTGTTTTCATTGCTTCTTCGTAATTTCCCCAGAAACAGACATCTCTCCCCTCAATATTGAAAATCCATAAACCAATCGCATTTTTGATATTATCTTCAGATGTTTGACATTTACTAAAATCAAATGGCATATTTACTCCTTCCTAATAATTCCTACAATAATACTATACCATAAATAAATAAAATGGTTCTCAATATTTGATTTTTTTTACGTTTATGTGTTATTACTATATACAGAATACAGAAAATTGAATCGCTCTGCAATCGGTCACCTAAAGTTGTATATTGGGTGCGAAGAGGGAATCCGGTGCGAAGCCGGAACTGCCCCGCAGCGGTAAGCAGGAACGAACAGCTCGTCATGGCACTGGACATGAGTCTGGGAAGCCGAGCCAAGTAGGTTTGTGCCTGCAAGTCCGAAGACCTGCCGATTGCTGTCCGATTTGAGCGAACAGACTGAGGTCTCGCGGGAAGGCTGATGTCTGGCAGTCCTTGTAGATAAGGGCTGAAGAACTTCCCTTCCAGTGTTTAACCCTCCGTCTGTAGCCTGAACTGATTTTTGAAAGGCTATAGATGTGATGTTAGTAAAAACAAAATATTTTTTATTATCTATCCTATTATCTTATTTTATAACACCCTCTTCTTATGCTATAGATGATCCGTGGGCGGATGAAGTAATAACATATTTTGGTAAAAATCAGAATATAGGTTTTACCAATCCACAGGTAGTTTTAGGCTCGCCTATGGGTTATGGCACAAGTTTACCTGCAATGAATGGGATTTACTCCATTGGGTCTCCAGGTGAGCCACAAGAAAGTTATATAATTGTTAAATTTAATACGCCGGTTGAAGATAATCCCCAGAACCCTATGGGGCTGGATTGTATTATCTATTCCAATGCATTCTGGGTAGGAGGAGATATGAAGAGGAAATTCATCGAGCCCGGATTGATTGAAATATCAAAGGATGTGAATAAGAATGGATTGCCCGATGATAAATGGTATGTTATCTCGGGAAGTAGAAATTTGAGTCGTTCTATCTTTCCGCAGGGTTTAACAACGAATACCCCATCGTTTGCAGGCAATGTTGTTACATTAACAAGTAATGAAGCCGTTTGGGGCTACGCCGATACAAATCCTACTATGGCACCTTATCGAGATAATTATGTAAGACCTGATAATCCCTTTTGGGTAGGTATTGATAGGGGGAGTGGTGGGGGAGATGCTTTTGATATTGCATGGGCTGTGGATGAGAATGGAAATTCTGCGGGTATAGATGAGTTTGATTTCTTGCGTGTTTCAACAATACCCAATATTTTAGACCCGGTCTATGGTTATTTTACAACAGAAGTGATGGCGTTTGCAGATGTCGCACCTGATGTGGATAGCGATGGGGATGGTGTTCTGGATGAGTATGAGATACGAGTAGCAGGAACGGACCCTAATCGTCCGGAGTGCACTGTATTACCTCTGGAAATACCGATGGAGTGGGGAGGGAGTCCAGCAGGAACGGAATTAGGGACTGCATGTAATCAAACGGGGACACTTTGTATATCCTTATTTTCTTCAGGTAGCAGGACGGGAACAAGAGATTATAATTGTAATGTAGATTTGCAGACCGTTTTAGACCCATCAACAGGGGGTGTTTCAGAATTAAAAAAAGGCAATTTGTTTATTCAATTTATCTCATCTATTAGTGATTTTCAATCTGCACAGGTAGCATTGCCAAAGGTAACGGTTCAATACACAGCAGGTCAAATTGTAGGGCTGGATGAATCCATTCTGAGTATTTATCGGTGGGATGGGACAGAGTGGACAAATGCAGGTATTAATGTTGTAGATAGAGACCTTATAAATAACAAAATAGGATTCCAGACGCGATATACGGGGATATTCGGTATCTTTTCAGTAGTAGGAGAGGGAGATATTAATCCCGGGCAGGGACATATCCGTCTGGTAGCCAATACTACACAAACAAAAGTAGCAGGATATGGGGAGATTGTAAGAATTATTGGAGATGAAATTAAAGATGCGAATGATATGCCCGTAGTAGAGGGAACGATGTTTACAGTTAACTCATTCTTGTTAGATATATTGAATATAGATGACGATATGGGAACTGAAGGGATTCAGGTTGCTGTTAGAGATGGAGAGTTAAAAATTGAGTTAGAAGCAGGGACCGTAGCAGGAAGAGACAGAGTTACTATTCACAGTTTAGATAATACAATACGGGGAGAAGTCTTTATTGAAGTTTTGCCAGGACCGCCAGGCTATGTTTCAGAAGTGTGGAATTTAGGTTCCGATGGGAATTATTACAGTTTTATTTCTGATGAGATTTCCGATGTCTATGGGAATCGTGTTCAGTCGGGTGTCGTAACCGTTGAGGTCGCAGGTGGAATTATCCTGACTCAGGATGCACTGCCTACAGTAGAAGGACATCAGATACAAATATTGCAAGGGAGGGGTTTTTTTATTGTAAAGCCTGTATCTGAAACGAAAACAATACGGTTAGAAGTGTGTATATATGACGAGCCTCATGGAAATGTATTGATATGTCGTGAGTTTGAAGTCGAGGTTAAAGCCCTTCCAATAGCAGGAAAAATTTTAAATGTTTTTTTGATGTTAATCATAGGTGTGTTTTTGCTTATGAATGGGAGGAGGGGGCAAAAGGATATACACAATGTTTATTGATAAACATAAATATAAATATATGGGATTTACATTAATTGAATTGCTGGTAGTGATTGCGATTATAAGTATTTTAATGTTGATACTACTTCCCGCATTATCACGGGCACGAGCCCAGGCAAGGAGTACTTCCTGTGTGAATAATTTGAGGCAATTGTATTTAGCCAACACAATGTATGCCAGTGAGCATAATGGATATTATGTGCCCGCCGCTTCGGATATGTATGACTTCCTATTACCAGGTGCGGAGCAAGACCATTTCGGTGGTAAATGCCGTTGGCATGGAAAACGGGACACGCCCAATCCACAGACTCCTTTTGATTTCCGCAAAGGACCTCTTTTTGAGTATGTTCCTGATGGACAGATAAAGGAATGTCCCGAATTTTTTGAGTATCGTCAGCTGGGTTCGGTTTCGAATGCCTTTGAATCGGGTTGTGGCGGGTATGGTTATAACATGGCATATGTGGGGTCATTGTTAAGTATTGAAAGTGACCCAGTGAAGGCGTGTAAATCCGGGATGCATGAGCGAATGCTTGAAAAACCGTCTGAAACGATTATGTTTGCGGATAGTGCCATGCCTCAAAATGGATATATCGTGGAGTATAGTTTTATAGAACCACCGTTGATGATTTCTGTAAATTCCCCGAGAGGTCAGGAAGGGGTGTTTATGTCGCCTTCGATGCATTTCCGACATTGGGGTAGAGTTAATGTGCTTTGGTGCGATGGACACATCACCTCGGAACGCTGGGAGTGGGCACCTGAAGAGAATATTTATGGTGCATCCAACCGCGTCTGGAACATCGGCTGGTTTGGTCCCCAAAACAACTACTATTTTGATTGGAAAAAATAGAAATAGAATTGTTTGTTATTATTTGATTTAAAAATGCACACCATTTTTCCCCCTCTATAATCAACTAAAATATTCAACTTGTTATAGTAATTTTTCCTTTCTCTCCGTGTATCTCCGTGTTCTCTGTGGTTGAATTTCTTTTTTCTTTCTCACCACAGAGGGCACAGAGTAGCACAGAGGATTATGCGGTAGGAAATGTTTGTTGCCATTTTAAATCACGGATTTACATGCTGAATTGAGAATAAATTAAGAGAAAAGACATTCCCATCCGCCTTTATCCTCCTTCTTCGTTCTTTCTCTCCGTGTATCTCTGTGTTCTCTGTGGTTAAATTTCTTTTTTCTTTTTTCACCACAGAGGGCACAGAGGAACACAGAGGTTTTACGCGGTAGGAAATGTTTG
>CALLRP010000061.1 GCA_938014335.1 uncultured bacterium
TTGTGGAGGATAACAGTTTCAACATAGCTCGGAGCCTCTATTTGAATTTGCGGATTGGGGTTTAAATAGCGAACTGCATTTACTAATAGTTTTCTGCATTCGGGTAAAGGATACTCTGAACCCAACGCATTGTCAGGAGAACAGGCAAATGTTATAACAGTACCTTTCCCTACTTGATTTATAAAGATTGCGGGCCCTACTACTGTTTCTGGGCTCATCGGGAATTCTGTTCCTTCTTTTCCTTCAATCTGTCGCTGGGTTCGATAGGGTGTCCATAATTTTCCAACAGGCTGGGCGGAAGTAGCTTTGAATATCCCTGCGGGACCTCTCACTAAAATAGGCATAGTCGGGGCATTTTTGTAGTCGGTTCCATTTATATAGGCATTTTCAATTTCTTTAGACAAACTTTTTTCCTCATTTGATTGTTCCGGCTCCAGAGAAATCCAGTTATCCTCACTGTTCAATTTTGATATGTATTCGCATCCTGTTAAAGGTTCCAGCCGATATGTGCCTATATTTCCCAAATCATCGTAACAACCTGTTAATCCTGTGATAATTAGTTTTCCCCCATCCTGGACATATTTTGTAAGCATGGTTATCTCTTCGGTAGATAAGATACCTATGTTAGGCAAAATAACCACAGGGAGTCGAGATAGTTTCTCATAAGTGCCGTTTTCATCTAACAAAATACCCCAGGGTATATGTTCATATACCATGGCTTTGTGTGCTCCCAGAAACGAAGCGAAATAATTTGTCGACTGTTCCTTTGCGATCCAATCGCGTGTCTTACTGCTAAAATAAATCCCTACCTCATAAAGGGGCTTATAGGAGAAGAAAGATTTTTTCTCTTGAATTTCTTGAAAGGCTTTTCCTATGCGATTATATGCAACTGGGTCTAATGTTCCGTCAAAACCTAACTTGTCTACCATTGTAACAAAGGCTCCGTGAGCACAGAGCGTTAACAGTTCCCAGCGAATATCATTAACTGGACGGGTTGTCTGGTCGTGATACATTCGCACGCCCCGTTGTATAGCAACTTGAACGCGTTGATGGGGCACAGCAGAACGATAAAACTCCGCATTCAGCCCAACCGTCAAGGCACTAAATCCCCAAATACCTGTTTCTCCAGTTATAAAATCACCGTTTTCTCCATGTTGAACAGGTCTCTGGCCTACTTCAAAACTAAAAGGTGGATTTCCGTGATAATTGAAATCCACGGATATATTGTTATTCCGCTGTTTAATATGATGATACAGTTTTTTCTCAAAATTTGCACTGGTGTTATATCGAAATTCCAAAAATTTTTTCCAAGTTTCATCCCATGAAATAGAGTTGGGTATTTCCAGACCGTATTGTTCCTTAAACATTCTTTTGCACATGGGACAGGCACATCCATAGGGTGGACCAAACCCCTGGTCTATCATGTCAATATGAAACCCCTGTATTTCATAATCCATAATTTCATCTACAATTTGTTTCATCACTTCCAGATAGCCCGAATTATAACAAAAGCGATGATAAATAGGTTTTCCCACAAGGTCATGCATAAGAAATTCAGGATGTTGTTCTATATAATGCCCACCCTGTTGAACTACGCAATATGCAATCACAGGCATATTGTATTTTTTTGCCTCATCAATGGCAGACCTCAGCGGGTCTCGGTCTTTTAATCCGGGTGCTTTTGACAAAATCTTTGAGTTGTAGTATGCATAATCCCCATCACGCACCCATACTACTACATAATCACAATTTGCCTGATGACATTTACGGACAATTTCGGCTCCATCCAATTTAGAACAAAATCGTTCATCATTTGGATTAGAAAAGCCCCATTGTGCTCCTGTGGGTCCTACCTCCATTCCGACAATTGCTTTATCATACCAAGTTTCCGAAGGAGCCCAGGACGTAATGAAAGAAAGAATAATAAAAAGATATAACCTTCTAACCATAACCAAAACTTCCTTTAATGGAATGTGTTTATGATGTTGCCATGGCATAAAATGCAATACCGGCGCTTACGCTGGCATTAAGTTGCTCTATGGGAGGAACTGTAGGAATGGACACAATACAATCACATTCCCTTTTTATTAAGGGGCGGATACCTTTCCCTTCACTTCCAATAACAAGAACACTTCGTTCTTCCCATTTTACTTCGTTTAGTTTTTTATTTCCGTTAGCGTCGAGGGCATATATCCCAAAATGGAGTTCTTTCAGTTTACGAATACACAGAAGTGTACTTTTTACTTGAACAATCTGGGAATATTCCACTGCTCCTGAGCTTGTTTTAATAACCACCGGGGTTATCGGGGCAGAACCTTCGTGAGGAATAATAATTGTTTTTATGTTGAAAGCCACTGCGGAGCGAATAATTGCCCCAAAGTTTCGAGTATCTTCTATGTGATCTAATAAAACAATCCGTTGTGTTTGTTCGGAATAATTTTGTAAAAAAGTATCTAAATTTAACAAAGGTAGTTCATCCACTTCTGCAACAATACCCTGATGGATAGCATTTTTCGTTATTCGGTCTAAATATCCTTTTGGTTTTTCTTCTATGGGAACAGACTTTTCCCATTTTTTTAACTCGGATAGGGTAATTCCTTGCTGTAAATATATTTTATGAACAGTGCGACGCCCCGCCTGAAGACAAGTCAGGACGGGAATGCGTCCATAAATAATATTATTTTTCCCCATGTGGTTTTATTGTAAATTATGAACTTCTTTTAATTTGTTGGCACGCAGGTTAAGGTTATCAAATTCTGGGACACGGTCATCATATTGATGTGCATTTATTTGGGCAAGGTCTCGAAGTATATTGTATGCTTCCTGGTAACGCCCTAATTTTTCATAGCACTTTGCTAACCGGTACATATTGTACCAATAATTAGCACCATTGTTTCCATAACGATTAATAACTGTTTCCAGGACATCTTTGGACCGTTCCCATCTCAATAACATCATCAGGTAGCCCGCAACCCGCGTGAGTCCTGCTTCATCAACCTTATCTCGCTGTGCATCGGCTCCGGGCGTTGCTTTTGTGAAATTATTCACCATATAATTGACCCCGCCACTGGAGCCTAACCAACCGACAGCAACAATTACGAGAATGATTAACGGCCATTTTAATCCACTTAAATCCATAATAAAGCCCTCCTGACAGTTTTAGTAATCATTAGATACCGAACCATGCACGAAAAACAAATACCCATTGTGATAACACAGGTATATCAAACAAAGTCCCGATTACACCTAGAGTAATTAGGACTACAATCACAAAAATGAGGAAAGAGAAAAATTGTCTTAGTTTGGTTCCGATATTCCATCGGGCTCGTGTGGTATCACGGTCTAATTCTTGAACCCGCTTGGAGAACGCTTCAAATCGTTCTCTACAAGCATCTGAACAAAAAGAACCTAATGGGGAACTTATTACACACGCACCACATACAGGTTTTCCACATTGTTTACATCGTGCTGTTGCGGAAACTGAGGGATGATTAATACAAGATGATAACCTTCCGTCCAACATAGAATGCCCTTTTCTTATATAAGATGAATAAAAACTTATAAATAAATTATAGCAAAAAAATAAACTATCCCAAACAAAATATTATTCCAACAAAGAAATAAGACGGTGAACGAAACGGCATCACAGGCGAGTTCCATTCACCGTCTAAACACGCTGGGCATCAGGGATATAAGATAGTTAGCAAAAATAACGCCAAAAGATAAAAAAATAATCTTTATTTAAAAGACTTTTTGTAACTATAATATTTTTAAGGAATAAATTGGATTTAATTTACTTTATTTAAATCGAATAGGAAATAATGGTATTATTTTTTGTCTTTAAATTTTGATATTATGACTGTTTTTTGTCAAAATAGTAGACGAGAAAATTGTTGACAGAAATATAGTTAAAAATAATTATTTATATATGGATTATTTATGTCCGAACCAAAAGATGCGGAATTAAGAATATATTGTATCTGTGGTCAAAAGATGCGGGTCCAACCTGATATGTATGGGAAACCGGGTCGGTGTGTTGCATGCAGGCAGAAAATTCGTATCCCAGCCCGAGAAGAACTTCCGCCGGGGATTACAGAACTCTATCTCAAAGACCATCCTGAGTATCTCCGTAAGAAATCTACACGAGAAAAATCGGAGCCTATTAGTGAGTCCAGTCTGGAGGAGGAGCAAGTACTTTCAGATTTTAGTGGAGTATATTCGTTGCCTCTTGATACCCTTGAGATTTTACAAGTACTGATTAATGCGGAATATAAAGCCCAGAGGTATTTACAAGCCCTTCGGCAGAAAAAGCCAATCGGTAAGGAATCAAAAACGGATTTGCTGGAAATATTATCTAAAATTCGCCGTATGCGAGCCTCTTTAGATGATAAAATAAAAATTCGCCGAGAAGAGGTTTTAGAACAACTCAAACAGGTAGAAAAAGAAATAGGGAAAATAGTCGTTTCCTTCCGCACGGGAGATATAAACTTTAAGCATTATTGGAAGAACATTGTTCCTTTAAGACTCCGTCGGGAACGGTTGGCACGACGAAGAAAAAATTTAGAGGGTTGGCTTTCAACAGTTAGCCCTGAATTGGCAGGGGGAAATATTGATATCGATTTTTCAAATTTGCCCGATAAAATTCCAGAAATTGTTTTTCCTCTTGATGAGCAGGAAGAAAACATCTCGGTATTATCATTACTTGTCAAAGAAATTCAAAAATATATTGTTTTAAGAGCGGATGTAGAACATCAGAATGCGGAATGGAGAAAGATGATAGAAACCGGGAAGGTGAGTCCGGAGATTGGAGAAAGAGGTCTTGCTGAGGGGGAGGCAAGGTTAAAGATTATACAGAGTGCTATAGCATTCTATCGTGAACGACTTGAGCAACTGGTCTCCGATTGTGATTTGGATTTAGAATCTATTGAAAAAGCGATTAGCCGTATTGATAAACAAAAAGAAGCCCACATTATTGACATCAATAAAGCGAGAGAATTACAGGAAGAACTATTCCAGGCACGATTGGACCTTATGCGTACCAAAGATACAGCCCGAAGAACTATCAGTGCAAACTCTCGTTTTGATATACCTTCTTTGCAGGGAACTTTTATAGCAAGGATTGGTCCTGACAGAGGAGAGATGGAAATTGGTACAGATTCATGGATTGCCTGGTTCTGTTCTACCTTATTGATCTTGCTGATTATGATACCTATGACCCAAAATCAGGGGTTTGTGCCCACAAAGATATTGATGTTAATGGTTGTAGGATTATTTGTTTCAGCGATACTTCTGGCTTTGGTAGGCTCTATCCCCTATCGTAGATGGAGAGGTATAGGATTAAGCATCCTCTGGATTATTTATGTTCTGCTATTTTCAACATATTTTAATTTTGCATGGTATAGTCTAACCCAAGTTGGTGGAGATTTAAGAGCCTCTCCCTATGGAATGTTTACTTTTAGAGTAGTTTTTGTTTATATTTTATTAGGGCTAATTGGAATTGCGGTGTGGGTATCTTTATATAAAGAAAGAGGCTTGAAATGGGTTCCATGGGTTTCTACAATAGTAACCTTATTAATATGGTTGGTTATATCTACAGATGGTTTTGGAACTATTCAAGGGAAAGCGATATTAGGTGCAGTAGGGAGGACAGAATATAATTCCAGTACGGGTAAGTATCAAGTTGAAATAAATATCCATAATAATGGATGGAGGTCTGTATGGTTAGGGAATGACATTCGTTATGTCCCAACCCCTGTTTATATAAATGTGTCTCAGGAAGGAAACGAAAATGAAGTTTTTACCCCTTATGAAGTAAAGACGGAAAATTTTACATTACTACCTTTTGGATTGGTCTTTAATAAAGAGGGGGGGAAAATAAGCCCTAAAAGAGCTATTACTCTCTATTATCAACTTGCTCCTGGTGTTTATACCTTTAAATTAGAAGGGAAAGGAAATTATTATCAAATGAAACAAGTTCGGCTTGTATTACCGGAACAGAAAAAAGAGGGGCGTTCCCAACAGGAAGAAAAAAAAACAGGGATAGGAGACCGTAAGGAAAATGAATCTGAAAGGAACCCTGTAGAAAATAATCATTTAGACAAGAAACAATCAACTACGGAAAGTTCTATTTTTAATGAAGTTCAAAACAATTCTGAAGAGACATTGACGACTTTACGAGAGGGGGAAGTATTAATTTTCTTTCATGGTTTTGCAAAGGTTTCGGACAGTTTCGGGGAGAATAATTCGTCACCTCAATTTCGTATTTCAGTATACACAAAGGATAAAAAAGTAATAGACCAATTTATCCGTTTAGGTGAAAAAGTAGTTGGGGATTGGGTTCTTTCTGAATTTAGTCCCCAGAGGGAAACAATGACCTTGAGTTATAGAGGGCAACTCTTCATAGCAACAACGGGAAGATATTATAAACTTAGAGTATCATAATTTCTTTATTCTATCGAGAGAAAATATAAATTTGAAAGCATAATTGTTAAGTCTATATATTAGTAAGTAATATTAATCTCATAACGGAGGGATTTGTCATGAGAAAAAGGTATGTTTTATCTTTAGTGTCGGCAATAATCTTATGTGTATTGCTAACTCATTGTGGGGGTCAACCGCAAGGGCAACAACCTTCTTCATCCACATCTACCCAGCCGAAATCTCCGGCTATAAAGTCTATTGAACTGACTTATAGTGTGTTTTTCCCAGCTACCCATTCCCAGTATAAATTAGCAGAAAGTTGGGCAAAAGAGGTAGAGACACGAACAAATGGGAAAGTAAAGATAACGATGTACCCCGGTGGTTCTTTGACAAAGGCAGACCAATGCTATGAAGGAGTCATCAATGCAGTATCTGATATTGGGATGAGTTGTTTTGCTTATACACGGGGCCGATTCCCGCTTTTGGAAGTTCTGGATTTGCCCTTAGGTTATCCCAGTGGTAAAGTAGCCACCCTTGTTGCAATGGATATAATAAAAAAATATCAGCCTGCAGAATTAAAAGATGTTCAGTTTTTGTATGTCCATGCACATGGTCCGGGTATTTTAGCCAGCAAAAAACCTGTCCGTACTTTAGATGATTTAAAAGGATTAAAAGTTCGTGCCACCGGTTTGTGCACAAAAATTGTTGAAAAATTAGGTGCACAACCTGTTGGGATGAGTCAGCCTGAAACTTATGAAGCCTTACAAAAAGGGGTTGTAGATGCAACTTTCTGTCCGATGGAAACATTACAGGGCTGGAAACAGGGAGAAGTTATCCAAGCGGTTACCGATAGTCGTTGTGTCGGGTACACAACATCTATGTTTGTTGTGATGAATAAAGCCAAGTGGGAGCAACTCCCGCAGGATGTTAAGGATGTTATATTAGCAGTAAGCGAAGAATGGGTAGAAAAGCATGCTCAAGCATGGGATGAAGATGATGCAAAGGCAAGGGAATATATCACAGGGATGGGTAAAGAGATTATATCTCTTACCCCCGAAGAACAAGAAAGATGGAAAAATGCAGTTCAGCCTGTTATTCAGGATTATGCGTCTGTTAGTGATAATCTCCCTCGGGCAGAAATTTTAGCGGATACACAAAAGAGGATTCAGGAACTTAGTCAGTAAGGGGATGGTGTTCATTGAAAAATAACATTTCTAATTATATAGAAGGTTATGGTAAGGGGGTGCGTGTTCTTGTATATTTGCTGGGAATTATTTCAGCCCTTGCATTACTTTTTATTGTAGGGGTTGTCATGATAGATGTTATCGGCCGATTTTTGGGCAACGGTGTTCGTGGCAGTATAGATTATATTCGTCTGGCGAGTGCGGTAGTGTTAGGTGGAGCCCTCCCTTATACAACTGCTGTGAAGGGGCATATTGCTATTGAGTTTTTGTTCCGAAGAATAGGCAGGACATTAAAGATTATTATAGATACCATTTCCCGATTGTTCATGCTTTTGCTTTTTGTTTTGATAATTTTCTTTATGATTAAGCACGGCCTGTCTCTTTATCGTTCGGGTGAGGTAACTTCAACGGTGCAGTTGCCAGTATTCTGGGTTCCTTTCTGGCTTGCTGTATCTTTTACGGTAACCTCTCTGGTGAAAATTTACCATATACTTCGACCGGGGAAGGAGTTAATCAAGCCATGAGTTTAACAGGATACGGGCTCCTTGGTATTTTTATTTTATTGGTGCTTCTTGTAGCAAGTATGCCTGTAGCGTTTGCGATGATGGGTGTTGGATTAACGGGCTTTTCTTTAGTGGTAAATAAAAATGCCGGATTTAGCATGCTTTCGAGCGATTTAATAGATACCTTTTCTTCTTCAAGTCTTGTGGTTATTCCTCTGTTTGTTCTTATGGGACAGGTAGCTTTTCATTCAGGTATTAGCAAGCGATTATTTCGTTCTGCTTACCTCTGGATAGGTTCCCTTCCCGGTGGGCTGGCAATGGCATCGGTTATTGCCTGTGCTTTGTTTGGAACGATTTGTGGTTCAGGACCGGCAACCGCGGCGACCATGTCGGCGGTTGCTTTACCAGAGATGCGCCGATATAAATATGATTCTGCCTTGGCAAGTGGAACGGTTGCTTCTGCGGGGGGGTTGGGTATGATGATACCTCCCAGTGTCGTTTTTATTGTGTATGGAATTCTCACTCAGCAATCTATAGGTAAATTATTTCTTGCAGGGATTTTTCCTGGGATATTTATTGCGTTGCTTTTCTGTATAAGTATTTACCTTCGCTGTTTGAAAGACCCTTCCTTAGGACCCGCAGGAGAGAAAACCTCATGGAAAGAAAAATTTCTTTCTTTGGCAGGTGTTATTGAAACACTTCTTCTATTCCTCGTTGTAATGATGGGTATCTTCTTTGGTTTCTTTACACCTACCGAAGGAGCGGGAGTTGGAGCGGGAGGGACTATTATTCTTTCCATCATTTTAAGACAAATCTCATGGAAGGGATTTGTTCGTGCTATGATGGAAACACTTCGCACCTCCTGTATGATATTAATTATCGTAGCGGGGGCGGTTATTTTAGGGCGGTTTTTTGCTATTACTCGGTTGCCGATGACAATAGCCAACGGTCTTATATCCTTGCCCTTTCCGGATTGGGCTATATGTTTTTTGGTTATGCTTTTCTATATGGTAGGGGGTTGTTTTATTGATGCTCTTGCATTGTTGTTGTTAACAATACCTATTTTCTATCCTGTAATTCAGCAGTTAGGCTATGACCCCATATGGTTTGGTGTGATGATAGTTGTTTTAACTCAAATCGGAGTTATTTCACCGCCTGTGGGAATTAATGTGTATGTTGTTAGTGGTATGGACCGTAGTTTGGCGTTATCTACAGTTTTTCGGGGGGCTATTCCTTTCTTATGGATACTCATAGTTGTAAGCATTCTATTTTTAATATTCCCTGGTTTAGTTCTTTGGTTTCCCAATTGGTTAGGAACGGTATAATCTAATAAAGGAGGACAGATTTATGTCCGAAAGCGGTATGGATGAATGCTCTATCAAGAAGATATTATTTTGCACCGATTTTTCCGAGAATGCAGATGTTGCCTTTAAACATGCTCTTGATATGGCACTTCGGCATCCGAGTTCGTTGTTGATTATCCTGCATGTCATTCCAGAACCTGAAGCGGAGTTCTGGAAAACCTATGTTTATGAAATGGAAGATATTGACGAAAAAGCAAAACAGGATATTGATAATCGTATTCGGCAGTCTTATTTATCCCAAATACCCCCCGAAGTTATGGTACAAATAGAAATAAAAATTGGAAGGGACTATCAGACCATATTGGACTTCGCCTATGAAACCAAAGCGGATATTATTGTGATAGGTCGAAGAGGTCATAGTACATGGGAACGCCCTTTTTTTGGTAGCGTTGTTGAACGAGTAGTTCGTCGGGCAGAGTGCCCTGTTTTAGTAGTTCCTCCTTTAACACAAAAATGAGATTTTAGTTTTTTATATTTATATTTATCTATTCATTACAATTTGATAATCAGATAAGGTTCACATTACACTTAACAAGCCACTATTTTTATTCTGAATAGTGAAAGATAAGGAGTGAAATTATGAAAAATGTGTGGTTATGCTTTTTCTTTTTTATGGTTGCCACTATGATTGTGATGGCACAAAATACAGACACAGAACAGGAACTTAAAATAGGCTTGATAGGGCTGGATACCTCTCATGTAATTGCTTTCACCCAATTGTTTAATGACCCTAATAATCCGAAACATATACCGGGGGCAAAAGTAACACTGGCTTACAAAGGGGGGAGTCCTGATTTGGAGGCCAGTTATACTCGAATTGATGGTTTTACAGAGCGATTGAAGAATGAGTATGGAGTTGAACTCGTCAATTCGATAGATGAACTATGCTCTCGTGTCGATGCGGTTATGTTAACAAGTGTAGATGGGAGAGTGCATCTTGAACAGGTAAAACCTGTGTTTCAAGCGAAAAAGCGGGTATTTATTGATAAACCCTTAGCGGGTTCTCTTGTAGATGCCATAAAAATTGCCCGTTTAGCAAAGGAACATGATGTGCCTTGGTTTTCCAGTTCTTCCTATCGTTTTTATTCCAGTTTAACGAGGTTGTGCAAACAGGATGTAGGTCCTATTCATACTGTTATTTCGTATGGTCCTTGTCATTTAGAACCTCATCATCCTGATTTGTTCTGGTATGGGGTCCATCCTACAGAAGCATTGTATACAGTGATGGGCAAGGGGTGTGAAACGGTGAGTCGCGTTAGCACGCCGGATACGGATGTTATAACTGGCGTCTGGAAAGAGGGTCGCGTGGGTGTCCTTGTTGGATTAAGAAAAGGGCCCCTCCCACATCAAGTTATTGCCTTTGGCGAGACAGGAACTGCATATCAGGAAGATGGGGGAGATTATGCAGAATTAGCACAGGAAGTTATTCAATTTTTCAAGACTGGAGTTCCCCCTATAAGTCCTGAAGAAACAATTGAAATTTTTGCTTTTATGGAATCCGCAGATGAAAGCAAACGGCAAGGTGGAAAACCTGTCCGATTGGAAGAAGTCATTGCTAACGCAGAAAAACAAATCGCAGAAGATAAATAATCCTATCCTATATTTTGCCTTTTAATTAAAATGCTTTTTCATCGTCATTGGGTTATTATTTGTGCAGGGTTTGTTGCAGGGGCAGTACTTGCGAAAGCGGGGTGGATAACATGGGCATCTTTTTATGTTTTATGTTCAATTTATATCCTTTTTATATTCATCAGCCGTCAAAAGAGAATCCAATATTCTGATAACCTCGGAATAGCATTCCTTTTTATTCTGGTAGGTTCCTTTGCTTATCTATTAAATCCCTACCCTAACGAAGGCGATGCTTTTTTCTTATATCTCCGACAGCAACAACCTAACACTTATGTTGAGGTGGAAGGATATATAACGGAGAATACTTTGTTTGACCCTGCGGACAAATATATACGATTTGTATTACATATCTCAAAGGTAAAAAGTGGAGATGTATGGGAAGATATAGTGGGGAAAGCTCTGGTTTCGTACTATGGTGCCCAATACCCTATCTTTACATATACTCGTATACGACTAAGAGGGCAAACTTCGCTTTATTTGAGCCCAGTGAATGAATCTTTGCAATCTTATGAATCCTATCTCCGTTCGAAAAGAATTTATTCGAAAATAATTCCCTCTCCATCTCAAATAGAAATTCTTTCCACTTATACCTTTTCCCCTCATTTTCAAATATCTCGATTACAACAATATCTTTATGAACACTTTATTAGATATACCCCTGTTTCAATCCGAGATATGGCAAGAGCTATCTGGTTAGGAGACCGAAGTGGGTTGGATTATGAAGAGAAACAAAATTTTGTCCTTACTGGAACAGCCCATATCCTAGCTATTTCGGGATTGCATATTGGTTTAGTGTTCTGGTTTACAAAGATAATAGCCCGGGCATTGTTTAAATCAAGGAAGCGATTGCCAGATGTGCTTGCTCTATTACTTTGTGTATTTTATGCGTTTGTAAGTGGAGCTCATGGCTCTTCTTTAAGAGCCATTCTCATGTTGTTAATTTACGAACTCTATATATACAGCAAGAGAAATGAAGACCTTTTCTCCGCCTTATGTTTGACTGCTACACTTCTTTTTGTTTTCAATACAGACTTTATTTGGGACGTAGGGACGCAGATGTCTATTCTGGCTGTGGCGTCTATCATATTATTTCATGAACCTATTTTAAATCTTCTACAATTTTTACCCTGGACACTTCGCTCTTATTTATCTGTAGCTCTCTCCGCCCAGATACTTTTAATGCCCTTGCTTGTTTTTATAAACCCGCAAATAAACCTACTATCCCCTTTGTATAATCTTTTAGTGGTTCCATTGATTGCATTCTATCTTATTGCCAGTATTTTTGGCTTGTTTTTCCTATTTATTCCTTTTGTCCCGGCATTGTTTTTCTACTCCAGCGGACTATTTCTAATCGTTATCCAATCTCTAATTCATTGGGGTGCTTCGTTTCCTTACACTTTATTTCTTGTTCCACATCCATCTTGGTTAGCAATTATTTCCTATTTTTTTACATGTTATCTGTTATATCGCTGGTTGACGATACGACGAAAAAAGGAGTTCATTACATTTGTTGTGAGCGGTGTAATTTTATATCTTATATGGTTAGAGGGTCTATTTTTTCGAAATACGGAGGTACATGTTCTTGATATAGGACATGGAGATGCCATTCTTATTAGCACAGCGGAAGGTGAAAATATCCTCATAGATGCCGGAACGACAAATATGGGAAGAGGGATTGTTGTACCGTTTTTATGGTCGCATGGTATAAGAAGATTAGATTATGTAATTGTTTCCCATGCCGATGAGGACCACATAGGAGGAATTTTTTCTATTATAGATAATATAACAATAAAAAATTTTATTCATGGAGAAGGATTCTTAAATGCAGAATTAGGCAAAGAAGTGTTTCAGAAAGTAAGTTCTAAAAAAATCCCTGTTATAAAAGTAGAGGAGGGAAGGCAAATAAACCTAACGAAAGGTTCTTTAAATGTTATTTATGCAGGTAGAAATTATTACAATGAAACGAATGAAAACTCACTCGTTGTGAAGTTTGTCTATCATTCATTTTCTATGTTATTCCCTGGCGATTTTCCCGTTGAATTGACAAAGAAGGAACTTTCTAACTCGGATTGTTCCGCAAAGGTAATAAAAATACCTCATCATGGATTAAAGAACTCATTAAATCAGGATTTATTGGAGAAAATAAATCCTGAGATAGCCGTGGTTTCTGTAAATGAATTTCATCACAATTGGGGTGTGCGAAGGGAAATAAAAGAATTACTTCGTCAATATCAAATTCCTCTTTGGCGAACAGATTATTATGGAGGGATTACAATAAGATGCAATGGAGATAACCTCATTATATATGGTGCAAGGCAAAAAAACGGATACCTTCTTAGAAAAGAGGGTCCATAAGAATTATTTATCATTTGTTGGTTTCTTGTCATTATTTCGTATGCGGTTTCTATCGGAGTATTTATTCTTGAGATAAATGATAGAGAGTATAGGATGATACAAAAACATTTTAGGTCCTGAAAACCTCATAACAGTTTTTATTTGCTCCCTATATTTTTTGTTGTAGCAATGGATATGGCAATTTTTACATGTAGGTTTATCCGGCATTAGGGGGCATTTTTCAATTCGCTTGTAGGCATATTCTAAAAGGTTATTGCATTCTTCACACATAGGTTTTTTATGGTGATATTTACAATAGATTTCTACCATGGCTTTGATAGTTTTCTTTTCAAATTGGTCTCTTCTCTGGTGCTTCTTTGTGTTTTTGTCCAACGGCATTGTGTTCGTTCCTTTTTTTATTGTTGGATGGGTCGGACAGGTCGGCCTTTTATACAGTATGTTCTGTTCTACAGCGAGGACATATTACTTTCCCCTTATATGCCGGGGGTACTTTCAAGATTACACCGCACTTGCATTTTAGGAAAGTATAGTTTTGTGCTTTCATTATGGCGTTTCCAGTAATGCGTGCATTTTGCAGTGGCTCATGAAGAGTCGATGTTGAAGTTAATGATTGAGTTATAGATGGTGTTGAAGAGGGAGGAGAGGTAGCGGGAGTGGTGCTAATTCCTTGTTTCCACTTCTTTCCTTCTGCTTTTTGCCATGCTTGTTCATAAGAAAGTGAAGGGGTTCGGGCAATATCTCGCAGGATTTGTATTCTCCTTTGAAGGGGGGGATGTGTGCTGAATATAGAAGAAGTATCTAAATTTAGGGTTTCCAGCGGATTTACAATATAAAGGGGTGCAATAATTTGATTAACATCTGTGGCAGGCTGTCTCTGATAGTGTTTTGCTATCGTTTCCAGAGCAGAAGCCAATCCTTCCGGATTGCGAGTATACACAACAGCACCTGCGTCGGCTAAATATTCCCTTTGCCGAGAGCAAGCAAAATAAATTATCTGAGCAATAAGAGGCGCTATCAGAGATAATAATAGAGCGAAGATGTAAATAACAAAGAGAAACAGAATAAGCCCCACAGCATCTTTTCGTCCCCGACCGCTATATCGTGCAGAACCTCGCATACCGGCACCAATAATTTCTCTCAATCCCACTACTAACAAAATTATTGTCCCGAGCGACACAGCAAGGATGGTCATATACAGAGTGTCTCGATGTGTAATATGGCTTATTTCATGTGCAATAACACCCTGTATCTGGTCACGGTTCATATGATTTAATAATCCGCGAGTTACTGCTACTGCAGAATGTTCTGGGGAACGACCGGTTGCAAAAGCGTTTATAGAGGCATCATCAATTACATAAATCTCCGGCATCGCAGGAAGTCGTGAAGCAATTTTCATTTCTTCAACAATGTTATACAATTGGGGGTGGTCCCCTTTTTCAATTTTTATTGCATTGCTGATAGATAACAACATATTTCCACCTGAATAATAAGCGAATAACATTTGTATAGCCCAGACTACAAAGGCAACGAAAGCCCCCAGGGGTCCCCAATACAACCATGTAAAATACTGCACCTGCTCATAAGTGAGCGATGTCGTTTGCGGGGGTTGAGAAGAGTACTGATTTTGTGGATAATGGGGAGCGGACCGTTGTGAAGGAGTTTGTATCATCTTTTCAGTCGAAAATGCATGAGGTTCAGAAATGTAATAAAACAGTAAAGCCAGAGAAGAACCTATAATGTATCCGATCAGTAGCATAAACAAAAGCATGAGTAGGGCAAGCAGTATTGACCTGCGTTTATTTTGGCGAATTAATTCGAACATAGTTGGAATTTTCTATCTTCTATGTTTGATTATTGAAAAGAAACTTTGGGAACAGCCCGCTCTCCCACATTTTCTACTTCAAAGAAACTTTGTTCTTTAAATCCGAACATAGCACCTACAACATTTGTCGGGAACATCTGTATTACATTATTAAAATTCATCACCGTGTCATTATATGCCTGACGCGCAAAGGAAATGCGATTTTCGGTGGAAGTCAATTCTTCCTGCAAAGCAAGAAAGTTCTGATTGGCCTTAAGATCGGGATAATTTTCTACCACAACAAAGAAGTTATGCAATGCCTGGTTAAGTTGCTGTTCTGCCTGAGCCCGCTCACTAACAGAGCCAGGACGCATAGCCATATTTCGTGCCTGTGTAATGTTTTCCAGAGTAGCCCGTTCATGTTGCATATATCCTTTGACCGTTTCTACCAGATTAGGGATAAGGTCATGTCGGCGTTTTAATTGCACATCAATCTGTGCCCATGCATTTTTTACCTCATTGAGCAGACGAACCAACCTATTATATGTGCTGATAAAGAACAATATCAGCAATACAAGAAATACCAGAATAGCCACCAAAATACCTGTCGTCATAATTTTTACTCCTTTTTTTCAGTGCGGAAATATCCCGAACTGTTTAGTTAATATTAACATAGTTTTGACCAAAAGAAAAATAAATTGTAAGGGGGGGCGGACGAGTCCGATAGGTCCGACTATTAAATTTATGGGAATAAAATAAAATGGCCTATTGTTAATGTATTCGGTGAAAAAAATATATTTTATTATTCTTTTCTGCTACTCCATCCATGAAGGTTGATATAATTGATAGCAATTACATAATAATATAATGTCATAAATAGGACTCAATTTAAAATAGTAGGAGTTTTTATCTATGTTCAGTGATGCTCTTATGCTGGCAAGAATTCAGTTTGCCTTAACTGCTATCTTTCATTATCTTTATCCGCCCCTTACAATAGGATTAGGTTGGATTATGGTTTATATGTCGTATCAGCGACTCAAAACAGGGGAGGAAGTTTATGACAAAATGGCACGGTTCTGGACAAATATTTTTGCGGTTACCTTTGCGATGGGTGTTACCACAGGTATTGTTATGGAGTTTGAGTTTGGAACAAATTGGTCTGAATATTCTCGTTTTGTTGGTGATGTATTCGGTTCACCCTTAGCCGCAGAAGCATTGATTTCTTTCTTCCTTGAATCTACCTTTTTAGGGATACTTGTTTTCGGTTGGAACCGTGTGTCTAAAAAAGCACATTTTTTCGCGACACTTATGGTAGCTTTAGGGGCGACCCTATCTGCCTTATGGATTATTGTCGCTAATTCATGGCAACATACTCCTGCGGGATTTCATATTGTCGAAACCCCTATGGGACCCCGTGCTGAAATTGTTAGTTTCTGGCAGATGTTTTTCAATCCGTCTACGATAGGTAGATATTCCCATGTTATTTTTAGTGCCATGCTAAATGCGTCCTTCTTCGTAATGAGTATTTCCGCTTATTACATATTAAAAGGGAAACATGAAGAATTTGCCCGTCGTTCTTTGAGAATCGCCCTTGTTTTTGGTGTAATAGGTGCCTATTTTACATTATTTGCAGGGCATCATCAGGCAATCGTAGTGGCACGACATCAGCCTGCAAAATTAGCTGCATTCGAAGGACACTTTAAAACTATCGAAAGTGGAACCCCTTACTATCTTTTTGGAATACCCAACGAGGAAGAACAAAAAGTAGATTATGGTTTAACCATACCTGGCTTTTTAAGTTTTCTTGTCCATTTTGACTTTAACAAACCTGTAACTGCATTAGACCAATTCCCACCGGAAGACCAGCCTCCAGTCAAATTACCTTTCTTTACCTTTCATCTAATGGCAGGTTTAGGGATGTTTTTCATTGCTCTAACTACTCTTTCTTTATTCCTCTGGTGGAAGGGCAAATTATTCAATTATCGTTGGCTATTATGGATATTCGTTTTCTCATTGCCCTTACCTTACATTGCTAACATGGCAGGTTGGATAGCTGCAGAAGTAGGACGTCAACCATGGATTGTTCAAGATTTGTTGCGAACTAAAGATGGCGTATCCCCGGGAGTATCTGCAAGTCAGGTATTAGGCTCTACGGTAATGTTTACCTCTATATACTCCATTTTATTTGTTCTTTATGTATTTATTCTGAGTAGAAAAATTAACAAAGGTCCTGAAACCATAAACCATTAATCATTTATCCACAGAGGAGTTTTTTTATGTTACTCAATGTAATCTGGTTTATATTAATGACGGTCTTACTTTTGGTTTATGCTATTCTGGAAGGTTTTGATTTAGGAGTTGGAATTCTCCATCTATTTACGCGGAAAAATGAGCATCGGCGAATATTAATGAACTCCATCGGTCCTGTGTGGGATGGGAATGAAGTCTGGCTGATAACCTTTGGTGGAGCCTTATTTGCTGCATTTCCGACTGCATATGCAACTGTGTTCTCTGCCTTTTATACTCCTTTTATGATGTTGCTAACTACTTTAATATTCCGTGCCGCCTCTATGGAGTTTCGTAGCAAGGTAGCGTCACCTGCGTGGCAAAATATTTGGGATATATTATTTTCACTTTCCAGTCTCGTAGCAACATTACTTTTAGGTGTGGCCAGTGGTAATGCTTTGGCGGGTATTGCTATCGATGAAAAAGGGATATTTCAGGGGAACTTCTTTACATTTTTAAATCCTCTCGGTGTGGTTACAGGATTGTTTGCTATTTTCCTTTTTGCCTTGCAAGGTTCCTTATACCTTCAGCTGAAAACCGAAGGCGAACTTAATTATCAAATGAAGAAAATTTCAAAGATTTTAAGTTTTTCCGTACTTATTCTTTTTGCTGTTCTCACGACAGTAAGTTTTTCATCAGTCGCATGGGCAAGACCCCGAGTAATTACTTCCGTTTTAGGTTTGGTCGCAATAGCCATGTTAGGATTAACTTTATGGTTGTCATGGAAAGAGAAAGGGGGAAAGGCTTTTCTTAGTAATACAGGTTTTATCACTTCTATCATTCTAATTTTTGCTTCTAATATGTTCCCGTATTTAGTGCGTTCCTCTTTGAATCCATCGTTCAGTCTTGATATATATAATTCCGCATCCAGTCCCAAAACGTTAACTATTATGTTGGGTATTGTCCTTGTGGTGTTGCCTATTGTCCTTGTCTACACGGGCTATGTATACTGGGTTTTCCGCGGTCCTGTTAAGTTAGACGAAACATCCTACTAATTAAAGACAAAAACTTTGCGGTCAAATAAGGTTTTATTTTTATACTTGCTGGGGACTCTTATTTATTAAATACTTCTCGTAAATAGGAGGTCATTCTAATTTTAATTTTGCTTATATTTTATGATTGAATTAGTGTAAATAGGGATATTTTATCTCCTTAATAACACTTCATTGAGTTTCAAAATCACTATGTCTCTGCAAGTAATTGTTATTTATCAACAGAAAGAGTGGCGATTTGAAAAGCCGGTAGAAGTCATTACTGCTTTTCATATAGAAGATGTTCTTCCTTCTTTGATGAAGGTACAACAATATATTGAACAGGGAAAGTATGCTGTAGGGTGGATTACTTATGAAGCAGGACCCGCTTTTGATAATGCATTTCCTAGCCGAGAGGAAATAATGTCAGACCTTCCACTGGCTTGGTTTGGAATATTTGAAGAGCCACAACAAAGTTCTTTCTCAGTAAATCATCAAAAGGAGGGGAATATAGATATCCAATGGAAATCGCTTGTATCCCAAGAAGAGTATAAGCAAATCATTTATCATATTCGGGATAATATTTCTTGTGGAAATGTATATCAGGTAAATTATACATTTCCACTTCAAGGAAATTGCTCTGGCAATCTTCTTTCTCTTTTTTATCAGTTATGTTTCGCTCAGGGGGATGGTTATTTTGCTTACATACAAACGGATGATTATTCAGTTCTTTCTATATCCCCTGAATTATTTTTTCACTATTATAATGGTGAAATAACCTTAAAACCGATGAAGGGGACGCGTCCCCGGGGTAAATGGTATGAGGAAGACGAACATCATCTCTATGAATTGCAAAATGACCCCAAAGACCGAGCTGAGAATCTGATGATAGTAGATTTATTGAGGAATGATGTGGGAAAGGTAGCCGACTTTGGGAGTGTAGAAGTGCCAGAGCTCTTCACATGTGAGCCTTACCGCACTGTTTGGCAAATGACTTCTACTATTAAAGCAAGAACAAGCAAAAATTGGATAGATGTGATTCGTGCTCTTTTCCCATGCGGCTCTGTTACGGGTGCCCCTAAGATATATGCCATGAAACTTATTAATCAATATGAGAGATTTCCAAGAGGTGTCTATTGTGGGACGGTCGGTTGGATAACACCGAAAAACGAAGCCACTTTTAATGTAGCTATACGGACATTAGTATATCATCATAAAACAGAGATAGCACGCTATTATGTAGGGAGTGGTATTGTTTGGGATTCAAATGCATACAAAGAGTGGGAAGAGTGCCTTGCGAAAGGGTCTATTCTTAATAAATTCCCTGCATACTTTGAACTTGTTGAAACAATGCGTGTTGAAAATGGAGAAGTTTTTCTGTTGGATTACCATCTTCAAAGACTTCAAAGAAGTGTAAAACGTTTTTTGTTTCCTGTTTGTATGACTCATTTAAAAGAAGCCATTATCAATTATATAAAGCAAATAACCGAAAATTTATACCGATTGAGAATATCTGTTTCCCCTGGTGGAAAATTTGTTATGGTGCATAACCCTACTATAGGTTCAACAAAATTGCATGTAGGATTAGCCCGCCTCCCAGTAAATTCACAAGACTTATTTTTATATCATAAAACTACACATCGGGTAGTATATGAACAAGCCAAAAAGGCACACCCAAACTGGGATGATGTCTTATTATGGAATGAGAAAGGGCACATCACAGAAAGCACCACCGCAAATGTAGTTGTCCAATTCGGAAGTAAAATGTTTACACCACCGGTTTACTGTGGATTATTGCCTGGGACATTCCGTCAATATTTGTTAGATACCCATCAAATAGAAGAACGAGAAATAAATATAGATGAATTATATCATGCAGATGCGATATATTTAGTCAATTCCGTTCGCAAGTGGATAGAAGTTTTATGGCAGGGGTAGTATTTGTGATAAAATAAAAATCACACTTGATATATATAGGAATTATTGCAAGAATAGGATTTGGGATT
>CALLRP010000062.1 GCA_938014335.1 uncultured bacterium
GTAAATCGATTAAGCAAGGCGGATGGAGATGCAGAGTATGAAGTGGTGTTGAGTAACTTTGAGGGGAATGGTGAAGTGGCGTTGCATATTTTACCGGGTACGGCGATAGACAGTGCGGGCAATTATGCACCCGAGTATATCAGTGGATATACCCTGACGGTAAGCACACAATCAGGCTTGCCGATATCGAGCAGTGGAATGTTGGTGATACTGCTGATTTTAATGGTATCGACTGTGATGCCTGTATTCTATCGTATTCGTAGGTTTAAGAATTAATATATAGATAACTTATGTATTAGTCCTATAAAAATTTTAATATTAGTAATCTTTTGAATTTTTAAAGTATTTTAATATCGGTAAACATGTGGTATAATTAAGATAATAATTAAAATAAAAATTAAAATAATAATTAAAATAATATTTTAATATCTTTAAAAAGATTTTAGTTAAATAATTATCTCAAATAAATCTGATATAGGAAAGGAAATATAAAAGTGGAAATATTATATAATAAAGAGAGTTGTTGTGGTATAATATAGGCAGATAATGAATAATTATATACAAAGGATAGTTGTGTTAATCATAAAATTATGTGTTAGTTAAAATTTAAATAAAATACTATATTAATTAAATACAGGTAAAAACTATGATAATTTAGTACCCAATGGTTATAAATCACCGTGATGTATAATTAAATATATAAAAAGTTATAATCCTCCCTTTTAACAAAGGAGTTAATTATGAACGGTAAACCAAGATTTGTAATGTGTATATGCACAGGTCAGTGTCCAGGATTTACAAGTTTAAATCTATGGGAATTAATAAACTATGTACGAGGAGAGCTTGATGTCGAATACGCTATTGTGCATCCCCAACTTTGTGTGGATGATGGAGACAGATTTATCAAAGATTATGTTAAACCGGATATAAAATATGTCATAGGTGCGTGTGACCCGAAGATGCAAAGGAAAATGATGAAAGATGCCTTTGCAGAGGCAGGTGGGAACTTTGACGAACAGGTTGTTTCTTTGGACCTGCGGAATATGTCAACCGAACAGGCTATGGCTAAAGTCAAAGAAACTATCGAGTCAATAAAATAATTCCACAAAATATTACAAGGAGAAATAAGTTGTTTTTATATATCCAATATGTGTAAACTAAAAATAAATTAACTAATTTAGAAATTTAGAAAGGACTGTGTCGATGCGAGATAGGTCGACTTATACGGGGCTACCAAGAAATCAGATAGACTGGTTTCCTAGGATTGATTTAGAAAAATGCAAACCTCATGAATGTGGGCTTATTTGTGTGAATTATTGTCCATTTAATGTTTTTTCTCATAACGGAGGTGGTTTCGTAGAGGTTTCAAGGCCTTATGAATGCAATGTAGGTGATGAGTCATGTAAATTTCAATGCCCCTATGGTGCTATTAGTTTTCCAACAAGAGAAGAACTAAAAGAAATGCTTCGTCGGGTAAGAGAAAAACATATGAAAAAGGAAAATTAAAATGGTTTATTCTGATAAAATTCCCCGAAATAAGATTCCTTGGTATCCTACAATTGATTATGACAAATGTGCGGGTTGTCAAGAGTGCTATAATTTTTGTCGTAATAATGTGTATCAATGGGATGATGAAAATAATCATCCGAATGTTTCAAATCCGTACAATTGTGTGGTAGGGTGTAGTGCATGTGCCAATCTTTGTCCAAATGAGGCAATTCATTTCCCTACAAAAGAGGAACTTGCAGAAGTTATGAAAAAACTAAAAGAAGAGGCTAATCAAGGCAAGTAAATAGAAACCAGATAAAAGGACCTATACTAAAAAACAATAAGCCTCTAAAGATAACAAAGGGTAAAAGACGATGAAGATTATGGTCGTAGGCGAAGAAGATGCTTTTCAAAAGCATCTTCTAAAAAATACCTTGGAAGCAATCAAAGAGATTGGGTGTGAGTGCCAGCTTGAAGTCATTCACGATATCAAAGAAATAGTCCATTTTGTGGAATCTCAAGGTCAGATTATCATTACACCTGCATTAATTGTTGATAACCATATCTTGTGTGAGGGACATATCTGGGATAAAGAACACATAAAGCATTATTTAATGACAGTAACTAAATAATATGGGTGTAAAAGTACCCCCCCCAATATTAATAATGAAGTTTTTTCTTGATATAGTTGGTTAAAATCTCTAAAAAAAGAATGTGTGGAACATAATACCTATATTAAAATTGTGGATAGTTCAAATGTGTATTCAGAAAACGATAAATCTTCGAAAAGGTAAGGTATACAATTTCCTGGAAAATTTATAATTGGAGGTCATATTATGTCATTTGAGAAAATCGGTTTCATCGGTGCTGGAAGAATAGTAAGAGTAATTTTAGAAGGACTGAATAACAGAAATTTTAAACTGGAAAAGATTTCAGCCTATGATTGCAATATGGAAGTTCTGAATAATATTTCTGCAAGATTCCCTTCTGTAAAAATAACAGATGCGGTAGAAAAAGTTTGTAATACGGATTTAATAATTCTTGCAATACATCCACCGGTAGTGATGGAGACACTCGAGAAAATAAAATCTTGCCTTTCCGATAAGAATATAATTTTATCCTTAGCACCGAAGATAAAAATCTCACAAATAAAAGAGAAATTAGGTGGTTTTGGGCGGATTGCCCGGTGCAATCCCAATCTTACCTCAATCATCAACAAAGGATATAATCCCATATGTTTTTCAGATGAACTCAATGATAATGAAAGGGAAAGGATAATTTCTTTATTCGATATGATTGGCAAAACCGCCATTATAAAAGAGGAAACACTTGAAGTATATGCCGTCATCTCTGCGATGTTACCTACTTATTTTTGGTTCATGTGGGATGAATTATTAAAATTAGGGGAACAATTTGGACTGGATGATAATGAAACAAAAAACATTCTAAAAGAAGTGATACCACCTGCTTTGGATATATTTCTAATGTATAGGATGGAAGCATATAATTTAATCCCGGCAAGACCGCTCAAAGATGAAGAAGAAAAAATAAGAGAGATTATAAGAACAAAAATAACAGAAACTTATAGAAATCTTAGAAATTAAACCGGTAATAAAAAATAAAAAACTTTTTAAAAAGTTATCGGAAAAAATAATTTTAAGTTTTATAGTAGAGAGAATTCAACAGTTAGCAGAGTTTTTTATCCTTTTTTTATAACAAGGAAATACGATATAACCTATGTTACTTAGAATTGTTCTTTGTTTCTTTTACTTTTACATTTGATGTATTCATATGGTATCTTGTTCTTGTATTGAAAAGCATTTCATAAAAAAGTAAAGGGAGTGTTATAACAGGTGAAATGTTTTCCCTGTCCTTTTTTAAAATTTATAGCATAGGAAAACATTCATATATTGTTTGAATTAATTGAACATGGAAGTGTGGAGTATGAGGTGGTGTTGAGTAACTTTGAGGGGAATGGTGAAGTGGCGTTGCATATCTTACCGGGTACGGCAGTAGACAGTGCGGGCAATTATGCACCCGAGTATATCAGTGGATATACCCTGACGGTAAGCGCACAATCAGGTTTGCCGATATCGAGCAGTGGAATGTTAGCAATATTGGTGTGGTTGATGATAATGAGCGTGATATGGGTATTATATTCTCGTCGTCATTCCGTAGGATAATAGGATAATGTGAATAAAGTAGGAGCGTGTGGTAATATGACTCTTTACCAACGGAAATTAATTAAAAATTTTTATGTGATATTTTCCGTTCGTTATCTTAAATTTAATTTTATTCCCTTTTTCAACATAATTGGTAATATATGGACTTTCTCTTAAATTATTATCATCTATGATTACTTTCTGAAACGGGTCAGGTAAAATAATCATACCTTCGCAATTAGGTGGAATTTGTAAATTCCATGAAATTTCTTTATCCTTTTTTTCCCAGTTAGAAACGATAGTTCCACGAATACTTTCATATGAACAACTTACCTTTTCAATGGGTAGAGTAAGCATGGGTTGGATAATTATTTTATCAAAACCGCATGCATTGTCTGCGGGAGCAATACCCCCTAAATATTTGTAAAACCATTCGCTAACAGAACCGAACATGGGATGGTTATGGGAAAAGGTATTGTCACTAAATTCCCAGTGTTCCCATAATGTGGTTGCACCGTTTTCTAACATATATCTCCAACCTGGGCATTCTCTTTGCATGACAATTTCGTATGCCAGGTCAGGTCTATCCAGCTCGCACAAGGTACTGAGCAAATATTTTGTACCAAAAATACCCGTTGTCAATTTGTTTTTGCGGGATGTTATATCATTGATTAGCCAACTCCCCGCAAGGCTTAGTTGTTCCGTTGAACCTAAGTTAAAAGCATAATATAAAGACTGGTTGGCTTGAGAACCGATACCTATTTTACCATCATTGTGATTGAAAAATTTCTCATTTATTTTCTTTTTAATTTCTTCTGCTATATTTCCATAATATATTTCATCTGTCTGCAGGCCCAATATCTTTGCTAATTTTTGCATCAGGGAGGCATTTAAGTAGTAGTAAGCGGTGGCAGTAAATTCAACCTGTTTTTCTACCACACTTTCATGGTCACCGATGCATTGTTTTATTATCCCATCATCGGCATTTTTTACAAGGAGTTCGAACCATTTTTTTGAATAAGGATACTGTTCTTCTATGATAACTTTATCGCCGTAATATTGATATAACTGCCAGAGTAAGAAAGGATGAACAGACCCCCATGCGATAGGTCCGGTACCTTCTCCGAAACCACAATCGGCTATTCCCACAAAGGGCGCTGTTTCCGTAAATCCCCCATTAGGACGCATTTCATCAGCAAAATCCCGTACCACTTTTCTGTAAAAAGCGGACATATCGAAATTGAACATAGCGAATTCACTTGCAGAAACAATATCTCCACCGTATCCGAATTTTTCTCGGTGAGGGCAATCTGTTTGCACACTATGTAGATTGCTTATCAAAGTTTCCGTACACATTTTCTGGATTAAGTTTAATATTCCTTCTGATGTTTCAAAATTCCCATCAGGTTCTATAGCGGTATGCAGTCTTTCCGCATAGATTTCTTTGATAGATGTTATATCTTCAATACCTTCTATCTCTGCATAGCGGAAGCCATGATAGGTAAAATGAGTGGTTACTAACTCGTCTTTATCCCCATTCAAAATAAAGGTATCTTTTTGTTCAGCTGTGAAAGGTTCATTCGAGATTTCAGGTATTGTGTAATTCTTGATTTGTCCCCAGACGGCTGTCATGGGGTTTAAGTTACCATCGGGGTATAGTAATTCACCGTACCTAATCTGTATTTTTTGTTCAGGAGACCCGTTCACTTTCATAAAAATGCGTCCTGCAAGGTTTTGGCCAAAGTCTACGATATATTTGTTACTTGAAATCTTATTAATATTGATGGGGGAATATCTTTCCCCTACTTTGATAGGAGGTATGGGTTGGGCTATTAATTTTCCTAAATTTATATCCGTTGCAACTGCGACATTTTTCCAATTAGAATCATCAAATTTTGTGTCAATATTCCAGCCTTTGGGGTCTTTTCTTCCATCATATTCTTCACCTAAATAAACATTATTTTTCACAACAGGTGATAGCGCTACCTTCCAACTTGTGTCCGTGTTTAAAGTTATTTGCTTTCCATCTTTTGTTTCCATTACTAACATTGCTTTGACTTTTGGGACGCCAATGGTAAGGGTTTCCCTAAGGTTAAATCTCTTCCACATTTTTAACGGAAGAGGGTTATACCACCCAGAACCCACATGCATGCCGATAACATTGTTACCGTTGCAAATTAAGTTTGAAACATCATACACAGAATAAAATACCTTTTTACTATAATTCGTCCACCCGGGGTCTAATTGATGGTCTCCCACACGATGACCATTTATAAAACATTCATAATAGCCAAGCCCTGTGACATATAATCGTGCCTTTTTGATATCTTCTCTGATTGGAAATGTTCTTCGGAAAAGGAGTGCAGGGTTAAAATTGAAAATTTCTTTATCTGTCATATTACGGGGATATACTTCCTCCGGCGGTTCTATCCAACTCCCGGTCCAATTTTCATCTGAAATTAGTCCCATCTCCCAGCAAGAAGATTCGCTATATACAGAGATACGGTCTTTATTGTCCCAAACACATACTTTCCACCAGACTTTTTGTCCTGGTTGCAAAGGTTTTCCGTGATAAATTATCTGTGATGTCTGTTGTTGCACTTTACCGGAGTCCCATAAATCCCCTTCATTTTGATTTAATTTTTCAAGACTTGATGAAACGAGAATCTTATATGCATTTTGAAACAAACCCTTTTCTTCGGATTCGTTTTTCAATTTCCAGTTTAAACATGGATTCAATACGTCAATACCTAAGGGTTCTTTTACATATTCACAACGGAGATTGTACGGAACAATAGGGGAGAGTTTATCTGCTATTGTGAAAAAAGAGAAGGATAAAAGGATAATACATTGAAAAGTTACTATTTTAAACATAAGTTTTCCTTTCTATTATTTTCAATGACTTATATTTATGTCCCAATAGCCGAACTCAATGTGAGCATTGGTAAGAGCATAGCAATCACGAGAAAGCCGATAATCACACCCATTACAATAATTAAAGTCGGTTCAAAAAGTGTAACCATTGCTTTTACCGCTCTATCAACCTCTATATCATAAGCATCAGCAATTCTTTTTGCGATTACGCCAATCCGACCACTTTCCTCGCCTACAGCAAACATACTTACAACTATTGGTGGAAAATGCGGACATTTTTTTAGACTATCACTGATGCTTTCGCCCTCTTTTACCAAATCATGCGTAGTTTGAACCTCATTTTTTACAACAGCATTTGTCATTGTCTCTGCGGTAATTCGTAATGCAGTGAGAACCGGAACTCCGTTATCCATTAATGTGCCGAATGTCCTCGCAAATTTTGCCATTTCATATTTTTGAATTACACCGCCTACGACTGGAAATTTTAGCAAAAATGTGTCTTTTTGTTTCTTGCCTTCTGGTGTGTTTATATATGAATAAATAGCCAGAGTGATTCCAATCCCAGCCAAAATAACAGCCCACCACCATGAACCCATGAATCCACAAAAATTCATCACAATAATTGTAGGCAGGGGTAATTGAGCATTAAAATCTTCAAAAACTGCAATAAATTTGGGAAATACGAACGATACCAAAATGAAAATAGCGATGCTACCCACAACAAGTAAAAAAACGGGATAAATTAATGCGGAAATAACTTTTCCTCGGAGTTCTTCTTCTTGCTCGCTAAAGGCTACGATTCTCCATAATACTTCATCTAACATTCCTCCCGTTTCACCTGCACGAACCATACTACAATACATGGGGGAGAATATTTTGGGATGTTTCTCAAAAGCATCCGCAAGGTTACTCCCTTTTTGTACATCTTCATAAATCTGTTCAACAACTTTCACCATAGCTTTGTTTGGAGTTTGCTCGATGATGGTCCTCAAAGCACGAGTGAGGACCATACCTGATTCAAAAAGATTGGCTAATTGTCGAAGAAACACATTGCGGTCTTTTAATTTAATTCTTTCCCAACTGGGTAGGACTATTTTTCTTTTGTCTTTTTTATTATCTGTACCAGGTGGGTAAACTTCTTCAACTTTTAATGGGAAATATCCCAGCTCACGCAGTCGGCTTACAGCAGATTTTCGGGATTCCGCTTCAATTTTTCCTTTAATAATCTCAGTAGGTCCTTTTTTTACCTCATACTCATAAGTTGGCATGCATCCCCTCCATAATTTCTGCGTCCGCTGTAACTCTGAGCACCTCTTCCACTGTTGTTAATCCCTCGGCTATTCTTTGCCAACCAGAAGCTCGTAATGTTTTCATCCCCTCGGATAGAGCTTGCTTCTTTATAGCAACAGAGGTAGCCCTCTGAACAGTTAATTCCTTTATTGTCGGTGAGAATGGCATAATCTCGCAGATAGCCATGCGTCCCCGATAACCTGTTGAACGACAATGTTCGCACCCTTTACCTTTATAAAATATAATATTGTCTTTTGCATTCTTATAACCAAATTCTGCTTCCAACACATATGAGTCTGGGATATCAATAGTTTTGCATTCATTACAAATTTTACGAACAAGTCGTTGTGCCATGGAGGCAATCATTGTGCTTGAAATCAGAAAGGGTTCAACGCCCATATCAATCAAGCGGGTAACGGCACCGGGAGCATCATTAGTATGAAGTGTGCTCAAAACTAAATGTCCTGTTAAACTAGAGCGAATAGCCATTTCTGCCGTTTCATAATCACGAATTTCACCTACGAGCATAATATCCGGGTCGTGACGAAGCATAGAGCGTAATCCTGTGGCAAAATCAAATCCAATTTTAGGATGAACCTGCATCTGGGTAATCCCCGGCATCTGGTATTCTATCGGGTCTTCTATGGTAATAATTTTTCGGTCTGTTTTGTTTAATTTATCCAGTGCGGCATAGAGTGTTGTGGTTTTTCCGCTTCCCGTTGGTCCTGTGACCAGTATAATTCCGTATGGTTTTGTTATAAAGGAATTAAATAATTTTATATCATCACTTGAAAAACCTAATTTGTCGAGGGTTAAAAACATAGATGTTCTGGATAATATGCGAATATTTATAGTCTCACCGTGAGGTGTTGGCAAGATAGAAACACGCAAATCATATTTCCCATCGCCTAAATTGGCTAAGATTTTTCCATCTTGTGGCAATCTTTTCTCTGCAATGTTCAAGTTTGCCATGATTTTTATGCGTGAAACAATTGATGAGTGAAAATTTCGAATAGAGGGTGGGGTGGGAACCGTATGCAAAATCCCATCTATGCGGAAGCGAACCCGTAAATAATCGTCAAAGGGTTCTATATGAATATCTGTTGCTTCTGAACGAATTGCCTCAACAATTAATTCATTTACAAATTTGATTATAGATGCATCAATCGTTTCATCGCCTAAATTGGCACTTACTGCGGTTGCTTCTAAATTTACTTCTTCACCTGTATGTTCTTCGCTGACTAAAATTCGCTCTACCGTATCGGCACCTACACCGTAATATTCTTTGATGGCTCGTTGAATTTCTCGAGGAGTTGTAACAACGGGTTCAATTCTCTTTTTAAGGACAAGGCGAATATCATCTAATAAACCTGCATTAAGCGGGTCGGAGATAGCCACAACAAGAGTATTATTCTTTTCTTTTATAGGGACAAATTCGTAATGTGTGGCAAAACGAGCTGGAACCGATTTTATAAGTTCCTGTGGGATTTCTGTTTTTGAAACAACAATAAAATTCAGGCCACAATAATTTGCAAGGACGGAATACACGGTTTCTTCGGGTACTATGCCTTTTTGTATCAAAATCTGACTGATAGTCAATCCCTTCTCAATAGATTCTTCACGAATTCTTTTTGCTTGTTCTTCGTTGATAATCCCTTCTTTCAGAAATTGTTTTTCAAAATTTTTAGGTTCAATCATAATAAAGAAATTTCCTTATAAAGTAAAAAAAATGATAATACAATTATAAACGAAGAAATATTCGAGAAGGGAAATAAGATTTTCTTATTCAGGCATGGATACAAGTTGTGTTAAAGCCTCATTCGCAAGGGGATGAAGTTGTTTTGAATCCGAGTGAATTACAGATTGGAAAAATGTCCTCGCTTTTTCAGAATCCCTCATTTGATTCCAGTAAAGAGTACCTAATACATAATTTACTTGAGCAACTGCTGTTGGTTCTGTTAAATATCCCCTTAAATTTTCAAGGGCTTTTATTTTCTTCTCCGAATTCTGGGAATTGCTTGAGTCCACCAAACAATCTATCATAGAATTTACTGCCAAGTTTGCAACCATTGTTCCCGGATAATTAGCTATAATTTTTTCTAATTGTTTTATAGGGTTATCACTACTTGCTAATGCAGAATTTAAGGCATACAAAGGCTTAAAATTATCTTTTTTTACTTCTTCCAAAAGATTGTAGCGATAAACTGCTTCGGGAGTAGAAACAAAAATGCGAGGATAGTTTTCTCTTAATTGAGAATAGAGACGATAGGCTTCATCAAAATGCTCTGATGAAGTATATTCTAAATCGGCTAATAGAAGGAGTGCCTGTCCAGCAATAGATTGTCCTTTATTAGTCTTAATAATTTCTCTTAGTTTGTCTTTTTGTCTTTCCAGAGGTCCATCATAAGATGACACCGCACTTTCAGTTCCTGACAAGAAAGAAGCAAAAGTTGAAGAAATATCACTTGAATTCTTGCTTTGTTGGAAAATAAATATACCCATAAAAATAGTAAATAAAAGAATTCCAACAAAACTACTTACATATTTTAATTGAGGTCTAAAAAGGGGAGAGTGTGTCTTTTTTTCTATTATTTTATTTTTAACTATCGGAAGAATATTTATATCCTCTGAAATAATTTCATGATTATTCAATATATCTTGTACTTGATTTAATTGATAGGTAAAGTCCATTAAGTCGTTATATTGTTCCCTACATTTTGGACATTGTTCTATATGTTTTTTGAGTGCTGTGATATTCTTTTCGTCCATTTCACAATAGCATACAGAAACCATTAATTTTTCATAGTAACTGCATGAATTGAAAACGCAATAAATCCATGAAGTAATTTCCATTTTCATGTTCATAGTTCGAATTTCCCTAATTCATTTCTTAATTTTTGTAACGCTCGAAACAAATGGACTTTAACGCTTCCAACGGTACACCCTAAGTGTTCCGCAATTTCATTCAAAGAGTATCCTTGATAATGCCTCAATATAAAAACAGTTTGTTGTGTTTTGGATAATTTTGTTAAAGCCTTTTTGATTTTTTCATCAATCTCTTTTGCTCGAGACAATTCAATAGGAGTGGAAGGCGAAGTGATATGATGAATTTCCTCGTCGCTAGCTTGTGCTATACTTTCATTCAAACTTTCATGGTTTGTTCTTTTTCTCTTCCGCAAGTAGTCGATGGAACGATTAACCGCTAATCTTAAAAGCCAAGGGAGGAAAGAGCCTCGTGGTTCCCATTGACTAATTTTTTCGTATGCTTTAACCAAAACCTCTTGCGTCACATCTAAAGCATCCTCTCTGTTACCGGTTACCCGATAGGCTGTTGCATATACTTTTCCTTGATACCGTCGAACGATTTCTTCAAATGCATTTACATCTCCATTCTTCCAAAGAATGGCTAAATCTTCATCTGAACACGATTCAAAATTTATTTTTTTATTATTCATTTATAAAACGCTCTTTTTGCATTTAATGTTAACTATATTTTTTACAGATAATTTATCTTTTTACTGACCTTGCAGTTTCGTATATTAGTTTGATTTTCCAGGGTTTAATTTCGGCAAGTATGTTGTGTATTGGACAAAATACATACCCACCTCTACGAGAAAATGTAGAAACTACATTTAAAACTTGTTCAATTATTTCTTCTCGGGACCCTAATGGAAGTGTTTTTTGTGTATCAATACCGCCACCCCATAGTACAAGTTTACCATCACATTTTTCCTTCCAATCATGATATCTATGTTTACCAGCAGTCCATTGAACAGGATTTAATATGTCAAATTCGCATTCCATAAACAAATCTAATAAATCATAAACAGCCCCACAACTGTGCAAAAAAGTCTTTACATGGGGTGCGAATTGGTGAATGTAACGGTTGAATTCCCGATAATAAGGAAGAAATAGTTTTTGAAATATTTCCGGTGAGGCTATCAGATTATTTTGAGTTCCCCAATCATCTGCATTACACATATATATGTGAACATAATCTTTTACATGAGGGAGTAGCCTTTCTAACTCTGATAAAGCATGATTTAGGAGCATTTCATGTAATTCTTTAACTTTTTCCTCTTCTGTAAGACATAGTAACGGGAAATAACCGACACCTCCAAAATTTCCTATTCCTATACCTAACATGGGACCATTTAAAAAAAGGGCTCGGTCGGTTTCTTCGAATGCTTTTTTACATATTTTGGTTACTTTCTGGATGGTTTCATTGCTTAATCTATGTGCATTCAAATCATCTTTTATTTTACCCAAATCGAGTTGAGGTAAATCACTTTCAAAAAAAACAGGTTGACCGCCATGTTCAGAGTCAAAAACATACGAAGTGGGTGGCATCCTCAAACCATAATCGGGTTGGATAACGGTGCCATCGCTTAAAACTCCAAACTGTGATGCATTTAATACTTTTGCGGATAATCTGCCTCCAAAATCAAAATTTTCCCACTCCTCTTTGTTGATATACCCACTTGCAAAGCCCATCCTTACAGTTATTACATCACAATCTAAAGCATCGAGTACATCTAAATCGGGTAATGCGAGCATCTGACCTGTATCATGGACGTAAGGAAATCTTTCATTTAATCCTAAATATTTAACTAAATGCGGATATGCAAAGGCACTTATCCCTGTGGAATCCATACCGCCTAAATCCATAGGGACACGGTCTGTATCTAAAAAATTTAAAGCACGAATAACCCGTTCTCGATGTGTCATTGAACACCCTTTTTAGAAAAAAAAGTAATTAAAGGTTTATAATAACAAAAATATTAGAAAACTTTCACTGGAAGGTTTATCTTGTTAGAGTGATAAAGTAGATAGTTATTATTCAGTGACTTTGTTATTAATATCTACATGAACTATAAAGGGTTGCCAGCCTTCTGCTTGTTCTTCCGGAACTTGTATAAAAGAAACAATAATGATCAAATCTCCGGGTTGTCCTAAACGAGCTGCAGCACCATTTAAACATATTACTCCACTTCCTGCTTTTCCTTCAATAGCATAGGTTACAAAACGGTCTCCTGTATTAATATTGAAAACATGAACAGCCTCATAGGGGAGAATTTTTGCTTTTTTCATTAAATCGGTATCAATAGTAATACTTCCTTCATAATTTAAATTAGCCTCTGTTATTTTGGCCCTGTGTATTTTACTTTTTAACATCGTTAACAACATGGGAAGATACTCCATCTTATTATATTTTTATTTTTATATTATCGATTAATCTTGCTCTTCCTACCCACCCCGCTACCGCGATAAGTACCTCGCCCTGTAAAACACTGAGGGGTTTCATCGTTTCCGCATCTACAACCTCAATATAGTCTATTTCTATATTAGACATTTCCGATTTAAGGATTGTTTTTATTTGTTCTATGGAGCGTTCTCCATTTTTTATCATTTCCTCTACCTTAAACAATCCTCGGGATAAGCACAATGCTTCTTTTCTTTGGGCAGGAGTAAGATACTGATTTCGGGAACTCATAGCTAAACCATCAGGCTCTCTGACAATAGGCATTTCAATAATTTCCATTCCCATATTTAAATCACGCACCATTCTTTTGATAACAGCACATTGCTGAGCATCTTTCTGACCGAAATATGCTCGGTCCGGTAAAACGGCATTGAATAATTTGGTCACGACAGTAGCTACCCCTCGGAAAAAATGCGGTCGGGATGCCCCACATAAGCCTTCTGAAACTTTTTCAACTATTACATATGTGGAGTAATCCTCGGGATACATTGTTTCTACTGTGGGAGCATAGATGATATCCATACCAACAGAAAAACACATTTTGCTGTCTTTCTCGAAAGAGCGTGGATAGGACTCGAAATCTTCATTAGGTGCAAATTGAGTTGGGTTTACAAAAATACTCACTACAGAGACATCGTTTTCCGCTACTGAGGCACGCATCAGACTTAAATGTCCTTCATGAAGAGCCCCCATCGTTGGAACGAAGCCAATTGTATGCCCTTCCTTTTTATGAATCAAAGACCATCTACGCATTTCTTCCGGGGTTTTTATCACTTCCATTTTCTTTTCTCCTAATTTATTTATAACAATGTTTTTCTTCGGGATATTTACCTTGTTTCACTTCATTCACAAACATTGAAAATGTCTCTTTCATATTTTCGCGGACATTTATATAAGTCTTAGCAAAACGAGCTTTGCCCCAGCCTAATATGTCATAACAAACCAGTATTTGTCCATCGCAATCTGGTCCCGCACCAATTCCTATTGTTGGTATATCTAAGCTTTCTGTAATTTCTTTTGCCAGGTCAGAAGGGATACATTCAAGCACAATCGAAAAACAGCCTGCTTCTTGCAATTCTTTGGCTTCTTTCTTGAGTCTTTTTCGACATGCCTCAGAGCGTCCCTGAACCTTATAACCACCTAACTCAAGTATAGATTGAGGGGTTAAGCCGATATGCCCCATTACGGGAATTCCTGCATTGATTATTTTTTCAATTGTTACCCCCCATTTGGATACAGGGCCTTCCAATTTGACCGCTTGTGCTCCACCTTCCGAAATTAATCTGCCTGCATTTTTCAGTGCTTTTTCAGGAGATATCTGGTAGGATAAAAAGGGCATATCTGCAATTACCAGAGTGTTTTTTACTGCATGCGAAACGATTCGCGTATGATAGGTCATAATGTCCATAGTTACTTTCAGTGTATTCTCCTCTCCCATTACTACCATACCCAGTGAATCCCCAACCAAAATACCATCCACTCCCGCTTCTTCTACTAATTGAGCGATAGGAAAATCATACGCGGTTAATAATACAAGTTTTTCTTTCTTTTGTTTTTGCTCTAAGAAATAAACTACACTTTTTTTGTTCATTGATTTTCTCCTGAACCGTGACTTCATCTTATGAATCCGTCCCGGTCCCGTTTGGGCTCCAAGCGGAGCGGTTCAAGGAGTCGCATTTAACCCGGTCTTAACGACTTTGCCCTCAACTTCAGGGCTTGATAACAACTCTTCAATTGTTTTTCCCGTAACGGGGTCAACTCTATCACTACATAGTTCCACAAGGGGTTGCAGTACAAAACGACGCTTACGGAACTCTGCATGCGGAAGGACTAACTGCTTTTCATTGATACATATATCACCATATAAGATAATGTCAATATCAATAATACGCGGACCCCATCGTTCTTGTTCGGTCCTTCCTAAGTCATATTCAATTTTCTTTAACTCGCTCAGGAGTTCAAGCGGATGTAACTCCGTCTCAATCTCCACTGCGATATTCAAAAAAGAAGGTTGATTTATATTACCTATAGGTTCGGTCTCATATATAGCCGAAACCCTATTTACTCTTGTTTGGGCTAAACTATTCAATTTTCTAAGGGCATTGGTTATATTTTCTAATCGACTTCCTATATTACTTCCAATACTCAAATACACACGCATATTTTTTTCTACTTTATATTATAGCATTTTAGAAAATATAACAAAAATAAAATTAAGAATAATTTTGACTTTATGTTAAATTTTATTATATCGTAAATTCCATGCATAAACTAAAAAAATTAAGGAGACCTGTCATGCACAAATGTTATTTCACAATTTTTCCCCATCTACTTACCATCACCATTTTAATAACCATTATTTCTTTTTTTGCAGTAGCACAGGATTATACAAATGAAACGAAAGAACAAAAAGACCAACGAATGAAATGGTGGAGAGAAGCCCGATTTGGACTTTTTATCCACTGGGGACTGTATGCAATTCCTGCGGGTAAGTGGGGAGATAAAACACACTACGGCGAATGGATACGACACGAAGCCCAAATTCCTCTACCTGAATATGAAAAGTTGCTCGACCAGTTTAACCCTGTAAAATTTAATGCCAAAGAATGGGTGAAATTAGCCAAATCTGCAGGTATGAAGTATATCGTTATCACATCGAAGCATCATGACGGCTTTTGCTTGTTTGATTCCAAAGTAACCGATTGGGATGTTATGTCTACACCTTTTAAGAGGGATATACTAAAGGAGTTGTCAGACGCTTGTAAAGAAGAAGGGATTAAAATGTGCTTTTATTATTCTATTATGGATTGGCATCACCCTGATTATCTTCCTCGTCGTGAATGGGAAAAAGAGCACCGTCCCGAAGGAGATGCTAACTATGACCGTTATGTGGAATATATGAAAGCACAATTAAAAGAACTCGTAGATAATTATGGTCCCTTAGGTATCCTTTGGTTCGATGGAGAGTGGGAAGAGACATGGAATTTTGAAAGAGGATTTGATATGTATAATTATGTCCGCTCTCTCCAGCCCGATATTATAGTCAATAATCGTGTAGATAAAAGTCGGTCGGGGATGGCAGGCCTTTCCAAAGGACAAAGTGTGGGAGATTATGGTACACCTGAACAAGAAGTCCCCGACAAGGGCTTACCGGGCGTGGACTGGGAAACATGTATGACCATGAACAGACATTGGGGCTATAATGAGTATGACAAGTTTTACAAATCAACCAAAGCATTAGTTCAGTTACTCGTAGACATTGTTTCAAAAGGAGGTAATTTCCTTTTAAATGTGGGACCGATGGCAAACGGAGAATTCCCGCCCGAAGCAATTGAAAGGCTTAAAGGCATAGGAGAATGGATGAAGATAAATAATGAATCAATTTATGGTACCATTGCCAGCCCGTTTGATAAACCTTCCTGGGGAAGATATACGCAGAAAAAATTGGAAAACGGTAATACTATTCTATATGCTCATGTATTTGATTATAAACCCGGGGATAAGTTAACTATCCCAACAAACAAAAAGCCTATCAAAGTATGGATTTTAAAAGCCCCTACTGAACAGATTAAGTATTCAACTAAAAAAAATAATCTTATTATCCATTTACCGAATATCGAGCCTGATCCGTGCGATACTGTTTTGGGATTAGAATTTGAGGGTAGTTTTTAGTTTGACCAATAAATATGGCGCGCCTGGTGCGACTCGAACGCACGACCCACGGCTTAGAAGGCCGTTGCTCTATCCACCTGAGCTACAGGCGCGCTTTTTATTAATTGTAAAATTATACGAAAATTTTTCTCTGAATTAAAAATTGGGTATATTTTCAAAAGTATGATGTGATTTTACACCGAGAAAAACTTCCATGTTTTTCTTAAGGTGTAGTTCATGATATTCATCAATTGAAATAAATGCCAATAAAGGATTACCTTTCTTATCCATCAATTCTATCTTTACCATAGGTCCTGCAGTGTTAATATATTGTATCGTTGCAGGAATAGGATTGTTTCGGCTATGTGTTAGGGAGATAGAAATTTGGTTCGGTCTTACAAAAATTTTTTTCTCTACCCCTTTCGATTCATCAGGTATAAAGACTATCTCTCCATTGCTTAACTCGCGAGCGTGGAATAGATTAACATCTCCTAAAAACTGAAAAACAAAAGGAGTTTGAGGAGAAAAATATACCTCTTCAGGTGTCCCTATCTGTTCTATTTTCCCCTGATTCATAATGACGACGCGGTCCGATACTTCCAGGGCTTCTTCCTGGTCATGGGTGACAAAAACGCTGGTAACATGAATTTCATCGTGTAATTTTCGGAGCCAGCGCCGTAATTCTTTGCGAACGCGAGCATCCAAAGAGCCGAAAGGTTCATCTAATAGCAGGATAGAAGGTTGTATTGCCAATGCCCTTGCTAATGCGACCCTCTGCCTTTGCCCACCGGATAATTGCATAGGATAATGATGTGCTAAAAAGTCCAGTTGAACTAACGACAATAGGTCCATAACCCTTTTTTTAATCTCCGGCTCACTGGGTCTTAATTTGCGGGGCTTTACGCGTAGACCAAATGCCACATTCTCAAAAACGGTCATGTGACGGAAGAGAGCATAATGTTGAAAAACAAAACCAATACCTCTATCTCGCGGGTCTTCTCGGGATACATCTCTTCCTTCCAAAATTACGCTCCCGGTATCCGCTTTTTCCAGCCCCGCAATGATGCGTAAAATGGTGGTTTTCCCCGACCCCGATGGGCCCAATAACGCTAACAATTCGCCCCTGTTTATTGAGAAACTTACATTATCTACCGCGACAAAAGTGCCGAACTTTTTTGAAACATCAATAAGTTCAATACTCATCTATCATTTAATCTCCATATCTATGAATTTGCCTGTACAGGTTTTGAGGGTCTCTTTTTTCTATCCATTTTCGAAAGATCAGGCTTATGAGACCTATAATGCAAAGCAAACTTGCGACACCGAACGCTCCCACTAAATTATATTCGTTATATAAAATCTCAACTTCTAACGGGATGGTTATCGTTTTACCCCGAATATGTCCCGAAACTACCGATACTGCCCCAAATTCACCTACACAACGCGCTGAACATAATACCATCCCATAAAATAAAGCCCATCGTATATTAGGCAATGTAATCTTGAGCAAAATCTGCCAGGTCCTTGCTCCCAGCATTCTACCCGCTTCTTCCATTTCCTGCCCTTGTTCTTCCATAATGGGGATAAGTTCTCTGGCTACAAATGGAAATGTGATGAATATAGTGGCAAGTACCATTCCCGGAAATGCGAATATAATCTGAATGTTCATCTTTTCAACTATCCCCCCTAACAGACCATTTACCGAAAATAGAAGAACAAAAACCGTTCCTGCCACTACAGGAGAAACGGTAAAGGGTAAATCCAAAAAGGTAAGGAGTAGTTTTTTACCTCTGAATTTATATTTCGTAATATACCACGCACATGCTATTCCAAAAATTGTGTTTAAAGGTAGCACTACAATAAGTATTTTTAGCGTGAGAAAAATAGCTTCAATTGTTTCTTCACGCGTAATATTGCCCCAATACATCCCGATTCCTTTACTAAACGCATTATAAAAAACCACAAAAAGAGGAATTACAAGAAACAAAACAAGAAAGCACAAAGCAATGAAAACAAGAATAAAACGAAAAGAAAACATAAATATCTTTTTTAGTTTCATAAATCAAATGGTCCCTAAATACCGTCTATTCCAGAACTGTATAAAATTCAAGCACAAAAGCAATACAAATGAAACTGTTAAAAGAAAAACAGATATGGAGGCTGAACCATAGTAATCATATTCCTCTAAACGCATTACTATTAATAGAGGTGCTATCTCCGTCTTCAATGGTTGATTACCTGCAATAAAAATGACCGAGCCATATTCACCCATAGAACGGGCAAAACTTAATGTAAATCCTGTTAACAATGAAGGGAGAATTGTGGGGAAGATGACTTTCTGAAAGATTTTCCATCGGGAAGCCCCTAAACAGCGTGCTGATTCTTCTACCTCCGGGTCTAGATCTTTTAAAACGGGTTCTATTGTTCGCACCGCAAAAGGGAAACTGACAAAAATCATGGCTATTGCGATGCCGATGGGTGTAAAAACTACTTTAAATCCATGTGCTTCTAAAAAAGAACCTATCCAACCTTGAGGACCATATAACCATGTTAAAGTAATACCTGCAACCGCTGTTGGTAAAGCGAAAGGTAAATCAATTAGGGCATCCCAGAATCCCTTAAAGGGTATTTTATACCTCACAATAACCCATGCCACAAGAAAACCAAATAAAGAATTTATACAGGCAGATACAAAAGACAATCCGAAAGAGACCTCGTAGGCTTTTAATGCTCTCAATGAGAACACGGCAGAAATAAATTCATCTAAGGAACCAGTAAAGACCTTGATATATAGCGTTGATAGGGGAAGTAAAACAATTAAACTTAAATATAGCCATGTTATTCCTAATGAAAGACCATAGCCCGGCAGAATAGACTTTTGATAGAATATCTTTTTCATTATTTTTTACTTTCTTTCAAGCATAATCTGGTCAAAAATACCCCCATCCGAGAAATGAATTTTATGAACTTCTTCCCAACCTCCCGGATATATTTCTTCAAGATGGAATAATTTAATACTGGCAAATTCACTGCGATATTTCTCGAAAATGGCGGGATTACTGCAACGATAATGATTTTTAACAATTATCTCCTGGGCTTCGTCTGTATAGAGAAATTCAAGATAGGCGCGGGCTATCTCTTTAGTTTTATGTTTTTCCGCGTATTTTTCAATCACGGCCACAGGTGGCTCTGCTAATATACTCACTTCGGGCGGCACGATTTCAAGTGCGTTTTGTGTTTCCTTCATAGCAAGAAATGCCTCATTTTCCCAGCTTAGAAGGACATCTCCAATCCCCTGAAGAAACGTATTGGTAGAACCTCTTGCACCGGTGTCTAATACAGGGACATTTTTGTATACTTTTTTTACAAATTCGCGGGCTTGTTCTGTGCCACCTTTACGGTATACATATCCCCAGCATGCTAAATAACACCAGCGAGCACCGCCTGAAGTTTTGGGATTGGGTGTAATCACCTCCACATCCGCCCGTGCTAAATCATCCCAACTTTTAATATTCTTAGGATTGCCCTTACGAACCAGAAAAACGATGGTTGAAGTGTAAGGACAACTATTATCAGGCAGTTTTTTCTGCCAATCTAAAGGCAATAAACTTCTCATTTTTGCAATCATATCAATATCATATGCTAAAGCTAAACTCACTACATCCGCCTCTAAACCTTCCAGAACAGACCGAGCCTGTTTTCCTGAGCCTCCATGCGACATTTTTATGTTAACATTGATTCCATATTCTTTTCCCCATTTTTCAGAAAACTTTTTATTAATTTCTTTATATAGTTCCCGTGTGGGGTCATAGGAAACATTTAATAGTTCTATTGTTTCACTAAAAGCGGAAAGTGTAGAGAGAAAGAGTATAAGGCAAAATATAAACATATGGCATTCCTCATGTTATACTTTTATTAAGCAAAAAAAATGCCATTATTATAGAAGTATATTCATTGATATATAAACATTTCATCTACATATACTTGAAAGATAGTTGTAATATTTGGTGGAAAAATATAAAATATATATCTATAATATTTAGTAGAAATAACTACCAAATATAAAGGATTATAATATATGGAAAAAGATACTTTATTAACAATCTGGAAAGAAGTGGCACGACATACTCGAATAGAACATTTTCTCATTACGATTTTTCCAGAGGTTAAAAAGGAAATACCTCTGCTTGAGTGTTTGGATGTAATAATGGTTAATAAGCAAATAAAAACCCTGGAACTTTTATCTATACCGGATACGGTAAAAATACATAAAAATAGTCACATAAATCTAACAGAAGAGATTATGAAACAATTAAAAAAATTAGGTACGGAAAATAGAGTAATACAGGGGACATCGGGCTGGGCTCAGGATTATATTTTCCATATATTATCCCCATTCTATGAGCCGGAGTGGTTCTCCTCCGTATTTATGATATCCTTAGAAGTGGATAACCAGATAGAGGGGATATTATCAGCCGTATTAAAAAGAAATCAAATTATTCCTAATAAAATTGAATATACCCTGAAAACACTCAAAAATCCTTTTTCAGTGGCATTATCAAACCATGTTCGTATTCTCGAAATGGAGATATTAAAAAAAGCGGAAGAAGCGGAGAAAATGAACTTATTGAGAAAATTGGGGAGGGATTCTTTTGATGAGAAGATTATTGGTGAAAGTACAGGATTGAAATTTGTCATGGAGCGGGTTAAGTTAGTAGCTAATTCTGATTTGCCTGTTTTAATTTTGGGTGAGACCGGAACGGGAAAAGAATTAATCGCTCGAGCATTGCATAAGAATTCAAACAGGGCACAGGGACCTATCATACGCGTCAACTGTGGGGCTATCCCACATGAGTTAATAGATTCTCAATTATTTGGTCATGAGAAAGGCTCTTTTACAGGGGCAATTGAGAAACACATTGGCTGGTTTGAACGGGCTGATGGAGGGACTTTATTTCTTGATGAAATTGGTGAATTACCTCTCAATGCACAAGTGCGTTTATTGCGAATTTTACAAGATGGATGGTTAGAAAGAGTAGGCGGGAAGGAACCCATTCATGTAGATGTGCGTCTTGTAACTGCAACCAATTCAGATTTAGCACAAATGGTAATAGACAAAAAGTTTCGAGAAGATTTGTATTACAGAATTTCGGTTTTTCCAATTATACTACCGCCCTTACGAGAAAGAAAAGAAGATATTCCCGAAATGGCACGATATTTTGCGGAAAAATCGGCACAGCGTTTTAGTTTGCCTGTCGTTTATCCAACAGATGAGGACATAGAATTGCTCTGTCAATATCCATGGCCTGGAAATGTTCGTGAGTTAGCATCAGTCATAGACCGTTCCGCTATTTTGGGAAATGGAAAGAAGTTAGAAATAGCAATGGCTCTGGGATTATCGAATAAAATAATTTTTATGCAAAAAAATAAGTTTGAAAATGATGAGATATTGACCTTGGATGAGTATATTAAAAGATATTTTGAATATATCTTATCAATAACTAATGGTAAAATTGAGGGCAAAGGGAGTTGTTCAGAACTTTTGGGTGTTAATCCAAATACTTTGAGAGCAAAGATGAAAAAATTAGGCATTAATTACAAATATTTTAAAGGGAAAAATAGATTAAAAGAAAAAACTTAAATGATTTAAATATATGAAAATATATTGAAATAGTATAATAAAATGTGACAATATTAATACTACATTTATATAAATATAATAAATTAAAAATTAAATAAAGGAGGTATAGTTATGAAAAAGCAGATGACAGTAGGAAAGAGGCTTACTATAGGTTTTGGTTTTCTCACCTTGATTTTAGTGCTTGTAGGGATAATTGCACTGGTCTCCGTATGGCAGATTTCCAAAAATAATAATATTTTGATTACTCGAGTTATGCCTTTGATGGACACTTTTATCCTGCGAGCCCAGTATCCGCGTGTTTTAGCCGGCGAGAGCTCTTTGTTATCTACCCATATATCAAAAGAAATAAAAGCTCAGCAGTACAGAAGGTTTGAGCAAGCAACAGAAGAGTTCAAAAAAGGTTTTGAAATCATAGAAAAAACACGACTGACACCCGAACAGGAGAATGCATATAAAGAATTCAAACCGTTGCATGAGAAATGGTGGAAGAATCACGAGGAATTTATTCAACATGCGAAAGCATTTGAAGCATATGATATTCAGAATCCGGCAGAACTCCAGCGAGATATTCGGCAATTTATTGGGGACCATTATAAGTTATGTAGTGCGATTCGCGATTACATATTAACGGGGAATGGATTTGAAGGGGGAGAGGACCATACAGCGTGTAATTTCGGCAAGTGGCTATCGGTGTTTAAGACTGAAAATAAAGATATAAGCAATGTTATCGAAAAGATAAGGACACCTCACCAGAAGTTTCATGAAGGGGTCAAGAAAATAAAGCTTGCATTGACGCAAGGGGACAGAGATACTGCTCAGCAATTATTGAAAGATATAACCGAGGATATGACACAGACCTTTAATGGTTTTAATGACTTATTATCTATAGCGGATAAGGCGAGTGAATTATACGGCAAGATGTCAGACCAAGTTTTGTCAATCAATGTAGACAACTATAATCAGGTACGAGATGCATTTGATAAATTTCTGGATACAGTTAAAGCAGACAACAAGACCGCGACGAGCATGATGATAAGGATAATCACACAAACGCGTATTTTTGTAATGTTAGGATTGATTGTAGGAGTTATTGTAGCGATAATTATCAGTATTGTGTTGACTCGGTCTCTGAATAAGGCATTAGCATTTGTGAGTGCTCGTATTCGTGAGGGGGCGGTGCAGGTGACATCGGCGGCGGAGCAGGTGTCACAAGCCAGTCAATCGCTGGCGTCAGCGGCGAGTGAGCAGGCGTCGAGTAATGAAGAGACTTCGGCGTCATTAGAGGAGTTGACCTCAATGATACAGCAGAATGCGGCGAATTCTTCTCAGGCGGAGCAGATGATGAAGGAA